>JBFWOC010000001.1:0-879575 GCA_050250735.1 Hyphomonadaceae bacterium
GGCGACAAGCTCTTCTGCCGCGAGCGCATGCGCGCTAAAGCGCTTGGACATATCGCGCCCAACGCGATGCGCGGCGCCGGTCGCATGGACCGCCTCGTGGTTCAGCGTCGCTGCATAGTGATCCGCTGAATCGAAGGCCGCAAGCGGCGGCATGCCGATCACATCCTTGGACGGAATGTAACAGGCGATGTCCTGGGTCAGGATGCGCTTGATATCGAGTTTGGCGAACCATGCTTCATGCGCGGCGATAGGAAGAACGTCAGGTTCGACCGGAGCGGGAAAAAATCGCCCCGGCAATCCTTCAACTTGCTCGGCGTTGAACGCGGTAAAACACTTCAGAAAGCGAAAGCTGTCTTCGACCTCAATGCCGGCGCCATTGTCGCGCGTCTTCTTCGCTTGGCCGTAGTAGACGACCATTTCCCCGCGCTCACCTTTGCGGACGTGGGCGCCGATTTGGTTCGCTTGGCGCAGTGTGATCCAGTAGGGCGAGCCATAGCCCTTCGCCACGGCGGCGCTCCACAACATGATGACGTTCACACCGCGATAGTTCTCGCCGGTGGCGCGGCGAGGGAGTGCAAGGCCCGTGCGTGCGCCATCCCATGGCTTGCGCCATGGCATGACGCCGCGCTCCAATTCAGCGAGTATCTTGATGGTTATTTCCAACGCGATGTCGCGGCGCTTGCTCGCGGCTTCGGCACGAGCATCTAGAATATCGGTTGTCATGGATCGCTCCAGATGGAAAGCGGCGGAGGTCCGCCGGGGCCGCGTGTTGCGACCTCGTTCCTCCTGGCCCGCGCCTGAAGCTGGCCGGGTCGAGGGCTTTAGAGCGTCAGCGTCCCTCGACGCGGACGGCTGCGCGGGCGATGTGCGGTGGTCGCGGCGCGTGGGCCCGGCTGACTCGGCTCAGGGACGAACAGCGATCGGGTGGCCCTAATCTGAGACTCAACCGAAAGTGGGTGCGTTGGGGGACTTGGCGATGGCGTTGGCCGGACACTTGGGCAGGGTAGCAGCGTGATTGGGCGGCGGTCCCGAACGCCGCCGCTGTTCGCCCCGAACGGGGCGCGCCTCGACCTTGTCGATCTCGAACTCATCCGCCGTCTGCAGGAAGACGCACACATTCAGAACCAGGCATTGGCGCGCACATTGGGCCTGTCGGCGAGCGGATGTCTCAAACGCGTGCGTCGCCTGGAGGAGGGCGGCGCGATCAAGGCTTATGTCGCGGTCGCGGAAGAGACCATGTTCGATTGCTGGTCGATGCTCTGGGTCAGCATCAGGTTGCGTCGCCGGGCGCACAAACGGCGCGAGGCTTTCGAAGCGGCGTTGCGCGAGACGCCGGAAGTCATCGAAGCGCACAGCGTCGCGGGTCGTTTCGACTATATCCTGAAGGCCGCCTTGCCGTCGGTGTCGGCATGGGACGCGTTGCGCGAGCGTCTTGATCCCGAGAACGGATTCATCAAATCGGTGGATGTGGCGCCGGGCTTGCGCACGGCCAAGGAGAAGAGTCCGCACCCATTGCTCTCCTTACGCGAACAGAGTTAGGGCGCACGAAAGCCGTTCGTGCTCCTCCGTCACGTGCTTCATCCGCGCGCGTGTTGTGCAACTCGCCACACGCGCTAACTCCATCGCGCACGCACCGTGCAAACGCAGCCCGCGCGGAGACGCCGCAGACGGTGAACTGGGCGCACGCCAAGCATCAAGCGTGTGAATGGAGTCCGCACGCGGCGGCCTGATAGTGAATCCGCTGCACCGATCGTCGCCGATCTGAGTTTTGCTGGCATGCACGCAATGCGCGCATCGGATTCACGGCGCGGCGATGCCGGCATGACCCTTCATCGACAGGCGCGGGATAGGCCTGCGAGTCGTCGAGGCCATTCGCTCATGCAACGGGCGGGAATCGCATTGCTAGGTTCGGCGCTAATCGCGCTCACCGGGCTTTGGCTCGCCACCGCCTTCATTGCAGACGTGTTCGCCCATCAGCGTGCGCTCGGCGCGCCGCTCGCGATGCTTGGCGCTGAGCCAGTCTACGCGCCGTGGGCGGTTCTCGCCTGGTCCAGCGCGTATGCGGAAGCGTTTCCCAAGCCCTTCTCGGTGGCGCGTCTGATCGTCTTCGGCGCTTTCGTGCTTGCGCTCTTGCCGATTGCTGTCGCCGCACGCGGCAAGCTCGCCGTAAAACCGTTCGGCGCTAAAGCGTGGGGCGGGGCTGACGACGCGAAGGCCGCGGGACTCCTTGCCGATACTGGCACGGCGCTCGGCAAGTTCGGGCGCGACATCCTTTGCTTCGATGGTCCCGAACATCAGCTCCTCGTCGGCGCCTCGCGGTCGGGCAAGGGCAGAGGCCAGGTCGTGCCCACGCTTTTGGCGTGGCCGCATTCCGCGCTGGTGCTCGATGTCAAAGGCGAGCTCGCCGATGGCGATGCGCGCCATCGCTTTCCGGGTACGGCGGGCTTTCGCGAGAGCCTGGGTCCGGTCTTACGCCTCGCGCCCACGCGTCTGGATTCTGCCTCGTTCAATCCGCTTTACGAAGTGAGGAAGGGGCCCAACGAAGTCCGCGACGTCCAGAACATCGTTGAGATCCTCGTCGATCCGCAAGGCGATGGGCGGCATCAGGATTTCTGGGACCGTTCGGCCAAGACGATCCTCGTCGGCGTCATTCTGCACGTGCTCTATGCCGAGCCGCCGGAACGCAAGACGCTCGCCGTCGTGCGCGAGAAGCTGCGCGACCTCGACGCGACCGCGCAGGTCATGAAGTCGACCCTGCATCGGCTTGGGCCGACGACGAACCAGCCGGAAGTCCATCCCGAAGTGCTGCATGCAGCGGAATCGTTTCTCGCTGGCGAGGAGCGTCTGCAAAGCGGGGTGAAGGCGACGGCGGAGAGCTTCTTTGGGCTCTTCGCTGATGAGATCGTCGCGCGGAATACGGCGACATCCGACTTTCGCATCGGCGATCTGATGTGCGGACCAAAGCCGGTCACGCTCTACCTTCAACCGCCGCCTTCGGATGCGCTGCGGCTCATGCCGTTCTTACGACTCGTCATCAATCAGTTCGCCCGCGCGCTGATGGAGCATCAGGAGAAAGACGCGCAGGGACACCCAAAGCGTCATCGCCTCATCCTTATGCTCGATGAGTTTCCGATGCTCGGCCGCATGCCGTTCTTCGAGACCATGATGGGCGCGATGGCGGGCTATGGCTTGAAGGCGTTCCTCGTCACCCAGAGCCTCAACCATCTCACGAAGGCCTATGGCCGCGAGAATGTTATTCTCGACAACGTCCATGTCGTCACCGCGTTTTCGGCCGCTGACAATGACACCGCCAAGCGCATCGCCGAAATGGCGGGTGAAGTGTGGGAATTGCGTGAAAGCGAGACGCACACGCGCCCAAGATCGCTCCTTGGCTGGCGCAAGGGTTCGACAACCATTCGCGAGGAGCGCCGTCCGCTTCTTCTACCCGCCGATGTCCGCGCCATGCCGCGCGATGAAGAACTTATCTTTGTCTCCGGCGCCAAACCCATCCGCGCCAAGAAGATCAAGTTCGATCAGGAGCCCGTGTTTGTTGACCGGCTTCGTCCGGCTTCGGGCAGTCGTCCCACGCTGACGACAGCGCACGATTGGGAGCAGGTCCGCGCGCTCGGGACCATTCCGCAGGTTGTGAAGCAGCCGAAGGGCAAGCCCGTCATGTCCCGTCCGCTCGCGGACCAGCCTGACCTCTTCGCGCAGGCGGCGGCGCGTCCAACCAAGATCTCCGACGCGGCCATGGCGGGATTTCGCGACGTAGACGGCGCGGCGTTGCCGCATCCGGCGAGCGGCGCGGCAGCGGCGACGCCCGCAGCGATTGCTGCGGCGCCCACTGATGCGCCGCGCCGGCGCCGGGCGAAGGGGATCTGAGCGATGGCCGCGCGCAAGCTCACCGTCTATCTGCCGCCCACGCTGGACGCCAAGGTGCGCAAAGCCGCGCGCGACCAGCATCGCTCGGAATCGAGCATTGTGTTGGAGGCGCTCAAGGCCAGGCTCGAACGCGGCGACGTCACCAACGCCGTCATCGAAGAAAGCGCGCGCCGTCAGATCTCCCGCGTCGATGCGCGGCTTGAAAAAGTGATCGGCGAAAGTCTCATCCTCAAAGAGATCGTGTTGCTTTTTGTGCGGGTCTGGCTGGAGCACAATCCGCCGATCGACGAGCATCTCGAAGAAGATGCCGCCGCCAGCGCCGAGGCGCGCTTCGAGCGCTTCCTCGACTTCGTGGCGCAGGCTTTGACCCCCGGCAAATCGCTGGGCTCGACGTTCTCGCTCGAATCCGCGGAAGCCGGTGCGGTTCTGGATCAGACCGGGGAGGCGAGAGCGTGAGCGCCGGCGCCATCCCGCTCGTCACCGCGCGCCGGCGGTCCGCGCTTGCGCGTGCGCTCGGACCCGCGATCGCCGAGGCGCTCGACGCTCCGGATGTGGTCGAAGCGCTCATCAATGCAGACGGACGCCTGTGGCTCGACCGTATCGGCAAAGGCCTGGTCGCCACGCCGCACACACTCTCACCTCAAGACCGTGAAGCCGCCATCCGTCTCCTGGCGCATGAAGCGGGCGAGATCGTCGGCGAGGCGCATCCGTCCCTGCAGACGATCCTGCCGGACAGCGCCGCACGCGTGCAGGCCTTGCTGCCGCCGCTCGTGGCGGCGCCCGTGCTGGCGATCCGCAAGCGGCCAAGCGCCGTCTATACGCTTGCCGATTATGTTGAAGGAGGCATCGCGACGACCGTCCAGGCAGAGATGCTGGCCGCTGCTGTCGCCGCCAAGCGCAACATCATTGTCGCCGGCGGCACGGGGTCGGGCAAGACGACTTTGTTGAATGCGCTGCTGGCGGAAGCGCCGTTTCTGGATGCCCGGGTCGTCATTCTCGAAGACACCGCCGAACTCCAATGTGGAAGTCCCAATGCGGTGCAGCTTCTGACAAAACGCACCGATCCGCCGATCAGCATGCGCGATCTGGTGCAGATGACCTTGCGGCTCCGGCCGGATCGAATCGTCGTCGGCGAAGTGCGCGATGGCGCAGCGCTGGAAGTGCTCAAGGCCTGGAACACCGGCCATCCTGGCGGCCTCTTAACGCTGCACGCCAATTCCGCGGCCGATGCGCTGATGCGTCTTGAAGACCTGTGCATGGAGGCGCGCGCCACGCCGCCCAAGCGGCTCATCGCCAGCGCCGTCGACATCATCGTTTTCATTGCGCGCACAAGGAACCAAGACGGCGAAGGCGGGCGCGTCATCACCGAGATTCTGGAAACGGACGAGGTCCGGGGAGAGGCAGCATGAAGTCACATCGTGTCTTACGGATTGCAGCGATCGGACTGGCGCTGCTGGCGTGCGCAGCGCCAGCATACGCCGCCGGCTCCGGCATGCCCTGGGAAGGACCGCTCGAACAGATCGTCGATTCCATCACCGGTCCAGTGGCGCGCGCCGCCGCGGTCATCGCCATCGTTATCGCCGGCGTCACCATCATCTTCTCGGAAGGCGGCGGCGGGGTACGCAAGCTCGCCTTCGTGGGGTTGGGTATCGCCATCATGTTCGCGGCGGTGTCGTTCTTTCTCGACTTCTTCGGCTTCGCCGGCGGCGCGGTCATCTAGCGATGTCGTTCGCCCCCGATACAGAACCTGAAGGCTATCGCATCCCGCTGCGGACTTCGCTCACGCGTCCGATCCTGATGGGCGGCGTACCGCGCAATTTCGCGATTCTGAACGCCACGATCGGCGCTGCGATTGGCTTTGGTCTGCAGCAACCCTTCATAGCCTTTCCTTTGTGGGCCGTTCTGCAAGGCGCCGCTGCGTGGGCCGCTGCGCGCGATCCCTGGTTTCTAGACACCTGGCCGCGCCACATGGCCAAGCCCCACTATTTCGGATCGTGAGGGCGCCGCGATGATGGATCTGCGCCCCTACAAGAAGTCCGGAACGCAACTCAGCGATTTTCTCCCCTGGGCGGCGTTGATCGCGCCCGGCGTGGTGCTCAACAAGGACGGCGCGTTCCAGCGCACGATGGCGTTTCGCGGTCCCGATCTCGATTCCTCAACGCCATCGGAATTGATCGGCGCTTCGGCGCGGCTCAACAATGCGTTCCGTCGCTTGGGATCGGGCTGGTGCCTTCATGTCGAGGCGCGCCGCGCGCCCGCGCCGGGCTATCCCGATTCAATCTGGCCGGATGCGTTGTCCTGGCTCATCGATGAAGAGCGTCGCGCCGTGTTCGAGGCTGCCGGTGCGCGTTTCGAGAGCGGCTATTTCTTCACGCTGACCTGGCTCCCGCCAGCCGAACGCCAGACCCGGCTTGAGAGTTTTCTGTTCGAGGGCGCGCAGGATGGCGCAGGCGCCCAGGCGTCGTCCGTCGATTATCGCCAGCACCTCGAACGGTTCACCATCGAGACCGATCAAATCCTGGCGCTGATGGAAACGCTGGCGCCTGAGGCGCGCTGGCTGGATGACGAGGAGACGCTGACCTATCTCCATGATTGCGTCTCCGATCGTCCTCATCGCGTCGCAAGACCTGCGACGCCGTTCCATCTCGATGCGTTGCTGACCGATGCGCCGCTCGTCGGCGGTCTTGCGCCGCGCCTTGGGCGCCAACATCTGCGCGTCATCTCGGTGCGCAGCTTTGTCACGGAAACCGAGCCGGGCTTTCTCGACGCGCTCAATCGGCTGGCGATCTCCTATCGCTGGGTAAGCCGCTTCATTCCGCTCGACCGGGAAGAGGCGCGCCGCGAACTGGAGAAGACCCGCAAGCGCTGGTTCTCAAAACGGAAGGGGCTTCTGACATTGCTGCGCGAAGCGCTCTTCCGCGAAGAAGCGCTGCTCGTCGACAATGACGCCGCCAACCAGGCGGCCGACGCCGACACCGCGCTGCAGGAACTCGGCACCGACGCCGTGAGCGCCGGGTTCGCCACGCTCACCATCACCGTCGCCGACGCCAGCGAGGACATGGCCGACGACGCCGTGCGCCAGATACAACAGATCGCCGATGGCCTCGGCTTCGTCACACAGGTGGAATCCGTCAACGCGGTCGAAGCCTGGCTCGGCTCTTTGCCAGGGCAAGCCTATGCGGATGCTCGCCGGCCGATCCTGCTCTCACCGAGCCTGGCGCATCTGCTTCCGCTCAGCGCCGTCTGGGCTGGACCGCAACGCAATGCGCATCTGAACGGTCCGCCGCTCATGCTTACGGCGACGGATGGCGCAACCCCGTTCCGGCTCGATCTCCATGTCGGCGATGTCGGCCACACCATGATCGTGGGCCCGACCGGGGCGGGAAAATCGGTGCTCCTCGCGACGCTGGCCGCGCAATGGCTGCGCTACACGTCGTGTCATCCGGCGGGCGCGCAACTCTATCTCTTCGACAAGGGGCGCTCTTGCCGCGCGACCATTCTCGGCCTCGGCGGCGATTTCTTCGATCTGGGGGACGCCGATGCGCTCGGACTGCAGCCGCTCGAATGCGTGCATGAGCCGGAGGAGCGCGCCTGGGCGCAGGATTGGCTCGTCGGGCTCATTGCATCGGCCAATGTGAGCGTGACGCCCGAGATACGCACGGAGGTGTGGCGCGTTCTGGAATTGCTTGCCGAACGTCCGGTCGAGGACAGGACGATCACCTTGTTTGCAGCGCTCATGCAGAACCAGGATGTCCGCGCCGCGCTTCATCCCTTCACGCAGGCCGGCGCCCATGGCCGTCTCATCGATCATGATCGATCGACTTTGGGCTATGGGCCCGTGCAGGCGTTCGAGATGGATGACGTGCTGCGCCGGCCCGAAGCGGCTGGCGCTGTTCTCGGCGCGCTCTTTCACGCATTGGAGAAGCGGTTCGACGGGCGCCCGACAATGCTCGTGCTCGATGAGGCGTGGCTCTTCCTCAAGGACGCATTCTTCGCGGCGCAGATTCAGGATTGGTTGAAGACACTCAGAAAACGGGACGTCGCAGTGGTGTTCGCAAGCCAGGAGCTGGCCGATGTCGAACATTCGTCTATCGCCTCCACCATCATCGAAGCGTGCCCGACACGGATTTATCTGCCGAACGACCGGGCGCGCGAACCGCATTCGCGCGCCTTCTACGCCGCACTGGGTTTGAACGGACGCCAGATTGATCTCATCGCGTCCGCGACGCCCAAGCGCGATTATTACCTCGTCAACCGCGATGGCTGCCGCCTGTTTGAAGTGGGTCTTGGGCCTGCAGCTCTTGCGTTTGTCGGTGCGTCCCGTCCCGAGGATCACACGCTGATGGATCGCGTGCTTACGGAGCACGGCGCGAACGGCTTCGCCGAAGCGTGGCTTGACCTGCGCGGACAGCGCGACGCGGCCGACGCCATGCGGCGTTTCAGGGCGCGTTCGTCCCCGCAAATTCCCGATGAACCCAAGATCACGATCGCTGCGGAATAGGAGGCGCGTATGAAACGGAGAGTGAGCACAGGAATGGCCGCTTTGGCGCTTTGCCTGATGCTTGGCGTGCAGTCGACGCCGCCCGCATCGGCGCAAATCCCCGTCATCGATCCCGCCAATCTTGCACAGTCGATCACGCAGGTGACGCACATGGTGCAGCAATTGCGTAATCAGGTGCAGCAGATTGAGCAAGCGACCGCGATGCTCCGTCAGAATCCGCTGCAACTCTCGCCGGAGCTCTCGCAATCGATCGGCGAAGCCCGCGCGCTCTTTCAGAGCGTGCAGGGCGTCGCCTTCGAGGCCCGCCAGCTTGGCGAGGATTTGCGCACCCTTTATCCGCAGACCTGGGAGGAATTCGATCTTGATCAGGTTCTAGGTCAATCGGACCAGTGGATGGCGGAAAGCCGCCGCAGCCTTGAGCGTGCGATGGCAGCCGAGGCGCGCGCCGCGGCCTCGATCGAACGCTCGCAAGGGGCCATCAATCGTGCGCTGCAATCGTCGAGCGCTTCGGAAGGTCAGACCGGCGCCATTCAAGCCGGCAATCAGCTTTTGGGCATACAGGCCTCGCAGCTTGCCGAGATTCACGCGCTGCTGATCGCGCAAGGCCGCGCGCTTGAGACCGAGCGTATGGAGCGGCTCGCGCGTGAAGAGCGCGCTGGCGAGATCAGGCGCCGTGCGTTCCCGACCGAAACGTCGGGGACTTTGACGCCCGCGCGCACGGCGTTCTGAGAGAGGGCGCCGCGCGATGGATCCGTCATCGGTCAATTCCTTCCTCGATCAGTTTCTCGCCGTCGCCAATTCCGGCTTCGGCCTGATCCAGGGCGACGTGACCTATGTTCTGAATGCGCTGATCGTCATTTCGATCGTGCTGGCGGGCGCGCAATGGGCGCTGGCGCAGGAGGCGCCGCTCGCGCCGTTCTTTCGCAAGGTGTTGTTCGTCTCGTTCTTCGCGTTTCTCATCAACAATTGGAATTTCCTCGCCACCGCCATCAATCAATCGGGCGCGATGCTGGGGCTGCGCGCCGGCGGCGGCGGGCTCACCATGGCGGAGCTGCACAATCCTGGCCGTGTCGGCCAGATCGGCGTCGAACTCTTCGGCCGCACCGCCGCGCTCGCCGAAGGCATGAACATCATCACCGACTTCTTCGCGATGATGACAATCTTCCTGGCGGCGTTCTTCGTCATGCTCGGCTTCTTCGTGCTGGCGCTGCAGCTCTTCGTGGTGCTGATCGCGTTCAAGCTCGGTTCGCTGGTCGCGTTCGTCGCTTTGCCATGGGGCGTGTTCAACGGCACGGCCTGGGTGGCGGAACGGCCAATTGGCTGGGTGGTCGGCTCGGCCATGCGTCTCTTTGTTTTGGCCTTCGTCGCTTCGGTCTCGATCACGTTCGTCAACACACTGCCCGCTGCCTTCACGCTCGACGCTGGCGGCGTGCTCAATGTGCTTTTGTTTGGCGCGACGGTGCTCGCGCTCTCCTGGTTCGCGCCCATTCTCGCGAGTGAAGTCGTTCAAGGGCAGCCGCATTTGGCTGGTCCTGCGATCGCTGGCGGAGCGGCGGTCACCACCGTGCTCGGCTACGCGGGTGGGCGGGCGGTCATTTCTGGCGCGACAAGTCTCGCAAGCGCGGGCGCACGCATGATCGGCGGAAAATCCGGAGGCCGGCGCTTTTCGGGCGGCGGCGGCGCCAAAGGCCCCGCGCGGCCCGCCATCGATTATGCCGGCATGAAGCCGCCGCCACCGCCGCCGCCCGCAACGCCGCCTTCTGGAGGAAGCAAGACATGAGGACGCCGTTCACGGCGCCGGCGCAATCCTATGCCGGCGACGAACCCGACACGCCCTATAAGCGCGCCCGCCAGGAATGGGATCGGCGCATGGGCGCGGCTGTCATTTCCGCGCGCGCCTGGCGCATGATGGCGATGGCGGGCCTAGCGCTTTCGGCAGGGCTGGCGATTGCTCTGACGATCGTGGCGCTGCAGAGCCGCACTTTCGTGCATGTCGTCGAAGTCACGCCCGAGGGGCAGGTGCTCAATGTGCGCGCCGCGAGCGGCGAGTGGCGCGCGAACGATGCGCAGACCGCTTATCATCTCGGCCGTTTCGTGCGCCTCGTGCGCGCTTTGCCGACCGATGGCGTGGTGCTGCGCGAGAATTGGCTGGAGGCATACAAATTCCTGACCCCGCCTGCAGCGGCGCAATTGACCGAGATCGCGCGCGCCGACGATCCATTCCTCAGCCTGGGGCGGGTCGGGCGCACCGTGCATATCCGCTCCATCATCCAGCGCTCAGATCGCTCTTGGGAAGTCTCGTGGATCGAGCGTGAGACCAATGCGACGGGCTCGCCCGATGGCGAAGCGTATGGCGGTGTCTTCACGGTCACGACGCGCCGCCCGCGCACCGCCGACGAGATCGCCTCCAATCCGCTGGGGCTTCTCATCTCCGAATTCAGTTGGAGCCGGGTGCGATGATGCGCTTTCTGTTCGCGACCCTGACGCTGGCGCTGTTGTCGTCGCCCTACACGGCCCTGGCGCAAGCAAGCGCCGATCAATGTCCCGCCCTAAGCGTTGCCGCGACCGAAACGCCGCAAGCGCGGCGCACCCGGCGAGAGCCAACGCCAAGCGAATTGCTCGCGCGCGCCAATGAGGCGGCGCGACAGCGGCCCGAAACGACGAGTTTCACGCAGGCGCGTCAGATCTACACTTATGCGCCGGGCGCGATCTACGAACTCTACACGAGCCCGAGCTTCATTTCGGCGATCCTGCTTGAGCCCGGCGAAAGCCTCGGCGATGTCGCCGCCGGCGATACATTGCGATGGATGGTGCAGGAGACGAGCGCCGAGACCGGCATCGATGGGCGCACCATCGTGCTGGTGAAACCGCAGGCGACCGGCCTTCGCACCAATATCGTTCTTGTCACCGACCGGCGCACCTACACGATCGAAGCGATCGCGCAGGCGGGCGCTGCCTATTCCGCGCAGATCGCCTGGTGTTATCCGGCCGAAGAAGAAGCGCGGATGGCGAGCGTCGACCAACTCCATTTCGGCTATCGCGTCCGCGCCACGCGCGGCGGTAGACCGAACTGGATGCCGACGCGCGTGTTCGACGATGGCCGGCGCACCTGGATTGAAGTGCCTGAAGCGGTCGCATCGAGCGATCTGCCGCCGCTCTTCGTCATCACCGGCGAAGGCGCAGAGCTCGTAAACTATCGCGTGCAGGGCAGGCGCTACATGGTCGATCGCATCTTCGATGTCGCGGAACTGCGTCTCGGCACGCGCGCGCCGACGATCGTGCGCATCGAACGCGAGGGCGCGCCGCCGCAGCGCCGACCCGCGCGCCTCGGAGGTCGGCCGTGACCGCCGCCTTTGAGAAACAAGCATCAGAACCCCCGCCGGACCTGTCGATCCGTGCGCGTCCGCCAAGTCCGCGCCGTCTGTCGCGCAAGGTGCTGATGGCGGGCGCGATCATCGCCGCATCGATAGTCACGCTCGCGCTCTTTATTGGTTTAAGCGAGCGGCCGGAGCGCGAGGTGCGCCAGGCCGAAGCGCAAGCGGCGGCGGGCGGGCCGCCGGAATCGATCCGCAACGCATCCGGGCAGTATGCAGCGGGCGATCTGCCGCGCGCTGAACTCGACGCGCCGCGCGACATGCTCTGGGGTGACGCCGGTCAGCCGCAAGCGGCAACGCTGGAGCCGCCGGCTGATGAGACCTGGGCCGGTCCGCCACACGGCGGCGCCGGCACAAGCGCGCGCGAGGCGCCGCCCGATCCACAGGCGCTGGCGCGTGCTTCGCCGATCATCTTCGACGGTCGCGCGCGCACCACGGCGTCGCTCGGCGCCGATGAAGGTGAGGCGCGTCTCGATGCGCGGCTGATGCCGCCCCGTTCGCGCTATGAGTTGATGGCGGGCGCGGTGGTGCCGGCGGCACTCATCACCGAACTCAATTCCGAACAGCCGGGCCGCGCCATCGCGCAGGTGACGGCCAATGTCTATGACAGCGTCTCAGGCGCGCACCTGCTCATCCCACAGGGAGCGCGGCTCATCGGAACGTATGACGCTGACACGTCCTATGGCGAGCGCCGGCTTGTGCTCATCTGGAACCGGCTCATCTTTCCCAATGGCTGGAGCATTTCCTTGCGCGGCATGGAGGGAAGCGATCCCACCGGCGCCGCGGGTCTCCGCGACCGAACCGACAATCATCTGGATCGCCTTGCCGGCGCCATCGGGCTTTCCGCCATCATCAGCGTGATCGCCGACAATGCCGAGGATGATGATCAAAGCTCGTTTGCGCAAAGCGTCGGCGATGCGGCGGCGGCGGAAGCTGCACGCACCGGCGGGCGCATTGTCGACCGCGAATTGAGCGTGCGCCCTACCATTCGCATCCGCGCTGGCGGTTCGGTGCGCTTGCTGGTGACGCGCGACATTCAGTTGCGGCCTTACCGGGAAGATCGGAGACGATGAAGGTTCCGCCGGATCTCGTGCCGCAGAAGGTTGTGGCGGACGATCTTTGTGTAAGCCTCGCCACGCTCTGGCGCGCGCGCCGTAGCAATCTTCCGGGATTCCCCGCGCCGACGATCGTTCGCAACATGGTGTTCTGGCGGAAGGCTGATCTCGAAAAGCTTGAAGAGGCGCTCCTGCAATTCGAAGGGCGCACCAAGTTCGAGCGAGAGCGCGAACGCTCGAAGCGCATCGCCGTCATGACGAAAGCACGCCCGCAACCCAAACGCATCAAGCGCGCACGCCGTCCCGACGAACGCCAGCGTGATCTTTTCTGATCTGCCATGCTCCCATGTTCGGCCTCGGCCCGAGCAGGGCGTGAGGGCGAACGAAAGCGGGACGTGGCTCCCACGTCCCGACACCTCCAGCGCAGCCATCGCGCGCAAGCCGGCGTCCAGGGCGAAGAGGCGAAGCCGTCCCTTGACGCCGGCGAGCACGATGGCAGGAGACACCCGTCTGGGAGCGCAGCCCGCATCTGTCGATACTTGTTATTAAAACGCGGACGTTATATGTTTTGTCCGAGGAAAAATGACAATGCACGCGCAGGACTCCAAGAAGGCCCATGCCCTGAGGCTTATCAAGCGTCAGGGCATCGCGCGCGCGCGCGACCTTGAGGCCGCGGGCATCGCCATCGCCTATCTGCGCCGTCTGGTGGAGGAGGGAGCGCTGGAGCAGCCGGCCCGCGGCCAATATCGTCTGGCCGGGGCGGCGCCCGCCGCCGGTCACACGATTGCCGTGGCTTCCGGCATCGTCCCACAAGGCATCGTCTGTCTCCTGAGCGCGCTGAGACTCCACAACCTCGGCACTCAAACGCCACACGAAATCTGGATGCTGATCGGCGCAAAGGCCTGGGCGCCGGTCAATCCCGCCGTCCCGCTTCGTCTCATCCGGTCGCGCAATCTGCATGAAGGCGTCGGTGTGGAAGAGCGGACAATCGAAGGCGTCCGGATCCGCCTCACCTCGCCGGAGCGCACCGTGGTCGAGTGCTTCAAGCACCGCAACGCCATCGGGCTCGATGTGGCGCTTGAAGCGCTGCGCGACCTCCTCAAGCGCCGTCGCGGCAAGACCGACGAACTCTGGCGCATAGCCAAGGTCTTTCGCATGCAGAATGTGATGCGGCCCTATCTTGAGGCGGCAGCATGAAACCGCCGCACCAGATCGACGTGGCGGCTTCTGTTCGCGCGCGCCTTCTGACACGCGCCAAAGAGCGCGGCGAAGATTTCCAGCTCACCCTCGTGCGCTACGCAATCGAGCGGTTTCTCTACCGGCTTGGCAAGTCCTCCTATCGCGACACCTTTGTACTCAAGGGCGCGATGCTGTTTGCGCTTTGGTCCGCAGAGCCGTTCCGGGCGACCGGCGATCTTGACCTTCTGGGCCTTGGCTCTGCCGGGGAGCGGCGCGTCAAGGCGATGGTCGCGGATATCGCGGCCATGAGCGTTGAGCCGGACGGTGTTGCGTTTGACGTCAGCCAGTTGCGCATCGAAGAGATGCAGGCGCAGGACGAATATAAGGGCGTGCGCCTCTCGTTTCTGGCGCGGATTGGCAATGTACGCATTCCGATGAAGGTCGATGTCGGATTTGGTGACGTGATAACGCCTGCGCCGGTCGATCTCGACTATCCCGCCATGCTCGATTTGCCCGCGGCCAAAGTGCGCGCCTATCCGGTCGAGACGGTCGTCGCGGAGAAGTTTCAGGCCATGGTCGAATTGGGCATCCGCAACAGCCGAATGAAGGATTTCTTCGATCTATGGGCGATCGCGCTCACCATGCAGATCGACGGCGCAAGCCTTGCCGCAGCCATAAAATCAACATTCGCCCAACGTGATACCCAACCGCCATTGACGCGTCCGCTCGCGCTTACGGCCGAATTCATCGACGACACATCCAAGCAGACGCAATGGTCGGCATTCGTTCGCCGCATGACAACGACGCTGACGCCGGCATCATTGCAAGAGACGGTCGAGCTGGTGGCGCAATTGGTCATGCCGGCGGCGACAGGTGAGGCCGTTGGAAAGCGCTGGCGCGTCGGCGGCCCCTGGACGTAAGTGCGTCTGGCCTCCCCCATGCTCCCATGTTCGACCTCGGCCCGAGCAGGGCGCGAGGTCGAACGGACACGGGACGTGGCTCCCACGTCCCGACACCCATTGCATCGCCATCGCGCGCAAGCCGGCGTCCAGGGCGAAGAGGCGAAGCCGTCCCTTGACGCCGGCGAGCACGATGGCAGTTGACTTGTCCCGGATCGTAGGTGGAAGCGCGTCTTTAGGTTTGGACGGCAGCAGAGAATGTCTGCAAACCATCCCCGTAAGTCATTGAAAATATGAGCAGGAAACGGAGGTAGAATAGTTTGCAGGCATGCTTGGTTTTCAAGCTCCGCCGGGCAGCTAGGATAGATTCAATCCCTGTCGCGCCCACCATATTTTATCAAATAAAAACAATAACTTAACAGCAGCCTGCCAACTGTCACAAGGCAAACTCGTCTGTCGCCTCTTCGACGTTTAAGCGTAGAATCAAGGAATTGCAGAGGTCGGAGCGTCTGCCCAGCAGACTTTTTGAGTTTGGACGTTAGCTGGGCAGAAAAGCGGTTCTGCCCGTCGTTACCCGCAAGATATTGTAGCTCAACTGAGATTGCGCTTTGAATTAGGGTGCGGCCTACTTGCATAGACTAAATATTAGGCGATAGCCTTCCATATGACATTGTGTTATTAGGCTGTAACCTATGGATAGTCGCCGCCTTGCCCGCCGCCGCCTGGACGAACGTCTGGCCGCCTTCGCCGCGCTAGGCCCTCCGCCGTCCGGCGGGTGGATCCGCGCCATCCGTAACGCGTTGGGCCTTCAACTCGGGCAACTCGCCGAGCGTCTCAATGTGCGTCCGCCGAGCGTCACCGAACTTGAGCGCAATGAAGCTGAAGAACGCATCACGCTCGCCACCCTGCGGCGCGCGGCTGAAGCACTCGACTGCACCTTGGTTTACGCGATCGTCCCCAACAAGCCGCTCGAAGTCATGGTGCAAGACGCTGCTGCCGCTGCAGCACGGCGCGAACTCAGGGCGGTGCTGCACACGATGAGTCTTGAAGACCAAGCGCCGCGCAGGGCCGATCGTGAGGAGATGATCGATGCGCGCGCCGCCCAGATTGCGGAAGCTGGCGGACGCAGGTTGTGGGGCGATGCAGTCAAACCATGAGCGGCGACGACGATCTCTTCGCCGCCGATGACGCGGCGACGCCTCTAACGCCAGAAGAACGGCGCGATCTCATCCCACCCTACGTCGCGTTGAGACGTGAACTGAACGAAGTGGAAGCGCTCAATGTCGCCGCCGGCGAACGTTGGGCGCTTTCGCGTAAGCGCGACGTGCTTGACGAAGTATTCCTGCAGCGCCTGCATTTGCGAATGTTCGGCGAGGTCTGGCGTTGGGCGGGCAAGTTCCGGTCGAGCGAACGCAACATTGGTGTTGCGCCTCACGTGGTCCCAGTGGCGATGCGTCAGACTGTCGATGACGCCAAATACTGGGTCGAACAAAAATCTTGGCCGCCCGACGAGTTAGCCGTGCGCTTCAGCCACAAGCTCGTCTCGGTGCATCCCTTTCCGAACGGCAACGGCCGCTGGTCGCGCTTGGCTGGTGACCTCCTCGTCATTCAGTTGGGCGAGAAGCGCTTCACCTGGGGCAGCGCCAGCATCGTCTCCATTTCCGACACACGCCGCGCGTACGTCAACGCGCTCAAAACTGCCGACGGCGGCGATATCTTGCCGTTGCTTGCGTTCGCTCGGAGCTGATTTGCCTGCTTCGGGGCCCCTCGGGCCGCTCTCGAAAAATCACGCAATCGGACATTCTTGCTGAGACATGGGCGACCGGCCGTCCTTGCCGTGCTCAAGACAGGCGGCTTGCCACGATGTCCGCGACACGGAGGCTATTGGCGATGCAGGTGAGGGCCGGGTTCACGGCGGCGGAGGATACGAACACGCTGGTGTCGGCGACATAGAGATTGTCCAGTTCATGGGCTTTGCACGATGCATCGACGACCGAACGCGCTGCGTCGTTTCCCATTTTCAGCGTGCCGCATTGGTGCGCCGTGCCGTAGATCGGCAGGATCGAATCCATCTGCGTGCGATTAGCGCGCAAGCAGCGGCAGGTGCGGCCAGCCTTGGCCATGGCTTTGTGAAATCTTCGAATGAGCCGGTCGTGGGCTTTGAGATTGTTGTACCAATAGTCGAGCTGAATGCCGCCGCCGGGGGTGAGACGCACGCGGTTGCGGGCTTCCGGCAGGTCCTCGGTCATGATCAGGAACGCCAACAGCCGGTCGCCCATGAAATTAGCAAACGCCGAAGGGATCATCCATGACGGCAGCGTTTGAGAGAGCTGTCCCTTGATTACGTCTCCCGACAGATATTCGAGCAACTGAATGTGCCCCATCGGGTAGGGAAATTTCCCATCGGGATCGCCCCAATAGAAGTCGTTGATCGCCATGGTCTTGGGGAAGTCGGTCTGAATTTTCGGCCAGGCGAATGAGAGTGAAGCCGATGCGGTGTGGAACATGTAGTTCCGTCCCACTTGATCGGAGCCGTTTGCCAAGCCGGTTGGGTGATCATCGTTGGCGGATCGCAGCAGGATCGCCGCTGAGTTGATGGCGCCTGCGGCAAGCACAATGATGTCGCCCTTCACGCGTTGCACGCCTTCGGCGGTTTCGTAGACAACGGCCGAGACGGACCTGCCTCCGGGCGCGGTTTCCAGCTTCAGCACTTTGGCGCCGGTCACCAGTTCAACATTGTTGCTGGCAAGCGCGCGGCGCACCATTTTGCGCCCGTCCGACTTGGCCTCACGCAAGCAAGGAAATCCTCCACAGGTGCGGCAGCGCACGCAGGGGCTATTCGCTGCGTCCATCTCATCGCGCTCAGCGGCGATGGGCATGTTGATGGGCTTGAAGCCTTGAAGCGCCAAGCGTGAGCGCAAGGACGCGATTTCCGGATCGTGCCTCAAGGGCGCGTGCGGGTAAGCGGGCGCGCCCTGGTCGTCTGTAATGTCCGAAGCGCGGTCGCCGTGAACGTTCCACAACGCTTCGGCCTCTGTGTAGTAGGGCGCCAGATCATCGTAGCGAATGGGCCAGGCGGGCGATGTTTTGCCGCCGTGATGGACGGTCTCTTCGAAGTCGCGTTTGCGGAAGCGATAGAGGGCGGCGCCATAGAAAATGGTATTGCCGCCGACCCAATAATGGATGTTCGGTTGAAATGGCCGACCCTTGCGATCGAGCCACTTTTCCTTGGCCTTGTAGCGATGACGCAGGAAGACGTCTTTCGGGCTCCAATTCTCGGGTTCGACCGGCAGGCGCTCGCCGCGTTCGAGGATGAGAATGGACTTGCCGGTTTGCGCTAAGCGTTGCGCAAGCGTGGCGCCGCCGGCGCCGGAGCCGATCACGACAACATCGTAGCTCTTGTCCGCGCGTTCGGGCGCGGCGGCTTCATTCATCGACATAATATTTCTCCGCCGCGCGGCGCGTAAGCGCGCGCATCCAGGGCTCGGGCAAAGCCCGCATCAGCGCCGCAGCCAGTTTGGGAGGGCCGCCTGGAACTACGATTTCGTGACCCTTGTCGTTACGCGTCCAAGCCTCGCGCGCGACTTCTTCTGGCGTCTGCGAGAAGCGGCGCGGCGCGTCGCCCTCCATCGGGATATTGTTGGCGTGCTGAAATTCAGTGGCGACGAATCCTGGCAACACCGCGGTGACATGCACGCCTCGAGATTTGACTTCGGCGTTCAAGGACTGGGAGAATTTCAGCAGAAACGATTTTCCTGCGG
Source organism: Hyphomonadaceae bacterium (assembly GCA_050250735.1). Lineage (GTDB taxonomy): Bacteria > Pseudomonadota > Alphaproteobacteria > Caulobacterales > Aquidulcibacteraceae > Vitreimonas. The sequence goes on from JBFWOC010000001.1 coordinate 18,652, forward strand.
GATAGAGCGTGTTGCCCTTGGCGCCGGAGGAGAGAGCGGCGATCGAGCTTATATTGATGATGCGCCCGAAACCCCGCTCGAGCATCCTCGGGAGGAACGCATGCGCCAAGGCAACTGGCGTGTTGACGGTCAGTTCGAGAAAAGCCTGCTGCTGGCTGAGTGTCGCGTTGACGAAGCTGCGGACCAGTGTTGCGCCAGCATTGTTGACCAGAACATCGACGCTCCGGCCGCGTTCAAGAACGCGCTGAGCAAGTTCGGCGGCGCTTTCCGGCGCCGATAAGTCAACGACGAAGACGTCGACCTCGACTTTCCGCGCGCGGAACGCTTCCGCAAGCGCTTCCATCCTGTCGCCGCGTCGCGCCACTAAACCAATCGAACAGCCGGCGTCCGCGGCCACGTGCGCCATCGCGGCGCCGATGCCGGACGAGGCGCCTGTGATTAGGGCATAGCGACGCGGGGGAGGGGTCATGGTGCGCCAAAGACAGCGAGCGCGCCAAGAGCGATGAGCGCGACAACTACGCCTGCGATCAGATGAAAGACACAGAGCGCGATGCGCGCGCCACTCTGCGTGTGAGACCCAATGTCGGACGCGCTGCAAGCCGGATGATTCATGCTCTCCTCCTCTCCAAGCTTCGCTTCAGTGGCTTGTCGGGTTACTCAGCGGAGGAGAGAATGAACGCCAAAGGCGCTGCGCGTCAGCGTGAAGCGCGCGACGCCCGCACGAGGCAGTCCACTTGCTGGAAGCTCCAGCCGCGCTGCAGCGACAAGAGCACGCCGTCGACGACTACATGCGGCGTGCCGACAAAGCCAAGCGTGTTGGCAAGCCGCAGATTGGCGTCAGTGCGAGCGATCGTCGCCGGTGATTCCGCTAGGCGCTGAGCCGCGACGAGATCGAGCCCAGACCGCTGGGCCGCCAATCGAATGGCGCGGTCATCGACGCGGCCTGGGATTCCCATCAGCGCATCGTGGAACGCCAATTGTTTGCCCTGAGCAGCGGCCGCGATGGCGATGCGCGAGGCGTTCAGCGTTCTGTTGCCCGTCGCGCGTGAGACAAGCGTGCGCCCGTAGATCGGATACTCAACGACCGAGACGCGGACATCGGGGTTTGTGCGGGCGAACGCGACCCAGCGTGGGTGCAGAGCCCGGCAAGCGGGGCAGGAATAGTCCGCAAACTCGATAATGCGAATGGGGCCAGATCCGCGATCGGCGAAGGCGGCGTCGCGCTCGAACGTCGCCAGCGCGCGGCGCGCCGCTCTTGATACCTCCATCGTCTGTTGGGTGACGCCGCACTCGCGAGCGGCGCGGTCTGATATTTCGGCCGCCGCAGTCGCGGGAAGCATGCTTGCCAGGAAAGCGATCAAGAGCGTGCGCAACATTTTCTATAGACCTCCCCAAACCATTGATTTCGCGTCTGCGGCGGTCGGGGTTACGGCGCCCGAGTTTGGCCGCTGGGATCGAGCCTCAAGATAACCCAGCTTTGCGGCCAACGGACGTAACGGCTGACAGGTTAGAGCCGTACTGACCCACGTCCCCTCCCAAAGGAGTATTTCAATGCGAACAGTATCCGTGGCCGCCGCTTTGGCGCTTGGCGTGTCCCTTGTGGCGCCGGTCGCCTCCGCCAAACCGAACGACCAGTTGAGGATCTCAGAGAGCGCGTCCGCGGAGGCCCGGGCGGCGTTTACGACCTGGGTGCAAACCGATCGCATTCGTGGCCGGCGCGACCGTTGCTACGGCATCGCGCTCGCGGGTGAAAATGATTGCCGCGCCGGCGCCGGCACGACTTGCGCGGGCACTTCAACGGTGGATTTCCAAGGCAACGCTTGGACCTACGCGCCAGCTGGGACGTGCCAGCACATCGTCACCCCCGCAGGCCAGGCCTCGCTCAGTGAACTTGAGCGCAACAATCCGTAGGTCGTCGTCGATTGACGGAAGCCCGCCGGCGTTGCCTTGCGACGCCGGCGTTGGGCTTCGCGTTGAGCACTATCGCGCCGCACTCGAGTGCGAGGCGGAGGGGCTTTGGTTCGAAGTCCATCCCGAGAACTATATGGTCGCTGGCGGGCCCCGGCTTGCTTGGCTCGACGCATTCCGAGAACGGCGTCCGTTGTCGTTCCATGGCGTTGGCGCCTCGCTCGCGGGTCCTGATCGGCTCGATGAGTCGCATCTGGCCCGGCTGCGTGCGCTCATCGATCGCTATCAGCCGGCTCAGGTGTCGGAGCATGTGGCCTGGTCCGCCGCGGGCGGGACTTACTTCGCGGATCTTTTTCCCATCCCATACACGCGCGAGGCGCTTCAACGCCTCGTGGAGCGCATCGAAGAGTTTCAGACCGCGATTGGCCGCCCGATTCTGATTGAGAACCCGTCCGCCTACGTGGCGCTACGACATGACATGAGCGAACCGGAATTCCTCATCGAAGTTTGTAGGCGAAGCGGCTGCGGCCTCTTGCTCGATGTGAACAATATCTTCGTGTCGGCGAACAATTTGGGTTGGGATGCCGGGGCCTATGTCGATGCTGTGCCCGGCCGCCTCATTGGTGAGGTGCATCTGGCTGGTCACGATGAAGACCCACAGTTGGGCGCCGCGCTGTTGATCGATACCCATGCGGCTCCTGTCTCAGCGCCAGTGTGGGCGCTCTACCAAAGGCTCATTCAGCGTGTCGGTGCAAAGCCCACGCTGATAGAACGCGATGCGGCGATCCCGGCTTTTGAGTTGCTTATGCAGGAGCGCGCGCACGCCCGCCGTTTACTTGTAGAAGCGCCCGAGGTGGTCTTGTGAGCGATCTCGGCGCCTTCCAATCCGCGTTTGCAGAAACGGCGTCAGGGAGTGTTCAGGCGCCGAACCTGTTCTGGAGCGCAGATGATCCAGGTCTTCGAGTTTACCGAAACAATGTGGTGAGCGCCGTGGCGAGCGCTTTGGGCTCTGGTTTTCCGGCGCTGCGCCGCCTCGTGGGTGAAGACTTCTTTCTTGCGATGTCGGCCGCATACTTTGACGCGCATCCGCCCGGGGAGCGCACGCTCGTGGCGTATGGGGAATGGCTTCCGAAGTTTATCAAGACCATCCCACAAGTTGAGGCGAGCCCCTTTCTCGGCGATGTCGCGCGGCTTGATCGCGCTTGGTTGGACGCTCATATCGCCGCCGATCAGCGCCCGCTTCACGTGGACGATCTTGTCGATCTCGACGGCGAGGCGCTGGCGCGTCTGCGGGTGGCGTTGCATCCAAGCGTTCAGATCGTGAGAACAGATTGGAGCTGCTACGAGATATGGCTCGCCAATCGCGAAGGCGGCGCATCAGCGCTAGCGCCTCGCACGGCCACGCGCACGTCTGAGACTATACTCATCTGGCGCGCATCGGGTGAGGTGATAAGCCGCCACTTAAGCGCCACGGAGGCCGCATTTCTCGGCGCGCTTTTGCCCTCGGGGACGCTGCAGGCGGCCGCTGAGGGTGTCGCAGGCATCGCCGATGCGGATCTGAGCGCGATCTTTGCGAGCGCGCTCGCAAGCAGTGTTCTGGTTTCTGCAGATGGGGAGCCTCATGACTAGGCAAGCACGAAATACACGGACCCTGATAGGGCGCGCTGGCGGCCTCTATGCGGATAGTGCTGGATGGGCGGATGTCTGGTTGCGGCCATTGGCGCTCCTGGGTGCGCGCCTCTTGGTGGCTCGGGTCTTTCTTCTCTCAGGGCTCACCAAGTGGAATGGTTTCTCCATACGCGAGGATGCGTTTTATCTCTTCGCCGACGAGTATTTTGCCAGGTACGCGCTGCCGGCTGGCATCACCAATGCGTTCACCGTATTGGCGGCCGTCGGTGAGATCGCACTGCCGTTGATGTTGGCGCTGGGCTTCCTGTCACGTTTTGCAGCCGCGGGGCTCTTGGTGATGACGGCGGTCATTCAATTGTTTGTCTATCCGCAGGAATGGTGGACCGTGCATGCTTGGTGGATGGCTTTGCTCGCGGTGCTGATTTCAGTGGGACCAGGCGCGTGGTCCGTCGATCGCCTTCTCAAGTTGGAAAAGGGAAAAGGGGCAGTGTGATGAACCTTCAACGGATCGCCAGCTGGGTCTTGGCGCTCGCATTCGCAGCGGCGCTTGTCTTCATGGTGGGCCTGCCCAAACTGATAGGGCCCAACCCAAACCCAATTTTTGCGCTGATCGAAGGACGCTCGGGCATCGCGGTATTTGACCCGGAGTTGCGGCGCCTAACAGGCATTGGCGAGCTTCTCGCGGCAGTGTTGCTCATCGTTCCCTACACGCGCTTCTACGGCGCCGCGCTCGCGGGGGTGATCACGATAAGCGCAATTGGTTTTCACCTCTCGCCATGGCTAGGCGTGCGCCTCCCGGAAATGACAGGGCTCAATGCCGCGCTGCAGGAAGGCCGCTCCGTCGCCGAGATTGACGCCATGGGACTGCCAAATGACGGCGGCGCATTGTTTTACACCGCGCTCGTCTTCCTGGCGTTTTCAGCGGCGCTGCTTTGGTTGGAGCGCGGACGGCTGCGGCGATAACCCTTGCCGCGAAGGCGTGTCGCCGCGCTTGCGCGCTCCGTTATTGCTACTGACGCCGTTGCGTCGCGGTCCCCCGTCGCGAATTAAGACAATCAGGCTTGCGTGATTTGCACCGGAAGGCGGGATAGAGCAGCACCGTTGATTAGCTGGAGCGATCGGGGTGGCTTGACCGCGTGATGCGGCTGGCCTTCTATCAAGTGATGCGGATGATCGGGGTTATCCTGCTGGTCTTCCTGGTCGCGGGATATGCCTATTGGGTGCTTCCGCGTCCATGCCCCGATTTGCGACCCGTTTTGGTGTTCACGCTCCACGAATATCCCGAAGCTCGCATAACGGGCTTTCGTGACATCAATGCTGATGGTGAAATCGTAGGCTACTTTCAAACCGATGACCCGCCGGCTAGCGCGCATGCGTTGCTCGTGCGCGGCGGCGCCAACTCGGTTATCGATCCGCCGGGGTCTTCCTTCGACAGACGCGCCTTCGCCATCAACGATTCCGACTTGGTCGCGCTAAGCTATGACGGCAACAATGCGATGCTGTGGGATGGCGCCATCTACACACCCGTCGCTTATCCCGGCGCCAGCGGCACTGTGATCCGAGGGCTCAACAATCACGGTGACATATCGGGTGAATTCACTGACGCCAGCGGCGCGGTCCAAGCTTTCGTCCGGATCGGGGGTGTGTTTACTCACATTCCATTTTCCGGCGCAGTCCGAGCGAGCGCGCGAGGCATTGCAAACGACGGAACGGCCGTAGGTTACTACGAGATGCCGGGTGGCGTCCGGCACTGCTTTGTGCGCGATCCATCCGGATCCATCACAGAACTCAGTGTTGCCGGTCGGGTCTCGATTATGTGCGGCGGACTCAACAATACCGGCGCGATTGTGGGCGCCTCAATCGACCCTACTGGTCGTGCGCACGCTTTTGTGTGGCGCGGAGGCGTGTTCCGTCACTTCGATGTACCTGGTGCTCAAGACACGGTTGCACTTGGAATCAACGATGTGGGCGACATCGTTGGCGAAGTCAGTTTCGGCGGCGGCTTCACGGATTACGCGGCGCCGCACCGAGGCTTCTATACGGAAAGCTTCCGGTAAATCCGCTGACCTGTCTCAAGGGCATGAGCGTGAGCCACAGGGATCGACAAGAAGCGCTTTCGGATCACATGGCGCGACGGTCGGCGAGCGCGAATGACAATCGTCGGCGAGACAGCGCTGTTGCGAAGCGGGATAGCTAATTCCTGAGTCGGAAAAAAAGTTCGACGTGGACGTTGGGTCTGAAGCTATCGCGGCAAGCGCAGGAACGGCATGTAGTCACCCCAGCCAAGCCCGTAGAAGAAGCCTGCGTGGATCAACGGCGCTGTAGCAAACGCGAGCAAGACGTATATCGCCGCGCGCCCGAGGCTGAAACGGAACAATAGCGGCGGCAGCAACACGGTGGCCAGCATCGGGACAGAATAATAGATTTGCCATGGCAAACCGAAGTTCGCGCCGTACTTCGCAAACAAGATGCCGATGGCCGATATCAAGACTGCGCACAACGCCGCCGATCTCAGAGCCGGCGCGCGGCCCCCGCCTATCGATGCCGCGAGCAAGATCACGAGCGTCAGCAGCACCGACGATGCAGCGATGTAGTACGGGATGCGGCCTGGATCTGTGTCCATCGCGACTTGCAACTCTATTGGGATTGCAGACGCCGCCACGTGCGAGCGTCTTTCGGCGTCCAAACGCCTGCTGCGTCAATGTCAAAGGCGACCGTCTCATAGGCATCGCCGTTCTCGCGATTGCGGTGACCTTCCCGCCAGCTGCGGCCATCGGGCAGCCAGAACGTCTGATCAAGCACGCCTTCGCCATTCTCCCAGCGCGACTCGCCGACGCCATAGAGTCCTGGTCCGCCCCATTGCTGCACGATGGCGCGCTGTTCGCCCGGGTGCCAAAATTCTCGGAACGTCCAATACTCGGCGATCTCTTGGCCATTGCGCAGACCATAGAGGCGCCCGGTTAGAACGCGACCTTCGTTGGAGGCGCGCCATTCCATACCGAAGGCATCGGGTGCATTGGGGTCCGTCGTTGCATTTGGCGTCACCCAAACTCCGCCATCGCGGCTTATGAAGGCAACATGATCCACCCACCACTGGGGGAGTGTCGCGGTCACCGGCGTGGACGCCGGTTGGCTTGCGGCGTTCGGCATTGCGGCGCAGCCAGTGAGCCCAAGTGCCACTGCGAATAAGACTGCTCTCATTGGCGCATCCCGCGCGCCGCTGCGCGAGCAGTCAACCGCTGAGCGACAGACCGTCATTTCTGGACGGACCGGTCGCGGCGGTGACGTACTTCCGCAAACGCGAGACCAGCGGCTGGAATCGAGCGGCCAAGACGTGGAGGAATACGACTATTGGATCGCCGGTGGCCTATGTGCGCCGCCGGAGCATTTGAGCGCTTCCGGACTTCGACGGCCTATAGGCTAGCTCGCGCCGTCGATGTTACGCCAAGTTGGGTGTTTCAGCTGCGACGGCTCTTGATCGACGGGTCCAGTGGTGATGCACTAACAGCATTAGCGCAAACGCAACGCCGGCAATTAGGAATCGTCGACTGGGCTCCATGTCGAGTCCGCCCGCGAAGAAGGCGATGTTGCCGAGTGCATGGAAAGCCGCCACCGAGATCCAGGAGCGCGTTACAGAAACGATTGCAGAGAAGACGAAGGCGATGGCAACAATCACAACGTAGCTGCCGGCAAGTTGCTCAACGCCTGCGCCAGGTTGGGTGAACCATAAATGCCAAGCCCACCACGCGGTTCCGATAATCATGCTGCGCGGTATGAAGTGAATCGGTGCGAGCGCATCTTGCATGAATCCCCGCCAACCGATCTCTTCGCCAAGCGCATAAAGAACGATGATGGCGCCGACGAGCCCACCGGCGACATGGGCGTTCATCCCGAAATCGTTGGGGAGGCCAAAGGCGCTCAATATGGCTGGCGGGATCGCAGCGAGGAATAGTGCGCCAGCTCGCCACTCGCCAAACAAGGATGACGTGCGGTGTTGCTGTCCGAACAGTCGCCACGAAAGCAAGGCCGCGAGGGCAGGACCGCTTCCAATGAGCACCGCCTCAAGCGCAAAACGATGCAGGAATGGAAACCCCGAAGAGTTTTGAAAGTCAAAAAAGCCAGGTCTGAACGCGCCTGACCAAAGGGTTGCGACAACTAGGAAAAAGCCAATCCCAGTCCACTGAATTGATCTCATGGCCGTCCTTTTCGATTTCGGGTTAAGTGTCGGTCGCAGCGGACTCGCGTTGCTTTCCATGACGGCTCGCCGTCGCGAACTTGGCTTTGTGAGCAACGAGCAATTCGCTTGCAAAGTGCTGCGTTGCCTTGGCGCGCGCGAGCCCTAGTGCGAGGGAAGCGCGGTTGAAAAAGGCCACGCGCTCGTCTTCGGACATTGATGTTGAAGCACCTTCGATGTCATCTGCCTCGGTGACGGCTTCGAGCGCGGCGACCATTTGATCGGCGTCCGACTTCATCGCGTCGAGAAACGTAGCAGCCTCTTCGTCTGGCAAGTTGGCTAGAAAGATGAGCTGTGCGTAGATTGCCGTGCGTTGCGCGGCAGGGACGGGGCCATCGTTAAGCCAGCGCCGGAGCTCCGCCTTGCCCTTGGCCGTTGCTCGATAAACGCGTTTGTCCGGCCCGAGCGCGGAGGCAACAGCTTTGCCGGTTATCAAGCCCTGCTCGGATAGGCGGGTGATCGTGCGGTAGATTTGGCTTTGATCTGCGTTCCAAAAGAAGCTGAAGACCTCGTCGAACCATCGTTTCAGGTCATAGCCCGACTGCGGGGACTTCAGCGCCCCCAAAATGATGTGCTCCAACGACACTCGGAACCCCTATATGCACTGTCGAATAGTAGGTATATGCATGCACAAGTACGGTCAAGGCGTCGGCGCGTCATCGCGCGGGCGGGGCTTCGCGAGAGGGGGCGGTCGTTCGAGCGCCCGTAGTCAACAGTAGATTTGGGCGTTATCGCTGGGCGGAGACGTCGCCCGATGGACGAGAGCGGGTAGGGCGATCCAAAGAGTTTGCGACGGCGCTTCGTGGGGTCGAATTACCCGAGATCGATGCGGCGTGCGTCGCCCAGAACCTCAAGCATGATTTCACGTAACAATGCGGCGCACTCGCTGAGATAACGCCGCCGCCGATCGGAGAAGGCGGTGAAATCACCGGATTCGATCTCGTCCATAAGCGCGCTGTAGCAGATGCGTAGTTCACTTCGCGCGTCTTCGTCCCAAGGGCCTCCGGCCGCGAAGAGGTGCAGGCAGCCCTCCGCTACGCTTCCCGGCGCGTAGCCTTCAAACGGCGCGATGTTGGCGAGAAACGATTGAACTCGGTGCGCCAGTACAGGCTGATAAGAGTGATTTGCTGCAGCGCCCGTCTTATTCGAGGCGGCGCTTGGCGCCGGCTCCGGAGTCGCAGCGCCGGGGGCGAGGTCAAGGCGACCTAGCAGGTTATCGATGTTGGCGCGCCACTCGGCGAGCAGTCCCGATGTGCGCCATGTGTCGGTCAGCCCTTCGTCGGCAACGATCAGTCTCAGTGCGGAGGTCGCGCGCTCTGCGAGCGTCGGCGGCGCCGCTAGGTTGGCGTCGTCGATCCAACGCACGACCGCTTCGGGGACGCCCGACCCCGGTTGGCCGAGGAGGGTGGCGACGGTTTCGGCGGCGGCTATCGCGCGGGCGGCGACGGGAGCATCAATTGAGCGCCCCTCGATCGCCTTTCGGAGAGCTGTTTCGATGGCATCCAAATTGGCGGCGACCAGGTGCTCGACCCAGTCGAGCGCGTCATCATTATCGAACGAGCCGGATCCCCAAACGCCCATTGTTGTCCCCTTGAAATCCAGAGCACTGACTGACAGCGTAGACACTATTGGTGAACTGTATGGTACGGCACAGGTCCGAGCTTGAATTGGTCTGGGAGTCGCTGGTTCGCTTGTTTCCGGCTTCGACCCTTTTAATCGATTTTTTCGCGAATCCGAGTTCCTACAGGTTCTTGGGAACCAATCTGGTGGCCGGTCCTGTGGCCGATCCACGATCGCGACGGGCGGCAGAAATTCTCTCGGTCTTAGGTCCTGAGGATCGCTGCAAGATCGCAGACATTGCCGCGCTCAATGTCGATCGGACCGCACGCGCATTCAATGCCGTCGCCGTCGCTTACGTGACTTTGCCGTTTACAGTCGGTGCACTGGCGTCAGACGTTGCACCCGAGACGATCAGGGACGCGATCAGGACGGTCAGTGCGGGCGTGGTGATTTTCCTCGCTGCGGCGGCCGCTACACCGATCTACTATTTCTTCAGCGCCTGGAGAGCGCGTCAACTCAAATGGACGATCGACCTCATTCAATTGGGAATGATCGAGGTGGCCGGTGGGCGCACGGTTCGCTGACAACCAAGGGCACGCTCCGCGGGCAAGCGGATTCATATTGAAAGAGCGTTCGGTTGAGCTGGTCTAGCGCCGGCGCACTTCGACGCGCCGATTGAGGGCCCGCCCATCCGCTGTCTCGTTCGACGCCACCGGCGTGGTCTCGCCACGACCCACGGCGTTGAGGCGTGAAGCAGCCACGCCGTTCTGCGTCAGCCACGCGACCACGCTTTGCGCGCGGCGCTCCGAAAGCGTTAGATTGTAAGCGTCTGCGCCGACATTGTCGGTGTGGCCCTCGATATCGACGCTCATTGATGGATTGGCTTCAAGTGCGTTCCGCAATTGGCGGAGCGCCGCTTCAGACGACGACTTGAGCGTCGCTTGGTCGAAGTCGAACAGGATGCCGTAAATGCGCGCAACGCCGTCATCGGCGAGCGCGTCAGCGATGGCGTTGGCGGGCGGCGGCGCTGAGCTGCAGGGGGTGACAGTACCCTCTGGAGCGGGCGGGCCGCTCCACACGGTGCGGCTGCGGTCGCGATAGCGCACGCCATTGATACGCCCCTGACTGTCGCGCACGAGCAAACCAACGCCCGAGACATCGGGTCCGTCGGTGCGCCGCCATGCCAAGCGCGCGACCCCTTCGACGACATCGCCCGAGATCTCGCCGTGCGCATGCCCGGCTTGTTCGACGAAGCAGCCGGTAAGCGCAGCGCCGTCTTGCTTCAGTTCAAGGAACGCGCGTGGACCGATGGCATAGACGCCGGTGAATTGGGTGTCTGGCGGTGTTTGTGCGCCATAGGCGACGACGCCATCGAGATAGCTCCATGCTTCGGCACCGTGGTTGCTTTCGATCGTGAAGCGCAGCCAGCGAACATCGCGGTTCAACGCGCTGCTGATGAGGGTTTCACCGTCTTCGGCTGCGTCGACAACGCCTACAAGCTCATATCCGCTCTCTGCGCCTTCCGAAGACGCTTCGATGCGCACTGTTCGCGCTGATGCGCCGGCGACGCCGCCGGGGCGCGCGCCGGCGCCCTCGACACCGATCCGCGCAAGCCGCGTCGGCGCGCGCAACTCGAACACGAATGTGAATGGCCCCGGATAGCGCGGACCACCATTGCTCCAATGGGAGCCGTCGGCGCCGTCGGTAAGCGAGAGCGCCCGCGCGGCATCGACAGAAGCGGAAATCAGCACCGCGCCTTCGGCAAGGGTAAGCAGATTGCGGTCAGGTTCGCTGCTCGCGGACTCTGCGCCATTGCCGCCGGTGGCGCCGCTTCCGGCTGCAGCGTTTGTCGGCTCAGCCTGGCCACAGGACATGAGCAGGAGGGCGAGGGCGAGATTTCGAAGGCGCATGGTTCGTCCCGGTCTGTTGACTTGGATGCTCATTAGCGGCGGTGGTATTCGCTTCAATTCCCGCGCATCTTGGCACGGATGTCTTCGAGGTTGGGCGCTTGTGTTGCGCGTGCAGCGTCGTACTCAAACGCCGAGTCGGGGCCGCCGTCGCCCATTCGAACCTCTGTCACCGTTCGCTCGATGCGCACGCCCGCCATATCCGTGACATTGTGCAACGTTGCGCCCCAAGGAGTTACACAAGAGCGCGAGCCCAATTGCGTCAATTCCCAATACTCGCAGTCCTGTCCCGCAAAGCGTCCCCGCTCGCCTGTGGCGCGTCCGCCCATTTGTGTCATGATCGCTTGGCCAAACTCGACGCCATCGCGCCCGCGCATGGCGTCAACCACTTGGGAATAGAGTGGGTTTGTCATCAGGGTGACGTTGCCCGTCTCCAGGTCCACAGTGGCGACTTCTGCTCCGGTATAGATGACTCGAGTTTGCGTGCGGCGCGTCACGCCCATCATCGACAAGGTGACGTCCTTTATCTCCGATCGGGTGCGGCCCCATGCGCGAACATGTTCGGTGAAGCTACCGGCTTCTGTGCCGGTTTGCGTTCCGATGAGGGTAAAGCTCTCGCGGCCATAGAAGCGCTCATCACCGGCGCCAGCGGAAGGTTGAGCGCCCGCGCTTTGAGTCCCGGCGCCTGAATTTTGTCCGCCAGGCGGCTGATTGCAGGATATGCAAAGCGCCGCGAGCGCCGCGATAACAAGCTTCTTCATAGACACGCCTCCCATCCGATGCAGCGAGCCAGAGCGCGCCGCTCGTCACCCTAAGCGCAGGACGCTGACCCAGCGATGGTTGCTCCTCCGCTGTTCCCTTCAAAGCTCACGGTTGCGCCATCCACCGAACCGGTCACGCTCCCGTTGAAGAGGCCTTCGGCGCTGCTCCACGTCGCGCGGTAGGATCCATTGGCCCATGATAACTCAAACGCGCCATCCGGTGTGCGGACCACGCCGTTCTCACCTTGATTGACGATGGAGCACTCGCTCGCCTGCATCGTGGTGGCCGCACCGCCATTGAGTGATGCGCGTACACTTCCCGCGCTGAAGCTCTCGTCCGTGGTCTCCGATGCTTGCGGCGCCTCCAGCTGTGTGGAGGCGGGCTCTTGCGGATCGCACGCAGCCGTCGCCAGTGCTGACGCGAACAGAATGGCGATGCGTAGACTACGATTCACCCGTTTGCCCCCTGAGCAGACCGGACGCCCGTGATCCTCACCCCGCCTTGCGCGATGTCAAGGTTTTGAGCGCCCCCTGGCCATCTCGCCGGTGACCGGCGCGACCAGCGCCTCGCCGCAGACTGCGCGAGCTGGGAGGGAAATGAGCACGCTGGTCGAGAAGTGCGGCGCCCGGGGAGGCGGCGCAGTATCGCTGCTTACTACGCCGCGCGCTCGCGGGTTCACGTGCGGGGCAATGTGTCTACGACCCTATTCGTACCACCCTGCCTCCCGCAGCGGCCGAATGTTGGGGCGGCTCACGGGCGCCTCGACGCCGCCCTTCAGCAGGAGCGTCAATCTTACCCCCTCGCGCCTCGCGCTTTGCACGGCATCCCGCGCGACCCACCAGGAGCGATGTGTTTGCGCGCCTTCGATTCCCTCGAGTTCGGCGATGGCGTCGGAGAGCCGCATAAGGATGAGGTCGGCGCCTTTTGATGTGTGCAGGCGCAAATAATGATCCTCTGCAGAGATCGCATAGAGCGTCGCGTCGCGCAGCTTGGCGGGCAGCCGTTCGAGAAATCGCACACTGACCGCCGCGCCAGTTGGGGCATGCGTCATCGCACCTGGCTGATTGGCGAAGGCCCGTTCGACAACCCATCCAAGCGCCGCAACGCCCATGCTCACCCCAAGAACCAACACATAAAGCGTTGGCCAATAGGAAAGTGGCACCGGCTCGCCGAGCAAGCGCTGCACCGCGAGGATTGTCGCCATCACAACTACCGCGATGAAGGGCGTCACCAGGGCACGGACGACTAGCGCGCTGAGGCAAGGCGCCAAGCGCTGCAAGGCTGCCCCCATTAGTGGCCCACCGAACCAGCCCTCGCCGACCAGCAGTGACCAATACAAAAAACTACCCCACCAAGGCAGGCCGGAGGTGGCTCCGAAGGGGTTAGTGAAGCTCAAGAATGCACCGGTCGCCGCAACTGCACCCAATGCGCGCCAAGGCGCAGGGTCGCGCCGCGCATCGCCAATCGTTATCAGCGACATTTCACGCTTCGCCAAATGTGATCATTGGACGTTTCACGACTGACGCGGTCGAACTCACGGAAAACAGAGAGAAAAATCGGCCGTTGCATGGTTTCCCTGGAGTTGCGCGATGAAGCGCTAGCCCGGAGGCAACGATGAACAAGAGCATTCTTTTGAAGTCAATCGCCGCTGCAGGCGCGATGCTGTTTGCGGCATACGCGCCGGTAGAGGCCCAGCAGGTTCCCGTTCGCCACTCGGTGCGTGTGGAGAACGTTGATGCTGGCGCCGGTCCGGTCCGGGTCGCGATGTTCGATCATGCCACTTGGCTCAGCCGTGCGGTTTCTGCTGGCGAGAGTGAGGCGTCCGCAAACATTGTCGAACTGACTCTCAGCGCGCCACGTGCAGGGCGCTACGGCTTCGCGGTCTATCAGGACGTCAATCGAGATGGCCGCCTCAATCGCAACATTGTCGGGCTGCCGATGGAGCCCACCGCATTCTCAAACGGCGCCGTCATCCGTTTCGGCCCGCCACGTTTTGAAGCAGCGGCTGTGAGCGTCAGCGCTGACAGCCAAACCATCGTGCGGTTGCGGTCATGAACGCGCTCGCACAACTCGTGCGGGGGCGCGGGCTGCTCCTCGTCCTGATTGGACTAGGAGCGGCCACGGCCGGTCCCGTGACCCCTTTGCTTTGGCGCGCGGTCGAATCTGGGCGGTTTCATCCGCACGCGCCGGACTGGGCCCTGTTCGCATCGCAGACCGCCGCGATCCAACTTCACGTCGTCTCAGCTCTAGTCGCTCTAGTGATTGGAATCGCCGTGCTGGCGTTGCCAAAAGGCTGTGGGCCGCACAAGGCCCTTGGTTGGAGTTGGATCGCGGCGATGGCGACGACCGCACTGTCGAGCTTCTTCATCACGGGACTCAACGGAGATTTCTACTCATTCATCCACTTGCTTTCCGGATGGGTGCTCGTTGCTCTGCCGATGGGGGTGTACGCCATTCGCCGGCGCGACATCCGCAGCCACCGCCGCGCCATGGTGAGCTTGTTCGTTGGGGGTCTCATCGTGGCTGGCGCGTTCACGTTCATTCCGGGCCGCTTCATGTTCAATTTCATTTTCGGCTGACAGAGGAGCTAACGCCACGCCCGACACGACATCGCCGGGGTAGCTCACGACGTGCCGGTTTGGGGGCTACGCCGTGGCTTGGATTCTTGGTCTCGATTTGCCGAACGCTCCAGATGAGCACTAGATAACTCGTGTTTAATGAATGAGGGCAGCCATGGCGGATTTGTTGGCGATGTCGAGCGCCGTGATCGAAGGCGCGGAGGGGGCAGCCCAGGTTGGCCCGATCAACCGCATCACCCACCAGCTTTCCGAGATCGGGCGCGGCGTGGCGATGGTTGAGGCGTTCTCTCACTCGATCTTGTTTGAAACGGACGACGGCCTTGTTGCATTCGACACCTCAAATCCCCAGGGCGGCTCGCGAGTCGTCGAGGAGATAAGGCGGTGGAAGAAGGATCGCTTCAACACAATCGTCTACACGCACGGCCACGTCGATCATGTCGGTGGCTGTGGCGCCTTTATTGCGGATGCCGCGGGCAACAATCAGCCGCGACCGTGCGTGTGCGGCCATGTCAACGTCGCGCGCCGCTTTGAGCGCTACAACCTGACCAATGGCTACAATCACATTGTCAATGAACGTCAGTTCGGCCAATTCCGCCGTGCAGGTTATGACATCTCAAGTGAAACACGGTTTCTGCCGGAAAGCTCGCCCAAGCCAGACCAAACTTACACCGACGCCATGTCTATGAATGTTGGCGGCCTTGCGATCGAGTTGCACCACGCCAAAGGGGAGACTGACGACCATACCTGGGCGTGGGTGCCCAAACACAAAGCGATCTGCGCTGGCGACTTCTTCATTTGGAATTTTCCGAACGCGGGCAATCCTCAGAAGGTGCAGCGATATCCTCGCGAGTGGGCCGCAGCACTTCGTGACATGGCGAGCCGGGACGCCGAGTTATTCTTGCCCGCGCATGGTCTGCCGATTGGCGGTCGCGAACGCATCAAGCGCGTGCTTGCAGAGGTGGCCGAAACTCTCGAAAAACTTGTTGATGAGACCATCGCTCTGATGAACCAAGGCGCGCGACTCAACGATGTTATTCATAGCGTCAAAGTAGATCCGGCTGCGCTGGAGAAGCCTTATCTTCGGCCGCTCTACGATGAGCCTGAATTTGTCGTGCGCAATATCTGGCGGCTTTACGGTGGTTGGTACGACGGCAATCCAGCAAATTTGAAACCGGCACAAGATGCGGTGCTCGCGGCGGAAATCGCTTCGTTGGCTGGTGGCGCGATGAAGCTTGCCCAACGTGCGCGCGAACTGGCGGAAACCCAGCCCCGCGTTGCCTGTCATTTGGCGGAGCTAGCCGCGCTTGCTTCTGCGGAGGACAATCGCGTGCATGAGTTGCGCGCGGAAGTGTTTCAAATCCGGCGGGACGGCGAAACTTCGCTTATGGCGAAGGGCATTTTCGGTTCAGCGGCCAACGAATCCAAATCGAAATCGACCTAGGTTTGTCAGGTCTGATTTCTGGCCGCAACGATCGTTATATGGCCCTGCTCTGTATCAAGCGGGTATGAACGTGCGCTGAAAAATGGCTCAGCCGCTATCAGCGCGCTGTCGTAAGGCATTTGCGATTTTCCATCGCCCGAGTGGACGCTAGCCTCACTCTTTGGACGCCGACCTCTGGGACCGGGCGATGAAAATCGTCGCAAGAGCTGCGGCGGCGCCGCCGGCGCCAGTAAGCACAGCTCCGCCATCAAGGCCGTTCATCATGGCGCAAAGGCCGTAGCCGATACACGCGCTACCAACTGAAAGTACCATCAGACCGATAGCGAGAAACGCGCCAGAGCCAGTTTTCCCTGCCACTTTACCCTCCGAAGTCTTGAGCATTTAGGATAGCCGCCAGGGCGAAGACGTCAAACAATGGGCGCGTGTACCCGCCCAGTCGGTTGTCCACCTTGCGGCGTTGATGCAGCCCAGATCGAGTCACGCCCGCTTGTCTCGCTGTTGCTTCGAGCGGTCTTGCGTTTGACGAGGCCGGCTACGCTCCGTAGCGGAACTGTCGCCGTCTTGGCCGTCACGCTTAGTCACGAACGAACTGCAACCCAGCAACACCGTCGCGCTGCCAAACAACACGTGCTCGCGATTTGATGCGCAAGGTGGGTTCAACCAAGATGACGAAGTCCGGCAGCTCGCGGCGGGCAAAATACTCTACGCGGGCGCCCGTCGCGCTGATGTCTTTTACCGCCACCGTTAGCTTTTCGCCTCCCGCGAGGAGCAATGCGCCCTGTCTGAAGACTGCCGCGCGCACCGCACGTTCGATCTGTCGGCGTAGCGGAAGTGTCCGTGGCGGTGGCGCAGTCTCTCGATCAACCGCTTGACGCATGCGCTCGCTGAGGCGGTTTGCATCCGGTGCTACGCTACGCCTGCCGAACATTGTCGTCCTCTTGTTCGATCAGGTCGATTGACCGCAATCGCATGAGAGAGTTTGAAGCATGCGCGACGACGGAGCAATGCGAATGGGCCGCGAGCACTTCAATAGATTGCTGCTCAAGACTTGTCGTTTAATGCAAACCGGATTGATCTCGAGCGTGTCTAAGGGGCCTTTCTCACTTCGTCGGGAAAGAGACCGAACGCCTCGATTTCCCATTGAGCCACAGGCCGCAAGATCGAGACGGACCTTTCTTCGCCCAGCTCTAGCTTTGCTCGCGCGAGCCGAATGGCTTCAACCTCGTCGTTACAAAGAACGTAATAGTGTGATGCCGACGAAGCGTCGGCGTTCGCCACTTGGACAACATAGCCTTGCATCCGGAGAGATGAATCTCGCGCACGATTCGTTACAAGTCTGGCCACGTTCTCTTGCTCCGAAGCCATGAGGGAAACGAAGTGTTGATTACATGAGTGGCGTGGTTGGTGGACGCTAGCTTCTTGGGTCGGCAGCTCCGCCCGCAACATTGAGTTGATCGCGCGCAGCGGTTCAATCGAGCGCCCTCCGCAAAGCATTCAACGGCGCAGATGGCGGACACAAACAAGATATCCGACGCGCGCGCAGGCGGCTTCAGACTGCGCGCTTTGGGCGTCAGCGATAGAACCCTTGGTCGCGCGAGGCGGAAGCTTGAATGACAGCGTGCCGGCATTTCCGGTTCTTTAGCGCAGAGGCGCTAGATCTCTTGAGATGTTTGCCTATTTCGACGCCCTCTGGGAGCGACTGTCGGGTTCGCCCCCGCTCGACGCCTCCTTGCTGCATGTAACGCGCAAGCGTTTGTTAACATTCACGGCGCTGCTGACGATTGTCATCGCTACGGTTTGGGTTGTGCTGACTAGCGGCAGTGTCATCGGCGGACGCCCCTTTGTGGCGTTCCTGTGCGGACTAACGCCGTTTGCGTTTGCGCCCTTCCCGTATTTGGCGCTGCGTTCAAAAGTCAATCTAGACCTGCTCTGCCATGCTTACCTCGTCACGCTCTACCTGATCGTGACGCTCACAGCCGGGGCGTTAGGTGGTGTTGTCTCGACAACGTCGTTCTTTCTCATGCTGCTGCCGCTCCTCGGCTCGTTGATGTTGGGCGCTCGTGTGGGCCTGATTTGGGTGTTGGTCGTGACGCTGACCTATGCCGGTTTGCACCTCGCGCGCGAGATCTTGCCGCCGTCGAGTTATGAGGCGCTGGGCTCGGCGCCCAACGATTGGATGCGCATGGAGGAAGTTTCCTTTTGGAACGCCGCCATGATGACGTTGCTCGCTCTGGCGGCGAGTCTCTCCGTGTCCAATTTTCGCGCAGTCGTTGGTAAGTCGAGCGCGCTACTGGTCGAGGCAGCGAACGACACCAAAGACGCTGTTCAGGGGTGGGCGGCGGCGGAGGAGCTTGCGCGCTCAAAATCTGAGTTCATGGCCAACGTGAGTCATGAACTGCGGACCCCGCTCAACGCCATTGTTGGCTATAGCGAAATGTTGATCGAAGATGCCGACGAAGCTGGCGCTGGCGAAGCGGCCGCGGACAATCGCCGTGTGCTTGAAGCGGCGCTGAATTTGCGCAGCATGGTGAACGACGTTCTGAAGCTGGCGGCGATCGACGCTGGAAAAATCAGCATTGACCCTGATGAATGCCGGCCGACAGAGTTTGTGCAAGAGGCCGTTGATGCAATTGAGCCGCTTGCGCGCGCCAATGGCAATGAGATCCACATTGTCGACACAACGGAGCCGGGCGTGTGGCTGACGGATGGCGACAGGCTCAGTCTTTGTCTGCGCGGCTTGCTCTCTAATGCGGCACGCTCGACGACCAACGGCCGAATTGAGGTTCGCGTCTTGCAGGCGGTTGATGAGGGCAGCTCTTGGCTAGTGATCGAGATCGAGGACAACGGCGTCAGCTTAGATGCAAATCGCTTGGAGCATTTGTTTGAGCCGTTCAGCCAGCCTGAGAGCGCTCAGACCCGGCACTTTGAGGGTATGGGGCTCGGGCTTGCGCTAAGCCAGCGCGTAGCGCGATTGCTGGGCGGCGATGTGTCCGCCTCATGCGCGGCCGGCGGCGGCGCCCGCTTCCGCGTCGAAATTCCGGCGCGATTTTCTCCAGATGTCGCTTCTGCCATGCCGCTGCGCGTGGCCTGAAGGTCACCGCGCGCGACGATAGCGCGACGCCGACCGTCGGATTTTGGCGGCGGGCCGCCGCTCCTGTGAGCAGACTGCGAAGGTCGCGTTTGAATGGCCTGAGCTGCTGAGCGAGGTTCACGCTACGCCGCGGCTTGGTCCAGCTCCCCGCGCTGAACCGCGCCCGACCTTGCCCGCGTCTCAGCAGCGCTGTGGCCGCATTGATCGCAGTCAAATTGCAGCGTGCGCGATGTCATAAATTTGAGGCTCGCGTGGGCATCGGCAGGAGTTGATATGCCTCAACAGCTCTTGGAAGCATGCCGACGTGCGCATCGCGAAGGCAGGGATTTCCCCACTATCTGGCGCACCGTCTTGCAGCCAAACCGATTGGTCATCGGTCCCCCTGGCCATGAGATCGTGGATAACGAAGCGCGAATTGTGATCAGTTTGAGCACGGGCCACAAAATTCTCTCCCGAACGAGCGGGTTCGACCTCGCCTAGCCGAGCGCCGTTAAGCTTGCTGGCTTTGGCTTCACGGCTGAGCCGTTATCGGTGAAGCGCGATCATGACTTCGTTACGCCGCCCCATGGCGAGGGAGCGAAGAATGTCTGCAAACTTGCTCATTAAGTCGTTGAAAGTATTGGCGGGAAACAGCCGCGGAACAGTTTGCAGGCATCCCCAATTTTAAGGGCTCGCCGGGCGGCGAGGATAGATTCAATCCCTGTCGCGCCCACCACTTCCGGCCCTGCGTCGGCAGACGGCCCTAACCTGAGCCGCGCCCGCGCGGCGCTCCAACGCTGGCGCGCTCAGCGCGCGACCGGCGCCTCCTGGATGGATTGGAGATAGTCGACCAGGGCGTCGACATCCTCCGGTGCGAACTGGAATTGCGGCATCGCCGGATGGCCGACGCTGATGCCTTCAGCCAAGGCTTCCTGGAGCGTATCGACCCGATAATTGCGCGACAGGGTCCGGAACGGCGGCGCCTCGGGCGCCGAGCTTTCGCCGGTGCGGCCAACGGCGTGACAAGAGCCGCATTGCGTCGCGGCGATGTCATGCCCGCGTGTGCGCAGCGCGGCGGGTTCGGGCGTTGCACACGCAGAAAGGACGGCGAGCGCGCCCGCAGCGATCAGCATGCGCATTGGACCAAAGCTCCGGTGATGGCGGCGATCCACAACAGCCAACCTGCGCTCTGAACGGCAGGAGCCATTTGATCCCGCGCAAAGGGGTTGGCGCCGGCATGTGCTGTGCTGACCGGCGACGGAGAATGCCCATGACCGCACTTGCTGCAGAGAGATTGCCCGCGTGTTTTCGCCGCATCCGGCTCGAATTGGCGCGCGAGCCGCACCATCCGGAGGGCGATGCGCGCATTGGCTACGTTCTGCTGGCGCCGCTCGACAAGGACGGAAAGTTGGATGTCGAGACTGCGCGCGAGCACCGTGAGGAATGTCGGGTGGTGCGGTTTCACGAAGGACGTGAACACGAGGACGGCTATCTGCGCCGCAGGCCGGGAGGTTCTTGGGCTTTCCACTATGAGCTGGACGAAGGCGGCGAAGACGATGACCCCGCCTTCCGGCTGGGCGATCACCGCTTCGTGTTGGGCGAGTACGTGACCATCGATGAGGACGAAGGCGCCCACACCTACCGGGTAACCAGGGTCGAGCGGCTCTAGCGCGCGCTCAGGCGCGCAAGCGGCGCCTACAGGCTTGGCCAAGATCGAGGAGCGACATGTCCTACCAATCGATCATCACCGTCGCGTCGGGCCTGGAAAGCGACCTGCCGCTACTCGCCGCAGCTGCCGGATTGGCGCGCCAATGCGGGGCGCAAGTCCGTGTGCTTCCGGCTTATCCCGACATCGCTGCAGCGCTGGTTTCGTTCGGCGCCGCCCTGAAGGGCGGCTCGGACGAATTGAGCGAGCGCCTGCTCGAGGGCCAGCGTGTTCAGCAACACTTGCTGGAGCGCCGCGTCAGTGAGGCGGCGGCGCGCGCCGGCGTCGCTTTCGGCCCGCGGCCGGAAGGCGGCGCGATCTACGTGGATGCCCGTGCGCTGATACCGGCCGCCGCTCTGGCCGAGGGTGCCGCGCTTGCCGACCTCGTCATGTTCTCCGGCGATGCGGCGCGTGACGCGCTCGCGCTGGGCGCCGCGTTCGCCGAAACATTGCTTGCGGCGCGTGCGCCGGTCCTTCTGGTCAAAGACGATCAATTCAGTCCAGGCGCCATCGCCGTGGCCTGGGACGGCAGCGCACAGGCCGGCCGCGCCGTGCGCGCGGCCGCGCCATTGCTGCGTCTGGCGAACGAAATTGTCGTCGTGCAGAACCTGAACGACCTCGCCGAGCAGCCACGCAAGCCTGCCTCCGTTGAGGCGCTCAATGCGTACCTGTTGCGTCATGGCGTCAAACGCGTTCGCGTCGCGCGAACCGAGGGCGATAACGTCGCAGCTTCGCTGCTCCGCGCCGCCCGCGAGGCCGGCTGCGGCGCATTGGTGGCGGGTGCTTACGGACGCCCGCGACTTTACGAACTCGCGCTCGGCGGCACCACCCGTGCGCTGGTCAACGCCAGCGACCGGATAAATCTGCTGTTGGCGCACTGAGAGGGGAGTTGGCCATGAACGATGCGCTCAAGACCCAGATTTTAAGCATCATGGCAGCGCACCGCACTATGACGGTTGCAACGCTACGCGCCGATGGCTGGCCGCAAGCCACCACTGTCGGCTTCGCCCATGAAGGCCTAACTCTCTACTTTCTGTGTGGTCGCGACAGCCAGAAGGCCAGGAATCTGGCGCGCGACGATCGCGTCTCGCTGACCATCGACCATGACGAGCCGCAAGTTTTGAAGATCACCGGCTTATCGATGGCTGGCCGCGCCAGCCGCATCGCCGACCCCAGGGAAGCGCAGCGCGTGATGGAGTTGCTGATCGCGCGCTACCCGGAACAGATCGAGACGCCCGGCGAGTTGCCGCCCGCTTCCGCGGTTGCGATCTTCAAGCTCACGCCAACCGTGATTTCCGTGCTCGATTACTCCAAGGGCTTTGGCCACACCGAACTGACGAAGTGCTGAGCGAACCCGTGTCAGGCCGCTTCCAGCTCCGCCAGCGCCAGCGGATTTCGCATCACCACGTGGCGGGAGCTGGGCAGCGCAATCGCGGACTGGCGCTCGAACTCCGAGAACGCGCGTGAGACGGTTTCGATGGTGAGGCCAAGATAGTCGGCGATGTCGGCGCGCGACATCGGCAAGTCGAGTTCCCGCTTCACCACGAAACGATTGGCGAGTTGCAGCAGGAACGCCGCCACTCTTTCACCTGCGCCCTTGCGCCCTAACACCAGCGCGTGCTCGCGCGCGCTCGCCAACTGCTCGGCGGTAAGCTGCAATAGCGCACGCGCCGCGCGCTTGTCTTCATTGACGGCCTTCTCGACCGTCGAACGGCGCACCATGACGATTTCGGCGGCGGTAACGGCCTCCGCCGACAAGCTGTACTGTTCGCCCAACTCGAGCCCGAACACATCGCCGGGCAAGTGGAAGCCAAGGATCTGGCGGCGGCCATCGCAGGTGAATCGCATCGTGCGCACCGCGCCGCTCGAGACCCGGTAGATGTAGTCCGCCGGCTCGTCTTGGCCGAAAATCTCTTCGTTGCGTTCAAACCGCATGCGTACGCCACGCAGCGGTATGCCGCCGAATTCGATGCTATCCATGTTTGGGACCGCCATGTGCTCGGCGTCGTTCGAGTGCGTTTGCATGTCCCGCCTCCGTCTGCGTTGAAGCAAGGATTAGGCGGCTGCGCCCTGGGGCGAAATTCGGGAAAAACGCTTAAGGAGAATCCCGTAGGGCACATGGGAAAGCGGCGGGATCGGGCCAAATCCTTGCGCCGCTGCGTCCGCTTGTCGCGCCCGCGCCCGTAGCGCTGGCGATGCGGCTGGCGCTTGATTCCGGCCTGTTTGGATTTCGAAACGATAGGGATTGCTGCACAGTGCCGGGCGAGTTGGTGGAATGAGAGCGCCGTCGATCCGATCCGCACCCGCTTACGCGCCGGCTGCGCCATGAGCGTGGCGGTTGCTGAGCAGGCGCGCGATTTCCTGCGCCGTCGAGGACCGGCCTACGCTTTGACTGCGGCGGCGTGCGTGCTTGCCATGGGCGCTGCGGCGGGACTGCGCATGTCGTGGCCGGAAACGCCGCCTTTCATGATCTTCGCCGCAGTCGTAGTGGCCGCGAGCCTGCTCGGCGGGGCGGGCCCCGGTGTGCTCGCCACGCTGCTCGGGCTGCTGGGCGCAGTGGCGCTCGAGCGCATCGGCGCGCCGTTTGGTCCGGTGGCCGCGTTGGTGTTTGCGTCGATCGGCGCCGCTGCGGCCCTGCTCGGCGCCTGGGCCGAGCGGCGCCGTCGCGCCGGCGAAGAGGCGAGCGTCGCTCTGGCGGCGCGCGAAGCGCATTTGCGTTCGATCTTCGACACCGCCCCAGAGGCGATGATCGTTATCAATGAGCAGGCGATCGTGCAGTCTTACGGCGCCTCGGCGGAGCGGATGTTTCAGTGGCGCGCCGCCGAGATCGTCGGCCGCAACATCAATCTGCTGATGCCGCAACCCTTCCGCGACCAACACGATTCCTACGTGCAGCGTTATCTGCAGACGGGCGATCGGCGCATTATCGGCGTTGGCCGCATTGTCGTCGGGCGACGCAAGGACGGATCGACCTTTCCAATGGAACTCGCCGTAGGCGAAGTAAAATCGGAACGCGGGCGTTTCTTCACCGGCTTTGTCCGAGACCTTACCGACCGCAAGGAGCATGAAGCGCGTGTCGAGCAGCTGCAGGCCGAGATCGTGCATATCTCGCGCGTCTCCGCGATGGGCGAAATGGCTTCGGCGCTGGCGCATGAACTGAACCAGCCGCTCAGCGCCATCGCGAACTATCTGAACGGGGCCAAACGCCTGTTGAGCCGCGGGCAAGAAACCGATCCCAAAGCGCTCGAAGCGGTGGACAAGGCGGTAGGCCAGGCCCTGCGCGCCGGCGGCATCATCCGCCGCCTGCGCGATTTTCTGTCACGCGGGGAAGGCGAACGGAGCGTGGAATCGCTGTCGAAGTTGGTGCACGAAGCCTGCGGCTTGGCGCTGGTTGGGGCCAAGGAAAGCGGCGTTGACGTACGCTATGAACTCGACCCCCATCTCGACCGCGTGCTGGTCGACCGGATCCAGATCCAGCAAGTGCTGGTCAATCTCGTCCGCAATGCGCTCGATTCGATGCAGGGCCAGGAGCGCCGCCAGTTGATGGTGTCGACCATGATCGACGGGGAGATGGCGGTGGTCAGCGTCGCCGACACCGGGGCGGGGCTCGACGATGAAGTGCGAGAGCGCCTGTTTCAGCCGTTCGTCACCACAAAGCCGCAGGGCATGGGCGTTGGACTGTCGATCTCGCGCACCATCATCGAAGCGCATGGCGGGCGCATCTGGTGCGAGCCAAATCGCGACGGCGGGGCCATCTTCCGATTCAGCGTTCGCTTGGCCCCCGACGAGGAGAGCGTGTCTTGAGTATCGTGCATGTGATCGATGACGATCCGGCTATCAGGGATTCGCTGAGCTTCCTACTGAGTTCCGCTGGGCTTGCGTCGAAAGTCCACGACTCGGCCGACGCCTTTCTCGAACGCGCCGGCGAATTGGAGCAGGGTTCCTGCATCGTCACCGACATTCGCATGCCGGGGATGACTGGCCTTGAACTGGTGCTCGAATTGAAGCGGCGGGGCTTGTTCCAGCCCGTCATCGTGCTCACCGGCCATGGCGACGTAGCCCTGGCGGTCGAGGCGATGAAGGCGGGCGTCATCGATTTCATCGAAAAGCCGTTCGACGACGACGTCCTGTTGAAAGCGGTGGACACCGCCTTGTCACGGGAGGGAAGTCTGATCGCTCGCCAGACCGAGCGGGCCGAGATCGACGCGCGGGCGGCGCACTTGTCGCAACGCGAACGGGAAGTGTTCGCGGCGATCGTCGCCGGGGAGTCGAACAAATCCGCCGCCCAGAAATTGGGCATTAGTCCGCGGACAGTCGAAATCTATCGAGCCCACGTAATGGACAAGATGGGCGCCAACACGCTCTCGGACTTGGTCCGCATGGCGCTGCTGCTGGAACAGGGCTAGTGCGGCCCAGTTGAGGCTGATCAAGAACCGCTTGGGGAAAAAGTGCGTTCTGGCGGGTGAGCGCAAGAGGCTTCACCCTGACCCAAGCAGACTCCGACCAGGCCATCGTGTTGGTTGACGACGATGCGGCGCTCCTCAACGCGCTCAGCTTCGCATTCGAAACCGAGGGCTACGCCGTGCGCTGCTTCGCTGACGCGGAGAGCCTGCTCGGCGACGCCGGCGCTCACGGGTGCCTGTGTTTTGTGCTCGATCAGCGGCTTCCGGGCATGTCGGGGCTGGCATTGCTCTCGGCTTTGCGCGCGCAGAACGTCGCCGCACCGGCCATTCTGATCACTTCCAATCCAACCGCGGCCGTGCGCCGTGAAGCACGCGCGGCAGGCATCGAGATTGTGGAAAAGCCGCTCCTGGACGGCATTCTTGCCAGGAAGGTGCGTGAGGCGATCGAACAGCGCAGCCATCACTAGTCCCCATTAGATGGCTCATGGGCGTGGCTGGTCGGCTCCGCGCGAAGACGCGGCTGAGGCTGCCAGCGCGCAGCGGCGGCGTGGAACCTGGGCGGTTCCCACCGCGTTTAGGTCCGGGCCAGAAGAATGGGGAGGGTCCGGAATGCGCTGCGGGCGGCTGTCGGCCGGGTCAACGGCAATGTTGGCCGGGCTTTTCTTCACCGGACTTCCTTCTCCGGCTACCGCGCAGGACCAACTCGCCGACGCATCGGCAGAACTCAGCGGGCTGTCGCTGGAGCAGCTTGGCGAACTGCAAGTCACTTCGGTTTCACGCCGCGCCCAACCGGTGGGGGAAGCGCCGGCGGCGATCTACGTCATCACCTCGGACGACATGGTCCGCGCCGGCATTCGCAGCATTCCCGCGGCGCTGCGCCTTGCGCCTAATCTCCAGGTCGCGCGCATCGACACGGCGAGTTTCGCCATCAGCGCGCGGGGCTTCAATCATTCGACAGGCACCGCCAACAAACTGCTGGTGCTGGTGGACGGGCGCATCGTCTACACGCCGTTGTTCTCCGGCGTGTTCTGGGACGAGCAGAACGCCATCATCGAAGATCTCGATCGCATCGAGGTGATCAGCGGTCCGGGCGGCACGCTTTGGGGGTCGAACGCCGTCAACGGCGTCATCAACATCGTGTCTCGCGATGCCCACGAAACGACAGGCCTGCTCGTCTCCGGCGGCGCGAGCGATGCTTCGCAAGCGTTGGGCTTGCGATACGGCGCGCGCTTTGGCGAGGCGGGCGCCTATCGCGTTTATGGGCTCGGGCGTCGGCGCGCCGTCGATGAGCCCGCGGAGTGGCGCAATTATCAGGGCGGTTTCCGCGCCGATTGGGGCGACGCGAGCCAGACGCTCACGCTGCAGGGCGATGCCTATGGCGGCGATCAGGATATGCTGCCGGGCGCGGTATCCGACACGACCATAAACGGCGCGAACCTGCTCGCGCGCTGGTCGCGCCGTTTCTCGGACGCGTCGAGCTTTCAGGTTCAGGCATATGTCGACCGGACCGAACGCGGCATCGCCAGCGGCATCAACGCCGAAGTGGATGCCGCAGCTCTCGACGCCCAGTACAATTTCGCGATCTCCGATAGGCATCGGATAGTCATCGGCGCGGGCGCGCGGGTCACCAATGATTCGTTCACGCCAGGGCCTGGGACCGTCTTCCTCGATCCAAGCGAAGCCACGCTGCGCACGTACAACGCCTACATCCAGGACACGATCGCGCTGGCGGATGCGGTGGATTTCATCGCTGGGCTGAAACTCGAGGATAATTCCTATACCGGGCTCGAATACATGCCGAGCGCGCGTCTTGCCTGGCGAATGAATCCCAACAGTCTGCTGTGGGCTGCCGTATCGCGCGCGGTGCGCACGCCTGCACGGTTCGATAGCGACCTGATCAACGGCGCCAGCTTCGCCGGCGGCCCCGACTTCGTATCAGAGGAGGTTGTCGCCTACGAGCTTGGCTATCGTGCGCAGCCCGACGAACGCTTCTGGTATTCGCTCTCGGCCTATTACAACGCCTATGACGACCTGCGGACCGTCGAAGCCAGCGGTCCCTTGGTGTTTCCACTGGAAGTGCGCAATGGCATGCACGGCGAGACCTATGGCCTGGAGGCCTGGGGCAGCTATGCGCTGAACGATTGGTGGCGGATGGACGCCGGGTTGTGGCTCTTCGAAAAGAACCTCGAGTTGGATGCTGGCAGCGCCGACGTGTTCGGCGTTGGCTTCGCGGGCAACGATCCCGAGGTGCAGGCAATGCTGCGGTCACTCGTCGACGTCAACGATCGCACGCATTTCGATCTCACCCTGCGCTATGTCGGCGAACTGCCGGGGCCCGGCGTGCCCTCCTATGTGGGGGTCGATGCGCGGCTCGGCTATCGCGTGAACGAGCATCTCGAACTCTCGATCGCGGGCTATAATCTGGGCGACGAGCACGTCGAGTTCATCAATCCGGCGCTGCCGCCGCGCGAGCTATCGCCGTCGTTCTTCATCAGCGCACGCTGGCGATCATGAGCTTGCGGAGCGTCCTCGCAAGCATTCTGACGGCGATCTTGCTCGGACTCGCACCGGCGGTGCGGGCGCAAACGTCCGACGAACTGGTCAAAGCCACCTTCCTCTACCGCTTCGCTTCCTTCGTCACCTGGCCCTCCGGCGCCTTCGCCTCAGCCGATGCACCCATCGTTCTCTGCGTCATCGGTGCGGACTCTTTTGCCCGCGCGCTTCGCACAGCGGCGCGCGGCCAGAGCGTCAACGGACGCAGTTTCGAGGTGCGCCGCCTGGGCGATCCCGCCGGCGCCAGACAATGCCACGCAGTCTATGTCGCAGGGTTTCGCGCCGCCGACACGTTGCGCGCCGTGCGCGGCGCGCCGGTGCTCACCGTCACCGATGGCGCGATCGGCGACGAAGTGCGCGGCGTCATTCACTTCGTGATCGTGGACGACCGTGTCCGTTTTCATATTGACGACGCCCGCGCCGCGGAAGCGGACCTATTCCTGAGTTCACGCCTGCTCTCGATTGCGGTTTCGGTCCGCCGGAGGGCGACGGCGTGAGCGTGTCGATCTCTCCCGAATTCCGATTCAACCGAACGCTGGCGTTTGTCACTGCCATCCTTGTGCTCGTTCTCGGATTGGCCATCGGCATTGCCAACGAAACCGCATTCTCCAGGCAGAAGCTGATCGAGCTCGACACCCAGGCGCGCATCCTGGCGCAAAGCGTTGCTGCTCCGGTCATGTTCAGTGACGCGATCGCGGCTCGTGAGAACGCGGTGGCGTTGGCGGAGAATCCGGAAGTCAATGCGGTCGCCGTCTACGACCAAAGGGGCGCGCTGATTGCATCCTTCAGGCGCGACGGCGCCGCCGAACTTCCCGACGCTCCTGTCGAACGGGCGGCCGCGTACAGTGGCGCATTCTTCGACGCGGTGCGGGCGGTGACGGAGGGTGGCCAGACCTATGGCTACGTCTATTTGCGCTTGCGCCGCGAGCCGTTGCCGGCGCGGCTGGGCCGATACGCACCGATCGCTTTACTTGTGCTGATGGCCGCGCTGGTGCTGGCCGTGGCCGGCGCAGCGCAAGGCGCATTGATTCGCGCGCGAGACGAACTCGAGCGGCGCGCCGCCGATCTTGCCAAAGCGAACCAGTCGCTGGAGGCGGAGATCGAACAGCGCAAAGATGCCGAAGAGGCTCTGATCCAGAGCCGTAAGATGGAGGCGATCGGCCAGCTCACTGGCGGCGTTGCGCATGATTTCAACAATTTGCTGATGGTGGTGTCAGGCGGTTTGCGCATGCTGGGGCGGCATGAAGAACCCGAGCGCCGCCGCAGCATCATGGAAGCGATGCAGCAGGCCGTTGAGCGCGGCGCCGGGCTGACGCGGCAACTCCTGGCGTTCGCGCGCCGCCAGGCCGTCGAACTGCAGGCTGTGGCGATTGACGCGCGCATCAACGGCATGCGGCCGTTGCTCGAGCGCTCGCTCCGCGCAGACATCTTGCTCGATATCAATGTTCCCGACGATCTGCCTCACGTGAAGACAGACCCCGGTCAACTCGAACTCGCAATTCTCAATCTGTGCGTCAACGCGCGTGACGCCATGCCCAAAGGCGGGGTGATCACGATTTCGGCGCGCCGCTCAGGCGAGAGCACGGTCGATCTCTCCGTGCGCGACACCGGCGGAGGTATTGCGCCCGAAATTCTCGGACGCGTCTTCGAGCCGTACTTCACCACCAAGCCAATTGGCCAAGGCACCGGCCTTGGACTTTCGCAAGTCTATGGCTTCGCGCAACAGAGCGGCGGCGCCGTCCGGCTCGAGAGCACGCTTGGAGCGGGTACGACCGCCATTCTGACGCTGCCTGTTGCAGGCGCGGCCGAAGTGGCGAGTTCGC
The DNA here is from genome assembly GCA_050250735.1 of Hyphomonadaceae bacterium. Lineage (GTDB taxonomy): Bacteria > Pseudomonadota > Alphaproteobacteria > Caulobacterales > Aquidulcibacteraceae > Vitreimonas. The sequence goes on from JBFWOC010000001.1 coordinate 48,226, forward strand.
AGCCAACGGCGAATCCGGCCATCCCGCGCCGTGGATACAAGGTTCTTGTCGTTGAGGACGACGATCAGGTCGCCGCAACAGTTTGCGCGATGCTCGATGAAATAGGCCACGCGCCGCAGCGGGTTTCATCTGTCGACGAGGCGCTGCACCTGTTGCAGGGGCCGTCGTCGTTCGATCTGATCTTCTCCGATATCGTCATGCCGGGGGGCAAGAGCGGTATTGATCTGGCCCGTGAAGTCGAGCGCCGCGGAAATCCCGCGCCGGTCCTGTTAACGACAGGCTATAGCGGCCGAGAGGACGTGGAGGCCGGGCGGCCGGTTCTGCGCAAGCCTTACGAGATCAACGACTTGCAGGCGGCGATAGCATCCATTCTCCAGCGCGAGGCAGCGGCTTAGGTCAAATCGCCTATGAGTAACCGCCCACCACCGGTCCGGGACGAACTTTTTTGCCTGCGGCATCAGGACATTGTGATCGGAATTGCGCCGCTGTCTCGACGTCGCCATATCGGCGCCTCGCTTGTTGCCGAAGATACATCCGGCGGGAGCGAAGGGGGCCGACGCAAGCGCGGAGGCGTAGGTCCGCGCGACCGGTCCCGGGCCATTGAGCCCAACCCGGAACCGATCAACCTATGTGGTGGAGCTGAATGGATCACGATTTCTGCAATGTTGACGGCGCGAGGCGCCTCAAGCAGCGGATCGAAGAATATTGGCGCGAGCGGGGCTACACGGTCGAAGTGAAGCTCGTAGAAGCGGGCTTTGTCGCGGCCATGCGTTCGGCGCGCACTGACGTTCGCAGCGATATGGTCAACGGGTTCCCGACCAAGCGGGCCGACAACGATGATCGGCCGGGCCCTAGTCGGCGCGGCTTGATGGAAGTCGCGTAAGCGCCGTTACCTGTTGGTTCAAGGGCGCGCCGCGAGCAAGCGGCGACAGGCCGGCGCCAACTCCGAAAATCTGTGGAGCAACACGTCGGCGCCGAGTTTCTCGGCGCCGCCGTCACAATAACCGAAGCTTACCACGCAAACCGGCGCGCCAGCTCCCCGCGCCGCCGCGACGTCTGCTGCGGTGTCTCCGATCATCACCGACCGCCGCACCACGCCGCCGGCGCGCGTGACTGCGGCGCGGTAATGATCGGGATGCGGCTTGCGATCGGTGACGGCATCGGCGCCGACGATGGCCGAGAAGCGCCCGCTCAACTGCAGCGCGTCCAGCAATTGCACGGAAAGAGCGGTTCGCTTGTTGGTGCAGACGGCGAGCCTCGCGCCGAACCCGGCCAATGCATCCAGCGCCTCGTTGACGCCATCGAACGGCTTTGACTGACGCGCGATGTCGAATGCGTAGAATCCGACAAACTCGTTGGTCAGTTGCTCCAGGCGCGTGGCGGAAAAGGTTACGCCGTGCAGAGCCGCCGCGCGCTCGATCAATGCCCGGGCGCCCTGGCCGACAAGCTGCCGCACGGTTTCCAGTCTGACCCGGGGAAGACCTTCCAGGTCCATGGTTTCGTTCAGCGCGCGCACCAAATCCGGCGCGGTGTCGACCAGCGTGCCGTCGAGATCGAAGACTATAGTGGCGTCGGCCAATTCGCCGCTGCTCATGGGATCAATCTGCTCTGCGCGCGCCGGCCAAAGCTCGCAAAACTGCACCAACCCTCCTTACACCAGGCTTTGGAGGGCATCCGACACTCGCTCCGCGAGCAATGGTTGGGCTATAGCGGAGCCAGGATTCGGACAAGGTCGGAACACATGAGCCGGGCGCGGGCCGCGATCATTCTGGCGGCGGGACAGGGTAAGCGGATGCGGTCCGACACGCCCAAAATGCTGCACCATATGGGCGGGCGACCGCTTTTGGATTGGTCCATTGCGTTGGCGCGGGAGCTGGCGTGCTCCCGGACCGTCGTGGTGGTGCCGCCGAACGCCCCTGCACTGGCGGATCGCGTAACCTCGGTGCTGGGTGCGAATTCCATCGCGATCCAGGAGATTCCGCGGGGAACTGGCGACGCCGCGCGAGCAGCCGCCGGCGTGCTGGCGGATTTCGACGGCGACGTCGTCGTCTATTTTGGCGACACGCCACTCATTCGCGCCGAGACGCTGGCCAAGATGTTCGCGGCGCGAGACGCTGGTTCTAGCGTCGTCATGCTCGCCTTTTATGCCGACGATCCGACGGGATACGGCCGCATCGTGCTCGATGACGCCGGCGGCTTCGTGAAGAGCGTCGAACATCGGGACGCCAATGCTCAGGAGCTCGCCATCCACCTGTGTAACGCCGGCGCCCTCGTGGGCGACGCCAAGGTGCTGTTCAACCTGCTGGCCGCGCTCCGCAGCGACAATGCGCAGCACGAATTCTATCTCACGGACATTCCGGGCATGGCCCGCGCCGCCGGCATGAAAGTCGGCATTGTCGAAGCGCTGGAATCCGAGCTGCTCGGGGTGAATTCGCGCGCCCAGCTGGCGCAGGCGGAAGGCGCGTTTCAGCAGCGCGCGCGCGAAGCAGTGATGGAGGCCGGCGTCACTTTGATCGATCCCGCGAGCGTGTTCTTCTCGTATGACACGGTGATCGAACCCGATGTCGTCATCGAACCGCACGTCTTTTTTGGGCCCGGCGTCAGCGTCGGACGCGGCGCCGTCATTCACGCCTATTGTCACTTCGAGCGGACCGAGATCGGCCCGAAGGCCGAGATCGGTCCGTTCGCGCGGTTTCGCCCCGGCGCCAAGCTCGGCCCCCATGTGAAGATCGGCAATTTCGTTGAGGTGAAGAACTCGAATCTTGCCGAGGGCGTGAAGGCCAATCACTTGGCCTATATCGGCGACACCGACGTGGGCGCGCGCACCAATATCGGCGCGGGCACGATCGTCTGTAATTACGACGGCTTCGACAAGTACCGCGCGACGATCGGTCAGGACGCGTTCATCGGATCGAATACAGCGCTGGTGTCGCCCGTTCGCATCGGCGATCGCGCCTATACCGGCACCGGCAGCGTCATCACCAAAGACGTGACGGATGGCGCTCTTGGCGTCGCGCGGGAACGGCAGGTGAATATCGAAGGCTGGGCCGACAAGAACCGCCAAAAGAAATTGGCGGCTAAAGCGGCGAAGAAGGACGGGCCCCCGTGAGCGAAGACATCGCCAAGTTCAATGCCGCGCAGGCGGCGCTCGAGTACGTCAGGGACGGCATGGTCGTCGGCCTGGGAACCGGTTCGACGTCGGCCCATTTCGTCCGCCAGCTCGGCGCGCGCGTGCGGCAAGGCTTGCGCGTGAAGGGGGTGCCGACGTCGGAAGCCACGCGCAATCTGGCTGAACAAGTCGGCGTGCCGTTATTGGAGATCAGCCAAGTCGGCTCGCTCGATCTCGATGTTGACGGCGCCGATGAGGTCGATCCGGCGTTTCGCCTGATCAAGGGCGGGGGCGGCGCGCTGCTGCGCGAGAAGATCGTCGCCGCCGCGTCGAAGAAGATGGTCGTAATCGCCGACGAAACCAAATGGGTCGAAACCCTAGGCGCCTTTCCCTTGCCGGTGGAAGTGACCCGCTTCGGCTTTGCTCTGACTCAGGATCGCGTGGTCCAGGCGCTGCGCTCCACTGGCTGCGCCGGTAATGAAGTAGTCCTCCGCGTCAGTGGCAAAGCCAACGAGCCGGTCATCACCGATGGCGGCAACTATATTCTCGACGCGCACGCCAAACGCATTCCCGATGCGGATGCGCTGGGCCGCGCCCTCAAGGATATCGCCGGCGTGGTCGAGCACGGCCTCTTCATCGGCCTCAGCCACGTGGTGATCATCGGCAAGGCCAAAGGCGCGGAGGTGAAGACGCTCTAGCGTTCGCGGCGCGAGGGCGAAGCGCTCTTCTTTTTGGTCTTCTTGGCTGCGCGCTTCCTGGCCGCGGTTTTCGCCGCTGCTTTCTTGGCGACGGTGCGCTTCTCTTCGCACTTCGGGCAGGCGCAGATCTCCCTCAGGAACTCGCGGAAATAGTTGACGCCGTAGTCGTAATTCAGCTCCTCGCCTGGCTTTATCCGGCGCTTGGCATGGATGAACACGCGGCCTTTGTGGATGTTCGGCTCGCAATTGGGCCGGCAGGAATGATTGATGTAGCGCGCCGTATTCCAGCGCGGGGCGCCGTCGATGGTTTTGCGGGAGTGGATTTCGAACAGGTATTTGGAGCGGCTCTTTTCTTCCTGCTCCTTGGTGATCTGGGGACCGACATATTCAATGACGCAGGCGTTTTTTGGAATTTCGCACTCGGCGAAGAGTCCAAGCCCGGTCGCTGAACGCTTGACCACCAATTCGAAGTCACCAGGGGTGTAGGAAAGTCGTGTAGCCATTTTGCTTCTGCAATCCTTGACCGATCGGACGTGGCAGCTACCAGATTCGCTTGCAAATGCCGGAACCCGATTTCAGATAGCTCAAACTCGCGTGCTTTACGTTCGTCCTCGAATGCGAAGTACGCGACTAAGCGCCACGGGCGATGCACAGCCGTGTGAATATTTGGGCTTTCGTGGTGTTTCTTAAACCGCTGCTGCCGATCAGTTGTGAAGCCTGTGTAGCGCCGACGCTCCTCGGATTCGCTTTTGAGCATATAGACGTAGAACGCGGACGTGCCGTGAGCATACGACAGACGTTGACGAAGCGAAGCTACGCGGTGGGAGGCGCGGGCCGCTCTGCCATGTCTCCGGACGGCATTTTCGCTGCGCGTGCGTAGGCTGGCTGGGGTGCTAGGATTCGAACCTAGGAATGGCGGTACCAAAAACCGCTGCCTTACCGCTTGGCGACACCCCAAAACCGGCGAAGCGCGTACTTAGAGGCGCCCGCCCGCCGATGCAACAGCCCCGGCCCAGCCGCCCGAGAGGCTGAAGTCCCAGCGCACGCTCAGCATTCGACCACGTTGACGGCCAGCCCGCCCTGGCTCGTCTCCTTGTATTTGGACGACATATCCAGACCGGTCTGACGCATGGTCTCGATCACTTGATCGAGCGAAACCTTGCTGGGCGCGTCGGAATGCAGGGCCAGCCGCGCCGCGTTCACTGCTTTCACGGCCCCGACCGCGTTGCGCTCGATGCAGGGGATTTGGACAAGCCCGCCGACCGGATCGCAGGTCAGTCCGAGATTGTGCTCCATGCCGATCTCGGCGGCGTTGGCGACTTGCTGGGGAGCGCCCTTCCACACCGCCGCCAACCCCGCACCGGCCATCGAGCAGGCGACGCCGACCTCGCCCTGACAGCCCATTTCGGCGCCGGAAATCGAGGCGCGCTGCTTGTAGAGCAGGCCAATGCCGCCGGCTGTCAGCAGAAACCGGCGCGCATTTCCGACCGGATCTTCGCTGTTGAGGCAATAGTGCTTGAGGATCGCCGGCAAGATCCCGGCGGCGCCATTGGTCGGCGCGGTGACGATTTGGCCGCCGGCCGCGTTCTCTTCGTTCACCGCCATGGCGTAGACGTTCAGCCAATCGAACAGCCGCTCCGGCTCGTTCGCTTGCGGATGATCTTGCAGCGTACGCCAAATTGCAGGCGCCCGCCGCGTCACCTGCAGCGCGCCTGGCAGCGTGCCCTCGCGGGTCAGCCCGCGTTCGATGCACGCGGCCATCACTTGAGCGACACGATCCAGCCGGGCGTCGGTCTGTTCGCGCGGACGCATCGCATCCTCGTTGGCGTAGACGATGTCCTCGATGGATTTGCCTTGGCGCGCGCAATGCTCCAGCAGTTCCGAAGCATAAGCGAACGGAAACGGCACTTTGCGGCCGGTGGCGATCTGATCCTTCGGTGCGGGCGTGCTGAGCTGCTTTTCCGTGGCGATGAAGCCGCCGCCGGTGGAATACCAAGTCTGTTCCAAGAGCGGCGCGCCGTACACATCGAAAGCGCTGAGCTTCATCCCGTTGGGATGCAGCTTCGGCATCACGTCGTAAGCGAAGACGATGTCGCGATCGGGATCGAAGCCGACCGCATGCACGCCAAGGAGCTTCACCGACTTTTCCGCGACCACCCGCGCCACCGCGGCGTCGGCCTGATCGGGATCGAGGGTCTCGGGATCGAAACCGTGAAGGCCCAGCATCACCGCTTTCGGCGTGGCGTGGCCCTTTCCGGTCAGCGCCAGCGACCCCTGTAATTCGACCACGACCCGAGCGACGTCACCCAGCAGCGCCTGCGCCTTCACTTCCTCCAGGAAGCGTTTGCCGATGCGGATCGGCCCCAGCGTGTGCGAGCTGGAGGGACCGATGCCGATGCGAAAGAGTTCAAGAACGGAAAGCATCTCTGTCGGGGTGCGCTTGTGTCGGCGCCTTCGTAAGCGATAATGAAGCGGATTCCAGCACTTGTCTCTGCGCCGCGGGCGCCAAGGAGGACCCTTGAAAGCGTTGGTTAAACGCGAGGCTGCGCCGGGCCTTTGGCTTCAGGACGTTCCCGAGCCGAAGCCGGGCCCGAATGACGTGCTTATCAAGGTCAAACGCACCGCGATCTGCGGCACCGATGTCCATATTTACAAATGGGATGAGTGGGCGCGGAAAACCATCCCGGTTCCCATGGTGGTGGGCCACGAATTCGTCGGCGAGATCGTCGACGTCGGCGACAATGTGAATGATTACAAGGCCGGCATGATCGTTTCGGGCGAGGGCCACATCGTCTGCGGCCGCTGCCGCAACTGCATGGCTGGCCGGCGCCATCTCTGCCCGCACACCCAAGGCGTCGGCGTGAACCGCGACGGCGCGTTCGCCGAGTATATTGTCATTCCGAACGCCAACGTCTGGCACCACGCCGACGGCATCGATCTCGACATCGCTGCCATCTTCGATCCGTTCGGCAACGCCACCCACACGGCGCTGCAATGGGATATGATCGGCGAGGACGTGCTCATCACCGGCGCCGGCCCGATCGGCGCCATGGCCGCTGCCATCTCGCGCCATGTCGGGGCGCGCCACGTCGTCATCACCGATATCAACGACTTTCGCTTGGACTTGGCCAAGAAGCTCGGCGCCACACGCACGGTCAATGTCGCCAAGGAGACGTTGAAGGACGTGCAGAAAGAACTCGGCATGACCGAGGGTTTCGACGTCGGTTTGGAAATGTCAGGCGCACCCAATGCTCTTTCCGACATGATCGAAAATATGAGTCACGGCGCCAAGATTTCCATGCTGGGGATTCCTTCCGGCGAGATGAAGATCGACTGGAACAAAGTCGTCTTCAACATGCTGACGATCAAAGGCATCTATGGCCGTGAGATCTTCGAGACCTGGTACAAGATGACGACGCTGATCCAATCGGGACTCGATCTCAAGCCGATCATCACCCACCGCCTGCCGTATCAGGAGTTCGAGAAGGGCTTCGAGACGATGATCGCCGGCAAGTCGGGCAAGATCATTCTGAATTGGGACTAAGTGCCTTCGTCATTCCGGGGCAATGCGAAGCATTGAACCCGGAACCCAGGGGGTGACGAAGCACTGTGCCTTGACCCCTGGATTCCGGGTTCTCGCTGCCGCGAGCCACGGAATGACGAAAGCACGAGGTTCACATGTACGGCGCGTTTCAGGAGCATCTCGAGCGCGAGATCAAAGCCATTCGCGATGCGGGCTTCTATAAGGAGGAACGCATCATCGACACGCCGCAAGGCGCAGAAGTGCGGGTCGCCGCCGGCGGCAATCTCATCAATCTCTGCGCCAACAATTATCTCGGCCTCGCCCAAGATCCGCGGGTAAAAGCGGCGGCGCATCAGGGCTTGGACCGCTGGGGTTATGGCATGGCCTCGGTGCGCTTCATTTGCGGCACCCAGACCGTGCATAAGGAACTCGAAGCGCAGCTTTCAGCCTGGCTTGGGACGGAGGACACCATCCTCTATCCGTCGTGCTTCGACGCTAACGGCGGGCTGTTCGAAACCTTGCTGGGCGCAGAAGATGCGGTCATTTCCGATGAGCTCAATCACGCCTCGATCATCGATGGCGTGCGCCTCTGCAAGGCCCAGCGCTATCGCTACAAGAACAACGACATGGCCGATCTCGAAGCGCAGCTGAAAGCGGCCGACGCCGCCGGCGCGCGCTTCAAGCTGATCTCGACCGATGGCGTATTCTCCATGGATGGCGTGATCGCCCAGCTCGACAAGATTTGCGACTTGGCGGATCGCTACAACGCACTGGTGCACGTCGACGACTCGCACGCGACCGGCATTGTCGGCCCGGGCGGGCGCGGCACGGCCGAACACTGCAATTGCATCGATCGCATCGACATCCTCACCAGCACGATGGGAAAGGCGCTGGGCGGCGCGAGCGGCGGCTTCACCAGCGGCAGGCGCGCCATCGTCGAGATGTTGCGGCAGCGTTCGCGGCCGTATCTCTTCTCCAACACGGTGCCTCCGCCGATCGTGGCGGCGGCGAAGCAGGCGGTGGAGCTCGCGGCGGAAGGCGACGATCTGCGCCGCCAGCTGCATCAGAACATGAATTTCTTCCGCGACGGGCTCGAAGCGGCCGGCTTCGATCTCTTGCCTGGCGAGCACCCGATCATCCCGGTCATGCTCTATGAAGCAAAACCTGCAGTGGCGCTGGCGGAGGCGCTCTTGAAGCGCGGCGTTTATGTGATCGCGTTTTCGTACCCCGTGGTGCCGAAGGGCAAAGCCCGGATCAGGACGCAGATGTCAGCCGCGCACACGCGCGAGGAATTGGAGCGGGCGGTCGCCGCGTTCGCGGAGGCCAGAAAGTCGCTCTGAGTGGGTTAGAAAGCTGGTCGGAGTAGCAAGATTCGAACTTACGACCCCCACGTCCCGAACGTGGTGCTCTACCAGGCTGAGCTATACTCCGACGTATGATATTCTTAGCCTTTTTTGACCAATTGGATCAAACAATCTAAGAACACTTTCTCCGGTTTTTTCAGGTTTTTGCGAACTTTTCGGGACCAAGTCCCCCGAAAACCCCCGGAGTGCGGCGGCTCCATTAGCGCTTCGTTCTGATCTGGGCAAGTCTTCGGCGCGGCCTGTTGTACTGGGCGACCTCTATTGAGGGCCGACGGGTGCGGCATGCGCGAGGGCGAAGGCCAATCTTCGCTTCATCCCCAAACACTCCGCGCTGCTGCTTCGAGACGTGGCGTCCAGACCGCGCACACACGCGCCACTTGAGACGCAAAGTCGATGTACGCGGCACCGTGTCTTTGGATGATCGCCCAATTTTTCGGTCGCAGCAGAATCTCACTCACAAAGTGCATCTGCAAAGCGGAGTCCTCGACCGGTGGCTTGAGATAAATCGCTGAAATCGCCTCTGGCTCTGCGTGTTGATGACTTCCTTCGCCATTGTAGGCGGCGCAGATGAGCGCGAGGCGCATTTGCATCTCGTGCGGTGACGGCGCGGTTATGCACGCGCGTGCCAACGAGAAGCCGACAAGCGCGCGCTCACCTTCCTCGCCAATGCGGATTAGTAGGTCGCGTCTGTCATCAAGCTCACGGATAGCGCGCCGAAGGCCAGCGGCGACCGCGATCAAGTTGCGCATGGGGACTTCAGCGCTTTCTGCCGAAAGAGTCGGTGCGCCAACCGGCGACTGAAGCCACCCTTCATCCACGAGGTCCGTCAGGGCACGGACCCAGCCAGCAACGACGCTTGCGACGCATTTGTCATCCATCGGCGCTGAGATCGTATCGGTGTTCCCATTGGCCGGCTTCACGATAGCCAACGCGTCGCGCGCCCTGTCGCGCAATAGTGGATCCCCGCCAAACGCGTCGAATGCGGCGGCTTGCAGGAGCCCCGCGTCCAGCGGCGCGAGCAAGGGATTTCTGAGAACGAGGACCGGCATCCGCGCGACCGCAAGTATTCGCATCTCCCATGCCGTTCCGGGCGAAGCGCCGGCCACGACGATGGCACCATCGGCAGCAGCGGCCGCCTCTTCAACGTGCCTCTCCCAGACCTCGTCCGTCACGACCCTGCCGACACCATGCGAACCTTGCGGGTCGGCGATTGCCCGCAATTCGACGCCACGGTCACGGCAGCTCTCCGCCACAATGTCCGTTATCGTGGTCTTCCGTGCCCGCAGCGGGCCCAATAGCGCGCGCCTCAGCAGTCGCGCGCCATCGACTTCGAAGGGACGCAGGTACAGGAGGGCGACCATCGACTTGCCTTTCGCCTGCAATCCTATGGGTAATACGGTTGGTCGCGGGAGGTGACGTTGTTCGGTCTCTTCAAAAATCAGGCTCGCGTCGAGATCTACGCCAACGGCTTCCAAACCACGATGCATCTGATGGCGCGGATGATCCCGCAAATCATGGAATCCAACGCCGTCCCCAACACCGAAGCTGGTAGGGCGGCGCGTGCAGCTCGCCTAACGCCGAGCGATGCCGCCTTGCTCACCTACGCTGCGTTTCGGGGGTGGGTAATGCAGTCAAAGATGAGGCCGGCGCACCGGGCCCGGTTCATCGAGCACATCGATATGCTGATCGCTGACGGTTTCATATTTCCGGACATCGAACTGGACACCCTGGCGTTTCAAGAATTTTGGCACGCATCACTGGGGCGTGCGCAACGCGACGACAAATCAATCTGGATGGCCGCTTCCGAGTGTTTCCTAGAGCGACTAGGCGCTGGCGGACTGCAAGGCGAAGACGCCTTCCGTTCGATGCCACTGGCGGTCGCGCTAGCTGGTAATGCGCGGCTGTTGGACGCCGATCTGGCGAAGCTTACTAAGCGGTTTCGGCTCGCGTAGAGCACCACGTCCTATACGTGGTGCTTCTAAAAACTGCTCGTTTTTGGCGCAAAAACGCAAGTTCTTAGCGGCGTTGGAATGCCCCCGAAAACCCCCGGAGTAAGAGGCAAATTCGCTCGTAGTGTGCTGCAAACACACGGAAATAACGCCACGCTGGGAGCGTCCCGAACGTGGTGCTCTACCAGGCTGAGCTATACTCCGACGCTTTCGCGGGCTGGCCTTTTACACGCTTTTCCCAGGGGCGCAACGCGGACGCCGGCGCCTGCCTGCTGACCTCTATCCGGGCCAGTTGAAGGCAAGCCAGGTCGCGCCAACGCCGGCTGTGAGGATCAGCATCCAGCGCATGGCTTCAGCGGCCATGTGCACGAAATTGCGGGCAGGGCCGAACATCGAGGCGGCGAGGGTGACAGCGAAGGTCGCGCCGACCGCAAGCCAGACCTCGAATTCGCCAAGCCGTGAATCCACCGCCGCGAGGAACGCCAGATAGCCCATGAACGCCGCCAGCATGAAGCGGACCAGCGCCTTCAGAATGGTGCTGCCGGCGGCGTAGGGATCGGGGTTGGCCGCCTGCGCCGGGGCAGGTTCTGGGATCGTCAGCTCCATGCGGAGCCGCCGCCAGGCTTCGGCTTCCATTTCGGCGCGGAGCTGCTGCTCCAGCATCCAATCGTCACTGGCTATAGCGGGTCTGCCGCGCGAACCGGCCATGGAACGCACCCCTCAGGCGCCTATCATGACCCAACCCAGGCTCAGGGAAAATAGTGTGCGGCAGCAAGGTTTTGCCGGCGCCCAGGACCATCCCCCGGACAAGATTTATCATTTTTCGATAAAATTCCGCTTGCGTTTGGGTCGGGGTCCATATCATTTATCGATAAACCTGGCGGTAGGCCGGGGGTGGAGTTTCCGTCGTGAAGCAATTCCTGATCACCGTCGCCGGTGTCCTGACCGGGCTGGTCCTGTTCCTTTTCATCGGACCAATCCTGCTCATCGGCATGCTGGCAGCCTCGTTTGGCGGTCAGCCGGCGCAGCCCTCGCACATGGTGCTGGCGCTCGACCTGCGCGAACCGCTGACAGACCAACGTTCGCCCAACCCGTTCGCCGCTTTCGGCGACGGCAGTGCGCTGCTGGATGTGCTCGGCAAGATCGAAGCCGCCCGCACCGACAATGCGGTCGAGGGCATCTACATCCGCGCCAATACGGCGGGGCTTGCGGCGGCGCAGGCCGAAGAGTTGCGCGCTGCGCTCGCCGCATTCCGCGCTTCGGGCAAGTTCGTCGTCGCTCACCTGCAAAACGACGGCGTGCGCATGGGCATGCCGGGCTACATGGCGATCGCCGATTCCGATGAAGTGTGGCTGCAGGACGCCAGCGAGTTCCAACCGATGGGTCTATCGGCCGAGATGACGTTCTTCGGCGAGACGCTGCAGCGCTATCACATGCAGGCGCAGTTCGAGACGCGCGAAGATTACAAGACCGCGGCCAATTCGTTGACGCAACGCGGTCTGACGCCGGCGCACCGCGAATCGATGCTCTCGCTCATGAACGGCATCTACGACAACATGCTGGCCAACATTGCCGCCGATCGCGGCATCACCCCTCAAGCCGCGCGTCAGGCCGTCGAATCCACGCCGTTCACCGCCACGCGTGCGCGTGAACTCGGCCTGATCGATCAGATTGGCCGTCCGGAAGAAGCCGCGCGCGCGGCATTGGCCCGGGCCGAGCATTCCGAACTGGTCGAGTTCGCCGATTATCACGCACCGGCGCGTTCAGGCGGGCGCACCATCGCCGTCGTTCACGGTGAAGGCGCCATCGTCTCCGGCCCCGAAGAACACGACATCTTCGGCGACGAAGCGATGATGAACAGCGATCGCATCGCGCAGGCGCTGCTCGACGCGTCGGAAGACGAAGACGTCGCGGCGATCGTGTTCCGCGTTTCGAGCCCGGGCGGTTCCGTGGTGGCTTCGGACCAGATCCTGGCGGCGCTGCGCACGGCCAAGGAGCGTGGCAAGCACATCGTCGTCTCCATGGGCGATGTCGCGGCCTCCGGCGGCTATTACGTCTCCGCCTACGCGGATGAAATCGTCGCCTCGCCCTCGACCATCACCGGTTCGATTGGCGTCGTCGGCGGCAAGCTGATCATTGGCCCGGCGTTCGACCATTATCTGTCGACCAATACCGAGACGCTCACGGTGGGCTCGCCGCTGGTGGAAATGTTCACCACCGAGCGGGGCTTCAATCAGGCCGAGCGCGCGGCGTTCGCCGGCTTCATCGACCGCGCTTATCAGCAATTCATCGGCCTTGTCGCCGATGGACGCGGGATGACGCCGGAACAGGTGCGCGCCGTGGCGCAGGGCCGGGTGTGGACCGGTCAGCAGGCGCTCGAACGTGGTCTGGTGGATCATCTTGGCGGCTTCTCGGTCGCGGTCGCGCGCGCGCGCGCGCTGGCCGGCATCGACGAGGATGCACGGGTGCAGCTCAAGTTCTTCCCTGCGGTCGAAAACCCGTTCAAGGCGTTCGAACGCATGTTCGGCGCTTCGTCGGCGAGCGTGGAGGCGTTGGTGCGCATCAATGCGGCGCTGCAAGACCCGCGCATGCAGCGGATCATGGCGGCGATGCGCGAAGAAGACGCCAACGTTCGCGCCGAAGCCGATCCGTTCACGGTCGAGTAAAGCGGCATTGTCTCCATAGCCTCGGCCCTCCGCGGAAACGCGGAGGGCCTTTTGTTTCATCGATGGCGGCGCACCGCTGCTTGCCTTCGAGGTGGGTGGAGGAATCACGGGCTCGATCACGATGGACCCCGCTCTGGCGGGTTCGTTATTCGCGGAACTCGTGGATCAGCAATCCGGCATCGTTGTAGCGCGATTGAGCCGCAGCAGGTGAGCGCGGGCCGTCAGCCCTTGTTCTCCACCTCGTATTTCGGCAGATCCGCACGCAGCGTCTCGTACAAACGCTCGACAAAGCGTTCGGGATCGTCATCGACGAAATCGTCGAAATAGGCCTCGAGATTCGACTCGAAGACGTATTCACCGTCCTCGGCGAAGATGAAGCCGAGTTCTTCGTCGGTGTGGACATGCAGCACGACGATTTGCGTCTCGTCGTCGTCTTCGTCCCCGAGCGTGAAGGCGAGGCGGCGGGACGAGATTTTTTGTTCGAGGATCGGCGCGAGCGCCTGCAAAGCGGCGAGATCGTCGAAGCCGGTGTCTTCGTGGAGAGCGGCCTCCAGCCGCTTGCGCGCGCCGTCGACCTCGGCGTCGAAATCCGATCCGGTGGCGGTCTTCTTCGCGCTCATGCCGCTTCCATCAGGCTCTGGAAGACAGCCGCGCCGCCGGTGCGGCCGAGGGCGGGGTCCGACGCGCGCTCGGGATGGGGCATCATGCCCATCACATTGCCGCGTTCGTTGATGAGGCCGGCGATGTCGCGCGCCGAGCCGTTCGGATTGTCGAGGTAACGGAAGACCACTTGCCCCTGACTTTCGATACGCGCGAGAGTCTCATCATCGGCGATGAAGCGGCCGTCGCCGTGAGCAACGGGAATTTCGGTCTCACGCTGTTCGCGATAGGCGCGGGTGAAGGCGGTGTTGCCATTAGCGACGGCGAGCGGGACTTCCTTGCAGACGAACTTCAGCCCGGCGTTGCGTGCGAGCGCCCCTGGCAGCAACCGCGTTTCGGTCAGCACCTGAAAGCCGTTGCAGATGCCGAGCACCAAGCCGCCACGTTCCGCATGCGCAATTACATCGCGCACGATCGGGCTCTTCGCCGCCATCGCGCCGGAGCGGAGATAGTCTCCGTAGGAGAAGCCGCCGGGGAGAACCACCAGATCGAGACCTTCAGGCAATGTGGTTTCCTTGTGCCACACCATTGCGGCCGGCTTGCCGGTGAGGCGCTCGAGCGCGCGTGCAGCGTCGCGATCGCAATTGGACCCGGGGAACACGATCACGGCGGATTTCATGGCGCTTCAATAAGCTGCGTCGGCATCGATTTAAAGGCCGGACTGGTCAAGGCCCGGTGCGGCAAGCGCTCTGTTCGCGCGGCGTAGCGACGCTGGCGGGATCGCCAAGGCCTAACAGCCAGACCATGCTGCCGGGAGAAAGCTCGCGCCACGCGCGGCCCACGTGGCCCCAGCGGCCGATGCAAATGCGATAGGCCGCTCCACTGCGTTCGATGGCCTGGCCGATCGAGCGCGGCAGCTGGCCGCCGCGCTCGACCCCGCCGCTGTTTTCCTGTGTGCCGCCGGTGATCACCCAGCGCTGTTGCGATGCGGTGGGCTGGATCCAGGACGCACTGGCGCCGACGGGAGAGTGGATCAGCGCGCCGCCGAACACGTCTGGATGTGCGTTGGCCAGTTGCCAGGCGAGATCGGCGCCGTTGGAGAAGCCGCCGATGAAACGCTGTTCGCGGGTATGGGCCGCGCGCTGCGTGCGTTCGGCCCACGGAATGACCTGCTCGATGAGCCAACGTTCATGCGTGGCGAAATCATCGCTGCCGCCGGTCCACCCGCGCAAGTATTCGGCTGCACGCGTGCGGCTGTCGGGATTTGGATCGATGGCGACGACCATGAATGGCGGAATTGTTCCGGCTTCGACGAGCGGCTGCAGATGCGCGACAGCAACATAGAGCCCGCTGAGGCCATCGGCCATGTAAAGCGTCGGCAGCGGCGTGCTTGGCGCGTTGCTCGGACGCCACACCCAGACCGGGCGCGTTTGGCCTTCCCGCGGATAGGGAAACACCGAGCCGGTGGTGAGGGTGTCGACTTGTTCGACGGTGGCGTGCGCAGGTGCGTCTTGCGCCGAAGCTGGCGCGGCGAACACCAGCATGGCGATGGCGGCGATGGCTATGATTTTCATGCGGGGCTGAGCTAACCAACCGCCAGCAAAGGCGCTAGCGCTTAGGGCAGCGATCAATGCTATGTGAGCGCCATGATCGGATGGGTGGTCGCGGCCGTGTTGGGCAGTATTGCGCTGACGGCGTTGTTGACGTTCGTTTTGTGGCGCATGAATGGCGCTCTGCGGGGGCATGATCGCAGCAGCGGGCATGCGGGCGTCATGCCCTTCCCGGCGCACGATGCGGACAATAGCGGCGACTCCGGTTCCGGTGATGCTGGCGGCGGAAGCGACGGCGGTGGCGGTGAATAGGGCGCCGCCGCAGAAACCCGGCGGCGTAGTCGCAGCGCCAATTTGAGCAGCAAATCGAAGGTGAGCCCATGATCGGTCAAACTCAATCGCGCACGATGATCGCAGCATGTTTCGCCCTTATGCTGGCGGCGTGCGGACAGGGCCAACAGCAGGCGCCGGCCGGGACGACCAGCGAGCAAATCGCCGTCGATGGGTCGTCCACCGTGTTCCCTCTGGCCGAGGCCGCCGCCGAAGCATTCACGAATTCCGCGACTGGCGCTGCGCGCGTAACCGTAGGCGAGAGCGGCACGGGCGGTGGATTCGGCAAGTTCTGCCGCGGCGAAATCCAGATTTCGAATGCGTCGCGGCCGATCTCGGCGGACGAGATGGCGGCGTGCGCGCGTGCGAACATTCAGTTCGTGGAAATTCCGATCGCCTTCGACGGCATCAGCGTGGTCGTGCATCCCTCCAATCCGCTGACTAATATTACGCTGGCCGAACTCAAGCGGGCGTGGGAACCGGCGGCGCAAGGACGCATCACGCACTGGCGGCAAGTCAATCCGCGCGGTCCGGACGTGGCGCTGCAATTATTCGGCCCGGGAACGGCATCGGGCACATTCGACTATTTCAACGAAGCGGTGAGCGGCGACGGCGGCGCATCCCGCACCGACTATACGCCCAGCGAAGATGATAACGTCGTCGTTCAAGGTGTCGCCGGCAATCCAGGGGCGATGGGCTATTTCGGCTATGCCTATTACGAGGCCAACCGCGCACGCGTGAAGGCGCTGTCTGTGAATGGCGTGGCGCCTTCGCCGGAGACGATCGCGTCGGGCGCCTACCCGCTGTCACGCCCGATGTTCATCTATGTGAGCGCCGAGGCGCTTCGCCGCCCGCAGGTGCGCCGGTTCGTGACCTATTTCGTCCAGAACGCGGCGAGCTTGGCGCCGCGCGTCGGCTATGTGGCGCTGCCGGCGGAGGCGTATTCGGCCTATGCCGAGCGTGTCGTCAATAACCAGACCGGCACGGCGTTCGGCGGCCATAACGAGGTGGGGCTGTCTATCAGCGAACTGCTCGCGCGGCCGCTGAACGCCGAAAGCGCGCCCGCGCAGTAGGGGTAGCTGCTGCTAGGACCGGTCCGCCCTGGCGCCGGGCCAGAACGCTCCCCATCTTTGGCGTATGATGCCGATCCAGCTGCTTTCAGTGGCGGTCGGGGTTGTGTGTGTGGTCCTGATCGCCGTCGTTTCGATGTGCGGGCCGCGCGATCCGGGCGGTGGATTGCCGCCCTGAAGGCGCTGTCGTTCAGCCGTTGATCGGGACGATGAAAGCGCAGACCAGCCCATCGGGCTCATAGCGCAAATCTACGCTCCCGTTCGCACTTCGCATCGTGTATTCGATGAGCCGCGTACCGAAACCCGTCGCCGCCGGCGGCGAGACTCGCGGGCCGTCGTGTTCGCGCCAGGACAAATGCAAGACTTGCTCGCCGTCCCGATCTGCGAGTCGCCAGCCTATTGAGAGCCTGCCGTTGGGCGCCGAGAGCGCACCATACTTGGCCGCGTTGGTGGCCATTTCGTGCAATGTCATGGACAGAGCAAGCGCCAGTCTGGGGGAGATATAGACGGCGGGGCCGGCAATCTCGAAACGCCGGGTAGTGCTGCTGCCGCGATGGGGCTCCACCGCAGCGTGGACGATGTCGACGATGCTCGCGTCCGACCAATTGCTTGACGTCAGGATGTCATGGGCCCGCGCCAAGCCACGCAGACGGTCGTCGAACGCCGCACGCGCCCCAGCGCCGAACTCTTCCGCGCGGAACATTTGCGCCGCGATGGCTTGCACCGTGGCCAACGTGTTTTTGACCCGATGGCTGAGTTCACGGACGAGCAATTCGCGCTGCGCTTCGGCTTGCTTGCGGTCGATGAGGTCGGCGGCCTGCCGCGCAAGTACGTCCAACAATGCGAAATCGTCTGCGGATGGCGCATGCGGCTCGCGCCAATGGGTGGAAATCATCCCCACCACCTCGCCGCGACGGGTCAAGAGCGGCGTTGTCTGCACCGCGCGGATTCCGGTCTGCCGATAAGCGGCCAGGTCGGCGCTACCCCGCAAGAAATCGCAGTCCGTCACATCCTCGACGACACAGCGTTTTCGCGCATGCAGTGCGACGCCGCATGACGATGCCGACTCGATATTCACCCACTCCCAGAAACCGGCCGCGTGGTCGGTGAATCCGTGGTGGCCGAGCAGGCGGAGCCGTCCATCGGGATGGAGCAATTGGATGCTGGCAAATTCCGACCGCATGATCTCGCGCGCGGCATCGAGGAGACGTTGGTAGAGCGCGTCGAGAGTCTCCTCCCGTATAAGGACTGTGCTCACCTCCTGCAGGGCGCGTGCGCGGGAGAGCTCTGCAGACAGCCGTTGCTCGCTATCGCGGAGCGCCAGTTCAGCCCGCGTGTGCTCGGTGACGTCATGGGTCTGGACGAAGACGCCCTGCACCGCGCCTGTGGCGTCCCGCATCGGCTGGTAGAGGAAGTCGACGATAGCGGGTTCGGGCGCGCCGCCCGGCTTGCGAACGAAAGCGATCGGCATGTTTGCGCCGATATAGGGTTCCCCCGTCGCGTAGACCGTATCGAGTAGTTCGAAGAAGCCTTGCCCCTCGATCTCCGGCATGGCTTCGCGCAAGGTCAGCCCAATGACATCGGAGCGGCCCAGGAACTTCTCACACGCCTCATTGATGAAGACGAAGCGGTGCTCGGGCCCCTCGAGTAATGCCGTGATGGTCGGCGATTGAGCCAGCGCTTCGCGAAAGCTATTGATCTCATCTTGCTGGCGCCGTTGGAGGAGTACGCGCTCGGTAGTTTCCGTGCAGAGCACCAACACGCCGCCCACGCCATCGGCGCGATCGATCGGACTGTAGCTGTAGGTCCAATAGACTTCCTGAAGCGCGCCGTGGCGGATGATCGGGACGAGATGATCCTCGTGCCAGGTCGCGCCCCGGCCGGCCATGACTTGCTCGATCTGCGGACCGATGATGGGCCAGATTTCTTCCCACATCGTGCGTCCACGGGCGCCCAGCATGCCGGGATGCTTCTCCGGCCCGAGCGAGCCGGAATAGGCGTCATTGTAGAAACAGAAATGCTCAAGGCCCCAGAAGACGAACACCGGATGGTTGGTGCTGAGCATGAGCCTGATGGCCGTGCGCAGCGCCTGCGGCCAACGCTCGGGGATCCCGAGCGGGTGCGCTGCCCAGTCGAACGCGCGCATGCGTTCGCCCATCTCGCCGCCGCCGCCAAGGAACCCGGCGAGGGCGGTCGACCCAACAGGGGCTTCCACGCTCATGCGCGGAAGCGTAGCGCAAGTGTCCGCCAATGTCCTGCGCCGGCGCGTGGAACCGGGTGATGGCAATCCCGATGAAGCGCTTCGTCCCAGTTCCCCATAGCTGCGACCAAACATGTGGTCTGGCGGCCCGCCGGACCAAAGGTGATCCTACATCCGTAGGGGCGTTGCTTGTGCGTTGTCGCACGGCTGTTCGATTCATCTTGGCAGCGGCGACGGTCAAGCCTCGGCGGCATGACCGTCATTTCGAGCCACGCTTCAGCGGACCGTAGCGCGCCGACGGCAGCCAATTGGCTGGCCTCACCGCTGTTCTTCTGGGGTGCGCTGGCGCTTTATCTCGCAGCGCACGTGGCCCTGCGCCTTTGGGAGACGCCGAACCTCGGCAAGAACGACGTACAGGAGGCGCTCGCAGCGCAGGGTTGGGCCTGGGGTTACCACCCGCGTAATCCGCCGCTGCATACCTGGCTGCTCATGGGTTCTTACTATCTGTTTGGCGTCGGCCTGGTTGCGCATGTCATTCTCAAGTACGTTTTGCTCGGCGGGACTTATGTTTTTGCCTGGCTCTCGGCGCGAATCCTATTCTCGCGGATGGAGCTTGCCACGCTCGGCGCATTCTCGCTGACGCTGCTCACGCCGTTCGCGTGGACCGTTCACACAGCGCTGACACACACGCTTCTATTGGCGGCGCTCATCTTCGCGACTCTGTGGGCGGCGCTGCGGGTCGCGATACATCGCCGGCTAGCGGACTACGCAGTGTTGGGCTTTGTGATCGGCCTTGGATTGCTGGCCAAATACTCTTATCCGCTCTTCTTGCTGCCATTCTTGGCGGCCGTGCTTTGCCAAGCGGATCTCCGGCGCACGTTTCTGCATCCGCGACTTCTGCTCACGCTCGGCGTGGCGCTCCTCGTGTTTGCGCCGCACGGGCTATGGATGGCGACTGCGAGCTTCGATTTCATTGGATTTCTGGCTGACAAGCAACGCAGCGAGGTGACGCATTCTTATCTGCTCGATGTAGGGACCGGACTCGGTAATGTTGCGGTCGGGGCGATGAGCTTTCTGGCCCCGCTGATCTTGGTTTCGGGCCTGCTATTGCACGGGTCGCCGCGGAGCGGCGAGGTCGGCGAGGTCGGCGCGCCGGCGTGGGGGCGTGTCTTGATGCTGGCGCCCGTGTTCGGGTTGGGTCTGCTTCTGGCCGACGTAATCCTGTTTCGCGCGACGCAGTTTGAGGAGCGCTATTTCATGTGCGCTCTGCTGCTGGCGCCGCTGGCCTTGTTCGGCTGGCTCGACCGGCGCTCGTTGGCCGTTTCCGACAAAACCTGCGTCTTATTCGGCGCAAGCGTGCTTGCTGGATCTTTGATCGTCTTCTCCGGCTTGGTGGGGCGGGCGCTCATCTACAATCGATCATGTGACCGGTGTTTAGACGAAATGGCGGTCGGCGAGCTGGTTCGCCGGGTCCGCGCGGATGCCGGCTTTGAGCGCGGCACGATCGTGTCCGACCATTATGACCTGGCGGGAAATATGCGGATCGCCTTTCCTCGCGCGCGCGTATATGCGGCCAATTATGTGGTTGAAACTCAGCTTGGCGACGCCAGCGGGCAATGCCTGCTGGTGTGGAATGCGCGACGTGTTGGGGATGCCGCGCCAGAGTTGTTGACCACGTTTCTCGCGCAGCGGGGTTTGACGATCCCTCCCGGCGAACCGCGCTTTGTCGAGGCGCCGCTGCTGCGAAGCGGGACCAGGATGGATCGCTTGGCCTATTGGGTGCTGCCGAACGCCGATGGCGCCTGCAAGCCGAGCCGAGACTCATGGAGCGGAGCGTCTTACTCCGTTTCGGGGCGCAAGATTGGGCCGGCGGCCGCCGGCCCGGGCTGACGGCGCTGCCGATCTCTGATGCTCGGCGCCCGGCAACGGCGCCACGGAATGCGGCGTGTCGCCGACGGAGATTTCGCCGTCTCCGGTGGAATACAGGATCGCGTCCAAGAAATACGCCGCCAGTTCAGAGCGGTTTTCCAGGCCGGACTTGCGATATATCGCCTGCGCCTGCTGACGCACGGTCGTGTCGCTCGACCGGCGGATCTCGGCAATCTGTTTATGCGAACAGCCCTTGAGCATGAGGTTCGCGATCTCTTTTTCGGCGGGCGTGAACTGCCATGCGTCGAACTGTGCCCCGATGGCGAGGCGAACGCCCTCCATCTGCGCTTTGGCGCTCTCGCGCCACTTCACGTTTTCCGCCCGCGATTGCACAAGCGCTGTGGTCAGCGAGGCGCGATCGCGACGCATTTCGTAAAGCAGCAATGTGAGCAAACCGACGGCCGCTATCGTGGCCATCAAGCCGAGCGTCTCGGACATCTCGATTGCAATGCCGGTCGCATCGAACGTCGCGCGGCCGGTCGCAAACTCGATCATTTCAGGGATGGACAGCAACAGGAAGGCGGCGACGCCAAGGAGAACGATCCTCGACCTGTTCATCGGATACGCCCTCAGTTCGCGATCTCGACGCGATAGCTTTCGATCACCGTGTTGGCCAGGAGCTTCTCGCACATTTCGCGCACCTGCGCTTCGGCGGTGGCCGGATCGAGGTCGCCGTCTAGCTGGATTTCGATGCGCTTGCCGACGCGCGCGTCGTGGACGGCGCCGAAACCGAGTTCCTTCAGTGCGCCTGCAACCGCCTTGCCTTGGACGTCCAATACGCCTGGTTTTAGCCCGACAGTAACAATCGCTTTCAAGTCTTCCCCCTCACGACACTCCTCCTCGCCCATCAAGGGCGAGCGGGACTTCAATGCACGGCCTCGCCGCCGGCGCCTGCTTGTTTGACGATGCCCAGGCGGCGGGCGACCTCGACATACGCTTCCGTGACGTTGCCGAGATCGCGGCGGAAGCGATCCTTGTCCATCTTCTCGTTGGTTTGGACATCCCAGAGGCGGCAACTGTCGGGACTGATTTCGTCAGCAACAACAGTGCGCACCATGTCGCCTTCATAAAGCCTGCCGAACTCGATCTTGAAGTCGATCAGCTTGATGCCGACGGCGCCGAACATGCCAAACAGGTAATCGTTGATCCGCAGCGTCAGAGCCATGATGTCGTCGATCTCTTGGGTTGAAGCCCAATTGAACGCGGTGATGTGCTCTTCGGCCACCATCGGATCCTGCAGTTCGTCCTTCTTGTAGTAGAACTCGATGATCGAGCGCGGCAGCGGCGTGCCTTCTTCGATGCCGAGGCGGGTCGACAGCGAACCTGCGGCCACGTTGCGGCAGACGACTTCGAGCGGAATGATCTCGACTTCGCGAACCAGTTGCTCGCGCATGTTCATGGTCTTGATGTAGTGCGTGGGCACCCCGATCGCGTTTAGGTTCTGCATGATGAACCCGCTGATCTGGTTGTTGATCACGCCCTTGCCTTCGAGGATCGCCTTTTTCTGCGCGTTGAACGCGGTCGCGTCGTCCTTGAAGTATTGGATGATCGTGCCGGGCTCAGGACCCTCGAACAGGATCTTGGCCTTGCCTTCGTAAATCTTCTTGCGACGCGACATCTTATGCTCCCTCCTTGAGGGCGCGGCCGGCCGAGGGCCGACAGGGCGGGGCTCATGCGCGGACGGAATCGCCTTCCGCGCACCGGTTAAGAACTTAGGGCGCCGGGCCCGAGCCCACAATTGGCCATAGCGGCAGATAGGGCGGCGGGCTGCGGTTGATCGCGGGCCGTGACGTAACTATTCATGGGATGTCAGAGGAGGACACCGTCCGGATGAGCCAGTTCGACGACCGCAAACGCGCCCAGGAGACGAAATATCAACTCGATCAAGAGCTTGAGTTCAAGGCGCAGGCCCGCCGGGCGAAGCTCGTCGGGCTCTGGGCGGCGGGCTTGATGGGTCTTTCAGACGACGCCGCCCAGGACTACGCCAAATCGGTCGTGGTGGCCGATCTCGAGGAAGCCGGCGTCGAGGATTTGTTCCGTAAGCTCCGCGCCGATCTCGATCAGCACGCTGTCGAACTGTCGGATCACCAAATTCGGGCCAAGATGGACGAGTGCCTGGCCGAAGCGCGGGCCTCGGTCGCCGCGGGGAACTGACTCCAGAAAGCGCCATTCGCGGGAACGTGGGCGCACACCCTTCGTTTGAAATCGAAGGAGTGCGAGATGAACGTCCTCGACGAACGCAGCCGCCCGCTTTGGCTTGACGACGCGCCAACGATCGAGGCGCCGCCGCTCTCGGCGCCGGCCAAAACGGACACGCTCGTCATCGGCGCAGGCATCGCCGGATTGTCCGTAGCTTATGCGCTCGCCTGGCGCGGACGCGACGTCGTTGTCGTTGACCGCGGCGCCATCGGGCGTGGAATGACCGCGCGCACCACCGCCCATCTCGCTTCCGAGCTGGACGACTTCTATTTCAAGCTCGCGAAAAGGCGCGGCGCGGACGACGCTCGCGCGTTCGCGGAAAGCCAGAAAGCGGCGATCGCCAGCATCGAGAGCATCGTGCGCACGGAAAACATCGCCTGCGACTTCGTGCGGGTCGACGGTTATCTGTTCGGCCACACCAAGAGTCAGAACGAATTGCTCGAAAACGAGTTTGTCGCGGCCACGGCGGCGGGGCTGGAAGTAGCATGGGCTGAACGTGCGCCTATGGACGGTTACGACACCGGGGCATGCCTGCGCTTTGCGCGGCAAGCGCGCGTTCATCCGTTGAAATATCTAGTCGGCCTCGCAGGCGCTATCGTGGCGCGCGGAGGGCGAATTTTTGCGAACTCGCCGGTTGAAAGCGTCGAGGAGCATGACGGAGGCGTCGTCGCCACTTTTCAGAATGGCGCAACTATCGAAGCCGCACATGCTGTGGCCGCAGCCAATACGCCGTTCATCGATCGCGTCGCCATTCATACCAAGCAGGCGCCTTACCGGACGTACGCCATGGCGTTCGAGGCGTCGCCCGGCGCCGTCGCCGATGCGTTGATGTGGGATACGCTCGACCCATATCATTACGTGCGGATCCAGCCGAGGACGGGATGCGACGCGGTGATCGTCGGTGGCGAGGATCACAAGACCGGCTTGGCCGATGACGCCCAAATGCGTTTTGCCAATCTCGAGGCGTGGGCTCGCGCGCGTTATCGAGGTCTCGGCGCCATGACGCATGCATGGTCTGGACAGGTCTATGAACCGGTGGACTACCTTCCATTCATCGGCCGGAATCCAGGCCACGAACGCGTCTTCGTCGTGACCGGCGATTCCGGGCAGGGGATGACCATGGGCGCGACCGCTGGTCTGATCATTCCCGACCTGATCGAAGGACGCGAAAACAGCTGGTGCGATCTGTTCCGGCCTGCGCGAAAGAGCCTCGCCAGCGCTGCCGCTTATGTCAGCGAGAATAAAGATGTCGTGGCCAATCTCGCGGAATACGCTGCCGCAAAAACCAAATCGTCCGCCGACGAGATTGCGCCCGGCGAAGGCGCACTCCTGCGTGACGGCCTGAACATAGTCGCCGCTTATCGTGCGCCGTCCGGCGAACTGCATCTGCGATCGGCCAGCTGCACCCACATTGGCTGTGTCGTGCATTGGAATTCGTTCGAAACCTGCTGGGACTGCCCATGTCACGGCTCCCAATTCAGCCCCGAGGGCGAGGTGCTGCAGGGGCCGGCGTTCAAGCCGCTGGCCGAAGCCGAGGAGGCCGAGCGTCCTGCGCGCCGCGATGAAGATCAGCCAAGACTCTAGGGTACTCTAGTGTGTGTCGCTTCTGGCTCAGGTCGCGCGTGTGGTGGGCTGAAGCCGTTCCATTGAACCCTCAGCGCAATACCCCGTTCTTGGTTGCGAACCACGCGTACCAGGCAAAGAAGAGGCAAAGCCCGAGTATCGTGGCCTCTATCGGATAAGCCGAGGAGCCGAACAGCTCGCCGCCGTTCGAGAGCGCATATTTGTGCACCAGGCTCAGCACGAAGGCGATCAGCGACGCGACGAAGGCGTGTAGCGCCCACTTGCTGCGCAGTAGCAGGAGCACGGCGCCTGCGAGACCGCCCCAGACGCCGATTGGCCACACGATGCTCGCCCAGATCGGCATGTTGACGTAGAACTGAACTTGCTCTTCGGTGAAGAAGCCGCGCAAATAGTCGGCGCCGTTTACTCTCGTCATGATGTAATCGTAGCAGCCAAAGGCGTTCCAGAGCACGGCGACGACGCCGACAACCCAGAGATGCCAGGGCGTTCTTACCGCTGCTGCGTTTGTCGCGTTCATCTGAGTCTGCCTCGGCTCACGGGTTCACATCGCCCAGAACGAAGTTGACGATCCGGTCGGCGTCCTTGAACACCGCGCCCAGGTCGGCGGCGCTCTCGCGCTTGTGCAAATGCGCCATCAGCGCCTGTTCGAAGCCGAATTTGCGGACCTCGACCATCACGTCTTCGTCCCAAACGTCGTCTGTGGTGAAGTCATCGCCGGCCATGGAAACGGTCCTCCGGGCGCGTTCTCGCGCTGTCGCCCTGGTTCGGCAGGGATTCGGGTCGAGGGGCAATCGGCTGGAACGCCTAACGGCGATTAACCCCACGCGCGAACGTTTCGCTGACGATACAGCGAGATAATGCGGCGTGGGCAGCCGGGGTTTTCATGCTGAAGCGCGTTGTTCTGGTTCTGGCCGCGGCGTTGAGCGCGTGTGCGCCGGCGCCGGTGCGGATGCCTGCGGCGCAGGCTGCGGAGGTGCTCAACCTCTTTGCCTCGGGCCGCGGGCCGGCGAGCCTCTGTTCGACCGGCGGGCGCGCGGTGCTGCGCGGGGCCGTGCGTGCTTACAGCCGTGAGATGCAACTCTCCGGCGTGGCCTGGCCGGCGATGCCGGGTCTTGAGAGCGATGCCGGCCAACTCAATCAAGTGGATGTTTCAGTGCTCGTCGCGTTCGCGGCGGGGTTCGTGGAAGCGGGCGATTTCCGCGGTGCTCAGCGTTTGTTCTTGAACCAACTGGCGCTCATCCAATGGCCGGAGATTCGCACCATGCGATTGGCGGCAGCCGAAGCTTGCCAAGACGTCGCCGACTTGCAGCGCGCCGCGGCGACATTCGTGATCGAGAGCACGCGCTACCAGCAGATGACTGAGCGCTCGAGTTCAGCCCGGGGCGATACGGAAAGGCTGCAGCGTCAATCCGTGCGGCTTCAGCGAGCCGCGGCGCGCATGCAGGATGTGGCCGCCATCGTGGAGGCGCGCGCAGGGGCGCACAGGCTCTGAGCCGCGTTAGCCGAAGACGCGTTTGAAAATGAGATCCACCCGCGCGAAATGGTGGGCGTCGTCGAAGCATGCCTCCAGCGTCCTCGCGTCGAGTTTGGCGGTGACGTCCTTATCGGCGCGTAGCTTGTCGAGCAGCGCCGTCATCGGGCGCGGAGCCGGGCTCTGCCAGACGGCCATCGCGTTGCGCTGCACCAGCCGATATGCGTCTTCGCGACTTACCCCGGCTTGCGTCAATGCCAGCATGACGCGTTGAGAGTTGTGCAGGCCGCCCAATAGCGCCAGGTTGCGCGCCATGTTTTCGGGATAAACCACGAGTTTCTCGATGACGCCGGCCAAGCGATGGAGCGCAAAGTCGAGATGGATGGTGGCGTCGGGGCCGATGCCGCGTTCGACCGAAGAATGGCTGATGTCGCGCTCATGCCAGAGAGCCACGTTCTCCATTGCCGGCGTCACCGCGCTGCGGACGAGCCGGGCGAGCCCGCAGAGATTTTCCGTCAGCACCGGGTTGCGCTTATGCGGCATCGCCGAAGAACCCTTTTGGCCGGGTTCGAAGAATTCTTCCGCCTCGAGCACTTCGGTGCGCTGCAGGTGGCGCACCTCGGTGGCGAGACGCTCGACGCCGCTGGCCACCACACCCAATGCTGCAAAGAATGCGGCATGGCGGTCGCGGGGAATGATTTGGGTGGAGACGGGCTCGATGGCGAGGCCGAGCTTTTCGGCGACGTAGGCTTCGACGTACGGGTCGATCTGCGCAAACGTGCCGACGGCGCCGGAGATGGCGCAGGTGGCGATCTCCGTGCGCGCCGCCTTTAGCCGCTCCAAATTGCGCGAGAACTCGGCGTAGTGGCCGGCGAGCTTGAGACCGAACGTTGTCGGTTCCGCGTGAATGCCGTGGCTGCGGCCCACGCATGGGGTCAGTTTGTGTTCGATCGCCCGCTTCTTCAGCGCCGCCATGACGCGCTCGCAGCCGGAGATCAGGAGGTCGCTGGCGCGCCCCAGCTGCACAGCAAGGCAAGTGTCGAGCACATCCGAACTCGTCATGCCCTGGTGGGCGAAGCGGCTCTCCGGGCCGACATGTTCGGCGACGCTGGTCAGGAAGGCGATGACATCGTGCTTCACTTCGCGCTCGATCTCGTCGATGCGGTCGACATCGAACCTGCCCTTGGCGCGATATTCCTTGGCGGCGCTCTTGGGGATCATGCCGATCTCGGCCATCGCCTCCATGGCGAGCGTCTCGATCTCGAGCCAGATGGCGTAACGGCTCTCAGGCTCCCAAATCGCCGTCATTTCGGGGCGTGCGTAGCGCGGAATCATGCGCCGCTTTTAGCGCTCGCACCATGGTGCAATCAATGCGGCTTGGCGACGAGATCGCGTTGATACCAGCGCGCGGTGATGAGGAAGCCCAGCGCAGCCGGGATGAAGATCAGCGCGGTCGTGGCCATGGAAAGGCGCAAGCCTTCGCCATAGGCCGCGCGGCACCCTGCCTGCGCGTCTTCCGCCAGCAACGCCACCGCTGCACGGTCACGGCATATGTCGCTTGTCAAGACGCCGCCGAATCCGCGCGTCTCCAATTGCATCGCCATGAACATATCGCTCAGCCAGCCGACGATCTGTGGCCCCAGGCCGTTTCCGATCAGCGCCACGCAAAGCAGCAGAATGGCGATTGCCGAGGCGCGCGCCTGCGCAGGCACGACGCCCTGACCGATCGTGTATTGGGCGCCGAGATAGGAATAGTGAAAGGCAGCGCCGATGCACCAGAGGATCAGCGCCAAGTCGAGACTGGCGGTCGGCAGGAAGAAAGCGGTTTCGTAAAACGGAATCGAGACCAGCAGACCGGCTGCGGGCAACCAGGTCACGACATTGCGGTGGCGGTGCGAGAGCTTCTCGGTGAGAAAGCCGCCGAGAAACGTGCCGGCCGCAGCGGCCAGCGAAAGCGGCACCCCGAAACGCAGTGCGAACTCGCCGGCACTGATTCCGTGTACGCGATCCGCCATCGGCGCCTGAAACCCCGAGAGTCCGTACCCTACCAAAGCCGTCAGTGAGGCGCCCACAGCCATCGCCCAGAAGGTGGGTTTGGCCGCGAGCAAACGCATGGTTTCAACGAGACTGGCTTTTGCGAGCTTCTGCATGCCCGGCGGATCGGCAAAGCCGCGCGGCGGTTCTTTCACGGTAAGCCACATCACCAGGGCCACCAGCACGCCAGGCGCGCCGATGAGAATGAACGCCAGCCGCCAACCTTCCACTTCGGCCCAGTTGATCGGGCCGAATGCGCCGGCAAGTCCGATCGATGCGAGCAATTGCTCGACTACGGCGCCGTTCAGCTGCGTCGCGATGGGCCCGCCGAAGGCGTTGGCGAGGGCCGCGCCGATGGTGACCCCCATGGCGTAGATGCCGAGCGCATTGGCGCGGCTGCGCGCGGCGAAATAGTCGCCGATCAGCGAATTGGCCGGCGGCGTGCAGCCCGCTTCGCCGATGGCGACGCCGATACGCGCGATCAACAGAAAGCCGAAGCTGGTGGCGAGACCGCAAAGCGCCGCCATCACCGACCATAGCGCGATGCAGAAAGCGATCAGCACCACGCGGTTGACGCGATCGGCAGCCATGGCCAGGGGAATGCCCATCAGCGCGTAGAAGATCGCGAACGGCGGGCCGTTCAAGAACCCGTATTCGGTATCGCTTAGATTGAACGCGTTGATCACCGGCTGGGCGATCACCGAGAGCAGAAAGCGATCGATGAAGTTGAGCGTGTAGACGAGGGTCAGAACGCCCAGCACATAGGCGCGATAGGAAGGGGTGCCGAAACTCGCGCCGGTCGCCGGAACTGCGCCGGCGCTTGCCGCGGTTTCAGCCATCAGATCCTCCCCGAGCCGATTCCACGCGGTTCCAGACAGTTGTGTATGGAGGGCGCGCCGGGCGCCGGCAAGCCTATTGGCGAAGCGGTTTGCGGAAAGCCACCAGTCGCACCACTTCGCCGTAGCCGAGCGCGGCGTGCGCCGCTTGACCAGCCGCGTTGGCCGCGTCGGTGTCCGAGGCGATCTCGCTGAAATTGCGCAGCAGCGCCCAATGTTCGGCGGCTTGAACCAAGGCCCGTCCCGCACCCTTCATGCGTGCGCCGGCATGCACGTACCAGGCTTCGATAAACGGCGTCGGAGAGGAGGCGCACCCCTCGGCATGGGATCTTAGGCTGAGTTCGAGGAAGCCGCAGAGGGCGCCGTGCTTGTCCTCACAGACAAACACCGCCTCGGCCGCGGGTTTGCCCGAGAAATGCAGCAACGTCTCATGCGCGAGTTGGTCGGCGTCTTCCTCGGGCCAGAGGGCTGCACGCATCTGCGCCCAGGTTTGGCGGTCGCGAGATTGAAGCAGGCGGATCTTCACACGATTACCAATCACTCCTGGCGCAAGTCATTGGCTCAGAATTTCCGACCCGGAACCGAATTTCAGAAGTCGTGCCGGTAAGTTCGTAAGGGCCGTCCGTATATCGGAAGCCACTCTCCGCCGTTGCGCGCTGCATACGGATACGCGGCCGCCGCGTTTCATTCACAGTCGCCTGCGCCTGTTCAAATTCGATGCGGAGCACGCGGCTGCTTGGGCACGAAAATGTCAATGTGCGAGCTTCCGAGAAGCTGACGACATCATCTCCTTCTCCGTAGGTTAATGCGGAAACCGGCTGCGACGAGGATCGACCCTCGCGCATATTAGGCTGAAGCGGCTGTCCGCCCGCGACCTTAGCGCCAATCTCGTCGCGCGTCGCAGCGATTGCGACAAACCTCTGAGCGGTGTTGGGATGAGTGTAGGCAAATCGAATGCCCCTGGGATATTCCGCGGCCATGCGTCGCCAAAATACTTCGGCTCCAGCCACGTCGTAGCCACCACGAGCCATGAAGTAGAGACCGATATAATCGGCCTCCGCCTCGAACTCCTGCGAGAAGAGCATCGCTCCCACATCTCCAGCCGCGTCCGTGAAGGCGCCTCCGGTGTTAACGCCCGCGGCTGCTGCGAGAACGTCGAGCACCAGGCCACCGGCCATCCCAACCATTTGGTTTTGCATCCGGGCTTCGATGTGACCCATCGCGTTGTGCGCCAACTCGTGACTCAGAATAAGGGCCAACTCCTCGTCGGTGCGAGCGAAGCGCAACATGCCGCGGGTCACGTAAATCGTGCGGCCATCGGCGGCGGCGTTCAGCGTGTCGTCATCTAACATATAGAGCTCGTAGCCACAATCGTCCCTTGGCGTTGCGCTTACGTCTAGCGCTTCGACGCCGCGCTGAATGCGAAGTTGAACGGCGCCCACTTCTGCTGCGTCGCGTATCGCGCTGCTCGCGCGACGGCTCGCCTGCCGATTGCTCTCGATCGCATGACCATTAATCGCGAGGATGCGGTCGCCGACGCGGAGACCCGCTGTTTCGGCCGGACTTCCTGAGCCGACCCACAACACACGCGGCGTATTGTCGAGTTGCCATAAGGTCTGCGCGGCTTGCCGAAAATCGCGCCCATAGTCGTGAAGATTTTCGAGGCGGACGCCGATTGTGCGGCTGCGCCGTGCGCAAAATTCGACATTGGCATGAGAGATGCGCTGAGTGATTTCATAAACACGCGCATACTCAGATGCGCGATGCTCAAGCACGAACTGCGATTGCCTTTGCTGTTCGTCGGCAACGGCGCTCGCGGCAAGGGCTGGCCGCGCGCTCTGCGGAGAAGCGCAACCGGCGGCCACAATGCCCATGGCGACCGCCAGCATCGTTGTTATCTTGTACATGTTGATTACCCCCGCCGCAACCTAACCACGGCGGGCGCGGGAGGCAACCCCCTTCACAACAGCCCCAGGCTCTTGAAGCTCTCGACGCGCTCGCGCCCGATGATGAGGTGATCATGGACCTTCACATTGATCGCAGCGAGCGCGTCGACGATATCGCCGGTGATGGCGATGTCGGCCGCGCTGGGCTTGGGGTCGCCGCTCGGATGATTGTGCACCAGGATGACCGCCGCCGCCGACAGTTCGAGTGTGCGTCGCGCGATCTCCCGTGGATAGACCGGCGCGTGATCGATGGTGCCGACATTGGTGACCTCGTCGGCGATGAGCTGGTTCTTCACGTCCAGGAACAGGACGCGGAATTGCTCGCGCGGTTCATGGGCCATGGCGATGCGGCAATAGTTCACCAGCTGCGACCAGGAGCTGATCACCGTACGCTGTTTGAATTCGGCGCGGCTGGTGCGCTCGAGCAGCGCCTGCGCGGTCTTCAAATCCTGCGCCACCGCCGGTCCAGCGCCGTCTACTTCGGCGATGCGCTGGGCCGGGGCTGCGAGCACGGCGGCGAGCGTACCGAATTTGCCGAGAAGCGCTTTCGCAAGCGGCTTGGTGTCCTGTCGCGGGATGGTACGGAACAGGAAGAGTTCGAGCAGCTCGTAATCCGAGAGTGCGCCATGGCCCGCTTCCTCGAAGCGGGCGCGCAGACGCGCGCGATGGTCATGGTAGTGCGGCTTCTTGGGCGCAGTCGCCGGGCGCTTCCGCGATCGGCGGTTTGGCGCAAATGGCTCGATATCCAGGCGATCCGGCGCGAACGGAAACAGCTCGCCGTCTTCGACGCGGCTGATTGCCGGTGGGGGCTCGCTCTGTTTTTCCCCGCGGCCCATGATGGCCTCTACGCGGCCGCGAGCTTGTGAGGCTGATCCAGCCCCGCAGGCGATCTGGTGAAGATCATGACGCCGTCCTCAGTGACGCCGACCGAGTGTTCGTATTGCGCCGACAGCGACTTGTCCTTGGTCACCGCAGTCCAGCCGTCGTTCAGCACCTTCACCTGCGGTGAGCCGGCGTTGAGCATGGGTTCGACGGTGAAAATCATCCCCGGTTTCAGCACATCGCCTTGGCCGGGCTTGCCGAAATGCAGAATATTCGGCGCATCGTGAAAGACGCGGCCGAGCCCATGGCCGCAAAACTCACGGACGACGGAGGCGCGTTCCGCTTCCGCGTAAGCTTGGATGGCGTGGCCCAAGTCACCTAGCGTGGCGCCCGGCCTGATAACCGAAAGCCCTCGCATCATCGCCTCGTAAGTAACATCCATCAGACGCTGCGCTTTACGCGAGACGTTCGGGCCAATCGCGTACATGCGGCTGGTGTCGCCATGCCAGCCATCGACGATCACGGTGACATCGATGTTGACGATATCGCCGTCTTTCAACACGCGGTCGCCAGGTATGCCGTGACAGACGACGTGATTGAGCGATGTGCATAGGGTGTGGCGATAACCGCGATAGAACACGCAGGCCGGCAATGCGCCGTGGTCGAACACGAATTGGCGCGCGAGATCGTCCAGCCGTTTGGTCGTCACGCCTTCTTTGGTTTCCGGCACGAGCATATCCAGGCACTCGGCCGCCAGCTTGCCGGCCGCGGCCATGCCTGGAAAGGCGACGTCCGGGTCGTGAATCTTGATCAGCCCCTGGCGTTCGTACGCCTCGGCCTCGGCATAGTTCATGAGCTGCTCCGGTAGGCCCTATAACATAGGCGCGCCGGGTTAACAGCCGAAGGCGTCTATTCAGCCCGGCGGCGGTAGATGAAGGCGTAGGATGTGGTCCAGGTCTGGCCATCGGCGGATTGTTCGCCGTGCTGGAGCACAGTTCCGTCCGGATTGGCTGTGAACGTGATCCGGGAATAGGCCTGCTGGCTCGGCGACACCCAAACCGGCGCCGCAGTGGCGACGCGCATGCCGTTCTCCGTCGGGCCGCCAATGAAGTGGACGCGGTTGCCGGTGGAGTCGACCCAGAATTGCTCCCACTTCTCGCTGCCGCGGTCGTAGATGTTGAGGCTGCGGCCGGAATATCCGCTCTGGCCAAGACTGACCCAGTGCTCGGTGATCACGCAACCGGCGTCTTCCGCACGGATCGAGGAGCGCCCCGCGGGGGCGTTGGTGTCAGCGCGGAACGCGTCCCACTCGCCGATCCAAAAATCGAAGGCGCGGAACGCCGGTGCGTCGCACGTCGGCGCCTGTTGTTGCTGGGCCGCAGCGGGGGCTGCAAGCGAAAGCACAGCAAGCGCGGCGAGAATTTTTCGCATGACTGGTCCTTTCGCACCATAGGAATCATCGTCGCTCGACCGCGGCAATCCACGAATGACGGATCAAGCCGGCTCTGCGACGGATGCCGTTCGTCTCAAGCGGCGCTGCGCGCGACCTTGCCGATGACGCGGTTGCGGCCGCTGCGCTTGGCTTCATAGAGCGCTTGATCGGCGCGCTTCAGCAGCGTTTCCGACGTTTCGTCGCTCACTTCGCTGGAGGCGACCCCGATCGAGACCGTGACTTCGAGCGGCGTGGGCAAGCCAGGTATGATGAAGGGTGAGGCGCAGATTGATCGCCGCAGCCGTTCGGCGGCGAGGCAAGCGATGTCGCCGGGTGTGCGCGGCATGATCACGACGAATTCTTCGCCGCCGAAACGGCAGGCGAAGTCGGACGGGCGGGTGTTCGAGCCGAGGCGTGCAGCAAACTCGCGCAGGACGGAATCGCCGATGTCATGGCCGAAGGTGTCGTTGCAGCGTTTGAAGTGGTCGAGATCCACCGTCATCACCGAGACCGGCTCGCCGCCGCATTGGGCGCGATTGACCAAGGGGCCGAGTTGGCTGGTCAGGAACCGGCGATTGTAGAGGCCGGTGAGCTGATCGGTGATGGCGAGTTCGAGGCTCTGGTCGAGGCGCTGGCGCAAGGTGTCCATGTAGCGCTTGCGCCGCATCAGCGTGCGGGCGCGCGCAATCAATTCCTCTTCGTCGATGGGGCGTATGATGATGTCGTGGGCGCCGAGTTCGAGCGCGCGCACCGCACGGTCGCGGTCATCGGTGTCGACGATGGCCAGGATCGGTAAATGCCGTGTCGCCTCGCCCGAGCGCATCCGCGCCACGACCCGGAATCCGTCGAAAGTCTTGGCGTGCACTGAAACCACTGCGAGATCAGGGGGCCCCACGCCTGCTTCATCCCCGATCAGCGAGACGCGATGCTCGACCCCGAGGGCCGCTTGGATGCGCTTGATCTGGGTGGCGTTGTCATCGACCACGAGCACGTTGCCGGCGAACACGCGGTGCTGGTCGACGGCGTCGGCCCGCATCTCGTCGCCGATGACGCCGATGCGGCGCCCGCTCTCCTCGCGCGCGCGCAGTTCGTCGATGACGACTTTCAGCGTGAGCAGGCTCTTGACCCGCGCCATCAGCTGAATTTCATCGATCGGCTTGGTGAGGAATTCTTCTGCGCCCGCCTGCAGGCCGCGAACGCGATTGTCGCGGTCGTCGAGCGTGGTGAGAATGACCACCGGAATGTGACGAGTCTCGGGTTGGGCCTTCAGCCGCCGGCAGGCTTCGTAACCGTCGATGCCGCCCGGCATCATCACATCGAGCAGGATCAGGTCGGGCTTTTCGCGCTTGGCGAGTTGCACCGCTTCTTCGCCGCGCGTTGCTTCGATCACTTCGTAATAGTCCGCCGTGAGCCTCGCATCGAGCAGGCGGCGGTTGGCTTCAAGATCATCGACGACGAGAATGCGCGCGCTCAATCGTCACCACCTCATCCAATGAACTTGCGGATGGTTTCGAGGAAGGTCGTTACCGAGATCGGCTTTGACAGGTATGCGTCACAGCCGGCAGCCATGATCTTCTGTTCGTCGCCGCGCATGGCGAAGGCCGTGACCGCCACCACCGGGATCTTCTTCAGCACTTCGTCCTTCTTCAGGCGATCGGTGAGTTCCAGCCCCGAAATCTCGGGCAACTGGATGTCCATGATGATGAGGTCGGGCTTATGTTCGCGCGCGAGCGGAATTGCCTGTCGGCCGTCACGGGATTTGACCGTCTTGTAGCCAAAGGCCTCCAACAGGTCGTTGAACAGCCTCATATTGAGTTCGCTGTCTTCGACGATGAGAACGGTCTTGGCCATGAATCCGCTTCGCTTCCGCGGCCCCGCGCCCGTTTGGGGCGTTGTTCCCGCCCTTATAGCGCCGGGGCCTTAACAACCCATCGCAATCCCAGCAATCTGGCCACTGTCGTTAAGAACCGATTAAGGAATGATCGATGCGTCTCGGCGTGGATTTCGGCGGCACCAAGATCGAGGCCGCTCTGCTTGATTCAAAGGGGGAAATTGTTGCGCGCCAGCGTGTGCCCAATCCCGGCGATTATCATGCCGCGCTCCGCGCGGTAGCCGATCTGACGTCGCGAATCGAACAGGAAGCGGGCGCCCGTGCCGACACGATCGGTGTCGCCATGCCGGGTTCGCTTTCGCCGCTGTCGGGATTGGTGCGCAACTCGAACTCTGTGTGGCTGAACGGAAAACCGTTTCTCGAGGATTTGAAGGCCGTGCTGAAGCGCCCGCTGCGGGTGGAGAACGACGCCAATTGCTTTGCTCTTTCCGAAGCCGTCGACGGCGCCGACGCGGGCGCGCGTGTAGTGTTCGGTGTGATCCTCGGCACCGGCTGCGGCGGCGGCGTCGTCGTGGACCGCAAGGTTATCGAAGGCGCCAGCGGAATCGGCGGCGAGTGGGGACACACGCCGCTGCCCTGGGCGCGCCCCGACGAGGTTCAGCCGCGTGATTGGTGCGGCCGGGTCGGCTGCTTGGAGCAATGGCTGTCGGGCACCGGGTTCAAGCGCTGGTCGGGGGTCGACGCCCGCGAGGCCGACGAACGCGCGCAGGCCGGCGATCCGGAGGCGCGGGTGCTGCTGGATATGCTGGCGGACCGGATCGCCCGGGCTCTGGCCGTCGTGATCGATATCCTCGACCCCAACGTCATCGTTTTCGGGGGCGGCGTTTCGAATATCGACTCATTGTACCCGAACGTACGCGGGAAGCTGATCGCGCACGTGTTCTCGGATTTCATCGCGGCCAAGATCGTGAAAAACGTGCATGGAGACTCTTCCGGCGTGCGCGGCGCAGCTTGGTTGTTCGACGCCGGCGGCGACCCGTCGCCGCAAATGGCATGATCCTCTGCCGTGCCTGCGCTTCGGAAACTGCGACCGCACAATGCGCACACTGCGGCGAAGAGCAGCCGTTGCAGCATGGCGAACTGAGCACGCTTTCGATCGCGCATCTGGATTGCGATGCCTTCTATGCAGCGATCGAAAAGCGCGACGATCCAAGCTTGCAGCCGCATCCTGTGATTGTCGGCGGCGGCAAGCGGGGCGTCGTATCGACCTGTTGCTACGTCGCGCGCACGTACGGCGTGCGTTCGGCGATGCCTATGTTCAAGGCGTTGAAACTCTGCCCTCAAGCCAAAGTCGTCCGGGGCGACATGGGCAAGTATGTCGATGAGGGGCGCATCATCCGCCGCATGATGGAAGATTTGACCCCGCAGGTGCAGCCGCTTTCGATCGACGAGGCCTTCATGGATCTCACCGGCACCGAGGCGCTCCATGGCGGCCTGCCTGCGCAATCGCTGATCCGTCTGCAGAACAGAATCTGGGAGGAGCGGCGACTCACCGTCTCTATCGGGCTCTCCTTCAACAAGTTTCTCGCCAAGACCGCGAGCGATCTCGACAAGCCGCGCGGCTTCTCGGTGATCGGACGGGGCGAGGCGTTGGCGTTTCTGGAATCCCGTTCGGTGGCGTCGTTGCCGGGGGTCGGACCTGCCGGCGCCACAGCGCTTGAGCGTAACGGGCTGAAGAAGATCGGCGACATCCGCACTGTCGGCCCCCAGCGCATGCGCGCGCTTTACGGCGATTGGGGCGCACACCTTTTCGCGCTGTCGATGGCGGACGATCCGCGCAAGGTCGATCCGCACGGCGAACGCAAGAGCATCTCAGCCGAGACGACGTTCCTTGAGGACGTAGCCGATATCGAAGCCCTCGAAGACATCCTGTGGCCCTTATGCGAGAAAGTTGCCGCGCGGTGCCGGGCGAGCGAGAGCGCAGGGCTTACACTGACGCTGAAACTCAAGGACGCTAAATTCAAGATCGTCACACGGCGGCGGCAATTGCCGGAGCCAACCCTGTTGGCCTCGCGCATATTCGGCGCCGCGCGCGAGTTGCTGCGCGCGGATGCGGACGCTAGAACCAAGTATCGGCTGATCGGCGTTGGGCTGTCGGACTTCAGTGATGCTGCCCTCGCCGACAAGGGCGACATGCTGGATGTGGAGACTCCGAGACGCGCGGCGGCAGAGGCGGCGGTTGCGAAGGCCCGGAACAAGTTTGGCAAGTCCGCGGTCCAAACCGGTCGCGCGCTGAAGGCGCAAAGGCAAGACGGTGAAGACGACGAGTGAAGCGGCTAGGGCATCGGTTGAGGAGCAGGTAATGACGGGGCGGATTGAGGCGCGGTTGCAGGAATTGGGCGTGGTGCTGCCGACGCCGCCGGCGCCGGTTGCGTCGTATGTGCCGTTCCAGGTGGTCGGCAATATCGTGCACGTTTCAGGACAGGTGTCGGTGGACGCATCCGGCGGCATCAAAGGCAAACTCGGGGACGCGATT
Organism: Hyphomonadaceae bacterium; assembly: GCA_050250735.1. Lineage (GTDB taxonomy): Bacteria > Pseudomonadota > Alphaproteobacteria > Caulobacterales > Aquidulcibacteraceae > Vitreimonas. The sequence goes on from JBFWOC010000001.1 coordinate 85,905, forward strand.
GAAGTCGAGCAGGGCCAGGCGGCGGCGCGGCTGTGCGGGCTCAATCTGCTGGCGCAGGTGAAGGCGGCATGCGGCGGCGATCTCGATCGGGTCCGGCGCGTGATCAAGCTGAACGGTTTTGTCAACGTGACGCCGGACTTCGATCCGATCCCGCAAGTGATGAATGGGTGCTCCGATCTCATGGTGTCGGTGTTCGGCGATGCCGGCAAACATGCGCGGTCAGCCGTCGGCATGGCCAATCTGCCGCTGAATTTCGCCGTCGAAGTCGATGGGCTATTCGAAATAGAATAGTCTCAATGGACGGAACCGACGCGCTCACCATTTCGGTCATCGGCGATCTCGCCAACATCGACCGCGCCGCCTGGGATGCGATCGCGAACCCGCCGGACGCGCCCTACGATCCGTTTCTCTCCTGGGATTTTCTGCAGGCGCTGGAGGAGAGCGGCTGCGTGTCGGCTGCCAAGGGTTGGCAGCCGGCGCATATGATCGCGCGCGACATCGGCGGTGGCCTCGTCGGCGCGATGCCGCTCTATGCGAAAGATCACTCATACGGCGAGTACGTGTTCGATCATGCCTGGGCCGATGCGTTGCAGCGCGCCGGCGGTCGATATTATCCAAAGTTGCAGTGCGCCGTGCCGTTCACGCCAGTCCCCGGCCGGCGCATTCTCGCCAATGCGTCCGCAGTTGAGGAGGCGTTGGCGCGGGCGGCGATCGCGTTGGCGGGACGGATCGGCGCCTCATCCGTGCACGCTACGTTCGTGCAGGAAGCGACCGCACAGCGCCTGACGCCGCTCGGCTATCAAATCCGCACCGGGCTGCAATATCATTGGTTCAACCGCGGCTATGCCGACTTTGCCGCGTTCCTCGCCGATCTCTCGTCGCAGAAGCGTAAGACCATACGCCGTGAGCGCGCACGCGCGTGCGAAGGCCTGCGGATCAAGCGGTTGCGCGGCGGCGAGATCACGCGGCGCGACTGGGATTTCTTCTTCCGCTGCTACATGGACACCGGTTCGCGCAAGTGGGGCTCGCCTTATCTCAATCGCGACTTCTTCGAACTGCTAGGCCAGCGTCTGGCCGATTGCTGCGTGTTGTTCGTCGCAGAGGAAAGCGACGGCACGCCGCTGGCGGCGGCCTTGAACCTGCTGGGCGGCGAGACGCTCTACGGGCGTTATTGGGGCCGCATTGTCGACGTCCCATTCCTCCACTTCGAACTCTGCTACTACCAGGCGATCGAGTACGCGATCGAACTCGAACTGCCGCGGGTGGAAGCCGGCGCGCAAGGAGAACACAAGCTCGCCCGCGGCTATCTTCCGGCCCCTACGTTCAGCGCCCATTGGATCGAGCATGAAGGCTTGCGCAATGCGGTGCGGCATTATTTGCGCCAGGAGACGCCGGCTGTGGCCGAGGAAGCCGAAATCCTCGCCGGCCACACCCCGTTCAAGCGGAGCGAATAGGCTGGGCGGCTTTGGGGCGGAGTAGAAAGTAAAGCGGTAGGCCGCTGGCGAACAAGCCCAGGCCCCATAACAGCGCCTCGATTCCGGAACCGATGATGGCGAACAAAGCGTAGAGCATCGCCAGCAACGCCACGCCCGCCCAACCGCGCGCCGAACGCCACGACTGGCGCAGTTCCGCGATCGCGCTGAACAGATAAGGCAACAGTGTCGCCACGGTGCTGACGAGGATGAGAAAGGTGAACGCGCCGACCAGGCCGCGCGTATAGTTCATGACCAGCAGAACCGACGCAAGCGTGGCCGAAATCAGCAACGAAATGTAGGGCGCGCCGCCGGCATTGGTATGCGCGAGGGCGCGCGGCAGCAAATTGTCGAGCGCAACCGCCATCGGCAGCTGGCCGGCCACGAAGATGTTGCCGTTGGTCGACCCGGCCGTCGATACGAGTGCGCCCGCCGCGATCAGAGCCGGGCCCCAATTACCCAGCCCGCGCGCCGCGTCGGCGAACGGGGAGGTCGATGCCGCCAGCGTCGCCGCCGGAACCAGCATCATCACCGCCGCGGTAGCGGAGAGATAGATCACCGTGACGGTGACGGCGCCGATGACGATCGCGCGCGGGATTGTCCGCCTCGCGTCCTTACAGGCGCCGGCGGGCATGCAGCCGCTTTCCAGGCCGACGAACGCCCACATGGTGAGCAAGGCCGTCGCCGCCATGGTCGGCAGCACCGGCGCGTGCTGCGGATTGAACGAGGGCAGGTTCGCCGGGCTGCCGGCGAAGGCCGCGAAACCAATGACGATGAGAAGCGGGATGATCTTCAAAACTGTCATGGCGATTTGCACGACGCTGGAATCGCGGACGCCGCGGATGTTGATGAGCGTCAGCGTCCAGATCAGCGCCAGAGCGGACAGCGCCTGGCCAACCGGATTCTCGCGAAGCGCAGGAAGAAAGACGGTGAGATATCCGGCGAAGGCGATGGCGATCGCGGGAATGCCGGTCCAGTAGGAGGCCCAATAGCCCCAGGCGTTGGCAAAGCCGAACACATCGCCGAACGCGTCGTGCACGTAAGCATAGGGACCGCCCGTGCGCGTCGTGCGCGAAGCCAAACGCGCCAGGGTCAAGGCGATCAGGATCGATCCTGCGCCGGTGAGCAGCCAGCCCGCAAAACTGATGGTGCCGAAAGGCGCAAGCACGGTGGGCAACAAGAAGATGCCTGAACCGATCATGCAGCCGACGGTCAGAGACCAGCAGGACCAAAAGCCAAGTGGTTTGTCGGCCGCTTGTTCACTCATGGCCCACCCCCGCCAACAGAATGCACGAGATCAGGCGCGATCTCTACTGCTCAAGTTCAGCCGTTGGCGATTTCGACCGCGCGCTGCGCCTCGACACGGGTTTGCCGTTCATAACCTTGCGGATCGATGGTGCAGGAATTGAGTTCGATCTCTAGCCGGTGGGTCTGACGCACGTCCGCCGGCGTCGGGTCGTCGCTTTGCGTCATGGCGACCAGCCAGGTGGCGTATTCTTCGCACCAGTGCGTGCGCTCATCGATGGACGCAGCGGCGCTCGGCGCCGGCGCTGTGGGCGGCGCGATAACGTCGGAGCCTTCCTGTGCGTAGGCGAATGTGGCGGAGGCGAGCAGAGACGCGGCCAAGAGAAGCGGGCGCATAAATGGTCCTTTGACAGGCAACGCAGTTGGCAGTTCGGCGTTCCGGAAATCACAGGCTCGTAATCGTGGCATTCTTACCGCCGCCGCTTGCGTTTTGCGTCGCGGTCACGTTTACCGCCTCGGTGGCCTTGCTTGGTTTGCCGCGATTTGCGCCAGCCGGGCGCAGGCGGCAGCGGATCGGTGAGTACGGAAAAAACCAGACCGCCGCTGATCGGTGTGGCTTCCTCGAGCCGCACCTCGACGCGCATGCCGAGTGGAAAGCGTTCGCCGGAATGTTCGCCCACCAGTGCGTGGCCGACATCGTCATGGAGCCAGCGTTCGTTGCCGAGCGTGGAGATAGGCACGAGCCCATCTGCCTGGGTCTCGTCGAGCCGTACGAAGAGGCCAAAGCGGGTGACGCCGCTAACGCGGCCTTCGAAATTCGCGCCGATGCGGTCGGCGAGGAAGGCGCTGATGTAGCGCGCTGTCGCATCGCGCTCGGCCGCCATCGATTTGCGCTCCATTTCGCTGATGTGTTCAGCGGTTTCGGCGTAGCGCGCTTCTTCCTTATCCGCGGCCCCGTCCTCCCCCAACTTCAGCGCGCGGATGAGGGCGCGGTGAATGGTGACGTCGGCGTAGCGGCGAATCGGCGAAGTGAAATGCGAGTAGCGGCCGAGGTTGAGGCCGAAGTGGCCGATATTGTCCGGCGAATAGACCGCTTGCGACTGCGTGCGCAGCACCACCTCGTTGATGATGTCCTTGTTCGGCGATCGCTCTGCGAGATGCAGGATGCGGTTGAAACGGGCGGCGGTGACGCTCTGGCCTTTGCTCCACTGCATGTCGACGGTGGGAAGGAAATCGGTGAGCGCGGCGATCTTTTCGTCGCTGGGACGATCATGGATGCGGTAGATCTGCGGCCGGTTGTGCTTTTCCAGCGTTTCGGCGGCGCAGACGTTGGCCTGGATCATGAATTCTTCGATCAGCTTGTGCGCGTCGAAGCGCTCGCGCCGCTTCACGCCGGCGACCTTGCCGTTCCGGAAGATGATCTTGTGCTCGGGCGCGTCGATTTCGAGCGGCGCCCGCTTCAGCCGCGCTTCCCAGACCGTGCGATAAGCGGCCCAGAGCGGCTTGAGGATGGGCTCCAATAGCGGCCTGGTCTTGTCGTTCGGCTTGCCGTCGATGGCGGCCTGCGCCTGTTCATAGGAAAGCTTCGCGGCCGAACGCATCAGGCCGCGGACGAATTTGTGCCGGAGCTTGCGGCCTTCGCCGTCGAAGATCATTTCGACTGCAAGGCAGGCGCGATCCTCGTTTTCGCGCAGCGAGCAGAGATCGGCGGAGAGCGACTCCGGCAGCATGGGCGCGACGCGATCGGGAAAATAAGTGGAGTTGGCGCGCCGCCAGGCGCCGCGATCGAGCGGCGAACCGGAAGTAACGTAAGCCGAGACGTCGGCGATGGCGACCCAGACGCGCCAGCCGCCCTTGTTCTTCTCGTCCGTGTCGGGCGCGGCGTGGACGGCATCGTCATGATCGCGGGCGTCTTCGGGGTCGATCGTGATCAACGGAATGTTGCGCAGATCGGTGCGGCCTTTGAGCGTCGGCCTCTGCGCGGCGTTGGCCTGCGCTTCTTCCTCTTCCGAGAAGCCATCGCTGATGCCGTGGGTGTGCATGGCAAGGATGGAGGCCGCACGCGGATCGGTCTCACGGCCAATGACTTCCTTGATCAGACCGAATTTCGGCCCGTGGGCGCGATCGCGCGTGCTGGTGCGAAGTTCGGCGAAGACAAGGTCGCCATCCTTGGCGTCGCCAACATTATCGGCTTCGATAATGAGATCGTGGCGAGCTTTGCGGTCCGCGGGTTCGACGCGGCCGCCGCCGAATTTCACAGCGCCTGCGCTCTTGTTGGCGCGATAGACGCCAAGAATGCGGTGTGCGCTCTGGCCGAGGCGTTTGACGACTTTGGCAATGAACTCGCCGTCGTCATCGCGGCCGATGCGCGCAAGCACGCGGTCGCCCACGCCGATGGCTGCTTCGCCGCGCATGCGTCGCGCTTCGCCGGGCGCAAGGCGAACGAGCGGGCCGAAATAGCCTTCGGGGCCGCGCATGCGTGCGAGCAGTTCGCCATCGGGATCGCGGTCGACGATGTCCATGACGCCGGACTCGGGCAGCGCCTGGGCATCGGCGTAGCGCTTCCTGCCGGTGCGTCCGAGCGCGCCGGAATCTTCCAGTTCGCGCAGGATCTTGCGCAATTCCTTTTTCTGATCGCTGCCGATGCCGAGTTCGCGGGCGATATCGCGCTTCTGCGCTTTGCCGCCGGCTTTGCGCAGGGCTTCGAGCACGCGCTCGCGGGTCAGAGGTTCAGGGTGCAGTCGATTCTTCGCCATTCAGTTCTCTTTTGCGGCCGCACGCTAGCGGGCGCGCCTCGCCGCGTCACGCGCGGGCGTTGGATGAGAACTTCGTTTCCCCCGAAACCGGGAGGCGGGGCGCGTGCAAAGCGCCTGGGTAGTTCCGTTTCAGCCTCCGCCGTTGCGGGCTTTGGCTGACATGCGCGTTACACGCGCCCCGTACACGGCCGTTTGTCCCGGACTGGATTAGGACTTGCTCTGCTCACCACGATGGAGACCGCCGAGGGGCATTAGGTCCGAGTTCACCAGATTTCACCGGTTCAGCGCGTCAGCATTGCTCCGAAGCATGCTGGACCCTGCGGTTTCATGCCCCGCAGGCAATACGCTCCCGCCGTTCGCTTCGCCGTTCGGCGGCGGACCTCTGCCGAGCATCCTCCCGCCTCGCACTTCCTCAACGATGACGTTCAACGAGTTTCCTCTCGCGCCATCGAAGCGACGACAGCCGCGCCGGCCGCTGTCTGACCTTTCAAAGGTTCGGTGCACTTCGAAATCCTCCCATGTCAGACGCCGGGCATTGTAGGGCAGCTGCAAGGCAGCCGGATTGATTTTCTGCATCTCGCCTATTTTCGGCGCGTCGGCGCGAGAAGAGCATGGATAGAGGTGATCTATGTCCCCTATCTTCGGCCAGCGTTTCCTCGCTTAGACACTAAGGAAAAGAGATTAGCGCCGCTTCCGCGGCCCGGGCAGTCGCACAGTCATTTAATGTGCCTCCCCCGCGCACAAACTCAAACACATGGAACGTTGAGTCATGCGCTTCCTGGACTATTAGTGCGCAAGATCGGCCGATCTGCTCGATCGTGGCGCTTGCCAAGTTCGACCGGGGAATGCGTTTGGTGACAACATATTGACGTGTGCGCTGCTCCCATTCCGCGAAGAATAGCCCCGCTGGAGTGATTGTCGTCACGCCGTTCTTCCACGGAGAAGCGTCCGGAATTAGGTTCCCGTTGTTTTGAAACTCAATCATGTGACGGCTGTTTGGTGTCCACGTGCCGGGACCAGACACCTGGACGACGCCCGCGTCAGGTGGGAGCGCGGCCGTCACAAGCGCGGCGAATTCCGGTGAATTAGTTGGACCTGCGCTCGCGCAGCCAGAGAGTGTCAGCGCAACCGCGACAGCGATCTTCCTCATGGTGGCCTCCCCGATGAAAGTGTAGTTGGAGAGGCAGTCGCTAGCCAGTAGCCTTCTTCGCCGACGTCTTCTTTGCGGAAGTCTTTTTTGCCGCGGCCTTCTTTGGCGCAGCTTCCTTCTTCGAAGTTGCAGCCTTCTTGGCGGGCGCTTTTTTCTTCTTCTTGCTGCCGCCGGCTTCGGCGCGCGCGGCGAGCAGCGATAGCGCTTCATCAGCGGTTACGTCTTCGGGCTTCTTGTCCTTCGGCACGTTGGCGTTGGTTTCGCCATCGCTGATGTAAGGGCCGTAGCGGCCGTTCAAGACGCGCACCGGTTTGCCGGTGACGGGGCTCTCGCCCAGTTCCTTGATCGGGGCCGGCGCGGCGCGGCCGAAGCGGCCTTTGCCGCCGCCGGCCTTCTTTTCGTCGATCACCGCCACGGCCCGGTTCATCTGGATTTCGAACACGTCTTCGACACTCGGCAAGTTCGCGTACATCTTGCCCATTTGCAGATAGGGTCCGTAGCGGCCGATGCCGGCGAGGATCATCTCGTTTTCGCTCGGATGCACGCCGACTTCGCGCGGCAGCGAGAGCAGCGCGTTGGCTTTTTCGAGCGTCAGCGCATCCGGGGTCCAGCCGCGCGGCAGGCTCGCGCGCTTCGGCTTGTCGGCGTCGCCGTTCGGGGTTTCGACGTAAGGGCCGAAGCGGCCCGTCTTCAGCGTCACCGGGCCGTTCGGGCCTTGGCCGAGTTCGACGCCCTCGGCGGGGATGGCTTCGGCGCCGGCGCCGTCTTCGCCCGGCGCGAGCGGGCGGGTGAACTTGCATTCCGGATAATTCGAGCAGCCGATGAAGGCGCCGAACTTGCCGAGCCGTAGCGACAGCGTGCCCGTGCCGCAGACCTGGCAGGTGCGTGGGTCGCTGCCGTCCTCGCGCGGCGGGAAGATGTGGGGCCCGAGCACTTCGTTCAGCGTGTCGAGCACTTGGGTGATGCGCAGGTCGCCGATCTCGGCGATGGCGCCGTTGAAGTCTTTCCAGAAGTCGCGCATCAGCGCCTTCCAGTCGAGTTCGCCGGCGCTGACCTGATCGAGTTGCGTTTCGAGATCGGCGGTAAAATCGTATTCGACATACTTGCCGAAGAAGTTTTCGAGGAAGGCGATGACCAGGCGGCCGCGATCGTCCGGGATGAAGCGGTTCTTCTCCATGCGCACATAATTGCGCTCGCGCAGCTTCTCCAGGATGGCGGCATAGGTGGAGGGACGGCCAATGCCGAGTTCTTCGAGCTTCTTGACCAGGCTCGCTTCCGAATAGCGCGGCGGCGGTTCGGTGAAGTGCTGGTCGGCCTTCACCTCCTGCACGCTCACGCTTTCGCCCTGACGCAGCTGCGGCAGACGGCGGTTTTCCTCGTCTTCCTCATCGTCGCGGCCTTCCTGATAGAGCTTCAGGAAGCCGTCGAAGAGAATGACCTGACCGGTGGCGCGCAATTCGACCTTGCCGGCCGGCTCGGTGAAATCGACGGTCGTGCGCTCGATCGAGGCCGATTCCATCTGCGAGGCGACGGCGCGTTTCCAGATCAGCTCGTAGAGCTTGGCCTGGTCGCCTTCGATGTGAAGCTCGCGCGGATGCCGGGACGGATCGGTCGGGCGGATGGCCTCGTGCGCTTCCTGCGCGTTCTTGATTTTCGAGGCGTAGCGGCGCGGTTCCGCGGGCGTGTAGTTGGAACCGAACTGGCCTTCGATGGCGCGGCGAAGATCGCGGATCGCGCCTTCGTCCATGGAGACGCCGTCGGTCCGCATATAGGTGATGTGGCCGGCTTCGTAGAGACGCTGAGCGGTCTGCATCGTGCGCGAGGCGTTGAAACCGAGCTTACGCGCGGCTTCCTGCTGCAGGGTCGAGGTCGTGAACGGCGGCGGCGGATTGCGTCTGGTGGGCTTTGCTTCAACGGCGCTCACCGTGAAACGGCCATTCCGCACCGCATCGCGGGCCGCAAACGCCATCGCCTGGTTTCCGATGTCGAGGCGCTTCAGTTTCTTGCCTTCGAACGCCGACAGACGGGCGGTGAAGCTTTCGTTGCGCGGCGTGGCCAGGGTGGCGTCCACCGACCAGTATTCCTGGGGTTTGAACTTCTCGATCTCGACTTCGCGGTCGACGATGATGCGCAGGGCCACCGATTGCACCCGCCCGGCCGAGCGCGAGCCCGGGAGCTTGCGCCAGAGCACCGGCGAGAGCGTGAAGCCGACCAGGTAATCGAGAGCGCGGCGCGCCAAATAGGCGTCGACCAATTCCATGTCGATGTCGCGGGGAGCGGCCATGGCGGCTTGAACGGCGGGCTTGGTGATGGCGTTGAAGGTGACGCGCTTGACGCTCTTGCCTTTGAGCGCCTTCTTCTGATTGAGCGCCTCGAGCACGTGCCAGGAAATCGCTTCCCCCTCGCGGTCCGGGTCGGTCGCCAGGATCAGGTTGTCGGCCTCCTTCATCGCATCGGCGATGGCGCGGACGTGCTTGGAGGACTTGGAATCGATCTCCCACGACATCGAGAAATCGTCGTCGGGCTTCACCGAGCCATCCTTGGGCGGCAGGTCGCGGATATGGCCGTACGAGGCCAGGACTTTGTAGTCCGAGCCCAAATATTTGTTGATTGTCTTGGCCTTAGCCGGGGATTCGACGACGACGACGTTCATTCTGGACGGGGGTCTCGCTGGAAAAACGGGCCGGAAACTGGGGGCCGGGGCCCCCGCTGTCAACGCGCTCAGATGGGAGCGAGGCGCGACTTATCCGAGAGCAGAACTAATTTTCCTTTGCGCCCCCGCTGGTTAACCCTCCCATCGGCCCCCATAGCAGGCGCAACTAAAAGCTGATAGACACACGTTTAAGTTGTGACCCGATGAAGACCGCGAACAAGACCGAGGAAGACGAGCGTCCCAGCCGCAGCGAGGTGGCCGAATATGTCCATGACCTTGCCGGCCAACTGGCCGACATGGCTGGCCAGTTCGGGTTGGCGAACGCAGCAGAAGCGCTGAAGCAGGTCCAGTTGGCGGTCGAGCGCGAACTCTAGACGCTGAACGCCGCCCGCGCCTGGGCGGCGTAGCCGCCCGGCAGCGACGCCGCCTGACCTTCGAGCTCGAGTTCGGCCAGCGCGGCCGCCACCGCGCCGGCCGGCGCTTCGAGCAGCCGGGCGAGATCGTTGACGTGGATGGGCGTCGGCGAGAGCAGGGCGGCGACCTTGCCCGGCAGCCCCGGCGGCGGGACGTTCGCTTCCGGATCGGCGAAAAGCGGGCCGGCCGAGAGCGGCCGCAGCGGCAGCGCGCTCTCGCCCAGAGCGGCGATCACGTCACTGGCGTCCTCGATCAAAGTGGCGCCTTGCTTGATCAGCGCATTGGCGCCGCGCGCGCGCGGATCGAGCGGCGAGCCCGGCGCCGCCATCACCTCGCGCCCCTGGTCGGCGGCGGCGCGCGCAGTGATCAGCGAGCCGGAGCGCAGCGCCGCTTCGATGATCACGACGGCGCGGGAGACGCCGGAGATGACGCTGTTGCGGCGCGGAAAATCGCGCGCCCTTGCGATCACGCCCAACGGCGCTTCGCTGATCACAGCGCCGCGTTCGCAGATTTCGTCATGCAGTTTCTGGTTTTGTGGCGGATACGGATGATCGAGCCCGCCGGCGAGCACGCCGACAGTGCCAGTGGCAAGCGCGCCTCTATGTGCTGCGGCGTCGACACCGCGCGCGAGGCCGGAGACGATCGTGAAGCCTGCTGCGCCGAGGTCGGCGGCGAGCCGCTGGGCGAACATCAGCGCCGATCCCGAGCCTTCGCGCGAACCGACGATCGCCACAGCGGGGCGCTTCAGCCAGTTCGGATCGCCGCGCACGGCGACCAAAGGCGGCGGCGCGTCGAGCTGCGCGAGCAGTGGCGGATAATCCGGCTCGCACGATGCGATCAGGCGCCCGGCAAGCGCCTCGACGCCTTCGATCTCCGTTGCCGCCTGTTGTTCGCTTGCGGCGGAGACGTGCGCCACGCGCGGCAAGGCTTCGAGCGCGGCGGCGGCGGTAGCGAAGCGCGCGATGAGCCGGTGAAAAGTGAGCGGACCGATGCGGGGCGTGCGCGCCAGCCGCGTCCAGGCGATCAGCTCCGGACGCGACAGCGTGCGCATCACGCTTCCGGCTTAGGTTCGGGCGCGGCCGGCGCAGGCTCGGCCGCGGTTGTCTCGACTATGGGGGCGGCGGGTTCTGCTATCGCAGGTTCGCCGTCCTTCTTGTCGCCGATGCGCGGCTCCGTGCCTGCGAGCAGGCGCTCGATGTTGGCGCGGTGGCGCCAGAAGATCAGCGCCGCTAGCACCAGGGTGAAGGCGATCTCCTCCCAACTGAAGCCGGCTACGAGCGCCATCACCGGCGCGATGGCTGCTGCGCACAAAGCCGCCAGCGACGAAAACCGGAACATGGTCGCCACTGCGAGCCAAGTGACCCCGGCGATCAGGCCGACGGGCCACGGCCCCGCGAACAGCACCCCGAAGAAAGTCGCGACGCCCTTGCCGCCCTTGAATTTCAGCCACACCGGATAGCAATGCCCGATGAAGGCTGCTGCGCCGGCGACGAGGCCGACCTGGTAGGCGCCGTCCTCGCCCAGGGCGGCGCCCGCAAACCAATTGGCGAGCGCCTTGAAAAACACGAGCGCGATGCCTGCCTTGGCCGCATCGAGTACGAGCGTCGCCAAGGCGAGATCCTTGCGCCCCGTACGCAGCACGTTGGTCGCGCCGATATTGCCTGAACCGATCTCACGAATGTCGCCGAGGCCGGCCGCGCGTGTCAGCACGAGGCCGAACGGGATCGATCCAAGCAAATAGCCGCCCGCTGCGGCCAGGATGAAAAAGAACGGCGCCACGTCCGGCTTCCTAACAGGCTGGCGGGCGCGTGCAAACGCTGATCGGGGATTTGCGTTCTCAGCTGCCTGTACAATTTGCCGGCGCGGCGCGGCCCACTTCCCACTGCCCGTTCGCGCCGCCGCCGCGGAAAGCGTAGCGGCCGTTGGAATAGTAGCCGTCGCCCGCGCCCGGCAGCACCATGGATGGCCCGCCGACGATCTGCACGCGCGCGTTCGCACCATCGATATCGACAACGATCTGCTGGCCGTTGCTGCACGAATACATGATCGGGCCGTCGAGCGGAATCGGCGGCGGCGCGTCGCCCGGTCCCGGATCGCCCGGACCGATCGGTTCGGGCACGGGGCCGGCCGATGGCCCTGAGGTCGTCCCGCACGCGGCGAGGCCAAACATCAGCACGCCAAGCAAGAGTTTGCGCATTGGTGACTCCGAGATTAGCCGCCGAATACCTGTCTACCGGCAATGAATGTCCGTTTCACGGCGCCCTGCATCAGCTTTTCGTCGAACGGCGAGTTGTTCGATTTGGAGCGAAGTTTGTCGCTGTCCAGACGGAAGGGGGCGCCGAGATCGAAGAGGATGAGGTCCGCTGGCGCGTCTTTGCTCAAGCGGCCTTGCGGCAGCCTCAACAACTCGGCCGGCCGCTGGGTCATGGCGCGGATGAGCGTCGTGAGCGGCACGTCGCCGTTGTGATGCAGGGTCAGCGCGCCGGGGAGAAGCGTCTCGAGGCCAACGGCCCCGAAGGCGGCTTCTTCGAACGGCAGGCGCTTGTCCTCGGCCGGACGGGGATCGTGACCGGAGACGATCACGTCGATCAGGCCATCGCTCACAGCGCGAGCGAGCGCGACGCGATCGTCTTCGCTGCGCAGCGGCGGCGAGAGCTTGGCGAAGGTGCGATAGCCATCGACGTCGTTCTCGTTCAGCACGAGGTGATGAACGTTGACGCTGGCGAACGCGTTCACGCCGCCGTCCTTGGCCCGCTGCAACGATGGCAGTGTCTTCGCCGACGAGAGCATGTCGAGCAGCAATCGTCCGCCCGTCAACTCGGCGAGGATGAGGTCGCGTTCGGCCATGATCGCTTCGGCCGCGGCGGGGATGCCCGGCAGACCGAGCCGCGCAGCGAGTTCGCCTTCGTGCATGACGCCGCCGTCGGCGAGAAACGGATCTTCGGGGCGATGCGCAATCAGCACGCCGAAGGCGCTGGCGTAAGAAAGAGCGCGCCGCAGCGTGCGGCCGGAGACAATCGGCTTGTCGCCATTGGTGAAAAGCACCGCGCCGGCTTCGGCCATCAGGCCGATCTCCGTCATCAGTTCGCCGTCGAGGTGCTGGGTGAGCGCTGCCGCCGGCAGGATGCGCACGCCGCCGGAACGGTCGATCCCGCGGCGGAGGACGAAATCGATCAGACTTTGATCGTCCAGCACCGGCGTGGTGTTCGGCATCATCACCATGGTGGTGACGCCGCCGGCCGCGGCCGCGCGCCCCGCTGACTTGAACGTCTCTTTATGCTCGGCGCCTGGTTCGCCAATGACGACGCGCATGTCGATCAGGCCCGGCGCGAGGTGGGCGCCGTCAGCATCGATGATCTCGGCGCCGTCGGGCGCGCTGGTCACGGCGCCAACGTCGAGAATCTTGTCCGCGAACAAGATCGCGCCGTCCTCGACCCCGTTCTTGGCAGGGTCGATCAGCTTGGCGTTCTGGATGAGGGTGGGGCGCGTCAAAGCAGCGTTCCCCAAGGGGGCGCGTGGCGTCGCCCTTCGACAGGCTCAGGGTGACGCCAATTCCGGCAGCGTAACATCACCTCCGGCGTCGGCCCGGGCTTGTCAAAGGCGGCAAGGATGCCCTCAATCATGCCGGCCGCGCTTGGCTGCGACGTTTACGGTGGTCGAGAAAGCAAGGCCGATGATCAGCGGCACCCAGATCGGCAAAGCGCCAAGGCCAGGCATTTCGAGCGCGCGCGCCAAGGTGTCGTCGACGCACCACCAGAGCAGGAAGAGCCACATCAGTTTCGCTCCTCGTTGGCGCCGTTTTCCGCCAACGCTTCCAGCACCGCCATCCGCACGGCGACGCCCATGCGCACCTGTGTCTCGATCAGCGAGACGTTCGGATTGTCGGCGACGCTGGAATCGATCTCCACGCCGCGATTCATGGGGCCGGGGTGCATGACGAGCGCGCCCGGCTTGGCGTGGCGGAGCTTGTCCTCGTCGAGACCATAGAACCAGAAGAATTCGCGCGCAGAGGGGAAGAAGCCGCCGGCCATGCGCTCGCGCTGAACGCGCAGCATCATGATGACGTCGGCGTCCTTGAGGCCGGCGCGCATTTCGTGAAAGACCTTCGCACCCCATTTTTCGGCGCCAGCGGGCATAAGCGTCGGCGGCCCGATCAGGCGCACCTGCGCGCCGAGCAGGGTCAGCAGCGCCACGTTCGACCGCGCGACGCGGCTGTGCAGCACATCGCCGCAAATCGCGATGGTGAGGCCTTCAACGCTGCCGAGGCGCGAGCGGATAGTGAAGGCGTCGAGCAACGCTTGCGTCGGATGTTCGTGTTTGCCGTCGCCGGCGTTGATGACTGCGCAATCGACCTTGCGCGAAAGCAGTTCCGCGGCGCCGGAGGAACCGTGGCGAACGACGAGCAGATCGGGACGCATCGCGTTCAGCGTCGCCGCTGTGTCAATCAGCGTCTCGCCCTTCGCCACGGACGAACTTTTCACGCTCATATTGACGACATCGGCGCCCATGCGCTTGCCGGCCAGTTCGAACGAGCTTTGCGTTCGCGTGGAATTCTCGAAGAAAAGATTGATCAGCGTGCGCCCGCGCAAGGTGTCGAGCTTCTTGATCTTCTGTTCGAGCAGCGGCGCGAAGTTTTCGGCGCGATCGAGCAGGCTTTCGGCCTCGAAACGATCCAGATCGGCAATGGCCAGCAGATGCTTCTGTCTGAATCTGGCAGGTCTAGTGCGAGCGTCGCTTTTTTTCGCGCCAGTCGGTCGCTGAGCCATGCGCGCTTGTTAGGCCGTGTGGCGGCTTCGCCGCAAGCGCGGCGACACTAAGGCGTGGATAATCGTTTCAGCCATCTTGCTGACCCGGACTCAGTATTGTACTTGGTTTGTTCCAATGGTGGGACGGCGGGTTTGGAGGGCGAGAGTCAGGAGGGCGTGATGGCGAAATCGCACCCCACGAAGGAAGAGCAAACGTTGCGGCCGGTGGGGATCGCGCTAGCGGCGGTTGTTGCGGGCTTGAGCACGGGAAAGGCAGCGCCGGCCGATGCGCGCGTGCATGCCCCGCTCGAACCGGTGGCGAACGAGAAGACTTATGTGGTCGATCCGACGAACCATCCGGGTTTCGAGGAAGACAGTGACATGGTGGTAGGCCGCAGCGAACCCGTCGCGCCGTTCGCCAAGAAGTGATGTGACGTGCGTGGCGTCGCCCTTCGACAAGCTCAGGGTGACGCCAATTCTAACGCCGGCGGCAACGTAGCGTCAGCCTGAGCTTGTCGAAGCTGCGCGAGCCTCAAGCACGACGCGCGCCGTTTGAGCTCCGCCGGCGAGGACGCAGGCGGTCCAAGAAAGTCAGCACAGCTGCTTCGTGCGCCGAAAGCCCCGCGCGCTTGGCGCTGCGCAACCTAAACTCGCCGCTCGCGTAGGCGTCCAGCAGAGCCGGGTGCACATAGCATTTGCGGCAGATCGTTGGCGTATTTCCAAGGCTGGCGGCGACTTCGTCGATCGCCGCTTTGACGTTGGTTCTAGCGATCGTCTTCGACTCCGGCTTGCCCAACGCCTGGAGAGCCGCTGCGGCGAGAACGCTGCCGCCCCAGGTGCGGAAGTCCTTGGCGCTGATGTCGCTGCCGCTGACCTCCCGCAGATAGGCGTTGACGTCGGTCGAGGTGACGGATTGGGGAGCGCCGCCCTCGTCGCGGTACTGAAACAGCCGCTGACCGGGGAGATCCTGGGCCGCTTTCACCACCTTGGCTACGCGGCGGTCCTTGAGCGTAAGCCGCCAGCTCTTTCCCGACTTGCCGGTGAAAACGAAGCGCAGCTGCTCGCCCTTCACCTCGGCGTGTTTGTCTTTCAGCGTCGTAAGTCCATAGCTCCCGTTGCTGCGCGCGTATTCGTCGTTGCCGACGCGGATGAGCGTGGTGTCGAGCAGATGCACGATCGCCGCCAGCACCTTGTCGCGCGGCAGCCCCTGCTTGCGCATGTGGCCGCTGATCGTGCTGCGGATGGCGGGCAGCGCCTTGGCGAAATCAGTGAGGCGGTCGAATTTCGCGGCGTCGCGGTGCGCACGGAATTCGGGATGATAGCGATGCTGCTTGCGGCCGCGGGCGTCCCGGCCCGTGGCCTGGAGATGACCATCGCCTTCCGGGCAGATCCAGACATCGGTCCAGGCCGGCGGGATAGCGAGTTTGCGGATGCGCTCGAGCGTAGCCTTGTTGCGCACGCGGCCGCGCCCATTGCGATAGGTGAACCCCTTGCCGGCGCGCTGGCGGGTGATGCCGGGCCGGTCGTCGGTCACATAAGTGAGCCCAGCGGGCGCTTTGGTGCTCATGGCCCGGAATAAGCGCCGCGCGACGGCGGCGGTTCCCGGATGTCACTGCAGCGCCAGCGTAATGGCGATGGGCATGGTGATGAAGGAAAGCAACGTCGTCGCGGTGATGATTGCAGCCATGAGCCGTGCGTCGCCGCCCATTTCGCGCGCGAAGGTGTAAGCTGCCGCGGCCGTGGGCGTCGACGCGATACCCACGGCGACGGCGGTAGGCAGCTGACCGACCCCGATCAGCAGGCAGGCGAGATAGGTCAAGGACGGGGCAATCGTCAGGCGCATCACGGAGGCGGCAGCCACTTTGACGCCCGCACCGCGCAACGCCCGGAAATCCAGGCCCGCGCCCACGCACATCAGCGCCACCGGCATCGCTGCGCCGCCGAGCAGAAGCAGCGCGTCGGTGACGGGGCCGAGATCGTGCAGAGACGCGAAGTTGGCGGCCAAACCCGCAGCGCAACCGAGGATGAGCGGATTGACCACGATCTGGTCGACGACGGCCCGCATCGACGTCGCGCGTGCGCTGCCCCAGATCGAAAGCACGATGACGCAGATGATGTTGATGGTGAGCACCAAGGGGCCGAAGGCGAGGCCGATCAGTTCAGGCCCGCCTTCGCCGTAGAGCGAGGCGGCTGCGGCCAGCAACGCAAATCCGTTCCAGCGCACGCTGCCCTGAAACAGGCTGGTGTAGGCAGGGTCGTCGCCTCTGAAGAAAACACGCAGCGCCAGTGCGAGCGCAACCAGGCTCAGAAAGCCAAGCAACAAAGCGAGGAGAAAAGGCCCAGCATCGGCGCCGGCGAAATCGGCGCCCGATACGAGCGTGAACAAGAATGCCGGGTAAAGCACGAAGTAGCCGAAGCGGTTGACCATGCCGAACTGTTCGGCGGTGGCGATGCCGCTGGCGCGCACGATGTGGCCGAGCGCGATCAGGATGAACGTGGGCAGCAGCGCGGCGAAGACTTCAGCCATGAGCGCACGCTGACTCCCCGCCCCCTTGTGGGGCGGGGTTGGGGGCGGGGGTAGCGGCGGTGATGTTTTGAAGCGACTGAGGTGACGCCCCCATCCCCGCCCTTCCCCACAAGGGGGAAGGGAGAAGAACGCAGCACACGATCATTGCGCCTTTCTTTCCTGCATCGCGTCGAGCGCGCCCTGAAGCATGTAGGCGGCGGCCATTTTGTCGACGACATCGCGGCGGCGGCGGCGCGAAGCGTCGCTTTCGAGCAAGGTGCGCGTCACGGCTGCGGTAGAGAGGCGCTCGTCCCACAACAGCAGCGGCGCATCGCGTTTGGCGAGCAAGTTGCGTGCGAAAGCGCGCGCGCTCTGCGCGGCGGGGCCGGAAGAACCGTCCATGTTCAGCGGCAGGCCGATGACCAAGCCGGCGCCCTGGCGGGCGTCGTAGTGTCTGAGGATCGCTTCGGCGTCAGCGGCGAATTTGGTGCGCACGACAGTGTCGAGCGGCGAGGCGATGAGGCGGGTCAAATCGCTGATGGCGACGCCGATGCGCTTCTCGCCGGGGTCGATCCCCAGGATGGCGGCGCTCCGTGGCAGCGCTGCGGCGAAGGCGGGTAGATCAAGTAGTGGCATTGAAACGCGTTCATCCCTTCGGCGCGCGCTTGCGGAACGTCAAGCGGAGGTCTTCAATGAGCGCATGCTGCGCGCCCTCATCTTGACCGCCGCCATTGGCCTTGCGGCCTGTGCGGCCTCGCCCGCCGCTGACAACGGCGCCCCCGATGCAAACTTGACGTTCGCGTTGGGCCATGACCTCAGCTGCAATGCGAGCGACATGCGCCAATGCCCGCTTGGCGGCTGCACGGCGGGGCAGGAAGGCGAACACATGGAGTTGCACATTTCGTTGCACGTGCCTGACCGAGGCGGCCAAGGCCGGTTCTGCATCGCCACCGGCTGCGAGGACGCGCAATTTGAGCCGGCGCTCACCCGGGCGCTTGGCTGGACCGCGGTCATGCGTACGGACGATCGCACCAATTATGCAGCCGACCTCGAAATCTCGCGCGACCTGCGCACTTTCACGTTGCGCCAGACCGACGAACGCAGCATCGACACGTGGACGGGCGAATGTAGCGCAGCGGGCTCTTGAACCGGTAAGGCGGCGGCTATAAGCCCCGCGATCATGTCGATCGATGAAAAGACTGTCCGCAAGGTGGCCAAGCTCGCTCGCCTGGCGCTGCCCGAGGACCGCGTTGCGCCGATGGCCAAGGAACTCAACGGCATCATGGCCTGGATCGAGCAGCTGAACGAGGTCGATGTCGACGGCGTCGAACCGATGACGAGCGCCGTCGAAGGTTTGTCGCTGCCGATGCGCGATGATGCGGTGACGGCGGGCGCTGACCCGGAAAAAGTGCTGAAGAACGCACCGAAGGCGGAGGACGGGTTCTTCGTCGTGCCGAAGGTGGTGGAGTGAGCTTCACCATCGCCGTCGAGTCGCCGCTCACCGACGATGTGCGGGCGCTAGTACAGGCGCTGAACGCGTTCACGCTCGAACTGACGCCGCCGGGTTATTGTCATCACATGACCGTCGAGCAGATGGCGCAGCCGGATACGACGCTGTTCGTCGCCCGCAATGCGGGCGACGCTGCGCTCGGCATGGGCGCACTGCGCCGCCATGGCGACGGCGTCGGCGAAGTGAAGCGCATGTTCGTGACGCCGGAGGCGCGGGGCTTGGGCGTCGGCGGCGCGATCCTGGCGCGGATCGAAGCGCTGGCGCGGCAGGAAGGTTTTGCGCGCGTTGTGCTGGAGACCGGATCGAATTTCGACGCCGCCAGGCGCGTTTATGAGCGCGGCGGCTTTCAGACTTGCGACCCGGTGCTGGACTATCCGCCGAGCGCATGGACGGCGTTCTACGCCAAGGCGCTGAGATGAACGCAAAGCTTTCCAAGTTGGAGCGCGCGGCCTCCGGCCGCGCAGGCGTCGCCGGCGGCGCCGCGCTCCCCACGCCAAAACAAGTGAATCAATGACTGACCTGACGACTCTCACTTTGGCGCAAGCCCTCGACGGCCTGGAGAAGAAGCAATTCTCCTCCGCCGAGCTGACCGATGCATTCATCGCCGCAATCGAGAAGGCCAACCCGCATCTCAACGCGTTCGTGGTGACGACGCCCGAACTCGCGCGCGAGCGCGCTAGGGGATCGGACGCAAAGCGCGCGCGAGGCAAGGCCGGGCCGCTCGAAGGCGCACCGCTGGGGATCAAGGATCTGTTCTGCACCGAAGGCGTGCGTACGACCGCGTGCTCGGGAATCCTTGGCGACTTCACGCCGACTTATGAGAGCACGGTCAGCGGCAATCTGTTCCGTGACGGCGCCATCATGTTGGGCAA
This sequence comes from Hyphomonadaceae bacterium, assembly GCA_050250735.1. Classification (GTDB taxonomy): domain Bacteria; phylum Pseudomonadota; class Alphaproteobacteria; order Caulobacterales; family Aquidulcibacteraceae; genus Vitreimonas. The sequence goes on from JBFWOC010000001.1 coordinate 105,228, forward strand.
GCTCAACATGGATGAGTTCGCCATGGGCTCCTCCAACGAGACCTCGCATTTCGGACCAGTCGTCAGCCCCTGGCGGCGCGGCAATGAGGACGCAAAGCTGACGCCGGGCGGTTCGTCGGGCGGTTCGGCCTCTGCGGTTGCCGCCGATCTCTGCCTCGGCGCCACCGCAACCGACACCGGCGGTTCGATCCGCCAGCCTGCCGCGTTCACCGGCACCGTCGGCATGAAGCCCACCTACGGGCGCTGTTCGCGCTGGGGCATCGTCGCATTCGCCTCATCGCTGGACCAAGCCGGACCAATTGCAAAGACGGTCGAGGATGCGGCGATGCTGCTGCAATCGATGGCCGGCCACGACCCGAAGGATTCCACCTCGCTGCCGAACGCGCTGCCGGATTTCCGCGCCGCCGCCAAGCGTTCCATCCGCGGCATGCGCATCGGCGTGCCGAAAGAATATCGCATGGACGGCATGCCTGCCGAGATCGAGATGCTTTGGCAGCAGGGCATCGACTGGGTGAAGGCGGCGGGCGCGGAGATCGTGCCGATTTCGCTGAAGCACACGAAGTACGCGCTTCCGGCCTATTATATCGTGGCGCCAGCCGAAGCCTCCTCGAACCTGGCGCGCTATGACGGCATGCGCTACGGCGCCCGCGTCAACGGCCGCGATCTCAACGCCACGTACGAGAACACGCGCGCGTCGGGCTTCGGGCGCGAAGTGCAGCGCCGCATCCTGATCGGCACGTACGTGCTCAGCGCCGGCTATTACGACGCCTATTATCTGCGCGCGCAGAAGGTGCGTCAGCGCATCGCGCAGGATTTCCGCGACGCCTGGAATGCGTGCGACGCAATCCTCACTCCGGCGACGCCTTCGGCGGCGTTCGCGCTCGGTGAAAAAGGCGACGATCCGGTGGCGATGTATCTCAATGACATCTTCACGGTGACGGCAAATCTCGCCGGCCTGCCGGCGCTCGCATTGCCGGCTGCGCTTGACAAACAAGGCCTGCCGCTTGGTCTTCAGGTGATCGGCAAAGCGCTCGACGAAGAGAGCGTCTTCGCCGTCAGCGCAGAACTCGAGCGCGCCGCCAATTTTCGCGCCAAGGCGTCGAAATGGTGGCTCTGATGAGCCGGGCGCTGGCCGTGTTGGTTTTATCCGCCTGCGTGGGCGGAGCATTTGCCGAACCGGCGCGCGACGTCAGCGGCGGCTGGCGCGGCGAAACTTCCCCGGATCAAGTGGCTCCGCCATATTTTGCAGCGTCGCTGATCCAGCGCGGCCAAAGGCTTTCCGGCGCGGGCTATTCCAACCGCTGTCCCGCCTGCCGGGGTTTCGACCAATTCGACGTTACCTGGTCGGGATCCGTGAAGGGCGACATCGTGCTGCTGATTGCGCGGCATCCGGGGCGGCCATGGGAGAGCGAACAGCATTATGAAGGCGTGCTGAGCGCGGACGGTCAGCGCATCACCGGAACGTATCGAGACGGCCGGAACATCGAACGATTTGTCATGGAGCGCGCGCCGAACGGTGTTGTGCAGTGAGGCGGCCGTCGCCGGCGCAGGTGACGGCTTTCCGTGCGAAGGCGCGCATTCGTTACGCGAGGCCAACGTTCAGCGCTGCGCCCAGGCGAGCGCGCGCGAATCCGAGTACGCTCCGGCCCATGAGCAAGCGCAAACCGTCCACGAAGCCACAGCGGCGTCCCCGCGGCGAAATCGACCGCAACTACTTCTTCGGTGATGTGCTGATCAAGACGGGGGTCGCGGTTGCGGTGGCGCTGGGTGCAATCGCGCTTTACACGCCGTTTTCGCTGCGCGACGCGATCGATGACGGCATGTTCGACTATGTCGCGGTGATGGGCGTCTTTGCCGGACTGGGGCTATTCTCGTTTCTCTATGGCCGCCATCTGCGCAAAGAGGCGACACACTGGGAATTCGACTAATCGCCCGCTTGACCGCGGCCGCTCCGGGCGCGACCTTCCGGCGCCAGAACGGAGTCTCCCTTGAACGCTGCCGAATGCACGCGCCTCGGCGCCTATCTCTCCAAACTGCTTGGTTCGCCGACTGTGTCTGTGGTGTCCAAGTCGAGCGATGAGGCCGATGTGCTTGTCGACGGCAAGCGCATCGCCAACCTGCTGCGCGACGAAGACGAGGGCGAACTTTCGTATTCGATCAGTCTCGCGATTCCTGCGGCGCCGGGCGCCAGCAAGAATGCGCCTATCGACGACGCCGAGCGCGCGCGGCTGCAGGGCGCACTCCGCCAAGTGCTTCACGCCGCCGACCTCGACGTGCGTGCGCGTCCGCGAAAGACGGATTCGGCGGAAGTCTATGTCCACGATGAATTCGTCGGCACGGTCTCTGTCGACGAGGACGAAGGCCAAGTACTGACCATGAGCATCCTCGACATCGATCTCGAAGGCGAAGACTAGACCGCACCGCCGCGGTTGCGCAGCAGCCGCGAATATTCACGCCAAGCTCGTTTTGTCCGGCTCCGACACGCCCCAGCCGACTCTTGCCGTTGCGGGACCTCAGCTGCGTTGCTAGCGTTTGGCGCAGGTGGGGAGGACGAGACATGAGCGGACAGAGACGGGGACTGGCGCTCGCGGCCGCGTTGAGTTTGGCGGCGTTGCTGCCGGCTGCTGACACCTTCGCGCAGCCTGCCGGCGAATGCGAGATGCTGGCCACGGCCTTCGGCCAAGCCTGTCGGCGTCACGCGGCGCTGGCCCCGATCACCGACCAGGATTACGGCGTCGTCCGTCTCAACTTCACGCCGCCCGAGCGGCTCGATGACGTGATCGAGCGCCGCGCCATCGACGGCACTTTTCTGCAGCGTCTTGCATCGCGCACGGTGGCGCAAAGCGTGCGCTCCGCGGTTGTGCTGCTCGAGGTCCGCGTGGTCGGCCCGGAATTGCCAGCCAATTACGATGACAGCGGGCGCGCCCTCGGGCTGCCGATCGCGACCGTGCCGCTGGCGCTGTACGAATTCGATACGCGGGGGGGCGCCAAATTCAGCGAAACCCAGGACTTCGCCCGCAACCGCGTGATCGGTCCGCGCATCCTGCTCACGCGCGACGAGACCGTGCGTGCGCGCGTGCGGGTCGTATTCACGCAAGACGATCCGTCCTCGCTGCTATCGACGCTGGCGCCGGTCGTACGTGGTGCGGCCGCCTTCGGCGGCAGCGGGTTTTTGGTCAACACCTTCGCCAACGACGCGCTGATGGGTGACCTGCAGCGCATCGAGTCGACATTGCGTTCTGTCAATAACATCAACGCCGCGGCCGACAACTGGATCGATCTCGATTTCAACCAGGCAAGCCAACTCGAGTACAATTTCCAACTCAACCCAACGCGCCGAGGTGAGGCCCCGCGTCCGCAGGGCAGGCTGGTGCTGACGCTCGAGCGGCGCCCGTCGCTGTTCACCGACGATGTGCTGCCCGGACGCGAAGCCGGGCGGCGGCTGCCCGATTATCGCACCGGCCAGAGTTGGGATTCGCAAGCCATCGGCAGAATTTGGACCGAACCGCAAGTTCGTCCGGGAGTGAGCCCGGAGGAATTCGCGCAGGACGACAGCGTTAAAGGCATGCTGGATTTGCTGCAGGATCCGCGCACGCCGGTGGCTACATTCGACGGCGTGTGCCGCAGCCTGCGCAATAGCCTCAACGGCATGAGCGAAGGTCTCTCGCGCCACGATCGTACGGCGTTGTTCTGGGCGGCATATGTGCAGGGCGGGACAGCGCGAAGCCCCGAACACCGCCAGAACGAGTGCATTCAGACCGAAGCGCGGCTCTGGTCCCAGTACCAGTTCGCACTGCCGGATACCGGACCGCCGCCGCCGCGTCCGCTCACCGCCGCCGAGCGGGATGAATGGCTGACCGACATCGCCATCCCGGCGCTGACCCAGCGCGACGAATCCGTACGCGGCAGCATGCTGCGGCGGCTGTTTCGCGACACGGTCCTGATCAATGTCGCGCCGGACACCCTGTTTGCGCCCGGTGACGAGCCGGGGCCGAACACGCTTGTCGATCGCACCATCCTTGCCAGCATGCTGCGTCCGATGCGGGTCGGCTGCCGGTTCGTGCGCGAGCAGGACATCAACCTGCCGCGCTTCAGCCTGCTCGGCCGGCTGCCTGCGAACGACCGGCTGCTGGTGATGACTGTCGATTACGGGCCGCGCGCCAGTGGCGCCTCACGCGTGGAGATCGTCGGCCTCGAAGTGCGTGCGCCGCAGGACTCGGACTGGGACGCCATCGAAGCGACCACCGGGCTCGGCGTCGGCCGCTGCGTCCGCACCAATCCGTTTGCGCCAAGCGCAGCGCCAGACGCGACCGTGTCGACGACCTCGGAAGAGTCGCTGGACGATTGATTTCGGCGTCAATGAAGCAGCTAGAGGACGCCCAGCATGGACGCGACCAGCGGGTGACGGACGATATCGGAATCGGTGAGGCGGCAGACGGCGATGTTGTTCACCCCGTCGAGTTTGTCGGCGACGCTATGAAGGCCCGAAAGGTCGGGCAGCAAATCCGTCTGCGCCGGGTCGCCGGTGACGACCATGGTGGAATTCCACCCCAGACGCGTCAGCAGCATCTTGATCTGGCCGTAAGTGCAGTTCTGCGCCTCGTCGATGACCACGAATGCGTTGTTGAGCGTGCGTCCGCGCATGAAGCCGACCGGGGCGATCTCGATCAATCCTTCGGCCATCAGCGCCTTGAGCCGTTTCGGCGACAGGCGGTCCTGCAGTGCGTCGTAGAGCGGGCGCAGGTACGGGGCGAGCTTGTCTTCCATGGCGCCGGGCAGAAAGCCCAGCGACTCGCCCGCTTCCACTGCGGGACGTGAAAGCACGATGCGGCCGACCTTGCCGCTTTCGAGCGCTTCCACCGCTTTGGTGATGGCAAGATAGGTTTTTCCGGTGCCCGCTGGGCCCAAAGCAAGCACGAGCGCGTGCGTGTCGATCGCCTCCAGCAACTGGCTTTGGCCCTTCGATTTCGGGCGGACGTTCTTGACGAAGCTTTGACTGCGGGCGGTGTCGTTGGCTGGATGATAGCCGCCTTCGAGCACTTGCAGGTTGCGCTGCCGGCGGTCGTCGCGCTGGAATTCCTGAACATTGAGCACGCCCTGCTGAGCCTGCCTGCGCTTGGTGCTGCGCTTGGCCATCAATCGCTCCTTCCTGGAGTACGAAGTGCCCGAACGGCTTCTGCCGGCGGGCGGTGGATCGAAAAAATCTGCAGAGTCGAAGGAGTCGTCGGCGTATGCGCCGCTGGGCGGGACGGTCAGTGCGCTGAACTTGCGCCGTGTGCCCACGTACTCCCCCACTTGCGGGCTTTCGCCCTGGAGACGGGTGGTCCGGAAAAGCCCCGGTCCAATGGTTACAGGAGACGCCGAAACGGTTAACGACGCATTGAAGAACCGGAACGTCTCGAAAATTTCGCACGCTCAACGGAGCCCAACCATGCCGATCTACGCCTTGGCCGACGCCGACCTCGAAGTAGAGGATGCCGATGCCTGGTGGGTGGCGCCTACGGCGACGCTGATCGGCCGGATCGTGCTCAAGAAGAACGCCTCGGTCTGGTTCGGCGCGGTCCTTCGCGGCGACAACGAGCCGATCGTTATCGGCGAAAACTCCAACGTGCAGGACGGCAGCGTGCTGCACACCGACATCGGTGCGCCGCTGACCCTAGGCAGGGACGTCACCGTCGGCCATCAGGTCATGCTGCACGGCTGCACGATCGCCGACACGTCGCTGATCGGCATCAAGGCGACGGTGCTGAATCACGCGAGCATTCCCAGCTATTGCCTCGTCGGCGCCCACGCTCTGGTGACGGAGCGCAAGACATTCGAACCTGGTTCGCTCATCACCGGCGCGCCGGCGCGCGTCGCACGCCAACTCGACGAGCAGCAGCGTCAGCTCATCGGCTTTTCCGCGGCGCACTATGTCGAGAACTGGAAGCGCTATAAACAGGGCCTGAGACCGAGCAGGCACGACAACACATAGCGGTAGCGGCGAGGGAACGTTTCGTCGCGCCGTCGATTGAGAGCCCAGATCAGCCTGGGTCCTCACCATGAAACTTGCTCCATTCGCCATCGCGCCATTCTTGCTGCTTGCCGCCTGCTCGCCGCCTGCCGGCGACCAGAGTTCCATGCCGACCATCCAGATGAGCGAAAACGCCCGCGCGCAAATGGCGGAGATCAACGAGGCGCGCTTCACCATGCAGATGCCGGCGAGCCTGGCCGATGTCCCAGCCGTGCCCGAGTCGGCGGCGCCGGCAGGTTCCGGCGCGGCGGCGCAGCCGGCAAACCTCGACCCCGGCGTCAATCCCGAACCACCTCCGGCCGGCGACAATCCAACCGAAGCCGCCGCCCCGCAGGGCGTCCGGTTCGACGCCGGCATGGTGCGCATCCAAGTGCTGCTCGACCGCGCCCATTTTTCGCCTGGCGTGATCGACGGCTATGACGGCGGCAACGTGCGCAAGGCCGTTTCCGCGTACCAGGAAGCCAACAATCTCCCCGTCAACGGCTTGGCCGATGATGCGTTGCTGACCCGGCTGGAGCAGGCGGATTCTTCGCCGGCGCTGGTGGCTTACGTGATCAGCGATGAAGATGTGCGCGGGCCGTTTGTGGATGTGCCGAGCGACCTTGAAGCAATGTCGCGCCTCGATCGCGTCGGCTACGAAAGCGCCGAAGAGGCGATCGCCGAGAAATTCCACATGGATGACGACTTGCTGCGCACGCTGAACCCCGGTGTCGATTTCGCGCAAGCCGGGACGGAAATAGTCGTCGCCAATGGCGGCGGCGAACTCGAGAGCCAGGTCGCTTCGGTCGAAGTAGACGTCTCCGAAGGCGCCGTGCGCGCCTTCGACGCCTCCAATCAGCTGGTGGCTTATTATCCCGCCACGATCGGGAGCGGCGATGCGCCCGCGCCGATCGGCGAGCACAGCGTGCGCGGGGTTTCGTTCGATCCGACCTATCGTTACGACCCGGCGCGGTTGCCGACCTTCGGCCGCCGCAGCCACGGCGCCCTCGACATTGCCGCCGGCCCCAACAATCCGGTCGGCGCGGTCTGGATCGCGCTGAGTGCGGATACGTATGGCATTCACGGCGCGCCGAACCCGTCGCAAGTCAGCAAGACCCAGTCGCACGGCTGCATCCGGCTTACCAATTGGGACGCGGTCGAACTCGGGCGCGCCGTGCAGCCCGGCGTGCCGGTAGCGATCCGTCAGAACAGCGTGGCGCAGCGCGCAACCACAAGCGGCTGATTACCAGCGGCGCACGCGCCCGGTGTCGACATGGATGAAGTCGGAGGCTTCGTAATAGCCGACGCCGCCCGCGCGCATGCCGAGGGCGGCGTCGCGCAAGCGGGGAAGCTCCACGCCGCCGACACGGATGTCGATGGCGCGGCCGTCCATATGCAGGCTGCGCGACGCGACGCCGCTGGAATTGGCGTGCAGCGCCGCATTGGTGGTGGGCGAGCGATAGCCGGAAATGATCTGAAACGGCGCCGATGCGCTGACCAGACCTTTTAGCGTATGCAGCTGGTCGAGCAGGCGCGGATCGATAGCGTGGGTTTCTCCCGAGCGGTGGTCGCGCATGACGTGATCGATCGCCGCCATCGCATCGGGAATGTAATCGCCGTTGACCCAGTAAGCGTCACTGAAGGTGTCGCCGGTATGGGTATTGAGGAAGGCAAGCTGACGTGCCTCAGCCGGTGCGCGTGCGACCGAAGGCTGGGTCGCGTAGGCGGGAACCAGGATGTTCGCGCCAATACCGCCGACCAAAGCGGCGTTGAACACAGCTCCGCCCGCTGCTTGCAGAAAGTTCCGACGATTCATGCCCAGGCTCCACTAGCTGGCGTACCTAGTGTGTTCTCGCGGCCATTATGAGGCGCCGTGACGGCCCTGAAAGGTAGGAACTGCACAGATCGCGCGCGCATTGCGGTGGGGTGAGACTGCCGCAGATCACATCGTGGGCGTTTCTGTTTGCGGGCGCGGTGCTGGCCCATCAGCTCATCGCCCCGCAAACCGCCGAACCCAGCATCGCTGCGCCACGCGCTGCGGCCCAGGAAGAGCGGCAGGCGGCGCAAAAGATTCGCCGTCGCGCCGCCGTCATCACGCGGGCCGGCCTCGTCGTGCCGGTCGCCAATGTCACGGCCGGCGGGTTGACCGACACCTGGGGTGCGGCGCGGTCCGAGGGCCGCACACATGAAGGCATCGACATCATGGCGCCAATGGGCGCGCCGGTGCGCGCCGCCGCGGACGGCCGCATCGTCAAGTTCTTCGACAGCGTCCGCGGCGGCATCACCATCTACCAGTTCGATACCAGCGAGCGCTTCGTCTATTACTACGCGCACCTGAGCCGGCGCGCGCCGGGGCTGGCGGAGGGCGCGGTGGTGCGCCAGGGCGAGGTGATCGGCTATGTCGGCAGCAGCGGAAACGCGCCGGTCCCGCACCTGCATTTCGAGATTCAGCGGCTGACGCCGGAACGGCGCTGGTGGGAGGCGGATTCGATCAATCCTTATCCGCTTCTCGTGGCTGGCCGCGCGCCGAATTAGCGCCGCCAGTGATTGAGGCCTTCGCCGTCGGTCGAGATCTGTCCAACTGCGCCGATGGGCTCGTGTTTACCGTCCGTGAGGAACGCGATGAGTTCGGCATCTTCCCGCGCAACATAGGCCAGCACGAGATCATCGGCGGGCGTACGGGCGCCAACGACGCCGCTCTTGGCCGCGCCGTCGCGATCATAGAACACCGTGTAGGTCACGATCCGCGCTTCGCCGGTATAGGTTTCGAGCAGATGCGGTTTGGGTTCGCGCCGGGCATCAGCTTCAGCCTGCACGCTCGGATCGTGCGGCGTGCCGGCAGCAATCGCCGGATCGCGGGAAACGACAATGCTGTGGCTGGTGGTGGCGAAACCGCCATTGCCGAACAAAAGCCCATGACGCCCGCGCGCCCGCAGCGTCTCGGTCATGGTCGCGATGGCGTGGCTCATGTAATTGGCGACCGGGCCGCCGCCGGAGGTGAGGCCGCCGGCCACGCTGACATCTCGGTGCAAAGGCCAATCGAGCACGCGCCGGGCGAGTTTCGGCACTATCGGAAAGCAGGAATAGAGTTCGACATGGTCCAGGTCCGTGCTGCTCAATCCGTTGAACGCAAGCGCATTGCGCAAGCTTGCCTCCATGCTGAGCGAGCGGTCGATGCGTCCGCGCGCCATCACGTCGCCGGGCTCGCGTGCGGCCGCGCCCCGCCCGACATAGACGAGGCGCTGCTCCGCAACGCCCATGGCCTTGGCGCGCGCCAGGCTGGTGACGATCAAGGCGGCGCCCTGATTGACCGATGCGTTCGCGACCATGAGTTTGGTGTAGGGAAACGCGATCGGGCGGTTGTGCGGCGACGTTTCCAAGATCTGTTCCGGCGTCAGCGCTGTGCGCAGCCATGCATGCGGATTCGCTGCGGCCACTTTCGACAACCGCGACCAGATTTCCGCGGTCTCGGCCTGCGCCTCAGCCAGCGTCTGTCTCCAGGCGGCGCGGCAGGTATTTTCGTAGAAAGGGTAGACATCCGTCGGCGCTACGATCCCGTAGCGCTCGCGCCCGGCGCGCGCCGCGCGCGCGGCGGATTCGCGGATGGCGTCGCGTTTGCCGGCAGCGGCCCGTTTGGCGGCGGTGCGCAGCGCCTCGCCCCCGGCCACAGCGCAAACCTCCGCCTCGCCGGCGGCGATCCGGTTCGCCGCCTGATTCAGCAGCGCCACCGGGCTGTCTCCGAGCGGATAACGCGTTTGCGCGCAATGACGCGGCGAGATGCCAAGCGCTTGCGCCAACGGCGCGGAGGCGTCGGCGAATTCCGGAAACGAGAGTTGCGCCACAACGTCGAGCGCATCGATCCGGCCAAGCCATCCGCCGCCGCCATCCGCGTCGGCATTGCGCAGCGCCTCCGCCATCAACTGGACGGAGTTCAGTAATTCCTCACGGTCGTTGATCTGGCCGACACCGGCGATGACGGGGATTTTGCTCGCGTCCATTTCCGCTATGCTCCAGCCATGATGCATACCCCGATCTGCGAACGTCTAGGCATAGAGTTTCCGCTGTTCGCGTTTTCGCACTGTCGTGATGTCGTAGCGGCAGTCTCGAAGGCGGGCGGCATGGGCGTGCTTGGCGTTGCCGGTTACTCGACGGAACGCCTGAAGCAGGAGCTCGATTGGATCGAGGCTCACGCCGGCGGCAAGCCCTACGGTGTCGATCTCATCGTTCCGGCAAAATATGAGGGTAAGGGCGAGGCCGCCGACGTGGAGCGCCTACTCTCCGGCCTGCCGGCGGCGCATCGCGAGTTCGCCAATCGCATCATGGCCGAACATGGCATCGACGCCTCCAACCTCGAAACCGAACGCCGCAACGGCGCCGGTTTTGCCCGTAATCTGGCCGACCAGGGCGCATCATCGCTGGAAGTCGCGTTCCAACATCCCATCAAGCTCATCGCCAACGCGCTGGGCACGCCGCCGCCGCTGATGATCGAAATGGGCAAGCGGCACGGCGTCGCCGTCGCCGCGCTGGTCGGCGCCAAGGAGCATGCGCTGGCGCAGGCGGCCAAAGGCGTCGACATCATCATCGCCGCCGGCACCGAAGCCGGCGGCCATTGCGGCGAAGTGACGACGATGGTGCTGGTGCCGGAAGTGGTAGAGGCGTTACGCGCCGCGAACAGCGACACGCCGGTATTGGCGGCGGGCGGCATCGTAACGGGCGGACAAATGGCCGCCGCAATGGCGATGGGCGCGGCAGGCGCGTGGTGCGGATCGGTGTGGTTGACGACGCCGGAAGCCGAAACCAGCGAGGTGATCAAGCAGAAGCTGCTCGCCGCCACGTCGCGCGAGACCATCCGCTCACGTTCGCGCACCGGCAAGCCTTCGCGCCAATTGCGTTCACCGTGGACCGACGCGTGGGAAGCGGAGGGTGCGCCGGCGCCGCTGCCGATGCCGCTGCAGACGTTCGTTTCCGAGCCGCCGCTCAGGCTGATCGACAAGCTCGCCGACGCTGGCCACGCGGGCGCGCGAGAACTGGCGACCTATTGGGTCGGCCAGGGCGTCGGCTTGATGAACGAAACGCGCTCAGCCGGCGCGATCGTACAACAATTCAAGGAAGATTTTCTGCGCGCCTACGAACGCCTGGCGGCGGCAGTGGGCGCCTAGCGCGGTTGCGGCGCTTCGCTCCGCAGCGGGCCGTTCCAGACCTTGCCGATGCGGACGTCGATCTCCGGGCCGAGATTGAACCAGGCCAACCGGTCGCGCGTGGCGTCGATCACGACGAAACGGTCGCCGCGCTCGAGCGTTTGCGAAAGCGTGTTGCGGATCACGCCCGAAGTGAAGCGGGTGCGCACCAGCCAAAGGCCGGGGCCAAGATCGCAAACGAAGCCCATGCTTTCGAGCGCAGCCATGAACGGCATCCAGGCGCCGGAGAAGATTTCGGCGTGCACGAACACGTTTGCGGCTTCTTCGGCGTCATTGGCCGCGGCCGGCTTGCGCAGGCCGCGCAGCGCCATGATGCGGCGCGCTTCGGTCCAGTTGGTGTTGCCATTGTCGGAAACCAGCGTCGTCGGACGCACCCGCCCTTCGGTCAGGAATTGCGCCATCTGCTCGATTGTGTATGGCCCGAACGCGCGACCGCGAATCTGGACCCACCATTTGGTGGCGGTAGCGGTCTTCAGCGAAAACACGTCGCTCACGGCTTTGCTCCGTTTCGGAACGGAGGCGGCGTTCGCGCCTCCGGCGAAAGCGGAGGCGTGCAATCGCCATGCCGGAGTTTTCAGTAAGCTGTTGTTAAGGATGTTTGCGCGGTTCGAGGTCGATGGCGAAACCGCCCTCGATCAAACGGGCGACGCGGCCGTAGACATTGCCCACGCGCACCCACACGCCGATCAGCGGCGGCGGACGCTTGCTTCTTATGGTGATGCCGGCAAGCGAGAAATCGACGACTTCGCCTTCATAGGCTTCGCCGGTTTCGAACTGCAGCTTGATCAGCCGCTGATCGTCCGCCAACCCCGCCCGCGCCGGCTCTTCGACGCCCAGGTCGCGGTTAACGGCGAGGGTCAGCTGCTCGGCCATCTTCTCGCGCTTGTGCGCGGTGAAGTCGAAGATGATCGCCACTTCGCCTTCGCCACACTTGCGGGCGACGTGGCCGGATACGCGGCCAAAACCGGAAAGATAAATCACCACCCGTTCGCCGACCTGGGGCAGGATCGAGGCGGCGATCCGGATGTCTCCCGGCGAGATGTCAGCGGTGCGGCAATCGTGCTCCCGGCCGAGCGGATCGAGCAGGCGTCCGCTCACCTCGATCGGCATGCGGCGGAAGCGGCGGCGCTCACGAATGCCGACGGAGGCGGCTGCAAGCCGGCGGGCGGCGGCGGCGACGTCAAACTTGATGGCGGCGGACATGAACCACTAATGCCCGTTCACCTCTAAACGTTTGCTTAAGGATTGGAGCAGGTGTCGGGTATCGGCATCGGGTTTGCGCTTTGACGGTGGGGCATGGCTCGACCGGACCTGCTCATCCCTGTTACTGACAGCTGAAACCGGACACCTGACAGCTGGAGCGTGGCGTGGAGAGCGGGGATCGCTTTGACTATATAATCGTGGGCGCAGGCAGCGCCGGCTGCGTACTGGCGAACCGATTGACCGAAGACCCGAATGTCACGGTGGCGCTGCTGGAGGCAGGCGGCAAGAACGACGGTCTGCTGGTCAAAATGCCCGCCGGGGTGGGCAATCTGATTTCGACCAAGGGGCCGACGAACTGGGGTTTCGAGACCGTGCCGCAGGCGTTCATGGACGGGCGGCGCTTGTATCAGCCGCGCGGACGCGGCTGGGGCGGCTCCTCGGCCATAAACGGCATGATCTACATTCGCGGTCACGCCCGCGACTATGATCAATGGCGCCAGACCGGCCTTACCGGCTGGGGTTACGCCGACGTGCTGCCGTACTTCAAACGCGCGCAACATCATGAAGACGGCGCCGATGCCTGGAACGCGGAAGGCGGCCCGCTCTGGGTGTCGCGGGGTCCGCCCGGCGATCCGATCTACAAGGCGTTCATTCAGGCAGGCCGGCAGGCCGGCTATCCGGTCACGCGTGACTTCAATGGCCGGCAGCAAGAAGGCGTCGGCCCCTATCACCTCACCATCCGCGACGGCGAACGCTGGAGCGCATCGGCCGCCTACCTTCGGCCGATCGCCGGCGTGCGCCAGAACTTGAAGGTCATCTCCAACGCGATGGCCCACCGCATCATCGTCGAACGCAAGGCCGCAGTGGGGGTCGAGTATTCCGCCGGGGCCGGCAAACCGGTCCAGAACGTCTACGCAAAACGCGAAGTGCTGGTGTGTGGCGGCGCGTTTCAATCGCCGCACTTGCTGCTGCTTTCGGGCATCGGGCCCGGCGCGGAACTGCAGAAGCTCGGCGTGCCGGTCGAACTCGATGCGCCGGACGTCGGCAAGAACCTGCAAGATCACCTCGATGTCAGCATCATCTACGAGATGACCAAGCCGCTCTCGATGTATTCGAAGACGAAGGGCCTGAAGCAGCCGATGATCGGTCTGCAATACCTGCTGACCAAGCAAGGCCACGGCCGCACCAACCACCTCCATGCCGGCGCATTCCTGAAGACGCGCGGCGAGCTGGACGTGCCGGACATTCAGCTTCACTTGGTCAACGCGCAGATGCGCGATCATGCCCGCATCCAGGCGGACCGCGACGGCTTCACCATTCATGCCTGTCAGTTGCGCCCGGAAAGCCGCGGCACGGTTACGCTGGCCTCGCGCAACCCGTTCGATGCGCCCAACATCGATCCGCGCTATCTGGCCGAGGAAAACGACCGCCGCACCATGCGCGACAGCCTGCGCATCGTCCGCGACATCTGCAAACAGGCCGCCCTCGAGCTCTATCGCGGACCGGAGTTCGCGCCGGGCGAACATATCCGCACCGACAGCGAGATCGACGCCTGGATTCGCCAGAACGCGGAGACGATCTATCATCCGGTCGGCACCGTGCGCATGGGCGCGGACGCCAAGGCGCCGCTGGACGACGAACTCCGCGTGCGCGGCATCGACGGTCTGCGCGTCGTCGACGCCAGCGTCATGCCGACACTGGTCGGGGGCAACACCAATGCGCCGACGATCATGATTGCCGAGAAGATCGCCGATCGCCTGCGTGGCCGGCCGTTCCTGCCGCCTCAGGACGCGCCAATCGCCGAAGACGAGAGGGTGGCGGTGTGAACAAGCTGGTCCGGCCCGTTGCCGTAATCGGGGCGCTGACCGGCCTGTTCGGGCTGACGCTGCAATACATCCTGCTGTACGCCGACATGTCCACGGACGGCGCATCGCCGCTCGACGTGCTCTGGCGCTATTATGTGTATTTCACGCTGCTCACCAACACTTTCGTGACCCTGGTGTTCGCCCGCGCAGCCTGGAAGCCGGAAAGCTTAGCCGGTCTCAATGCGCCTCGCATCGAATTGATGGCGGTGACATCGATCCTGTTCGTGTGCATCGTCTACAATCTGCTGCTCGCCTCGCGCTGGGATCCGCAAGGGTGGCAGAAAGTGGCGGACGTGGTGGTGCACAACGTCGTACCGGCTATATTCGCGATTTTCTGGCTGTTGCGTCCGCACGGGGCGCTGAAATGGCGCCATGCGGCATTCGCGGCGACGTGGCCGCTCGCCTATGCAATCTACGGTCTCACCCGCGGGCTCTTCGACGGCTATTATCCGTATTTCTTCATGGATCCGACAACGACCGGTTATGGCGCGATCGCGCTCAACTTGGCCGGCCTGGTTGCGGCGTTCATCATCGGGGCGCTGTTGCTGATCGGCCTCAGTCGCGCGCTGGCGCGGCCGAAGGCGCAAGACGCGGCCACCTCCGCAACCTGAGCGAGCCTGCCCCGGCAGCCGCAGATTCGACACAGACACAGGCCACGCCAAGCGGCGCAAACTTGGGGAGCCGCTCATGCGCGTCGCTTTGCTTGCCGCCACCTTTCTCGCCGCGTCGCTGGCGCCGGCGCTGGCGCAGGAAACCGAAATGGACCGGGCCGAACGCGAACTCCGCGACGCGATGGCGCCTGCGGCCAGCGCCGGCGCCACGGTCGATCGCGTCGCGCCCAACGAAGTCCGCGTCAGGATGCCCTCCGACATTACTTTCGACTTCAACCGGGCCGACGTGAAATACCAATTCATGCCGCACCTCACCGATCTCGCCCGCACGCTCGCCCGGTATTCGAACATGCAGGTGAGCATCGTCGGCCATGCCGATGCGATCGGATCGGACGAATACAATCATCGCCTCTCGGAGCGCCGCGCCTGGTCGGTCAGCGAGGTGCTTTCGCAGTTCGGCGTCGATCGCTACCGGATCCGGACATCGGGCATGGGCGAGTGGTCGCCGATCGCGACCAACGCGACCGAATGGGGACGGGCGCAGAACCGGCGCGTCGAGATCAGTGTCCGCAATGACGGCTATTGGGGGAAAGATTAGCCGCGCTTGCGCCTGGGCGTCCGCGTTCCGGCGCTGCGTGGCTGCTGGCGCAAACGGCGCTTGCGCTCGGCCAACATTGCGCTGATTTTTGCGGCCAGTCCCTGCGCATCGCTCGGGGGTTTGCATTCCGGCAGCCGTGCGGCCAAGTCCGCCGCCGCTTGCGCCTTGCTCGCAACGGAGGCGGTCAAGATCACTTCCATTTCCGGCCGGTGGCGGCGAACCCAGTGCGCCAGCACGAAGCCGCTGCCGCTGTCGGCAAGCTGAGCGTCGCTCAGAAGGATATCGGCCCTTGGGCCGGCGATCAGGATCGCCTTTGCATCGTCTGCGCTCGCTGCTTCGATCACCGTGACGTCACACGTGCGGAGGTAATCTGCGATGGCGAAGCGGACGATCACGTCGGATTCCACCAGCAGGATGGTGATTTTCTTGTCGCGGGGCGCGGCTCGACGGGCTGGCATTGGGTTCCTTCTATAGGGGACCCCCGCGCCCGTCGTTAACGGCTTGAGAATCTGCCCGGTTCCGCAGATTACCGCAAAGTGGGTTCAAGTGATGAAACCTTGGCGCTCGGGTGGCGGTTTAAGGAACTGGTTCCTAACATACGGCATTCTTCTCGGGCGGTTCGGAGGGGGCGATGAGTCCAGCGGCAGATTTGATGGACGAGACGAATCCTGCCGGCCAACCCGTAGTGTTGCTGGTGGAGGATGAAGTCCTGATCCGCCTGGCGACAGCCGATCACATGCGCACGCGCGGTTTCAAGGTGGTGGAAGCCGGCACAGCCGCTGAGGCGCAAGAGTTGATCCTGGCCGGCTTGCAAGTGGATCTCGTGTTCTCCGACATCACCATGCCGGGCGCCATGGATGGGCTCGGTCTCGCCGCATGGCTCGAAGCGAGCGGCGTAGCCACGCCCGTGATGCTGGCTTCCGGCGTGCCGCGCGCGCTCGAGGGCGCCAGAGAATCCTGCGCCAACGTTCAGGCCGTCGCGGCAAAACCATACGACTATGATGAGATTGTCGCGCAGATCGCCGCGATCATCGCGTCGCGACGCTAGTCGTTCACTATGACGAGCCGCATGCCCTTCGGCGCCTTGGCGGCGGGGGGGTGCAAAGAGCCGAGCCGGAGCAGTTGCACCGTGCGGCCGCCGAGGAAATGCTCTCCGCCCAGGGGCTGAAACAGCCCGAGATAGCGATTGCCCAGTGTCGCATCGACTTTCAGCGGCGTCAGCAGGATCTCCGCGCCGAGCTTCTTGCCGCACACGGTTTCCGCCGTGACGCGCGCGATCGCGGGCTCGCCTGCCGCCGCGCACGAATCGATCAGCGCGTTCACCAAGGCGAGGTCGGGCGCCAGGAAGAAGCGGGAGAAATCGTGCTCGCGCAAATCGCGGCCGAACATGTTCACGAGGTCTTGGCCGAAGGTGCGAACGGGCAGGCGTCCATCCTTGGTGCGCTCGATCACGAACAGGCGCTCGAGCACTTGATCGGCGCCGCCTTTCTTCGGCGTTGCGCCAGCCGCGCCGGCGAGCGCACGCCCATAGGCGAGCAGCGCCCGTGTATCGGGATGAAAGGTCTCTTCCCCCATCATTAGTCTTAAGCGCCGTGCCGTTGCTTCAGTTGCGGAGCTGGCCACGCAAACCTTGCGCCCGGAAAAAGCGAGGGAAATCCGTGCTGCGCCGGGGCGGTTTCCCGCGCCGCGCGAGGTGTGGCCCTGCGCTTGCACTGCGCTGGGCGAGATTCAGGAGATACGGCCGATGACCGTTCCAGCCCGGTACATTCTGGCGGCGCTTGCTTTTGGCGTTGCGGCGCTTGGTTTGTTCTTGTTGCCGACAGACGCGGCGGCGTGCGGCGCCAATGGCTGTCAGCCGCCGCCCAGCTGCCATGGCGGCTGCACTCCGCCGCCTCCGCCGCCGCCGCCATGCTGCAATCGCCCCACTGTGGTGGTGCCGCCTCCGCACGTGCCGCCGCCGAACGTGATCATCGTCAACGCCGGCGCGCGCGCCTCGGCACAGGCCAGCGCGACCGCGATCGCCATCGCCAACGTCCGCACCGGCGACACCATCATCCGTCAGAACACGGTGATGGAAGCGGGCGCCTCCGCCAACGTTCAATCCAGCGCGTTCGCCATCACCGAGGCAAGCGCCTCCGTCGAGAGCGTCGCCCGCGAACGCGACCTGCTCATTCAGGCCATCTGCCTCGATGCGCAGGGCAACCCACATCCGGCCTCGCAGACCTTCGGCGGCCGCGACGTCCGCCAAGATTATGACGGCGAAATCTACCGCTGCATGTCGGGTACGCGCATGCGTTACACCGTCGATGGCCGCAGTTACGATTGTGAGCCGGGCCAAGCGCTTTGGTACGAAAACGGCCGCGTCGAGTGCCGCACTCAAATCGTCCGCCGTCCGTGCAACGAACGTTCGCTGCTGCGCCGCCACGGCCCCGGCGACAAGATCGTCCGCATTCGCGACACCGAGACCCGCCAAACCCGCACCGAAGCCACCTTCAATGGCGCCATGACCATGGATGGCGGCGTCGGCCAGGGCGTGTGGTGATCGAACCCTTTCGACCAGCTCCCCTCCCACCAATTCAACTCAAGGCCTCCCCTCGGCCTGCCCCCGCGAAAGCGGGGGTTTTTGTTGGCAGCTTCACAGCTGGGTCTCAGTGTCCGGCCGCGCGCGCTTCCATCGCCGCCAAATCGGCCTCGCAGCGTTGGCACTCCGCCAACTGGCGCGCCATGCGCTCTTGCATGCTCGCCGTGCTGCGGCCCGTCGACATGAAGTTCGACATTTCGTTCAGCACAGCTTGCGCTTCGGCCGGATTGGCGGCGAAGCCGTTCGCCTGCAAATTGGCGATACGCTCGGCGTCGCTGACATATGCGGAGCCCGCGGTGCTGCCGAACGGCGCCAACATGCTCTGGCGGATGTCGATAATGCCGTAGCCGGCCTGCAGCGCATCAAGCATCAGTCCGGCGCCCAAATCGGAAGGGCCGGCGCCGCCTGCGAGCAGCTCCGGGGCCACGTCGGTGACAAGCGCTTCACCCACCGGCCCCAGCACTTCGAGCACCTGATCGAGCAGCGTTACTTGTTCGGCCTGCACATGCGTGCTTGGATTGAGCAAACCAAGCTGCGCCAGCGCCTTCATGGCGTTCAATTGCGCACGTGAAAGGCGCGCCAACTCTTCCCAGCAGAGCCGGCAGCGATCGCGACAGCGGTTGATCTCATCCTGGAGGTTTTGCGCCGCTTGGGCGGCGGCGTCGCGCTCGGCTTCGTCCTTCTCACGCTGTGCCCCGGCCGCCGCGCCGGCAGCCTGCTGGGCGGCCGCGGCAGCCGTTGCTTCCGCTTCGCCAAGGCCCAGACATTCGCGTTCTTTTTCCGACAACGCCGCGGCTGCGGCTGACGCTGCAGCCTGTGCTTCCGCTGCCGCCGCCTGCGCCGCTGCCGCGTCGGCGGCCGCCTGCGCGGCGGCGGCCTGGCTTGCCGCGAGCGCGGTCTGGGCGTCGGTCACTGCCTGCTGCGCGGCGGAAAGCGCTGCTTCCGCGTCGCGGATGTATTGCTGAGCGTTCTGGACTCGCTGCGAGTTGGGGCCGTCCTGCGGCAGGATCAGATTGAGGTAATTGGTTTGAATTTGGACGGCCTCTTGCCGGCGGGCGATGGCGGCGCGGGCGGCGTCGAGCGCACTCTGGCTGGCGGCCGCCTGACTCTGCGCATCGGCTGCTTGCTGTTGCGCACCAGCCGCCTCGGCGGCTGCGGCGTCGGCCGCGGCCTGCATCTGCGCAGCCGCGTGCGCCTGCGCCGACAATTCCTCCTCGCAGCGGCGCTTGCGCCGGCGTGCGTCATCGAGCGCTTGGTCCGCCGCGGCGGCTGCAGCGGCGGCACGCGCGGCTGCGTCGCGGGCGCCTTCAAGCACTGCTCGCTGCGCTCCGGTGAGGTCAGCCATGGAGGCGGAGTCAAGCGCGGTCGAGTGAGCATCCGCCTGTGTCGACGCCGGTTGATGCGGTTGGGGCTGAGCTTGCACCTGCTGTTGCGGCAGGGCGTTGACGGCAAGCAGCAATTGTTGGCGGTCGAACCGGCAGTTGCGGATGAAGAGGAAGCCGCAATTCAGGCATTCGACCTCGACGCGCGCGACATGCTGGCCGGGCGGCAACTGCCGCAAGTCGATTACCACCGGCAGCGGGACGCTTTGTCCGCGCTGCACACCGAGAACTTCGCTGACGCTTTCTGGGCGCAACCAGGAATTGGGCTCGAAGGTAAAGCGGAAGTTGAGCGGCTGCGTGCAGCTCTCATTTTCGGCGATCAGTTGAGAGGCTTGCACCGACCCTTGCGGGAACGATCCTATGATCTGAGGCGCATCTTGCGCCACGGCTGCGCCAGCGAGCGCCGCCAACGCCAGCATCCGCCACCAAGAGCGCATTGCAACCGCTCCCCAGCAACACCCAAGTGCGAGCTTAGAACGCGCGTGGGCCGGAACCCAGTGCAATGAGCGGGGGGCGTCCGCTATTCTGTATTGCACCCTACGTCCAGCGCGGCTGGGTGCGCCAGGCCGCCCGATTGCGCCGCGACCCCGAGCCCCTTAAGTGCAGCGCATGACTGCACTCGACGTCCGCTCCGCCCGCCCCGATCAGCGCGTCGCCGGCGATAGTGGCGAATGGGAAATCATCGTTGGCCTCGAAGTCCACGCCCAGGTGAGCTCGAGGGCGAAGCTATTCTCGGGCGCGAGCGCCGCCTATGGCGGCGATCCCAATAGCCACGTGTCGCTCGTCGATGCTGCGATGCCGGGCATGCTGCCGGTGATCAACAAGTTCTGTGTCGAGCAGGCGATCCGCACCGGCCTGGGTCTCAATGCGCAGATCAACAAATGGAGCCGCTTCGATCGGAAGAATTATTTCTATCCCGATCTGCCGCAAGGCTACCAGATCAGCCAGTACAAGGACCCGATCGTCGGCGAGGGCGCGATCGAGATCGAGCCGGACGGCGATGCAGCGGTGACGATCCGCATCGAACGCCTGCATCTGGAGCAGGACGCCGGCAAGTCCATTCACGATCTCTCGCCGAGCGAGACCTTCGTCGATCTGAACCGCGCCGGCGTGGCGTTGATGGAGATCGTCTCGCGTCCGGACATGCGCTCGTCGAAAGAGGCGGCCGCATATTTCAACAAGCTGCGCGCGATCGTCCGTGCGCTCGGCACCTGCGACGGCAACATGGAGGAAGGCTCCATGCGCGCCGATGTGAATGTCTCCGTACGCAGGCCCGGCGAAGGGTTCGGCACACGCTGCGAGATCAAGAACGTCAACTCGACCCGCTTCATGCAGCAAGCGATCGAGTACGAGGCGCGCCGGCAGATCGAAATCCTCGAAGGCGGCGGCGTGATCGATCAGGAGACCCGGCTATTCGACGCCAACACCGGCGAGACGCGCACGATGCGCTCCAAGGAAGACGCCCACGATTACCGCTACTTCCCCGACCCGGATCTGCTGCCGCTGGTGATCGAACAGAGCTGGATCGATGCGATCAAAGTCTCGCTGCCGGAATTGCCGGACGCGAAAAAGAAGCGGTTCGTCAGCGCGTACGGGCTGACCGGCTACGACGCTGGCGTGCTCGCCGGCGACAGCGAAGCCGCCGCCTATTTCGAAACCGTCGCCAAAGGCCGCGACGGCAAGCTTGCCGCTAATTGGGTGACGCAGGAGCTTTTCGGCGCGCTCAACAAAAAGGGGATCGAACTCTCGGCTTCGCCGGTAAGCGCGAGCGCGCTGGGCGCGCTGTTGGACTTGATGGAGGACGGGACCATCAACGGCAAGATCGCCAAGGATGTCTTCGCCAAGATGCTCGAAAGCGGAGATGCTCCGGGCGACATCGTCGAGCGCGAGGGCCTGCGCCAGGTCACCGACACCGGTGCGATCGAAAAGGCGATCGACGAACTGATGGCCGCCAACGCCGACAAGGTCGCCGATGTGCAGAAGAACCCGAAAGCGTTCGGCTGGTGGGTTGGTCAGACGATGAAGGCCACCGGCGGCAAGGCGAACCCGGCAGTAGTGAATGAGATTTTGAAGAAGAAGCTGGGCGCCTGAACCATCGGTTGTGCGGCCCTCGCCCGGCGGTCCAGAGAAGTTAGCGCGCCCGCGCCGTCAGCGGCGTGTAGCGGGCGACGTGCGTGGCGGCGCCAACCAGATCGCTCGCGCCGATTTCATTGCGCAGATGGGTCTCGAACGAGTGCGCCTGGAACGCTGCGATCCGGTCACCGCCCGGCGTGAACGCCTGCAGCATCACCGCAAACCAAATGTACATCAGCATCGTTCTCGCCCCCGCAACCGAAGCGTGAAGCGTCGTTCGGTTCGGTTGCGCGATTCTTAACGCGGATAAAGTTGGCCCCGGAGGCGGGGAGGACCTCCGGGGCCGTAGTCGGACATATCTAGCCAAACAAGGGAGGGTTAGTTGTTGGCCAGGATAATGCCCAAGATCACGCCAGTGGCGATGCCCACGAGCAGATAGTCGCCGCGGTCGTCACGGACATAGTGGTAGCCGCGCGGCGGCGGACGCAGCCGGTGATAGCGCCAATCCACTTCGTCGTAATAGCCGCGATAATAGCTCGGCAGGCGGTCACCGCGGCGCCATTGACGATAGTCATAGCGGACATCGCCATAGTCGTAATAGGCAGGCGGCGGGCCGTAATACCAGCGGCCGCTATACCAATAGCCGTTGTGGCGGCGACGATCCCAGCGGGCGTGCTGACGTCCGTCGCGATAGCCGCGGCGATAGTCACGGCGATCATCGCGGCGGTCACGGCGCCAATCGCGATCGCCATCGCGGTCACGATCCCAGTCGCGATCACGGTCGCGATCACGGTCGCGGCCGTCCCGCTCGTGAGCGGCAGCTTGCGCTGGCAACGCCATCGGCGTCGCAAACGTCGCAGCCGCCAGCAGAGCAGTAGCAAAGCGTTTCATACGAGGTCTCCTTCCTGCTTCCCTTGAACGGCCCCGTTCAAAAGAAGGTCCCTGTTCGGTGGAAGACTTTGTCCAAGTGTCACTGAACCTTGGCTGAATGAACGCGGAACTCTCTGCCTGATCTGTGTCAGAGTTTGTCCAAACGGTCTTGCGCAATACTCTGGCGCTGCTTTCCGCATCGCTCAGGCGTACGCTCACGTCCTCGTGAAAGTCTGGCCAATGCTTCATCCCGGTTGCGGCCACTGGCGCGGCGGCAAGATTGTACCCATGTTCGCCATTGTGCTTGGGGCCTTCGATGCAACCGATCGAACTTTACTTCTGGCCGACGCCGAACGGGCTGAAGATTTCGATCGCGCTCGAAGAAATGGCGTTGCCGTACGTGGTGAGGCCGGTGGCGATCGGCAAAGGCGATCAATTCAAGCCGGCGTTCCTGGCGATTTCGCCGAACAACCGTATGCCGGCGATTGTCGATCCAGAAGGGCCTGACGGCGCCCCGATTTCGGTGTTCGAGTCCGGCGCTATCCTGCAATATCTCGGGCGCAAGACGGGAAAGTTCTTCCCAAGCGATGAACGTCGCCGTGTCGAGGTGGAAGAGTGGGTGGCCTGGCAGATCGCCAATGTCGGGCCGATGTTCGGCCAAGCCAGCCACTTCAAGAATTATGCGCCCAATCTGGTCGATGAGCCGGAAAAGATAACTTACTCGGTCTCGCGCTATTACAATGAAGTCAACCGCCTGCTCGGCGTGCTCGAGCATCGCCTCGAGGGCCGCGAATTTGTTTGCGGCGAATACACAATCGCCGACATTGCCTCTTATCCCTGGGTGCGCGTCGCGCACGCATTCAAGCAAGACTTGGGTAACTTTCCCGGGGTGCAAAGCTGGCTCGATCGTATCGCTGCGCGCCCAGCGGTGCAGCGTGGCGTCGCCGTAGGCAAAGAGTTGCGCAAGCCGCCGCCGGCGCCTGGCAGCGCCGAGCAGCAGGAAGCGGCGCGGGCGCTGTTCGGGCAGACGGCGCAGTCGGTCGCCGAAGCAGCGGCGGAGGCGACAGCGGCAAACAAGGCTGACGCCACTTAAGCTTATCGCAAGTTATGCACGTTATTGGTTCATCTCTGACGGCGCGAAAAATGCACGTCTGTGGGGTGGGACGGATATGGCTAAAGCCAGACGTTCCCGAGTGGCACAAGGGAGCGGCCAAAATGGCGTTTACGGATCATGAAATCGCGGAGGCGCACGAAGCTGTGCGTCGTCAGGGCGACAGCGATAATCTCTACAAATTGGGTCTGATCTATTCGACCGGCCAGGAAGTGGACCTGGTGCAGGCGCACATGTGGTTCAACCTCGCCGCCTCGCGCGGCTCGGAAGCGGCGAAGGAATGCCGCCGCGAACTCAGCGACATGATGTCGAAGGACCTGATCGCAGAAGCGCAAAAGCGCGCCCGCGAGTGGCTTTCGGTCAAGCATCACTGAGATCGGAATCGCGAACTGCGCGGATGGCGCCAAGACCGCGCCCGCGCGCGCTTGAATTGGCCGCAGGTGCTGCCGTTGCCGAGAACTAATTGTTCCGGTCGCCGCGCAGATCGTAATAGAAGCTGAACTGCACCGGCAGCGCATCGCGGACGTATTGCTGCATGAACAGGTTTACCTGGCTGATGCGGGACCGCGGAACGTAAACCACATCGTAACGCTGTAACGGCGCGGCGTTTGGCAGCCCGCTACGGAGCGCACGCATCGACAGGTCGACTTCGCTCACCGCGTTTGCACCGTTGGCGCGCGAGAGCACGAGCACGTTGCGCCGCGACGCCGAAGGCAAGAATCCCCCGGCCAGCGCCACCGCCTGGAAGGCGTCGATATTGGCGGGCATCTCGTAAATGCCGGGCCGCGCAACTTCACCGCCCACGAACACCTGCCGCGAGGCGTAGCTGCGGGGCGTCACCGTCAGCTCCGGCATGCGCAGATGCGAGGCGTAGGCGGCGACGAGAATGTCGTGCAGCTCTTCCGCCGTAAGATCGGCTGCGCGTACGGCGCCGATCAGCGGCAATGCGAGGCGGCCGTCGGGACCGATCCGCGCGGTGCGCGATAATTCCGGCGCCGAAAAGACGTTGATTTCGACCTCGTCGCCGGGAAACAGGCGGTAGGCTGGCGTTTCGTCCGAATAGCTCAGTGTCGGAACCGAAACGACCGTGCTCTGGGCGCGGGCGAGCGGCGCGGCGCCGGCGAGGCAAACCGCGGCAAGGGCGGCGAAAGCGGAAAACGCAACGCGCATCGGCAGAACTCCAACCCTTTGTTAGCCCGCGCAAGGTTAACGAGGCGTCGGCGCGAGCCTGCCCGCAGGTGGTGAAATGATCGTTTACCAACGTCAGGCAAGCTTCGGGCCGCGACGCGAGGAGCGGCGATGAAAGCGAATACCGAGGCCAAGCCCGCGCGGGCGCTGTTCGGCTGGGCCGAGACGCCGCGCTTCAGCATGGCTGATGTCGCCGCCGTGCTGTGGGCCGAGCGGGCCGTCGTGCTAGCAGTCGGCGGCGCGATCTGCGCGCTCGGCCTGGTTGCGGCGCTGGCGATCCCGAAGACCTATACCGCGCGGGCGGAATTGCTGGTGCGCCTCGGTGAAGAATACGTCTATCAGCCGACGGCCGGCGGCGCCGGCGCCGGCGCCACGCCTGATATGCAGGCGGTAGTGAACGCCGAAATGCGCCTGATCGGTTCTGGAGCGGTCGTGCGGGGCGCGGTGGAAAGCGTCGGCCTCGCCAATCTATATCCCGATATCGCCGCCGCGCCCGGTTCCGACGCGCGCAAGCTCGCCGCCGCCGAACGCGCATTTGCCGAACATCTGAGCATTGAAACCGCACCGCAGACGCCCGCGATCGGTCTCGCCTTCGAGCACCGTGACGCTGCAATCGCCGCTGCGGCGCTCAACGCGCTGATGGATCAGTATCTGCGTCACCGCCGCGACGTGCTTGTCGGCGGCGAGTTCGAGGCGCTGTCGCAGGAAAGCGCTGACCTGAGCGGCCGCGCCGCAAGCGCAAGCCAAGCCTTGGCGAGCTTTCTTAACGACAACACTATCGGCGATTTCGAAAGCGAGCTTGCCGCTCTGGCGGCGCGCGCGGGCGACATCGAAACCCAATTGCTCGACGCGCAGGCCCGCCGCCGCGAAGCCGAAGCCCGCGCCGCCGCCTTGCGCCAGCGTCATCAATCCGAGCCGGAGCAGATCGAACTCTATCAGGAATCCGATGCGCGCCGCGATCTGGTCGAGGCGCAGATGCAGCGTGAACGGCTGTTGGCTGCCTATCAACCCGATGCCCTGCCGGTGCGCGAGGTCGATCGCCGCATTGCGCAACTGGAAGCCTTTCTCGCCGGGGGCGATCCGCCCAGCATTACGCGCCGCGGTCAAAACCCCGTGCGCCAGGATATAGCCAGCCAACTCTACGCCATGGAGGCGGAGGCGCGCGCCCAGCGCGGCCGCGAGACGGCTTTGACCCAGCAGCGCGCCGAAGTCCGCGAACGTCTGCGGACGATGCAAGCGCTCGAGCCGCGTTTCCGGCAACTGCAGCGCGAACGCGCAATTCTCGAAACCAATGCGCAGAATTTCGCCACGCGCGCCGAAGAGGCGCGCGCACGCAGCCAAATGCTCGGCCGCGCCACCGATAATATCAGTGCGGTCGAACGCGCCGCCGTGCCGACGCAGGGCAAGAGTCTGCGTTGGCCGATCATGATCGTGACGTTGCTGATCGCCGGCATCGCGGCTTTCGCCGCCGGCCTGTCGCGCGGGCTGATGCGGCGGAGCTTCCCTACGCCATCAAGCGCCGCGCGCGCGCTCGACGTGCCGGTGCTTGCGGTGGCGCCACGGCAAATGCGGCCGAAACCAGTGAAAGCCAAAAAGGAAACGCCGGCCAACACCAAACCGGCGCTGAAGCTCGTGGAGGGCGGCGCATGAGTTTCCCGGTGGAAGGCGTGCTCGACGCGCTGGCGATGCAACCGCGCCGCGGCAACGGCCGCGCTGTCATGTTCGTGGCCGGGCGCGCGGGCGAAGGCGTGACCAGCGCCGCTCGTGCTGTGGCCCACGCTGCGGGGCCCGGCGCTGTCTACGCCATCGATCTCGACCTGCGCCGCAACGATCTCGCCCGCACGCTCAGCGCCGATGGCGCGCTTGGCCCGCGCATCGACGGCGCGTTGAACGGGACGACATTCCATACTGTCCGCAATATGGCGCAGGCGCCGCAGGCGTTCTTCTATCATCGCGTCGGGCGCTCACGCGTCTATGCCGGGGTGTTCGATATGCGTGTGCTGCCAAGAGGTGCGCGCGTCGGCATTTCGGCGCGCCCGGATTATTGGGACGCTGCCCGCAAGGGCGGCGCGTTCGTCGTTGTCGATGCGCCGGCGCTTGATCAGAGTTCGATTGCGCTGCGTGTGGCCGCGCAAATGGACGGCGTCGTGCTGGTCGTGGGGGCCGGCGAGGGAGCAGCGCCCGCCGCGATGTCGGCAAAAGCGGCGTTGCAGAAGGCGGGAGCGAACCTGATGGGCTTGGTCTATTCCGGCGTCGCCGCCCCGGTGATCGCGATCGAACGGATATTGCGTCAGGCCGGCTGACGCACCAACGCCTCGCCGTAGAAGCGCTGTTCCCAGAACCAGAATACTTTGCCCGCTCCCCGCGCCGCCCGGTCGAGCAGCGCCAGCGCCCGCGGGGTTGAACTGGCGAGCGCCAGCATGCTGGCCAGACCATAGCTCACCGCTTGCGCCGCGCCCACGCACATGTGCCGTGCCAGCGCCCCAAACCGCCGCGACGCCCAGGCGGCCTCGCAAGGTCCCTGTCCGTAAGCGAAGGCGCGCTTTAGGCCATGGCGCAGATGCGTGCGCTCGGCGCCGAGATGCTCGATTACGCTCGCCTCCGCGGACCAGGCGAACACAGCGCCTGCCTCCGCCCAGGAGGCGAACAGCGCATCGTCTTCGCCGCCGCGCTGATCTGCGCGCGGATCGAAAGGCGCAACCTCGTCGAACAGCGCACGCGGCTGCAGGGAATTGCCGATGCCATAGGCGCTTGCGCTGATCCCGCTGCGCGACGGCCCGCAGCGGGAATAGAGACTTTCGAAGAATGGCGCATGCGCCGTCTGGTTGGCGGCGCGCGCCCGCACCGGACCGAACACGCTTTGTGCGCCGGTGGCCCGGCGCGTGGCGATCAGCGAAGCAAGCCAATGCGGCGCCGCTTCCTCATCATCGTCGAGCCAAGCCACCAGTTCGCCCTGCGCCAGCCGCACGGCGGCGTTGCGCGCCTGCGCCACGCCCGGTTTCGGCTCATGGGCCCAGCGGAACGAGACCGGGGCATCCGCGGCGATCTGCCGGAACGTGGCGATTGCCGACCCCTCGGGCGAATTGTCGATCGCAATGACTTCGAACGCGCCGACGTGCTGCTGTGCAAACACGCTGCGCACCGCGCGGACGAATGAGTCCTGACGCCGAAAGGTCGGAATGAGAACGCTGACTTCGATCATGCCAGCCTTCTCCCAAGCGCTGCGGTTACAGGCAGAATGACGAACCCTTGCGAATGCGCCGCCCGCAGCAATTCGTCGAGATCGACGCTTCGAGTGCCGTAGGGCGAGGGATCGTCAGAGACGTCGTGTGTGAAAGCGATGACCCAGGCCTTGCGTTTTGCGCCCGCACGCAGCGCGTCGTGAATGCGCTCGAGGCCGCCGGCGCCGAAGAGCGGATAAGCGTTGAGTTGCGCGAGATCGGCGCGGCCGACATTGAGCCCGGGCAGAATGCCGCGCGCGGAGGTGAAGCGCGGCGGCAGGTTGTCCTTCAGTTCGATACTGGTTTCGCCGTAGGGATAGGCGTGCGACCGCGGCGCCGGAGCGCCCATTGCGATCAGTCTGTCGCGGTTGCGCGCGAGGTCCTCGAGGTTGGTGAAGATGTCGCGCTGGGCGCAATCGGCGTGCTGCATGCTATGGCAGCCGATCTCGTGGCCGTGGGCGGCCAGGCGGGCAACGTCTTGGGCGGAAAAATTGCGCCCGCACGGGCCGTCCGCGCCTTCCAGGCTGGCGGATACGTAGAACGTGCCCTTGGCGCCGTGGCGATCGAGCGCTCGCACGCCGGCGTCGGCCGCGCTCGCCGGAAAGTCGTCGAAGGTGATCGAAAGGATCGGCTCGTCGAAGCCGAGTTCGACCGGGCGCGCCGCACGCTGCTGGATAATTCGCCGGCGCAGCTTGCTGACGAGATCCCGTGACGGTGAATAGGCGTCGATTGTCATGATAGATGCTCCGCATAATGCGAGGCGCGCAACAGTTTGAGCGCCGTGGTGCGTACGCGCATCGGCGCCGCACCCAGCGGATCGCGCGCGAGCCAGCTATAGATGCGCCGTTGCGTCTGCCGGCCGGGCGTGACCCGGAGGGCGCGTGCAACGCGATGCGCCGCAAAGCGCTGCACTTCGCGCGGATGCTTGCGCGCGAGCCTGGCGAAGTTCGGGCCCGCTTGCACCGACTTGCGCAAGAGTGTGTCGAAATCGTCGAGACCGGTGTGGGTCGCGGGATTGTCGACGTGCAGGATATCCGCATCGCGGCCGGCAGCGAGCGCCCAATCGACGTCCTCGAAGCCCCAGCCGGTGAAACCCTCGTCGAACGGGTGCGCGGTCAGGAAATCGCGCCGCACCATAAGATTGGCTGAGGCGACGCTTTGCGCAGGACGCCGGGCGCGCGCGCTGGCGCGCAGGCAATCTGAACGACCGAACATGGCGTAATGCAGCGCCGTCTCCGGCGTACGCTGCGCACGCGCGAGCGACAGGCCGCCAAACGCCGCGAGCGGCGCTTGGGTGGCGATGACGCCCAGCCAGATCGACAGGAAGCGCTGGTTATCCGGCAACATGTCCGCGTCGAGAAACAGCACATATTCGCCGCGCGCCTCGGCGACGAGCCGGTTGCGCGCCGCGGCGCGGCCTTGATTCTTGCCCCAGACGACGATGCGGGTGGACGCCGCCGTCGCCTCGGCGGCGGCGATCACGCCCGCCAGCAAGGCCGCGGAGCCGGAACCGTCGTCCAGCAACACGAATTCGACGCCCGCGGGGGCTTTCGCCATCGCCCGCAGCAGCGGCGCGGGATCGTGTGCATAAAAGGGCGTGAGCACGCTCAGCCTTGGCGGCGCCGCCCCATCGCAAACGGTGACGATTTGCTCATTCGGCATTGAGGACACTCGAGGCGGGTTGCACGGAAAGGCGGCGGCGCCAGCGGTCCGCTGCGGCAAGCAAGAGTGCGCGTGCGCCGAGGACGTCAAAGAGCACTGCACCGACGCCGTAAGTTGCGGCGCCAGTCAGCACCGCTTGCATAAGACCGATTGGTGTGGGCGGGCTGCGAACCAGCAGTACGACGATCGCCATCAGTGCGACGGCGCCGAAGATGCGGCTGAGTGCGGCCAGCGGGAACGGCAATGCCAGCAGTCGCCGGCCCGCGAGCGCCAACAGCAAAGCGCCGACGCTGGCGCCGGCGGCTGCGGCGACAGCCGCGCCGGTTGCGCCAAACTGGGGCGCGAGCCAAGCGGTCAGCGCTAGTTGCGCCGCGCCCGGCGCCAGCATCAGCAGGGCGCGCACCCCGGTGCGGCGTGTAAGCTGAAACGCTTCAGACCAATAGTAGAGGCTGAAGCCCGTCATCAGCGCGGCAAGGGCAAGCCAAGGTGCTGCGTTCGACGTCGCCGCGCGCAGGTCGTGACCCACCATCAAGCTTGTGAGCGGTCCGGCGACGAGCACCAGACCAACCATGGCCGGCAATGTCACTGCCGCCAGCAGGACGAAGCCGTCGCGCGCCGCATGTCGCGCCGCCGCAGGGCCGTTCTCTTCGTAGGCCGCAAAAACGAGCGGCGCGAAAGCGGCGCTGACGCCGATGAACATAACATCGAGGCCACGTGCGAGGCCGAAGGCGGCGGCGTAGGCGCCGATCTCGGCGACGCCGGCTTCCGCCGCGAGGATGGTCCGCGCGACCGCCTGAACGCCGAGATCGACCGCCAGCGCCAGCGCCAGCGGTGCGCCATAGCCGCCGTATGATGCGGCGCGCGCCGCCGAGGGGGCGCCGCCGCGCGCTTGGGCGATGAGGCGCGGCGCATCGATCAGAGTGATCAGGACGCCTGCCGCAAGCAGGCCGGCGAACGGCGCGGCCGGGCCAAAGTCGAACAGCATGAGCAGCGCTACGCCAGCGGCGAAGCCGACCAGCAGGTAAGCCGTTTCCAAGATGGCATAGCGGCCAAATGCAAGGGCGGCTCGGTCGCTCTCGCGACCGAGCCTGGAGATGAACCGGAAGATCGCCGCGCCCACGGCGAACAGCGCGAGCGCTGCGTGGTCGTCGCGCAGGCCAGCCAAGCTCAGGACGGCGCCCGTCGCGATCATGACCGCACCGCCTAGCACGACGGCAAGGGCGAGCAGCGTCGCGAAATGGTCTGCCAGTTTCTTTTCTGCGCGCGCGGCGGCGAAGAAGCGAAACGCCGCCGCTTCGGCCCAAGTGAACAACAGCGTGTGCGCCGCCATCGAAATGGAGAGCGCCAATGCATAGCGGCCGAATTCCTCGGCGGTCATCAGGCGCGTGAACACCGCGATCGCGCCAAACCCGATCAGGGCCTGGGCGATCTGCAAGGGCGCAAGGGAAAGGAAGCGCGCCGTGCTCACCGGGTGACCTTGATGTCGCCCAGCATGATCGGGAGAGTGCGGCAGAGAATCTCGAGGTCCAACGAGAGCGAGGCGCGGGCGACGTATTCAAGATCCAGACGGACGCGGCGGCGGACGCAGGCAGCGGACGCCACCGGACCGCGCGAGCCGTGAATCTGGGCCCAGCCTGTGATGCCCGGCTTCACCCGATGGCGATGGGCGTATTCGGCGACGATCTCGGTCAGTTCGCGCTCGCTCGCCTTCATGCCTACGGCGTGGGGGCGCGGACCGACGAGGCTCATCTCGCCTTTCAGCACGTTGTAGAGTTGCGGCAGTTCGTCGAGGCTGGTGCGGCGCAGGAAGCGGCCGACGCGGGTCACGCGTGAATCGTTCGGGCGCACTTGCTGCAGCGCCGCGTCGGGGTCGTGACGCATGCTGCGGAACTTCAACGCCGTGAAGATGCGATTGTTGAAACCGTGACGCCGCTGGCGGTAGAGCGCCGGGCCTTTGCTGTCGAGCTTGATGGCGAGCGCGATCAACAGCATCGGCAACGCGAACACGGCGGCAAGCGCCGCACCGAGCACGATGTCCTGCAGCCGCTTCATGAGCGCACGGCGGTGGTTGTGGGGCCGGCCGGAGACGCAGGCCACGGCAACGCCGCCGAAGCGCTCAACCCGGCTGCCTCGCACGCAGGCGGTATCGACATCGATCAGCAGATCGACGCGATTGGGTGCGACCCGCAGCCGTTCGATGATCTGACGGACGCGGCCTTCGGCCTGCTGCGTCACGGTTATGACGATGCGGTCGACGTTTGGCAGGCTCTCCCAATTGAGCAGATGCTCCACGTCGCCAATCACCGGCGCGCCGCCGACTTGCGACGGCGAGCGCGCGGCGCGGTCGTCGACAATGGCGACGATGCGAGCCTCGCCGGCCTTTGCCGCGCGCCTGATCAAACGATGCGCGGCATCGGTCGCGCCGATCAGCACGATGGTTTCGGCGAACACGCCTTGGCGATTGGCAGCAGCGATCCAAAGCGCCAGCGCTGCATGCACGCCCGCCAGCAACATGGCGGCAAACGGCAGCGCTGCGGCCAGTGCGGCGGCGCTCTTGGAGTCGGGCGCGAAAGCGTTGGCGGCAAGGATGCCGGCGATGGTTCCCAGCGCCAAGCCGCCCATGCCGCGCTCGGGACGAAGGCGGGC
Organism: Hyphomonadaceae bacterium; assembly: GCA_050250735.1. Classification (GTDB taxonomy): domain Bacteria; phylum Pseudomonadota; class Alphaproteobacteria; order Caulobacterales; family Aquidulcibacteraceae; genus Vitreimonas. The sequence continues at coordinate 137,429 of JBFWOC010000001.1, forward strand.
GAGCGAGAACCGGTAGAAGTCGGTGAACCAGAGGCCAGCCTTCAAGGCAGCGGCTGAGACCAGGAACGCGGCCGCCTGACCAATGCTGAGCTCCGTCAGTCCGCCGCCTGCGCCCCAGAGCGCGGCGAATTGCGCAGCGGCGATGACGACGACCCAGTCGATGATCTGCAGCAGTTTGTGCGGCAGCGCCGGATCGATGTGCAGGCCACGGCGCGCCAGCGGCGGCGCAAAGGGGGCCCAATCGTTCGCCGGTGCGTCGGCAGCAAGCTCGGCAGCGCGATAGCAAAGATCGGCGGAGGGCGGAAATTCACCATCTTCGTCTTGCTCGATGCGCAATCCGAACAGGGCGAATGACGCCGCGAGCTCGGCCAAACGCATGGCTTCGCGCGCCAGCACGTCCGTCTCCGGCACGGTTTCCAGGCCCGTCTGGTCCAAATCGGCGCCGACGAGCTGGAGTACGGCTTGCGACATCGTTAATTCGCCCTTGAGACTAATTTCGTCTCAACGGCTCGCGCAAAGGCGGCGCCACTTAACCATGTTAAGGCGCTGGCGGAGACGGAGGGATTCGAACCCTCGGTACCCTGTTCGAGTACAACGCCTTAGCAAGGCGCCGCCTTCAGCCACTCGGCCACGTCTCCAGCGGGCGCCACGCTTAACCGCGGCCACCGCCCGGAGCAAGGCGCATTGCTGACGGTGTTGAGTTAACGAGGTTTAGTTGTCGGTCGCGCCTGTCTGCGCGGAGCCGCGCCCGCCCTCAGCGCCGGTGGAAGGTTCGCTGAAGATGCCGGTCTGGCTCGGATAGGTGTTTTCGCCCTGCGTGGCGGGATCGCCCGCGGGATTTGCCGGATCGACCGGCGGTTGCTGCAGATCGGCCAGGTTGGGATTCGGCCCGCTCGACGAGCCATAGACGCCTTCCTCAGTGCGCGCGGCCGGGTCGGATTCGTTGCAGGCGAGCAGACCTGCGGCAGCGGCGGCCAAGACGAGGAGGCGGAGCATGTGCATGCCGGGAGGACGCTTTCACCAGGCTTCAAGTTCCAGCGCTAACCGGCCGGCCGCAGCGTGTGGGCACGGAAAAAATCCCAGATCACCGCTCCCGCATTCATGTCCATGTTGGTGGGGCCAAATGCATCTTGCGCACCCTGTCCGGAAAACACCCGAGAGCGGCCGGGCCAGGTGTGGCCGCCGCCATTGATCAGATAGAACGCGACGTCAGCGCCCGGCTGGCAGTCGCGCGGGATGAAGCGGATCACATGGGTGCCGGGCGACTGGCCCTGCTCGGCGAAAGTCGTGCTGGTTCCAGCCAAGCTGCATCGGTTACGGCGGGCGAAGGCGGAAACCGTGTCCTGGACGCCGAGTGAAATGCGGATCGGGTCACCGCCCTGAGGATTGACCACTTCAACGCCTTCATAGGGCACGCTGGGATCGGCGGTGCCGTTCATGATCAGGATCGCGGTTGGATCGCTGCGCGCGCAGTAACGCGATAGCTCGACATAGAGGCCGGCGCTCACCGCCGCGAATGCGGCGAAGGTGTCGCCCGCCGAACAGGCCATGCGATAGGTCATGAATGCGCCGTTGGAGAAGCCGCCGAGATAGAGACGCGATGCGTCTATGTTGAAGTCCTCCGCGAGATCTCGCGTCAGCGTCTCGAGGAAGCCGACGTCGTCCTGCGGCAGCGTGGAGCGCCGCCCGCTCAGGGAAATGTCGCTGGCGGAGATGTCGAACTGGGCGTTCCATTCATTGTCGATGCCGTCGGGATAGATAACGATGAAGTTGTTCTCTTCGGCGACCGTGTTCATGCCGGTCATGTAAGCCATGCCAGCGGCGTTGCTCGGCCGTCCATGCAGAAGCACGACCACAGGCGCCGGCTGTGCCGGATCGTAGCGCCATGGGGCATAGACGATCCATGAGCGTGCGCGTCGCCCGGTCGCGCGCGCGCGGGGCAGCGTAAATTCGCTGCGCTCGAAGAAGAACGAGTCGATCAGGGCCGTCGCCTCGACGCCCTGCCGGTTGAGTTCATAACCGTCGCCGGTGTGAAACCAGTCATGGTCGCCACCTGCTACGCCGACATAGGCAAGGATGGCGCCTGAGTCACAAGCTGCATAGATCGCGCTGTCGTCCCGGCCCGTCGCGGTGGCAGCGGCACAGCCATTGACACGCCGCCACACAGCCAGCGTGTCGTCGACGCCGAGCCGGCGCGCCGTCACTCCCGGAACATCGCCGCCGCGCACCGGGGCGTATTCGTCGCGGCGGCCATGAATCAGCAGCATCTGAGTCGGGTTCGCGCCCGCGCACTGATCGCGCGCGAAGTCCCACATCAGCGCGCTGACAATGGCGACGCCCGCGAATGGCGTTTCGCTTTTGCAGGCAAGCGCGTAGGCCATGGCTCCGCCGCTGCCAATGCCGGTCAGGAAGACGCGCGTACGGTCAATCGAATACTCGGCGGCTGCAGAGTCGATGGCGGCGCGAATGAAACCGAGATCATCCAAGGCGGGACCCGGACGATTGAGGATGGCGTGACCGCCATCATTCCAGGCGCCTTCCGCGGCTTCGGGATAGAGCACGAGTGCACCGCGCGCCTCGGCGACAGCCGCCAGTCCGCTGATCGCGTGCAACGCTTGCGGCGATGAGAACCGATCGTGCAGCGCCACGATCAGCGGCGCCGGTTGGCCTGCACGATAGCTCGAGGGGACGTAGAGCCCTAAAGCGCGCGCTTCCTCACCGACCGCGATCACGTGCATGGTCAGCGCGCGGTCGTAGCGGTGCTGGGCATGCGCCGGAGCGCCGAAGCTTGCGATTAGCGCAAACACCGGCGCCGAGAGCGCCAATCCGATCCGAGTCATCGCCATATCCAATCGTGGGCGCCGCGCGGGGGCCAAACACAAAAGCGCGAGATGAGGCGAACGCGCGCGACTTTGCGACTAACGCGGTTTCAGCCCCGACTGCTGCATCCGCCAAATCAGATGATCGAGACGGTCCTGGCCGAAGAAAGGCTCCTGATCGAACACGAACAAGGGCACGCCCCAGTGACCGGCCTTGCGCTGGTCGGCTTCGTTGCGTTCGATCTCGGCGGCAAGGTCCGCGCCCTCGTCGCGCACCATCGCGTCCACGCTTTCCGGGGCGAGACCGGATTCGGCGGCGGCGCGAGTCAGGTGATCGCCCTCGTGCCAGGCATCGACTTCGCCGGACCAGATCGCATGTGAGGCCTTGCGCGCAAATTGGAAGCCGCGGCCCATCCGTTCCGCGGCCACACCCATGCGGGTGACGCGATGAATGTAAGGCTGCTCGTCGGCGACATCGCCGCTGCCGATATCCATGACGATGGGATCTGGCTTCGGCCAGCGATAGGGAATGTCGTGCATTTGCGAGATGCGGAAGGTGTCGCGCAACAGGTAAGGCGGCCAGAGCGGGTTCACGCTCTTGAAGAAGCCGGGAATACGGATCGCGATCGGGGTGACAAACCGCATGCGCGGCGACATGTCGTAACGTTCGAGCAAGGCTTCGACCTGGGGCGCAGACAGGTAGGAATAGGGGCTGCGAAACGAGAAGTAATAGTCGAAGGTGAGCGTCATGATCAGCCTGCGTATCTCGGCGCCATCTGTTCGTGGTTCACCTCGCGCAGCGACGCCTCGAGATCGGCAAGGTATTGATCGGCTACTTCAAGGTGTTTCGGCGAAAGCATCAGATGCAGCGCGCGCGGTTCGAGCAGCGCCGCAGTAAACCAGCCCCGCTTGTGCATCTGTGCATAGAGCCGCAATGCGTCGACTTCCGGATGTGCGAATGCGACAATGCCGAGTTGAGGCTTGCCAAGGACGCGAAAGCCGAGTTTGGCGACGCCCGCCTCTATTTTCTCGCGGGCTTGCGTGACCATGCGCTGTTTTTCCCGATAACCGTCCACACCGAGATGGTGGATCACGGCCCAGGCCGCAGCGATTGCGCCGCCGGGGCGCGTGCCCGCAAGCGTCGGGGTGATCATTCGTCCTAGCGGCCACGGACCGGCATCGAAGGTCATGAACCCACGCAGCGCTTCGCTGCGGAAGAAGACGGTAGAGGCGCCTTTCGAGGCGTAGCCGTACTTGTGCAGGTCGCCCGAGATCGACCACACGCCCGGCACGGCGAAGTCGAAGGCAGGCAAGTCGGCGCCGTTCATGCGCACGAACGGCGCAATATAGCCCCCGACGCAGGCGTCGACGTGCAACCAGACGCCCCTACGCTCACCGAGATCTCCGAGCGCCGCGATAGGATCGATCAGGCCAAACGGGAAACACGGCGCGGAACCGGCGATCATCAAGGTGCTGGCGTCCATGGCCGCTTCCATGGCGAGGACGTCGGCGAGGTAATCCTTCACCGGGATGCGGCGAAGATCGATGTCCATCACCATGCAGGCCTTGTCGAATGCCGGATGGATGCTGGCGGGCGCGACGATGTTGAGCTTGCCCGTCAAGCCGCGCTTGGCGCGGGCGTGATCGCGCGCAGTCTTCACGGCGAGAAAGATCGAATCGGTGCCGCCGCTGGTCATAGAGCCGGCGGCGCCGGGCGGGGCGCTGAGCAGCGAAAGCCCGATCGCGATGACGTCGCGTTCCATCTGGGCGATGCTCGGGAAGGCGGCGGGTCCCAAGCCGTTCTCCTCGGAGAACATGGCATAAGCGGCCTTCTTCACACGCTCGACGTCCTCGCCGGCGTTGAAAATGTACATGCCAGTACGGCCGTCGCGCCATTTGACGTCACCCTTGGCCAATTCGCGCATGCGCGGTTCGAGGTCGCTCCACGGCGCGCCGTGCTGGGGCGGGATCGAGGTCATAAGAGGCTCCGTTTGCGTCCCAGCATGCACGGGGAACGCGCTGAAACAACCGGGTTCATGCCGGGCGGCGCCAGCGTTTGCGCTGCAAATGCGGAGGGCCGATTTGCCGGGGCAGTGATTGCCTTGACAAAGCGCCGCCCCCCATGCGCTTTCCGCGCGAATTGCGCCCGGTTTTGCGACTCGCGGCGCTCGGAGTTCTTCAATGCACGCTTACCGTTCCCACACTTGTGGCGCTCTGCGGCCGGCAGACGCCGGCAAGGATGTGCGGCTTTCCGGCTGGGTGCACAGGAAGCGCGACCACGGCGGGCTGCTGTTCATCGACCTGCGCGACAATTTCGGGCTCACGCAGATCGTCATAGCGCCGTCCTCGCCGGCGTTCGCCGCCGCCGAACGCGTGCGCGCGGAGAGCGTGATCCAGGTCGACGGCAAGGTCGTCGAACGGACGCCCGAGACGCGCAACGCCAATCTGCCGACCGGCGGCGTCGAAGTGCAGGCGAGCGCGCTGGAAGTGCTGGGCGCGGCGGAAGAACTGCCGCTGCCGGTGTTCGGCGAGCCGGATTATCCGGAGGAACTGCGGCTGAAGTACCGCTTCCTCGACCTGCGTCGCGAGAAGCTGCACCGGTCGATTCTGCTGCGTTCGCAGGTGATCGCTTCGTTGCGGCGGCGGATGATCGAGCAGGGCTTCACCGAATTTCAGACGCCGATCCTGACCGCGTCTTCGCCCGAAGGCGCGCGTGACTTTCTGGTGCCGTCGCGTCTACATCCGGGAAAGTTCTACGCGCTGCCGCAGGCGCCGCAGCAGTTCAAGCAGCTCCTGATGGTGGCCGGCTTCGACAAGTACTTCCAGATCGCGCCGTGTTTTCGCGATGAGGACGCGCGCGCCGACCGCTCGCCGGGCGAGTTCTATCAGCTCGATTTCGAGATGAGCTTCGTTATGCAGGAAGATGTCTTCAACGCCATCGAACCGGTGCTGGCCGGCGTGTTCGAGGAATTCGGCGCCGGCAAGCGCGTGACGAAGGCGGGAACGTTTCCGCGTATTCCGTTCGCGGAAGCTATTGCGAAGTATGGGTCCGACAAGCCGGATTTGCGCAATCCGCTCATCTTGCAGGACGTCAGCGAGCATTTCCGCGGCGGTGGTTTCGGCCTGTTCGCGCGAATCTTGGAGAAGCCCGGCCACGCTGTGTGGGCTGTGCCGGCGCCGAACGGCGGCTCGCGCGCCTTCTGCGACAAGATGAATTCCTGGGCGCAGGGCGAAGGCCAGCCGGGGTTGGGCTACATCTTTTGGCGAGAGGGCGAAGAGGGCGGCGCCGGGCCGATCGCCAAGAACATCGGCGCCGAGAAAGCGAACGCGATCCGCGACCAGCTAGGCCTCGAGGTCGGCGATGCCGCGTTCTTCGTCGCGGGCGATCCGGGCGTGTTCTACAAGTTTGCCGGCCTTGCGCGTAACAAAGTGGCCGACGAGCTGGATCTGGCCGACAAGGCACAGTTCGCGTTCTGCTGGATCGTCGATTTCCCGATGTACGAATGGAGCGAGGAAGAGAAGAAGATCGATTTCTCCCACAACCCGTTCTCGATGCCGAACTACGATCATGAGAAATTCCTGAAGCTCGATCCCAACGATCGCGCGGCGATCGAGCAGATCACGGCGTTTCAGTACGACATTGTCTGCAACGGCGTTGAGCTATCCTCGGGCGCGATCCGGAATCACAAGCCGGAAATCATGATCAAGGCGTTCGAGATCGCCGGTTATGGCCGCGACGTGGTCGAAGAGAAGTTCGGCGGCATGCTGAACGCGTTCCGCTACGGCGCGCCGCCGCACGGCGGCTCGGCCCCGGGCGTGGACCGCATCGTCATGCTGCTCGCCGGCGTCGACAACATCCGCGAAGTCATCGTCTTCCCGTTCAACCAGCAGGCCCAGGACCTGATGATGAACGCGCCGGGCGAGGTGACGCCAAAGCAGCTGAAGGAGCTGCATATCCGCATCGCGGAGCAGCCTAAGAATTAGCGACGGGGCAACGGTGGAATCGGAGTGGATCGCTGCAACAGCCGGTATATTGGGCGCCCTTGGCGCAGTTGTTGTTCAAGGTCTTCTGTCGCGTTTCGGCGGTGAAACTGAGCGGAAGCGAGATCTGCTTCTTCAGGCCTATCAAGCACTGATAGAGTCAATGGCTTCACTCTCTATGGAGCGCGCTGGCGGAGAAGCGACGCGCGATTTCATCGCCGCCAAGCAACGAATTTTGCAGTTTGCCCCGACCGAAGTTGTTCATGCATTGGCGGAGTTCTGTCGAACGTCGCAAATCTTTGCCAACGTTGATGCGGTTGATGGCTTCGTGCATCTGTTGCGGGCGATGCGGAGCTCATTGGGAATGCCGCGAGTCACCGACGCGGACATGCTGCGCATTCTGGTCAACGCGGACTCCATCGCAGACTATTCGCAACGAGGAACATAGAGACCGCGGGGTAATCGCGTTTCTTCGTTGCCGCAGGCCGTCAGAAGTTGCTCCTGTGTGAGGCCGATTGAGAACCGAAGGTCGGCGCTGGAAAAGTCGGCGCGGCGAAGTCGAGCACCGCGGAACTGCGCACGTATGAGCGATGCTCGGACGAACCGCGTTCGCTCCAGGTCCGCTTCAGTGAAATTCGCTCCTTCAAACCGTGATCCTGATGCGTCGGCTCGCGCCAAAACCGCGTTTGAGAAATCGCTGCCGCTGAAGTCGGAGTTCGACATCCGCGCCCCGGCGAGAATGCGCCCGGAGAGATCGCAATTTTCGCAGACCCCGCCATAGGCCGGCGCAAGATCGAGACGCGCGCCGCTGCCGAACGGCCAGAACGCGAGCGCTTGGCCCGCCGGGGCCGCGATCAGCGCGGCGGCCGAAAGGACGGCGATGCGGAATTGTGTCAGCACGGCGCCGTCAGGTAGCGCGTCCAAGATGTCGCGCCAGTGAACATGCAGTAAGCGAGAATTGTTACTGGTTGTTACCGCAGGCCGGAATGGTCATTCCTTGGGGTAATGTGGTCGTCGCATCGCCACAAGCAGTATTCAGTTGCGGCTGGGTAAGGCCAACTGCGTCCGCGAGCTCCGCGCCAGAGAGATTTGCGCCGGCGAGGACGGCGCCATGCAGGCGCGCGCCGCCAAGATAGGCCCCCACAAGCGTCGCGCCTTCGAGGTTGGTTTCGCCGAGATCAGCGCCGGAGAGACGGGCGCCGAAGAAGTTGGTCAGCGACAGATTCGCGCCGTGGAAACGGGCGCGATCCGCTGTCACCAGGGAAAGATCTGCCTGGCGGATGCGGGCGCCGGAGAAATTGCGGCCGGCGATCGATTGGTAGGCGAGGCTGATCTGGAAGAGATCGCAATTGGCGCAGGAAGCGCCGGCGCGCACCCGCGCCGCAATGGCGTCGCGTTCGGCCTGATTGGTGATCGGTCCGCCGGTGGCCGACGGCGGTTGCGCGAAAGCCGGCGTCGTTAACGCCAGCAGGCAAGCGATCAGCACGGCGCGTTTCATATTGGCGCAACTCCCGACTTGGTCGCGCCGCCCGTCGCAGGAGCCGGGCCAGTGCATCCAGTCATCGCCAGCAGGGCATCTGATCGGATAAGGCCCGCTCGGAAGGGCTGGAGGACGAGGATGGCGTCGCTCGAATTGAAGGGCGTAGGCAAGGCCTACGGCCGAAAGCGCGTGCTCGAGGACGTATCGCTGACGTTTCGTCCTGGCTTGACGCTGCTGGTGGGGCCGAGCGGCGCGGGGAAGTCGACCTTGCTACGCCTCATCGCCACGGCGGAGCGGCCCAATCGCGGTTCGATTTCGTGGAACGGCCGCAGCGGCCGCACCGCATTGCGCAAGACGCTGGGCTATGCGCCGCAAGCGGTGGATTTGCCGGAGGATCTGACCGGGCGCGAGTTCGCGTTGCACATCGCAGCGCTCAAAGGCTTGAACCAGGCGCAGGCGGACAAGCAGTTCGGCGCGATTACCGACGCGATCGGGCTGCATGCCGACATCAACAACCGCATCGCGAGTTTCTCTGGCGGCATGCGCCGGCGTCTGATCTTCGCGCAGGCTTTGCTCGGCGCGCCGGAAGTGCTGGCGCTGGATGAACCGACGGCGGAACTCGATGGCGAGACGGCGCGAAAGCTGGGTGCGTTGATCGTCGAGCGCGCGAAGACCGCGATCGTGGTCATGACTACGCATTTTGCTGACGAACTGGCGCCTTATGCCGCGCAGACCTTGCGGGTTGAGGCGGGACGCGTCGCGCCCGCGCCGGCCGCGCGCGTGCGGGAGACCGCGGCGTGAACGCCGCTGTCATCACGGCTTCCTCGCTGGGCACGTCGCTGCAGCGTTATGCGCGGAGCCGCGCGCTGTGGCTGATGCTGCTGGTAGCCCCGCTGGGTGCGCGCTACATGCTGCCGTTCGAGGATGGCGGCGGCATCAAGATCGCGGTCGGCGGCGCGCTGCCGGTGATGACGTCGCCGTTTCTGGGCGTATCGCTCGGCATCATCGTTTCGACTCTCGTGCTGCCGATTGCCTGGCTCTACCTGCGCTCGAACACCACCCGGCGCCAGCCTTGGCAGGTGGAAGAAGCAACCGCCGCATCGCGCGTGGCGGTCGCGCTGGGGCGTTTCGCAGCGGATGCGGGCGTATTGCTGGCGATGCTGGCGACACTCAACCTCGCGGGCGTCTATCTCTCTTTCTTCATGCTCCGCGGCGACGAGTTGAACATCACCGAACTCAGCTTTGCGCTTTGGGTGGTGGCGGGGCCCGCGCTGATTGGATTGGCGGCGCTACGAATCCTGTTCGACTCGCGGCCCTTGTTGCGCTCGGGCTTCGGCGACTTCGCCTATTTCTGCACCTGGATCGCGAGTATCGCCGTGCCGGCGGCGACAGAGAAGGCCGAGCCCAGTTTCGGCGCCAACATGTGGGACTTCGCCGGGTTCGTGACGCCGCTCAAATACGGCGCGCCGGCGGGCGCCGACAGTTTCTCGATCGGCGGCGGCTTCCTGGCGACCGGTACAATCGATCTCGATGTGATGGCCGGGTTGCTTTCCCCTGGATACCTGGAATCACGGTTGGCGTGGATCGGAGTGGCGATTGCGGTGGTCGTCGTCGCCGGCGTCATCTATGCGCCGCACAAAGCAAAGCAGAAGACGATGATCGCCGGACGCTTGGGCGCACTGCTGAATGCCGGTCCGCCGCCGCGCGCCTTGGCCAATGCTCCGGCAGCGCAGCGAGCGATGCTGGATGCGGCGGGGTTGGTTGCAGCGGAGTTCCGCTTGATCGGATCGGGGCGGGTGTTCCTGCTGCTGGCCGCGCTGAGTGCGGTGCTTGCTGGGATGGCGCCGGATTTCCGACACGCAGCCAGCCCCGCGGGATTGCTGCTGCTTGTGTTTGCGCTATCCGCGCATGCAGGACGCAGCGAAGCGCGTGGGCTTTTGGCGCTGACGAAAGTTGCGGCGCTGGCGCCGCTCGCGCGGCGTGCGGCGTTCGTCGCAGCGGGCGCATCGTGGAGCGTCGCGATGGCGGCCCCGGCATTGCTGCGGCATCCTCCGATGGAGACGCTGGCGCTTGCGTCCGCAACGGGCGCGGGCGCTGCTCTGGTGGCGATCGTGCTGGCGACACTGACCGGCTCGGCGTTCGCGGCACGGCTGGTGCTGTTGGTGCTTTGGTACGGCTACACGTCGATGTGACGTTGTGGCGAGGCGGGCGTATGGCTATTTCCGGTTTACGAAAATGGGGCTGCGGCGCGTTGCGCGCCGGCCGCTCCATCGCTCCGTCTATGACGTCAGCAAGGTGAGTTTCGGCGATGTTCCCGGCTTCGAGCGCGGGCGCGACAGCACGCGCGCGCGTTAGCGCGCTCGTCGAGCTTCGCCGCCAACGACCAGGAGCCGCAATAGGCGGTTTTAGCCGCCGCTGGCTTCGCCGGTTGCGCCGCAGGCCGCACATTTGCCGCTTGTCTCAACGGTGAAGTGGCCACAGGCCGCACAGGGATCGTTGCGATAGCCGGTGGCGGCAGGTTTGACCGCCGCGGCCTGGGGTTCCTTGCGGTCGCGGAGGTTCTCGACCACGACGCGCGGACGCAGCATCACGAGATTGTCGGGCGAGGCGCCGCGAGCGAAACCGCGCGAGATGAGGCGCGCGGCGCTTTCGGCGTCCTGCGCCTTTTTGCTGAGGCCGTCGCCGCGCGCGTCGAACGGATCGACTTGGGCAAGATCGGCGCGTCCGAGATAGGAGACGGCCAGTTCGCGGAAAATGTAGTCAAGGATCGAAGTGGCGTGGCGGATGGTGTCGTTGCCGCGGACCTCGCCCGCCGGCTCGAAGCGGGTGAAGAGGAATGCATCGACATATTCCTCGAGCGGCACGCCATATTGCAGCCCGATCGAGATCGAGATGGCGAAATTGTTCATGAGTGAGCGGAAGGCTGCGCCTTCCTTGTGCAGGTCGATGAAGATTTCGCCGAGTTCGCCGTCATCGTATTCGCCGGTGTGCAGATAGACTTTGTGGCCGCCGACGATGGACTTCTGGATGTAGCCCTTGCGGCGCTCGGGGAGGCGGCGGCGCTGTTGGGCCGCGGGCGCATCGCCGCCAGCAGCCGGTTGGGCCGCAGCAATCGCAGGCAAGGGGCCCGGCTGTGCATGAGACACTTCGTCAGCATCGGCCAGCGTCAGCGTGATGGGCGGCGCTTCGGTGTGAATTTGCATCAAGGCGACGCCGGCCGCGTCAGCCGCTTCTAAGAGCGGCGCGCGGCGGGAGCCGTCTGCGGCTTCGAGCGTGATGTCGAGCGCGATGTTGGCGAATGGCGAGAGTGCGGCGGCCATGGCGATTTGCGCGGAGGCGTCGATATCGCGGGTAAAGATCGCAGCGTGCTCCGCTTTCAAGCCGGGCGCGCCGGCTAGGTCGGCGGCGCCCAAGCAATAGGCTTCAGCGTGCGCGATTTCGTCCTCGCTGAAACCCAGCGTCATCAGCAAGTCGCCACGCTTGCCGGCAGCGACGTCGGGCGGCAGCTTCAGCACGTCTTCACAGAGTTCAGGGCCAATCACGAGCGGATGCACGACGGCGCGTATATTGAAGGCGTCGGCGGCGGCGTCTTCGATGGCGTCGAGCGCTGGTTCGGTGAGGCCAAGCTGCGCGAGCCGCTCGAGGTTGACGCCCGGCGCCCCGCGCAAGCTGCGCCGGCCTTCGATGTGCTGGGCGATGGCGGCGATGGCCTCGCAATCATAGCCGAGCGCCGCGAGCGCGCTGCGAACATCCTCGCCAAGCAGACGGCCGAAACCGCCATCCTCGCGTTGGCCGTAGAGGGCCAAGGCCTGCGCGGGCGCTAGGCCCGGAGCGTTCGCGCCGATGGCGCGCGCGGCTGCGGCGTCGTTGGCGAATGCTATGGATATGGCGCAGCGCAGGCCGGCGTTCTTCGCGCCTGGAAGGCCGCGGTAGATCGCTTGCGCATGTTCACCGATAGGGCCCTCGAGCGAGGTCGCGGCTGCGCGCGCCGCGTTCACTGCGGCCTCTTCCGCCCGCCTTGCGCGCGGCCAATCGGGGTAGGCGTTTTTCGCGGCAGCGAGGGCCGCGCTTTCAGAGATCGCAGCGGCGTGCGCGAGCGCGGCCGCAGCCGAGGCGAGATCGCGGCCGTCTTTGCTGTCGTAGGCGAGGCCGGCGCGCATCAGCAGCGCCGCGAGGCCTTCGAGACGGATCAGCAGCGGGCGGCGGGGCGAGCCTGCGCCGCCGTGAGCGGCGTCGAGCGCCCGCACGAGCGTGCGGATCGCAGCTTCGAAGCCGGGGATGTCGAACGCGCGGGCGCCCATGAAGCGCGGCAGCGCGACTGAGGCGCCGATGACGCTGCATTCGCTCTCCGACCGGATCGCGCCAGTAGGATCGATCGCGGCGCCGGCAAAGGCCGTTAGCGCGTGGCCGCTGGCTTCGGGCGAAGCGATGGCGATGCGGCGGTGCGTGGGATCGGCGCCGGCGTCGAGCGCAGCGCTATATGCGCCGCGCGCAACGGCGCCAGTGAGAGCGGCGATGATGTCGGCGTCGGGCGCGCCGGCCAGACGAGCAGCGGCGGCCTTGCGCTGCACGCCGCCGTGTTCGGTGTTGAGACCATTGCGCACCGCTTCAATGGCAAGTTCGGCGAGTGCTGCGTCCAATGCGCGCGCGCCTGCCGCCAACGCCGCGCCCGCGCGCGTGCGCGCGGCGGCCGAGGCGATGATTTCGGCTGCGGCGTCGGCGCTGGGCCGCACCAGAATTGCTGCGCCGTCGCGGCCGATCGGATCGGCCAGGCGCGCCGCGGCGTCGAGTGCGTCGAGCGCTGCGGGCGAAGGGCTGCCGGCGATGCCGAGCCTTGCCCCGGCGGCGAGCAAGGTTTGCGCCCGCCCGATGGCGTCGAGTTCGTCGTCGCGCTCAATTGGCCACTGCAGCAGCGCCGCAGAGATCGCGAGTTCGGCGCCGGGCGATAGCGCGGCGCGAAAGAGGGGCGCGTCGAACATGATTTGGCCGCGCGCGAGCAGATCCAGCACGGTCCGGCCGAGCGCTGGATCGTCGGCCCATGCGCCGATGCGCTCGGCAGCGCGCGCAAGGGCGGCGCTGACGCTGGGACCCGCCGGCGTTTCAACCGCTATCCCGGACTCGAGCGCGGCCTGGATCATCGGCTCGGTCCACGCCTCCGGGGCCTCCGCCGCCGGACGGATGTCGTCATCGTAGTCTTGGGCCATGGGCGAGCCTCCCTGATCGCGATTCTACCTTTGATCCGGGCTCGCAATCAATATCTAGTGTATCGAGACTTGGGATAACCACAGGATATTGTTTCGCACCTGCACTGGACGTAGCTTGCGGCGCTCGCCATAGTGCGCGCCGCATTATGGCCCGCGTGGCCAAAAACCCGGTCCGGACAGACGCTGGAAGAGCATGCTCAAACGCATTTTCACATGGTGGAATGGCGCCACTCTGGGGGCGCTGTTCGATATCGGCCGCCGCGGGACGTTTGTCGGCGAGGATGAGCAGGGCAACAAATTCTACGAGGAAAGGCGGCCGAGCATAGAGGGCCGCAAGCGCCGTTACGTGATCTATAGCGGCTTGGCCGAAGCCTCCCGCATCTCACCGGACTGGCACGGCTGGATGCATCATACGATCGCCGATCCACCCACGGTTGCGCCGCTAATGCGGCAAAGGTGGGAAAAACCGCACCAGCCGAACTTGACCGGTACGGTGAAAGCCTACCGGCCAAAAGGCTCGTTGGCACGCGGCGGGGTTAGGCAAAAGTCAACCGCCGATTACGAGGCTTGGTCCCCGGATTCGGGGAAACTCCAGTGAAATTCAATTTCGAACGGTGGGGCGAAACCATTCTGGGCGCTGGCGTGGCGGTAGTCGCGGTCGGATTTTTCCTCTTCGCCGCCGCCCAGGCCGGTCAGACCGGCGCCGCTGGCGGATATGATCTCGTCGCGAGGTTCCAGCGTGTCGACGGCGTTGGCGTCGGCACGGATGTGCGGATTTCCGGCGTGAAAGTCGGGGTCGTGCGCACGCTTGAACTCGATCCGGAGACCTATGACGCGGTGCTGACGCTGACGGTAGCCAACGGCATTCAAGTACTGGATCAGTCCAACGCACGGATTGCCAGCGATGGGCTGCTTGGCGGCGCTTATGTGGCGATCGAGCCGGCGGGGCTCGACCCGCTCCCGGCTGGGGCGGAAATTCCCAATACACAAGGCGCCATCGATCTGCTCACTTTGTTCGCCAGTTTCGCGGGAGGGGCGGGGAACGCTGACGCCGCCGCTACTGAGGAAGCTATTCCATGATGCGTACGGTTGCCGCCGCGCTGGCGGTGTTTGCCTTGGGCGCCGGCCCCGCCTTTGCGCAGCGCGCCGTGGTGCGCGGTCTCGACAAGGTTACCGGCCACGCGCGCGACTACACGCTGACCGTGGGCCGTCCGGCGCGCGTAGGATCGCTCGAAGTCATCGCCCGCGCATGCACCAAGAACGCCCCGGAAGAGACGCCGCTGGTGCGCATCTATGTCGATGTGTTCGATCATCCGCCGGCGCGCGAGGGTGAAGAGAGCGAGCGGCGCGAGATCTTCCATGGCTGGTTGTTCTCATCGAGCCCGAGCGTCAATGCGGTCGATCACCCGACCTACGATATCTGGGCGATCGATTGCCGCTCGTAGCGCGGCCGCCAATTGGCGAAAGGCCGCAGGATTAGCGAGATCGTTTCGGACGCACAACGCTAGCCGTTCGTTGCGGTTGCCGAATTCCGATTGCCGGTTGCCGACTGGCGACTCTGACTAGAATCCCTGCCCAGGGAGGAAGCCTCATGCGCTACAACGGGCATAATGTGTTCGCAATTCTGGTGGCGGCTCTCGTCATCTATGCGATCGAGTTCGTGATCTTCGCTGTGCTCATTCCCGGGCCCGACTACATGACCATGACGGGGATGGTCGAAGGCCAGGGCGATGAGAGCCGCATGCCGGTCGGCATCGTGATGCCGATCCTGACGGCGATAGGTTTGTCGCTGGTGATCAAGTGGCGCAACGCCACGGGCTGGATCGGCGGCGCGATGACAGCGGTCTGGATGGCGGTGCTGATTGCGTTTCCAACCAGTCTTTACGGTTATGTTTACGGCACGCACACGGAGCAATTCATCGCCGTGAACCTCGCGCATTTCCTGGTCTGCTACGCGGCGGCGGGCGCGGTCTTGGGCGCCTGGAAGTGAAATAAGGCAGTCAAGGAACGAGGGAGTAGGGCGGTAGGCAAGCTCGGCTATTGCCTTACGCACCTATTCCCTTACTCCCTTCGCGCATGCGCATCCTTTGCACGAATGACGACGGCATCCATGCGACGGGGCTGGCGATCCTCGAAAAGATCGCACGCACGATCAGCCAGGATGTCTGGGTGATTGCACCGGAACTCGAGCAGTCGGGCGCCTCGCGGGCGCTGACGTTGACCGATCCTATCCGCGTGCGCGCCGCGGGACCGAAGCGGTTTGCGGTATCGGGAACGCCGACCGACTGTGTGCTGCTGGGGGTGGAGCATCTGATGGACGGCGTCGCGCCCGATCTCGTGCTCTCGGGCGTCAATCGCGGTCAGAACATCGCCGAGGACGTGACCTTCTCCGGCACGATCGCAGGCGCGATGCAAGGCATGCAATTGGGCATTCCCGCGATCGCGCTCAGTCAGGCGCGCGGCTTTCGCGGCGAGGAGGCGAAAATTCCCTGGGAAACCGCGGAGAAATTTGGACCGGGAGTGGTCGGCCAATTGCTCAAGAACGGTTGGCCCAAGGACGTGTTGATGAACATCAACTTTCCCGATTTGCCGCCCGATGAAGTCAGCGAAATCGAAGTGACCACGCAAGGGCGGCGCGATCATCACGTCGTCTATGCCGACAAGCGCACCGATCCGCGGGGCGGAGTGTATTATTGGCTCGGCTTCCGCGGGCAATTGTCCAATCCCCCCGAGGGGACCGATCTACGGGCGATCTATAGCGGGCGCATTTCGGTCACGCCGCTCCACATCGATCTAACCCACATGCCGACGATCAACGACCTCAAACGCGTTTTGGGCGGAGCAGCGCCGAAAGGGAGTGAGTAGTCACCAGTCAATAGTCAGTCGAGCGCAGCACCACTGACTACTTACTAATGACGACTGACCCGTCTCGCCTCATGCGGTTCGTGCTGGAAATGCGCCAGGCCGGCGTTACCGACGCGCGTGCGCTTTCGGCGCTCGAACGCACGCCGCGCACGCATTATGCGCCCGAACATTTGGAAGGCTTGGCGCTGGACGATGTCGGGTTGCCGCTTGCGCATGCGCAAACCATGACAAAGCCGTCGATCGTCGGCCGCATGTTGGCGGCGCTGGCGCCGGCGCCGGGCGAGACGGTGCTGGAGATCGGCACCGGATCGGGATTTCAGGCGGCGGCGATTTCGGCAATCGCCAACAAGGTGGTGACGCTCGATCGCTGGAGCGACCTTACGATCACTGCGCGCGGCAAGTTCGGCACGGCGCGCCTGATGCGGACTTACGCTCACACGGCCGACGGCTTCGTTGGCTGGCCGGAAGAGGCGCCCTACGATCGGATCATCGTCAACGCGGCGCTCGAGGACTTTCCCGAACCCTTGCTGGCGCAGCTGAAGCCGGGCGGGACAATGGTGGCGCCGCTGGGCGACGCCCAGGATCAACGTTTGGTGCGGATTCAAAACGGCGTGCGTGAAGATCTGGGCCCGATCAGGCTGCAGCCGCTGGAGCGGGGACTCGGCGAAGGGCTGCGGTCGGGTTGAGGCTGCGCGCGATTCTGCCCGATGATGCTGGCGATGACGCGCACTGTGCTCCTGCTTGCGCTGATGGCCAGCGCTTGCGCAACAAGCAGTCCGGCGCCGATTGCCTATGGCGGCGGCCGGCGCTCCGAGCCCGCGCCGCCCAGTAGTCAAGCCCCGGCGCCGGCGCAGCTGCCGGCGGGGACGCCTGCGGCTCCAGAACCCAACTGGTCCGATGGCGAGGGCACGCCGCTTTCGGCCTATGCGTTGCGCGCCGAGGATGTGCAGCCGTTTGACCCGGCGCATGGGCCGCGCACGCACACGGTCGGCGCCGATGAATCGCTCTACGACATTGCCACGCGTTATCAGGTCCCGCTGCGCGCGTTGATAGATCAGAACCGGCTGGAGCCGCCTTATGCCTTGGCGCCGGGACGTGCGATCGAATTGCCGCCGCCGCGGATTCATACGGTGGCCCGCGGCGAGGACTTCGCGGACATCGCCCGCCGCTACAATGTCGATCTTCGATCCCTGGCGCTGCTCAATCGCATGCGGCCGCCCTACGCGGTGAGGCGCGGCGATCGCATTGTGCTGCCGGCGATGGCGCGCGAGCACGCTGCATTAGCAACGCAAAGCGCGGCGCCTGCGCCGCAAGCGGTAGAGCAAAACGGGAGCGCACGGTTTGCCTGGCCATTGCGCGGCGATGTCACGGCCCGGTTTGGCCCCCAGCCCGGCGGCGCCCGGCTCGACGGTATCGAGATTGCAGGCCGCGAGGGCGCGCCCGTGCTCGCCGCCGCGGAGGGCGACGTCTTCTACGCCGGCGCCGATATCGAAGGCCTGGGCAATCTGGTGCTGGTTCGCCATGCCGACAATTTCGTCACTGCCTACGGCTACAATCGGCGCGCCCTCGTGCGCGAGGGCCAGCATGTGCGCGCGGGCGAACCCATCGCCGAGCTTGGTGCGCGTCCCGACGGAGGCGCCCGGCTGCTGTTTCAAGTGCGGCGGGGGAGCGAGGCGCTGGATCCTGCGCCGCTGCTCGGCGCGCCCGGCCGCTAGCTGCGGCGAAACGGCGCAAAGCTGCGCCAACGGCCGATTGAAAAGGGACGGCCTGCCGATATAGTCCCGGCCTTCTTTCGGGACCCTGTCCCCTTCCGCTTCTGACGGCGTGGCCGTTCTTCCGTGAGGATCAATGTTCATCTCTTCCGCTTATGCGCAGCCGGCGGCGGGCGCCGATCCGACCACGGGTCTGATCATGCAGATCGCGCCGCTCATCCTCATCTTCGTAGTGTTCTACTTTTTGCTGATCCGGCCTCAGCAGCAGGCGCGCAAGAAGCACTTGGAGATGGTGTCGGCGCTGAAGAAGAACGATATCGTCGTCACCTCCGGCGGCATGATCGGCAAGGTGAAGTCAGTGGCCGATGACGAGGTCCGCGTGGAACTCGCGCCCAACGTCGATGTCCGGGTGTTGCGCCATACGATCGCCGAAGTGCGATCCAAGACCGAACCGGCGCCGGCAAACGATTCCAAGGCGGAATAGGCAACATGCTTCAAGTCGCGCCGTGGCGCATCTGGCTCGTCATCATCGTGACGGTGATCGGCAGCGTTATAGCGCTGCCCAACGTTTTGCCGCCGAACCTGCGTGAGCAGCTCCCGCCGTTCATGCGCCAGACGGTCAATCTGGGTCTCGATCTGCAGGGCGGCTCGCACTTGCTGCTGGAAGTCGATACCGCCACGCTGCGCCGCCAGCAGCTGGATAATCTCGCGGATTCGATGGCGACAGCGCTGCGCGACGCCGAGCCGCGCATCGGTTACACCGGCCGCGGCGTGGTCGGCGATGCAGCGCGCATCCGCCTGACCGATCCAACGCAGCTGGAAGCAGCGCGGCGTGCGCTGCGTGAACTCGCATTGTCGCCGACGAGCGGCAACGAGATCATCGAATTCGCCGAGGGCGCAGACGGTCTGATCGAGGCGCGCATGACCGATGCGCGGCTGCGCGAACTGAGCCGTCAGGCCGCGCAGCAATCGATCGAAGTCATCCGCCGCCGCATCGATCCGAATGGCACCAGCGAAATCAACATCGCGCGCCAGGGCGACAACCGCATCGTCGTGCAGGCGCCCGGCGTCACCGATCCCGAGATCCTGAAGGAGCGGATCGGCCAGACCGCGCAGATGACGTTCCATATGGTGCGGGAAGTCTCGCCGGAAGACGCCGCCGCGGGACGCATTCCACCGGGCGCCATGGTGGTGCAACCCTATCCGCAGATGGGCGCGCAGCCGGAAGTAGTCGAGCGCCGCCCGCGGTTCACCGGCGAACGTCTGCAGAGCGCAAGCCCGCGAACAGACCCGCAGACCGGCCAGTTCGTGATGTCATTTCAACTCGACAGTCAAGGCACGCGCCTGTTCTGCCGCATCACGCGCGACTTCACCGAGCAACGGTTCGCCATCCTGCTCGACAACCAGGTGCTGACGGCGCCGCGCATCAATGAACCGATCTGCGGCGGCTCGGGCCAGATCACCGGCAATTTCACCGCGCAGTCGGCGAGCGAACTGGCGCTGATGCTCAATGCGGGCGCGCTGCCGGCGCCGCTTAGCGTCGTGGAAGAGCGCAGCGTCGGCCCCGAATTGGGACAAGACGCAATCGATGCTGGCCAGATCTCGACGATGCTCGCCGGCGTGCTGGTGCTGATTTTCATGGTGCTCGCCTACGGCCTGCTGTTCGGCGGCATTTCGGTGATCGCGCTGGTCGTCAACGGCATCCTGATCATGGCGGTGATGAGCCTGACAGGGGCGGCGCTGACGCTTCCGGGCGTCGCCGGGCTGATACTGACACTGGCGGTGGCGCTCGACGCCAATGTTCTCATCTATGAGCGGATGCGAGAGGAGGCCAAGGCAGGGCGAGGCCCCGCGCTTGCCATCGACGCGGGCTTCAGCCGCGCCATGCTCACCATCCTCGACGCCAACACCACGCACTTGGGCGCGGCGCTGATCATGCTGGCGTTGGCGCCGGCAGGTCCGGTCAAGGGCTTCGCCTGGACGCTGACGATCGGCGTGTTCACCTCGGTGTTCACCGCCGTCCTGATCACTCAGGTGCTGGTGGCTTGGTGGTTCCGTGCGACCCGGCCGAAAAAACTTCCGATTTCCTAGGCGAACGATACCATGTGGCCCCTGATCAAACTGCTGCCTGAGAAGACGAACTTCCGGTACGTGATGTTGGCGCCGGTGCTGGGCGTGGTCTCGATCATCGCCTGCATCGCGTCGCTTTATCTGACGATCTGGCCGCTCACCCCGCCATGCGGCGGCCTGAACTGCGGCGTCGACTTCAAGGGCGGCACAGTGCTCGAGTTCGTCGACAACGAGCCGGTCGACGCAGGACGCCTCCGCGAAGTGTTGGGCGAACTCGATCTCGGCGAGGTGCGTCCGCAATTGTTCGAAGACGCTCGCAACGCAGCGGTCCGCTACGAAACGCCCGAAGGCGCCGATCCGAACGCAACGGTGGCGCGGGTGCGCCAAGCGATCAGCGCGGCCTTCGGCGAAGTGCGGTTCACGCGCGTCGAGGTGGTCGGTCCGCAGGTCTCGGGCGAGCTGTTCCTTCTGGGCATCGTCGCGCTGTTGTGCGGCATCGGCCTGATGCTGCTCTACATCTGGTTCCGGTTCGGTTTCACGTTCGGCGCCGCCGCCGTCATGGCGTTGGCGCACGATGTGCTCCTGACCTTCGGGCTGTTCGCGGTCACGCAGATGGAGTTCACGCTGACGGCCGTGGGCTCGATCCTCACCATCATCGGCTATTCGATCAACGACAAGATCGTGGTCCTGGACCGGGTGCGGGAGAACCTGCGCAAATACAAGAAAATGCCGATGAAGGAGCTGATCGACCTTTCGGTGAACGAAACGCTGTCGCGAACCATCATCACCGGCGTCACCGGCCTGATGGCGTTGGGTGTCATGTCCTATTTCGGCGGCGAAGCGTTGTTCGCGTTCTCGGTGTCGATGATCTTCGGCATCGTCATCGGCACCTATTCGTCAATCTATGTTGCGGCGCCGGTGCTGATCATGCTGGGCGTGGGCAGGCGCGAGAACTACCAGTCCGCGACGGACAAGAAGAAGGACAGCGCGGCGACTGCGGCCCCGTGACTCGTTCGCGAAGCCTATTATTGTCGGCTTGAAGCCGTGAGTCTTAAAGCTTGCGGCGTGTAGGGTTTTGCGCCGCGCGGGGAGGAACGTGATGGCCTGGTTTCTGAGCAATCTGCGATATGTCGGCTGGACCAGCGTCGCGATCGCGGTGCTGTTCTTGATCTATTTTGCGATGGGCGTCGCCGGCTACAAGTTCGGCGACGGTGCGTTTTGGGAATCGACGCTGCGTTGGCTGCATGTGCTGTTCGGCATCATGTGGATCGGACATCTCTATTATTTCAATTTCACCCAGATGCCGAACATGCCGAAAATCCCCGACGAACAGAAACCGGCGGTGACGAAGGTGATCGCGCCGGCGGCGCTTTATTGGTTTCGCTGGGGGGCAATGGCGACGCTGGTCACCGGGCTATTGCTGGCGTGGAATCAGAACTACTTGCTGGAGGCGCTGACTCTCGGCGGCGCCAGCGATCCGAGCTTCACAGTGCCGAAGCACATCCTGATCGGCATAGGCATGTGGCTGGCGATCGTGATGTGGTTCAACGTTTGGTTCATCATCTGGCCGAACCAGCAAAAGGCGCTCAACATCGCCAACAAGTATCCCGATCTCGACGCAGCGGCGAAGGCGGCTGCAGGCAAGACGGCGATGCTGTTCTCGCGCACCAACACCTTTCTGTCGGCGCCGATGCTGGTGGCGATGACCGGCGCAAGCACGCTGTTCTAGGGACGAATGCTCGCGGGAAGCGGGACGGGGTGGCTTGATCGCGCCTCCCGCCTCCCGCATCCCTAGCGCCGTGGAAGAGTTGGACCAGTTCGTGCGCCGCGGGGACGAAGACCGGTGGCTTTCGTCGCGGTTCGCGCCGGCGCAGGTGCGCGAGCGGCTGATCGCCATCTACGCAGTGAATCACGAGATCGCGCGGGTGGCGGGGATGGTGCGCGAGGCGGCGCTGGGGGACATGCGGCTCGCCTGGTGGCGCAGCGAACTGGATCTTGTGGCGCAAGGTCATCTGCCGTCGTCGCATCCGGCGCTGGCCGTACTTTACGCCACAGCGGCGCAGGCGGCCCCTTCGCTGATGGCCATTGCCGACGCGCGTGCAGCGGACATGGAAAGCGCGCCGTTCAAGACATGGAGCGATCTCGACCGATATGTTTCGCGTACCGGCGGATTGCTGATGACCGAAGCCGCAGCGGCCTGCGGCGCTGCGCTTTGCGAAGGTTTCCGCGAACGCGCATGTTTGGCCTGGGCCTATGTCGGCCTGCTGCGGGCGGCGCCGTTGTGGACCGGACGCGGCCGTTCATTCTTGCCCGCGGGCGCAACCGTGGCGGACATGCTGACGCGCGCTCGCGCCGCCTATGCCGACGCAAAGGCGCACTCGGCGGCTTTGCCCATCGAGGCGTTTCCTGCCTACGGCCATGTCGCGCTGGTCCCGGGTTACATTCGCGCGTTGGAGCAAGGGCGGCGCGAAACGCCCCAGCTTGGCCGCAAGGCCATGCTGATCGCCGCCTCCGCGCGCGGGCGCATTTAGCGCTGAGCTGTGCGGCGCTCGCGCGCCTCGCGCGTGGCTTCGCGCAGGCGCGTGTTCAACATTTGCTCGTTGAAGCCCGGGACCAATTCGCCGTTGATGACGAAGCCGGGCGTGCCGGTGATGTTGTAGTCGATGGCGTGGCCACGGTTCTGTTCGAGGATCGCGGTGATTTCCGGGTTGTCCATTGCGCGCCGCATCCGTGCGACATCGATGCCATTGCGGCGTGCGATGGCGTCGATCTGGACGGCCGTAAGCTCCTGATCGAGGGGAAAGCTCATGAGTGCGCGATGGAACTGGAGGTAGCGGCCCTGCGGCATCGCCGCGATGGCGGCGCGCGCAGCCTCCATGGAGGCGTCGGACAGGATCGGCAGTTCCTTGAACACAATGCGCACGTCCCGGCGCGTGCGCGCCACATCGATCACCCACTCCAGCGCGGCGTGACAATAGGCGCAGCGATAATCGTAGAATTCCACGATGGTGACCGGCGCATCGGCCGG
Source organism: Hyphomonadaceae bacterium (assembly GCA_050250735.1). Lineage (GTDB taxonomy): Bacteria > Pseudomonadota > Alphaproteobacteria > Caulobacterales > Aquidulcibacteraceae > Vitreimonas. Next base: position 160,588 of record JBFWOC010000001.1, read on the forward strand.
GCCGATGGCGAAATCGCGCGGATCGTTCTTGATCTCCAGCCAACGTTCGGCCGACGTGCGTTCGGCGAGCGAATCGAGGGCTTCGCGCAGCACATCCGGGTTGTTGACCAGGTACTCGCGCACGATGGCGCGGATTTCGGCTTGCTCTTGGCCATTGAAGCGCTGTGCGGCGGCTGGGCCGGCGCAAGCGAGTACGACGAGCAGCAAGGTGAGGCGCGCGATCACAGCATTATCCACATGACGGAGATTCACATGACCGCTTTTCGCCGCGCCGGCAAGCTCAGGTGCGGCGATTGCGCCGCTGCTGACGTTCGAGTTCGGTGGTGGCGAAGTTCAATATATCGCTCGCTTTCTGGCGGTCGGTGGCGAGCGTCAGACCTCCGCGCAACGCGCGCTGCGCAAACGTGTGCGCCATGGCGTAATTGCCGACGCTCATATGTTGCTGGGCGGTGGCGTATTCGGCCGCATGTTCCTCGCCCCGCGCATAGAACGCCCGCGCCATCTCACGCCAAGCGTAGCCGTTGTTGGGCTCACGAGTGTCTGAGGTAACGTCGCGCAGCAGGCGGATCGCTTCATCGGTTTGTTCGGGCCCGCCGGCTTCGATCAGGGCGCGGGCCAGATTGATCTGCAGCAGCGGCTGACGTGGCGCGAGTTCGAGCGAACGCCTGTGGTAGGGAATCGATTCTGCGACGCGATCGGTCTCGAACAGGATCTGGCCCATCAATTCCTGGAAGTAGGGATTGTTCGGTTCTTCATCGATCAGAGTTTGGAGTTCGGCGCGGGCTTCCTCGCGCTTCGAGACCCGATAATAGGCGATTGCGCGCGCGTAGCGGGCGGGCGCTGAGACGTCGCGGCGGGGATAGCGGGCGAGCGTCTGCGCTTCGGTCTGCATGAAGCCGACCAGCTTGGCTTGCATGAACTGAAGGCGGCGAACGTTGTCGGCGCTGTCGGCGGCGTCGGCGTTGCGCGACTGCGCCACGTGCGGGCGAAGCGCCTCGACCCGGTCGGACGCGCCGGGGTGGGTGCGGACCCAGGCGGGGAGATTGCGGTATTGAAACTCATACTGGCGCATCTCGCGGTCGAAGAACGTGATCAGGCCGCGCGGCGATTGGTTGGTCGCTTCGAGATATTGCACAGCAGCGCGATCGGCTTGGGATTCCTGCGCTTGCGTCGTCTGCACGATATCGCCCATGGCAAACGCCTGCGAACCGCTGATCAGGGCCGCGCCCGCCTGCGGCGCGCCGGCTGCGATCGCGAGAACGCCGAGCGCGATAGAGACCAGCATCGGGCCCATCGCGCGCTGGACGGCCTGGGTGCGGCTCGGACCGTCGGCCGAAGCGATGTGCGCGGTTTCGTGGGCCAGGACGCCGATGATCTCGTTCGGGTTCTCCGCTTCGAGAATGAGACCCGTATGGATGAAGATGTTTTGCCCGCCGGCGACGAAAGCGTTGATCTCGCGATCCTGGACCAGGAAGAGATCGACATCCTCGGGCCGCAAGCCCGCGGCTTCGAGGAGAGGATTAGTGTAGACGCGGAGCGTATCCTCGATCTCGGCGTCGCGGATCAGCGCAGGCGCGCGTTGCTGCGCGGAGGCCGTCTCGGCCGAGAGCAAGGCAAAAGCGGTCAACGCGGCCACAGTGCGCGTCGCGGCGCGACCCAAGTCGGCAAGAACAGACGCGGCCATGCCCGCTCCTCGATTCCGCTTCCGCCCCCGCCCGGTTGAAGCGCCGGTTTGGGGCGGGAACAAGGCCTTACGCCTTAGCAGTTGGTCAGCTTTTTTTGGACCAGCGGGACAGGCGCGAGAAGAATTTGTCGCGCCGCTCCTGGTCAGGCTCGTAAGCCGGCTGCTCGATTGCCGGCGCCGGTTCCGGCGCGACTACAGCGGCGACCACTGCCTCGCTATGGACCGCGGGAGCAGGGTCCGCGGCGGGATGAACCACGATCTCGGCTTCGACGGCGGGTGGGGAATCCATGTCGGCGTCAGCCGCCGGCTCGGTATGGCGGAGGGCATCGCCATTACGGCCAGGGCGCTCCGGACGCGCGGTCAGGTGCTTCAGGTCGGCGCTGACGAAATCGAGCCATTCGCCGCCATCGACTTCGTAAACGCGCCGGCCGCGGCCGCGGCCCCGCCGTCTCCGGCGGCTATTGCGTCCGCCCCGCTCTTCGCGTGCTTGCCGCGGCTTCGGCGTTTCGGCTTCATCGTCGCCGCGCGCCGCTTCTACGGTCTCGGCCTCGTCGCGACGGCGTTTGCCGCCACGCCGGCCGCGGCGGCGGCGGCGCTTGCGATCATCACCGTCGCCATCGCTCTCGCCCTCGGCAGCCGCCGGGATTTCGGCGTCTTCGTCCGCTTCTTCGGTTTCGGCGGCCGCGGCGAGCGCATCGGCGGCCTCGGCCTCGGCTTCGACGTCGCGACGCTGCTGCTTGCCGCGGGCGCGCGAGGGAGCGGCCTCGGGTTCGACGTCGTCAATGTCGGCCTCGAAGCCGGCGTCGCCGAAGTCGATCTCGAAGTCGCCAGGGTTCATGCCCGCCCCAGCTCCGACCCGGACGCGGACGTGACGGTTCTCTTCGATAGCGGCGAGCGCATCGCGTTTCTCGTTGAGCAAATAGATCGCGACATCGGAGGCGGTGCGCGCTTCGATCAGGCGATTCTTCTGCTTCACCGCGGCTTCATCGAGTGCGCGGAGCAGGGCGAGCGACGCGCTCTCCACCGAGCGGACGCGACCGGAGCCCTGGCACTGCCCGCAAATATGGCTGGTGCCCTCGAGCACGCCGGTGCGGCGGCGCTGGCGGGACAATTCGAGCAGGCCGAAACCACTGATCTTGCCCATTTGCACCCGGGCGCGATCGAAGCGGAGATTGTCTTTCATCCGCTTTTCGACAGCGCGGTCGTTCTTGGGCTCCTCCATGTCGATGAAGTCGATGACGATCAGGCCGGCCAGATCGCGCAGGCGCATCTGCCGCGCCGCTTCGTCGGCGGCTTCGAGATTGGTCTTGAACGCGGTCTGCTCGATGTTGCGTTCGCGGGTGGCGCGCCCCGAGTTCACGTCGATGGCGACCAGCGCTTCAGCTTGATTGATGACGATATAGCCGCCGGATTTCAGCGTCACGATCGGCGAATAGATCGAGTCGAGCTGCTTCTCGACGCCGTGCTTGGCGAAGATCGGCGTCGCGTCCTTCCACAGATGCACGCGCTTGGCGTGGCTCGGCATCAGCATGCGGACGAAGTCTTTGGCTTCCTTGTAGGCGTCCTCGCCCTCGACATGGATTTCATCCACGTCCTTGTCGTAGAGGTCGCGGATGGCGCGCTTCACCAGCGAACTCTCTTCGTAGATCAGCGCCGGCGCTATGGATTTGAGCGTTTCGTCGCGGATGGTTTCCCATGCGCGCGAGAGATATTCGTAATCGCGCTTGATTTCGGTCTTGGTGCGCTTGGCCCCCGCCGTGCGGATGATGAGGCCCTGGCCCTGCGGAACATCGAGGTCCTGCGCGATCTTTTTCAGCCGCTTCCGGTCAGTCGCTTGGGTGATCTTGCGGGAAATGCCGCCCCCGCGTCCAGTGTTCGGCATCAACACGCAATAGCGGCCGGCGAGCGAGAGATAGGTGGTGAGCGCCGCGCCCTTGTTGCCGCGTTCTTCCTTGACCACTTGCACGAGCATGATCTGGCGGCGCCGGATCACTTCCTGGATCTTGTAGCGGCGCGTGAGGATGCGGCGGCGGCGCTCGTCGAGCGCGTCTTCGTCCTCCTCGGCCTTTTCGGCTTCGGCCTCAGCTTCGGCGAGCTCCGCCTTTATCGATTCCTGATCGGCGTGCGGGATCGCGTAATAATCGGGGTGGATTTCCGAGAAGGCGAGAAAGCCGTGGCGGTTGCCGCCGTACTCGACAAAGGCCGCCTGCAGCGACGGCTCAACGCGCGTCACCTTGGCGAGATAGATGTTGCCTCTGAGTTGTTTTCTGCTGGCTACCTCGAAATCGAAATCTTCAACGCGGCTTCCGTCGAGCACCGCAACCCGGGTCTCTTCCGGGTGGGCGGCGTCGATCAACATTTTCTTGGCCATTAAGGGCTCCGTAGGCGTCGCGCGCACGGGCCTCCGGGCGTCCGGAACGGGCCGGGGCAGAGGCGGCGAGGCGACGTAAAGTCATGAGAAACGATCCTGCGCGATCGCCGCGCCCCGGGCCGTAAAGGCCTCCGGCGCTGAATTCGATCACGGTAGAGATCATAAGTGGGCTCCAATTGACGCCGTCTGAAGAAGGCGGCGGCTTACGCTCCGGCTCGGCGCGGGCTTTCGAGGTCCGAACGCGGGCGCATAGAGCGGCGCCGCAGGGCCTGTTTACGCCTTTCCCGAGGGCGGGAGCGCGCCGGGCGCTCTTGGGGAAGTTCCCCTTACGGCGCACGCGGCGATGGCTGACACATATGCATGATTTGTAAGGAAGGAAAAGCGCCTGCTGCGGCTTCAGTGCCCAGCGGCGGGCGGCGGAACGGCCTCTGTGCGCATGACTCCGGCTGAATCAGGCGCGCTTACCCGGTAGCCGGGGGCCAGCGTCAGGCTCCAGCCTGGCCCATGAACGCCCCCAGCCGCCGGTGCAGAAACGGTCGCCGAAACGAAGCCCTCCGAAATCAGCGCGCCGTCCGACGCCCTGAGTTCTCCCCAGCGGTCGCGCAGAACGAGGCTCCGATAGACGCTGCCGAGGCCCGGAATCGGGGTCACACGCTCGGGGTCGAACTCGAACTGGGCGTTACCCAGCGGTAGCTCCAAGCGGGGGCCCTCGGCGAAGCGGGCGCGAAGCGTTGCGATGAGCTGGCGGTGGGCTCGTTCCCGTTCGCGTTCCTCGGCCGCGATCTGGGCCCCGCCGAAACGCTCGGCCCGGCGCTGCAGCCGGCGGGTCGTCAGCACCTCGGCCTGAAGCGGGCCGATGAGCAGATCGGCCGGCGCCAGCGTCGCGAGGTTTTGGCGCCAGCCCTGCGCGTACTCGTCCAGCAGCAGGCCATAGGCGGGGCCGCTGGCATAGGCGTAGGCGCGCGCGAATGCTTCGTGCCGGTCATAATCATTAAGCGTCCGCGCAGCGAAGAGGTGAGCATCATCGCCCGCGCCGAGCTTCACCCCGGTGTAGGAGGCCAAGCCTTCGTTACGGTCGAGCGCAGCTTCTTGCGCGCGCGCGTCGGCGAACGAGGCAAGCCGCGCCAAGCGAAAGGCAAGCGCATCGCGGGCCGCGTTGCGCCGCGCCCGACCGCTGGAAAGCATTGCAGTGGCGAGCGCCCGCAATTCGAGCCGCATGAGATAGCGGCCGCGTTCAGTTTCGAGATGCGCGGCGTTGACGTTGCTCATCGGCAGGCCAAGCGACTGCTGCAGCCGGTGCCAGGCTTCGTGCATGACCAACACGCGTCTCGCGCTGGCGTCCTCCGGCAGCGGACCGACAATCATGATCCAGCGCACGCCGCCCCAGTTCACCGTGGTGTTGGCGATGGGCACGCCGGTCGGCAGTGCGCCCACCCAGCCGCCGCTGGAGGTGAGGCTGAGCACGCCCCCATTGTCGCGCTGTGTGGCCCAGGCTTGGCGGGAGATAGGATCGACGACGATGAGCGGACCGCAGAGGGAGGCGCTCCAGAGTCGACCCGCATCCTCGCGACATAGGCGCTGCAGGTCGGCGGCTGCAGCGGTCTGGCGCGCATAGTCCTGCGCCGCGGCCGGCGAAGCGAACAACATGAGACAGGCAAATGCGATCAGGGCGCGCATGCCGTCGAGTGAACACGCCGGCGCGTTTGGCTCAAGCGTGGCGCGACAGTCGGGCGGTAAAGAGCGCGTCAACCAACTGCAACGGAACTGTGGTTAGTCCTGTGTTCACCTTCATTTTCAACTTGATAGCAAGCCGGTTTAGCTAGTTTCCCGATCTTCATGGACGTTACCCGCCGAGCCTTCGCGTTTTTTGGCGCAACCGCCGTTGGCAGCGTTGCGCTGAGCGGCCGCGCCCTCGCGGACGTTCCCGCGTCGATCCGTGGCGTGGTGGTCCAGGAGGCAGGCGCGGCAGCCAGGGTCACCCTCGCGCTCGATCGTCCGGCGCAAGCGCGGACGTTCTTTCTGAGCGAGCCCTCGCGGTTCGTAATTGACGTCGCCAACGCCCAACTTGCCTTGCCGGGCGGGGCGAGCGGCCAAGGGCCGGGCGCCGGTGTCGTCCGCCGTTTTCGCTATGCGCCTCAGGCCGGCGGCGTCTCCCGCGTCGTGCTCGATCTCGAGGCGCCGGCAGGGTTGGTGCGGCAGGAACGCGGCGGCCGTGGCGATGCCGCGATCAGCTTCGACCTCGCCGCCAATGCGCCGTTTGCGCCGCCGCCCGCGCGGGTCGAACGGCCTGGGCGTCGACAGACGCAGCGGACGATCGTCATCGACGCCGGTCATGGCGGGCGCGACCCGGGAGCGCTCGGCGTCAACGGCACGCGCGAGAAGGATGTCGTGCTGCATTGTGCATTGTTGCTGCGCGATGCTCTCGAGCACAGCGGCTATCAAGTGGCGTTGACCCGGGATGCGGATACGTTCGTCGAACTGGAAAACCGCGTGCGCTTTGCCCGGGCGCAGCAGGCGGATCTGTTCATCTCGATCCACGCCGATGCCAGCCCGAACGCCGAAACCACGGGGGCCTCGGTATACACGCTGTCCGACAGCGGCGCCAACCGCGCCCAGAACATGATGGCGTCGCAGAACTGGAATCTCGACTTGGACACGCGCGATGCACTGGCCCGCGACATCCTGACCGACCTGGCGCAGCGCGATACGACAAACCGGTCGGCCCAGTTTGCGCAGATGGTCATCCCAAGGCTCGGCCAGGTTGCGCCGCTGGTGCGCAACACCCATCGCAGCGCCGGGTTCTTCGTCCTGTTGGCCCCGGACGTGCCTGCCGTGCTGATAGAAACCGGTTTTCTGAGCAACGCCAGCGACGAGCGGCGGCTTTGCGACCCGGGCGCCCGCGAGCGCATGGCCGGGGCGATGGCCCAGGCTGTGGATGCTTATTTTGCAGCGCCTGCGCTCTATGCGGCTGCGGGCTAATTTTGGCGCGAATCTTAAGCTAATCCCGCTACGTTACCAACGCCGTTGCGGCCTTAATCGCGCCTCATTACGGGGCGAGGCCGGGCGGTTCATATTTCACTAGGCGCGCAGAAGCGGGGCGCAATGTCGCGACAAAGCAGCTACGACCGCGGTTGGGAAGACGACGACTACGACGACGATTACGATCGTCGCGATTATCGTGATCCCGGCGATGGCGGAGGCCGTCGGATACCGTGGCGCAGGATTCTGATCGGTCTCGGAATCACCGCGGGCGCCGGCGTGCTGGCGGTGATCATCTTCCTGATCGCCGCGCTGCAGGGACTGCCTGGTCTTGCGGAGCTGCAGGAATATGAGCCGCCGGTAACGAGCCGCGTGCACGCCGGCGACGGCGCGCTAGTCGCCGAGTTCGCCCGCGAACAACGCGTGTTCGTGCCGATCGAGCAAATTCCCGACCACGTCAAGAACGCCTTCATCGCCGTCGAAGACGCACGCTTCTTCGAGCATTCCGGACTCGATTACGCCGGCATTGCCCGGGCTATGGTGTCGAACGTCGGCAACGTGTTGCGCGGGCGGCGGCTCGAGGGCGCCTCCACCATCACCCAGCAGGTGGCCGGCAACATGCTGACGGGCCGCGCAGCGGAATGCAGCGGCGGCATCGGCGGTTTGTTCTGCGCCGTCTATACGAAATTCCGTGAAGGGCTCATGGCGCAGCGAATAGAACGCGCGCTGGATAAGGACCGTATCCTCGAACTCTATCTGAACCAGATTTACCTGGGCAACCGGGCCTACGGCGTGGCCGCCGCGGCGCTGAACTATTTCGACAAGCCTTTGGCCGACCTCACTGTAGCGGAGGCCGCCTATCTCGCCATCCTGCCGAAAGGCCCGGCAAATTATCAGCTGCCGCGTCATCACGACCGCGCCGTGGCGCGCCGGGATTACGCGGTCGGGCGCATGCTCGAACGCGGCTACATCAACGAGGAACAGGCGGCTGCGGCGCGCGCCGAAGAACTGGTGGCGACGAACCGGCTCGCGGGCGACCAGTTCATCGCCGCATCGCACTTCGTCGAGGAAGTACGCCGTCAGGTGCAAGAACAGTACGGCGAGGACGCCCTCTATGACGGCGGCCTGTCGATCCGTTCGACGATCGACACCCGGCTGCAGCTCGCTGCGGCGCGGGCGCTGCGCACTGGACTCGAGGAATATGACCGTCGCCATGAATGGCGCGGGCCGATCGCATCGGGCGATGCGGCGGGCGACGTGCAGGCGCAGCTGCGCGCGGCGCCGGCGGCGCCGCAACTGTCGAATTGGCTTCGCGCCATGGTCACGCGCACGGGCGGCGGCGCCATCACGCTGACCGACGAGAACGGGCAAACCGGCCGCGTCGGCGACAATGACGCCCAATGGGCCGCGCAGGGCGCGCGGCGAGAAGGCGCGCGCGCCTTGCAGCGCGGCGCTATCGTCTACGCGACGCGCGCCTCGAACGGCCGATACAATCTGCGGCAGGTGCCGCAGATTCAGGGCGCGCTCGTGGCGATGGATCCGCATACCGGGCGGGTGCTGGCGATGGTGGGCGGCTATTCGTTCAATGAATCGACCGGCCTCAATCGCGCGACGCAGGCGATGCGTCAGCCGGGTTCGTCGTTCAAGCCGATCGTTTATGCCGCGGCTTTAGACTATGGGCTGACGCCGGCGACGCTAGTGGACGATGCGCCGCTCGCGATCGAGGCGGGCGACGGTTCGAACTGGTCGCCTGAAAACTACACGCGCGAATTCTATGGTCCGACGACGCTGCGCCGCGGTCTGGAAATGTCGCGAAACGCGATGACCGCGCGGGTCGCATACGAGATGGGTCCAGAGCGCATCCTCGATTACGGCCGCCGGCTCGGGATTTATGGCGACGACACTCAGGCCGTGTTCGCACTGGCGCTGGGCGCCGGGGAAACATCGGTGCTGCGGATGACGACGGCTTACGGCATGTTCGTCAATGGCGGGCGCCAGATATCGCCAATATTCGTCGACCGCATTCAAGACCGCACCGGCGCGACCGTATTCCGGCGCGATCAACGCGAATGCCCGAACTGCAACGAGGAATGGCGGCGCGGCATGACAGCGCCGAACCTGCCGGACACGCGCCAACAAGTGCTCGATCCGGTAACGGCCTATCAAATCGTGTCGATGGCCGAGGGTGTCGTGCAGCGCGGCACCGCAACGACAATCGCCTCACTCGGTTTCCCGCTCGGCGGCAAAACCGGCACCACCAACGATTACAAGGACGCCTGGTTCATCGGCTTCTCGCCGGACCTGGTGGTGGGCGTGTGGGCAGGCTTCGATCAGCCGCGCGACATGGGTGAAGGCGAGACGGGCGGACGCATCGCCGCCCCAATCTTCCGCGACTTCATGCGTGAAGCCTTGCGCGACACTTCGCCGGCGCCGTTCCGCATTCCCGCCGGGGCGCGGCTGGTGCGGATCGATTACCAGACCGGTACGCTTCCCAGTGCGACAACGACGCAGACCATCCTCGAAGCGTTTCGTCCCGATACCGAACCCAGCCGGGATGTTTCGTCTTCGCCGTTCGTGTTCGGCGGCACCGAGCCGATCGATCCGCGTGTGCTCTCCGGTCTCACGGGCAGCGACACGCCGAACGAAAACAACGGCCAGCAGAATCAGCAGCAAGACGAAGATCTGGGCGGATTGTACTGACGGGGATGGCGAAGCGGGGGTCGGACGGGCTTGAGTTTCTTTCCGCGCATCCCTACTGCTCTGCTCATCCCCATTTCTAGAGGCGTAAATGCGCGCAGAGATCGCCGCTTTGGCAGAACAGATCGAATCCGCTGTGGCTTTGCTGCGGAGGCGTCTTTGACTGGGATCGCGCCCAAGTCCGATTTGACGAACTGACTGCGCTCTCAGAGCGGCCGGATTTCTGGAACGATCCGGAGAAAGCGCAAAAGCTGATGCGCGAGCGCACCAAGCTCGAAGCCGGGATGAACGACATCCTCTCGCTCGAACGCGATCTGCGCGACAGCGTGGAGCTGTCGGAACTGGCCGAAGCCGAAGGCGACGAGAGCCTGATCGAGGAAGCGCAGCAGAACTTGAAGGCGGCGCGACAACGCGCTGCGAAGGCCGAACTGGAGGCGTTGCTCTCAGGCGAAGCGGACAGCAACGACGCCTATATCGAATTCAATTCCGGCGCCGGCGGCACGGAAAGCCAGGATTGGACCGAAATGCTGTTGCGCATGTACATGCGCTGGGCCAATGCGCGCGGCTTCAAGACCGAGCTCTTGGAGGAGCAGGGCGGCGACACGGCGGGGATTAAATCGGCGACGGTGCTGGTGCATGGCGAAAACGCCTATGGCTGGTTGAAGACGGAGGCCGGCGTGCACCGGCTCGTGCGCATCAGCCCGTACGATTCGAACGCGCGCCGGCATACTTCATTCGCCAGCGTGTGGGTGTATCCGAAAATCGACGAGTCGATCGACATCGAGATATTGGACAAGGACGTGCGCACCGATACTTACCGGGCGTCGGGTGCGGGCGGCCAACACGTCAACAAAACCGATTCCGCCGTCCGTCTGACGCACATTCCGACCGGCATTGTCGTCGCCTGCCAAGCGGAGCGCTCCCAACACAAGAACCGCGCTGCGGCCTGGGACATGTTGCGCGCCCGGCTCTATGAGGCGGAACTGCAGAAGCGCGAGGCCGCGGCGCAGCAATTGGAGGATACCAAGACGGAGATTAGCTGGGGTAGACAGATCAGGTCTTACGTCTTGCAGCCGTATCAGATGGTCAAAGACCTAAGGACAGGTGTTGAAACCTCTGATACCCAAGGCGTGCTGGACGGAGACCTCGATCAATTCATGGCCGCCTCGCTGGCGGCGCGAGTGAGCGGGGCGAGCGACAAACAGGTGGACGATATCGGTTAGGCTGGGCGGGGGCCCATGAGTCTGGAAGTGACGGAAACACCGCCAACGGAAGGGATCGAGCCGCCGGTCCCGTGGATCGTGCAGTATCAGCGCGCGCAATGCAGCGGCGCTTCACCGCTCTCGACATTCCAGGGCTTGGTCTCTGACGAGATCGTGTTGCCGCAAAGTGCGGCTGACCACAGCGATCCGGAACAGCTGGTGCTGGCTGCGGACGCCTGGGTCGATGCGCTGCTCAACCAGGCGCAATTTCTGCCGGGCGAGTTCGCGCAAGAAGCGTTGTGGAGCTATTACACACGCGATTATCTCGTCCAGGTGCGCGCTGGCGGCCACGCACAATATTACGCCAATCGCGGCGGCGATGAGATTGCGATCCGCTGCGCGACGGCGGGGCTGAAGAGCATGCTCGCCGACGCCCATCTCGAATTGCTGAGTCTGCTCGTGCGCCTCAAGCGGGCGAAGCCCGCGGCCGCGCGCAAGCTGGCCGCGGAGAAAAAATACCGCTCGGTCGCCGCGGCGCTGAAGGACCTCGACAAGCGCTTTGCCGAGACCGAAGCCGACGAGCCGCTCACGGCGCGCCACAAGACGTGGCTGAAGAGTCTGCGCAAGGTCAGGTTCGCGCCGGACGCCGAAATGACGGGCCATCTTCAGCGCGTTGCCCAGGCCAATCCGCTGTTTCCGCGCCGCAAGCTGGAAGCCGATCGCGTGCGGGCCGAGCGGCTCCGCAGCGAGCCTTCATTCCGCGCCGTCAAAGCGCTCTGCGACATGGCCGGCCTGCAGATCACCGCGATGCGCACGATGGGATATGCGCCGATGCGATCGGTTTGGCCGGACGGCCCCGACGTTCGCGCTTATGTGTTCCGCGCCGAGACCGACAAAGGCCCTCGCGCGGCGCTGTTCTACCGCGAGGGGGCGCTGTTCAAGCGGTATTTGAGCGTGCTGGTGGACCAGGGGGGCGGACTGCCACTGGGCTCGCTCGCGCTGACGAGCGCGGAATACAATGCAATCGCGCCGAAGGAGTCCTAGCGGTCGCGAGGATTGCGTTTTGGCGGTTCAGCACGTGAGCCCCCGCGACTTGCAACCCAAGGTCATAGCGTAGTAGCCGTTACGCTATGAGTGACGTTCGATATTCATTCACTGTCATCGGCTCGGGCGATTTCCCACGCGATGTCATGGATGCTGAGCAAGCTTGGCCGGCGACGGCAGGGGATGCGGAAGCCGTCTCGGCGGCTGGCGAACGCAGGGTCGATCTCGAGGCCCCGCAGGCGCCAGACGTTGCGCGATGGAATGCAGCGGGATGGATCGTGAGAGAGTGGTCGCAGGATGCTGCGGCGGCGCTTGACGATGCCGAGCCAGGTCAAGGCGATTGACGACCCTTGATTGATCGTTCAAACAAGAGTGCATGAGCGCTCAATCCGCCCGCGAAAAAATCCTCCAAGCCGCGATGGAGCTGTTCTGGCTCAAAGGCTACCACTCGACCTCGATCGCGGATCTGCTTTCGCGCACCCAGCTCAACTCCGGCAGCCTCTATCATGTATTTCCGTCCAAACAGGACGTGCTGATCGGGGTGCTCGAAGCCTACCGCGATGGCATCGAGCAGATGCTGCTCGAGCCGTCCTGGGGCGCGGTGGACGACCCCGTGGAGAAAATCTTCGCGCTGCTGCAGGCCTATCGCACGATGATCGTCGAGAGCGATTGCACGTACGGCTGCCCGATTGGGTCGCTTGCGCTCGAGCTGCACGAGCCCGACCCGAAAGTGCGCATGCTTCTGGCCGAGAATTTCGACAATTGGACGCGCGCTGTGCAGGCATGCATCGATGCAGCAGGCGAGCGGGTGCCGCGGGGCGTGGACAGGAAAGCGCTCGCGCAATTCGTGCTGACGGCCATGGAGGGCGGCGTCATGCAGGCGCGCACTCACCGCGACGTCGGCTATTTCGACCGCGCCGTGCAGCAATTGCGCGAGCATTTCAAGATGTTGGAGATGGCCGCGCGCGCGCCGGCCTGAGGGGAAAACGTCAATGGCGCTGATGCGGATGATCTTGGCGGCGGTGACGCTGGCGGCTTGCGCGACGCCGGCGCGTGCGCACGGCATGGACGTGTTTGCACCGTTTATCGGCTGCTGGCGGGGTGAATTCGAAGGCCAATCGGACGTGCACGACGAACGCTGCTTCGAGCGCAACGGGGCCTACGTCCGCGATGTGCATCATGTGCGCCCGACCGATTATTCCGGCGAGTCGATCTATTATGCGGACGCAGAGGCGGGCGGGCTCGCCTATACCTATTTCGCTTCCGATGGCGGGCGCAGCCAAGGCGCGGTTTCACCCAATGGAACGGCCGTAACGTTCGAGCCACATTGGTATGTCCCCCCGAGCGGAGAGCGCCAGCTGCTCCGGGCGAATTGGCGGCTCATTGACGCCAATCACTATGAAGTCCTGACCGAACGCGAGGAAGGCGGCGCTTGGCGGCCGTTGATGCGCATTGTCTATGCACGAGAGGAGGCCGGGCAGTAGCAGTGCGCCAGCGCGCCCAAAATCAGAAGGCCCGGCTGACGCCGGGCCTTCGTTCAAATCGAGAGAGCCTGCTTTAGTTCGTGCCGGTGACGATCACGCCGGAAACCATGCGGTCGTCGTTGGAGGGTTCGCCGAACACCGAATTGCCTCCACCGAACGCATTAGAGCGTTCGACGATATGCGGCTGCGATGGCGCTCCAGGACCTGACTGCGAAAGCGGGTCCTGCAGATAGCGGCACTGGCCTTCGAACACCGCGCCCATCTCGACGGACAGCGATTGGTGAACGATGTCGCCGAGCACGTGCGCGTTGCGCGCCAGCATGACTTTGCGCGCGCGTACCGAACCCTCGACGCGGCCATGAACGGTGACGCTTTCGGAAACCACGTCGCCTTTGACCATGCCGGTGTCGCCGACGGTCAGTGAACCGCCGCGTACGTTGCCTTCGATTTCGCCATCCACTTGCAGTTCGGCGCCGTCGGCGTCGATGGTGCCGGTGATCTTCACGCCATTGGCGATGATGGAGGCGATGCCTGCGCGGCCGGGCGACATGCGACGTTGTTGGGCAGGTTCAGGAAGAGCAGGCAAGTTCGAATCCGTCCGAGTATTACCCTTGTTCGTGAACATGCCGTCCTGCCCTCAAGAAGTTGACAGGGTCTACCGCCCTGCCGCGGAACCACACCTCGTAGTGGAGGTGCGTTGCGGTGCTGCGCCCCGTCGAACCCATAGAGCCGATGCGCTGGCCGATCGCGACGACATCGCCGCGTTCGACCTGGATGTCGCGCAAGTGAGCGTAACGGGTCTTGAAGCCGTGACCGTGGTCGATTTCGACGGTGTAGCCATATCCGGAACGAGTGCCAGCATAAACCACAGTGCCAGGTGACGTTGCGACGACCGGGGCGCGCTCGAATGCGGCCAAGTCAAGCCCGGAGTGAATTGCAGGGCGGCCGGTAAACGGATCGATGCGGTGACCATAGCCGGAGGTCTCGCGGTAATCGACCGCGACCGGCGGCGCCAGCGGCGTCGAGTCGGCGATGTTGGCGAGACGGCGAGACTCGGTCACGCGCGCCGCCACTTGCGCGACGCGTTCCTGGAACGCCGGATTGAGATCGCTGCCGCGCAAGTAGGCGACGAAGTCCTGCGGCACGAGCGGACCGCCTTCGGCGGCGTCAGCTTCCGGGCCAGTCAGTGAGGCGAGCGAGACGCCGGTGACGCGCAGCACGCCGCGGACCTGTTCGCTGCGTTCTACGACTGTGTCCTCGAGTTCTGAGAGCAGTTGCTGCTGATCGGTTTCGAGGCGATCCGGGTTCGCGCGGAAGCCGACGGTGGTGACCTGATAGGGTTCGCTGGCGATGGCGCGCGACTGGCGCGGCTCGGCCTCGTCAATCGAGGCGGCCATGATGATCCGGGCGCCGTCGCGTTCGATCGGGCGGTTCGCTGCAAGTTGAATGCTCGCGCCGCCGGCATATTCGAGCAGCGAGCGAAGCACTTCGTGCCGGCTCTCCAGATCGGCCGTGGCGCGGTCGAACTGGCGGGAGCGTTCTTCGAGCAACGCTTGGCTTGCGGCCGCCTGGGCGCGGCTTTCGTTGAGCCAGCGATCATACTTGGCGCGTTCGCGCTCGACTTCCGCGTTCGAGGCGGTGGCTTGAGGGCCCTCGAGCAGCGTGTTCGCGGTGGCATACACCACCCAGCCGGCCAAGCCGACGGCTGTCATCGCGAGAAGGGCTTGCTTGCCTGGAGAGAGCGAGACGTATCGCACCGTGCCGCCGCTACGGTGATAAATCTGACGCTCCGGGAACATGCGATCAAATAGTGACCGCGCCCGCGATCCGAACTGGCTCATGGTCCGCCACCGCCCACTAACCTAAATACAAAATGCCGTTAGCCCCGCCACAGCTCATCTGAACCTGAAACCCTCCCGAAATGCAACAGACCACCGCTGCCGTTTACAGGAATTTCAGCTTGTTTAACGCTCTTCTGCCAGAACTACGCCAAAACTGCGCTATCACAGTAAAAACGTCGCTTAATTCGCGTCTAGCGCCTTAACCACTTTCAATACGTCTTCCACATGTCCTGGCACGCGCACCTTGCGCCAGACGTGTGCGATTCTGCCCTTTGCATCGATCAGGAAAGTGGCGCGCTCGACGCCCATGAATTTGCGTCCATAGAGTGTCTTCTCGCCCCAGACACCATAGGCCGTTGTGGCTAGTCCTTCGTCATCTGCAGCTAGGATCACAGATAGACCATGTTTTGCCGCGAACTTCTCATGCTTGGCGACGGTGTCGCGCGAAACGCCGACTACGGTCGTGCTCAGCGCGCCGAAAGCCTTCGCCTTTTCAGTAAAGTTTAGTGCTTCCAGGGTACAACCGGGTGTGTCGTCCTTTGGGTAGAAATAGAGGACGACGCGCTTGCCCTTGAGGTTCGTCAAGCTGACCCGCCCACCCCCGGCGGTCGGAAGATCAAAGGGGGGTGCGGGGTCGCCAGGTTTGAGCGTTTTCGCCATCGGGAGCTTCCTGGCTCGCGGCCGCAGCGCCGTTGAGCGCCGCTGCTGCGGCGCTGGTGCTTTGCTTTGCGCTGAAAACCGGAATTACGCTAGAGACTTGCGAGGGGCGTTGGAGCTGGCCGGATGATACGCCGCTCGACGCTGATTGCTGTCGAGGTAGTGCTCGGACTGGTCGCGGCCTGCGCGATCGGCCTTGGCGTCGCATGGTGGCGGCTCAGCCAGGGTCCGGTCGAACTCAATTCCATCCGCCAACATGTCCAGGCCGAACTGAGCGTGGCCCGTTCCGGCCGGCCAGTCGGCATCGAGAGCGTGCAGCTGGCCTGGAGCCGGTCGGGAGCGCTCGAACTCAAGGCGGTAGGGGTCACCGTCGAGGATGGCCGCGGACATGTGCTCTCGCGCGCCGAGGAGGCGCGGATCGAACTGAGCGTGCTGCCGCTGCTGATCGGACGCATCTCGATCGCGCGCGCGGAATTCCGAGGCGGTGAACTCACGCTGACGCGCCGTCCTGACGGCGCCGTGCATGTGGCGTTCGGTCCAGAAGGCTCGCCGCCCGACATCATCCTTCCACCCTCGCCGCGCAACGAAACACTCGAGCAGCGGGTTGCGCGTTGGCTCGACGGCATGGAAGACGCGTTCAAGCCCGTCGGAGCCGGCGCCAGTCTGCGCGAGATCTCTGTTCGCGGCGCCAAGCTCACGGTCATCGATCAGGGCGGAGGCGGCCGCTGGACCGCCGACGCCGCCAACCTCGAACTTGCGAGGCGCGGGCGCGCGCTCGGTTTGTATGCGAGCGCGGCCCTCGAAGGCGCCGAGGGTACGGCGCCGGCGACTTTGCGCATCACCACGGATACGCGGTTTCAGAGCGCCATGATCGAATTCGGCGCCGAAGAGGCACGCCCGCGCGCTCTGTTCTCGCCGGCGGCGCTTGGACCGTTCGCCGGCCTCGACGCCCCGGTGACGATGAACGTGTCGATCGGCATGGATCGCGAAACCGGCGTAAACCGCTTCGAAGGCGAGGTTGTGGTCGGCGAAGGTTCGGCCGATGTCGCCGGCGACCGCTTCAATCTCTCCGGCGGCCGGCTGCACGGGCGCTACGATATCCAGAGCGACGAACTGATCATCGACGACATCGCGCTCGCCGGCGAAAGCACCCGCGTCGGGGGTGAAATCCGCATTCGGGATGCTTCGGCGATTCTGCGCGCCGGCGCGGATGAACCGGCGGCGCTCGACATCTCGCTGCCGTCACTGCGGCTCGCGGTTCCGGGCGCCTTCACCGAGCCGCTGGCGTTTTCGAACGTGCAGATCGTCGGCTCGATCGTTTCAGCGGAGCGCTCGATCCGGCTGACGCGCATCACTGCGCGTACCGGCGAGGCGACCTTCAATGGCGCCGGGCGGCTCTATTGGGGCGAGTCTGCCGGACGCATGCGCATGGGCGTCGACCTCGAAGCAGCAGTCGACGGCGCGGTCGATGCGCGCGCCGTCATGCACATGTGGCCGATTGGCCTGGGCGAGAGCGCGCGCGCCTATCTGGCGCGTTCGATCACTGGCGGACGCGTCACCGACGGCACGGTGCGCCTAAACATTACACCGGCCGATCTCGCCGACGGCATACTTGAAGATGACGCCGTCGACGTGCGGTTCAACGTCTCGAACGCGTCGATGCAGTTCATCTCGACCATGTCGCCGGTGACGAATGCGCGCGGCTCCGGCGTGTTACGCGGCAATCGTTTCGACATGATCATCCCGGAGGCGCGCTTTCACGGCATGACCGTCACCAACGGGCGCATCGAGGCCCCGCGATTCAAGCCGCGCGGAGACATGGCGACGATCTCGGCGCGCATCGAGGGCGAAGCCCGCCAAATTCTCGAAGTGCTTGGACAAGAACCGCTCGCGCTCGGAGAGCGGCTGCCGATCGACGCCGCCAGCGCATCGGGTCGCGGCGGCGTCAACATCCGCATACAGCGGCCGATGGTGCGCGAAGCGCCATTCGAGGATTGGCGCTTCACTGTCGACGGGGCGATCCGCAATTTCGCCGGCAACATGACGACGCGACGGATGGCGGTGTCGCAGGGCCAACTCACCGTTCGCGGCGATCAGCGCGCGGTCACGGTGTCCGGGCCGATCCGCGCCGGCGCTTCGGCGATCGAAAACGTGCGCTGGACCGAGCGTATCGGCGCGCATGGCGCACAGGTGGCGACGTCATCGGAATATCAGATCTCCGGCGACTTCGACGCCGACGACCTCGAACGTCTGGGCTATCCGGTGGCGCGCTACGCGCAAGGCCGCATCGGAGTGACGGTCACGGGCCAGGGCCGGGGTTTCGACGTCGACAATGCGCGCATCGACCTGGATTTGCGCAACGCGGCAGTCGAATTGCCGCGTTCGTTCTGGACCAAGCGCGCGGGCGTGGCGGCATCGGCCAGGTTCACGGTGCAGCGTCAGGCCGATGGCGGGCTGGCTTTCAATGACATCGATGCGCGCGGCGGAGGGCTGAACGCGCAAGGGCGCGTTCGGTTGGCGCAGGATAACAGGATTCTGGAAGTGGAGATGCCGCGTCTGGCGGTGGAAGGCCGTTCGGATGCGCGCGTGAGCGCGCTACGCGCGCAGGACGGCGTACTCGATGTCGCCATCCGCGGCCCGCTGTTTGACGCCGCACCGTTCATGGGATCGGCGCGGCCGGCGCCGGCGCCGGCGCCGGCGGTGGTGGCGGGGCCGGTCGCGGTGGCGGTGACCAATGAAGCGACTCCGATCCGGGCGAGCGTGATAGTGGATCGCTTGAAGATGCGCGGCGGCGCCACGCTCAGCGGCGCCAATGTGCAGGTGGTAACCACCGGCGACGCGCTGAGCACGCTCTCGGCCGAGGGCCGCGCGCCTGGCGGAGAGGCCTTTTCACTGACGCTTGGTCCACGCGCCGGCGATTCACGCAGCCGCGTGCGCTTCCGCTCCGACGACGCGGGTTTTGCCGTGCGTGCGCTTACCGGCGCGGAAAACGTGGTGGGTGGAACTGCGGCCGCCGACGGCGATTGGCGCGGCGGTTTGCCGAGCCAGGCGCGTTTCACAGTACAGTTGCGCGGCTTTCAGGTCGTGCGCCTGCCGGCCATGGCGCGGCTGCTTTCCTCGGCCGGTTCGCTGACGGGGCTGGTCGAGATGCTCAACGGCGACGGCATAGGCTTCAGCGCGCTCGACGCCGACATGACCTACGCCAACGACCGCTTGCGTTTCACCGAAGGGCGCATGACCGGACCATCGCTCGGGCTGACCGGCGCTGGCAGTTACGACGTACCGCGCGACAATCTCGATATCGACGGTGTTGTCGCGCCGTCGCCGATGCTGAATCTGTCGATGCTGGGAAGCATTCCGGTGATCGGCGATCTGCTGGTTTCCCGACGCGGCGAGGGCGTGTTCGGCATGACCTATTCCATCAATGGCAGCGCCGGCGAGCCGCGCGTAGGGGTCAACCCGGTGTCGGCGCTGACGCCCGGCATTCTGCGCCGCATCTTCGAACCGGCGCCGGAACGCGAGACAGAGACGCCGCAGCGCGAAAGCGGCGGCATGCACTCATTCCATCCGGAGGGCTCGACGCCGCAGGCGCCGGACTTGAGTGCGCCGTTCACGGGCAGCCCGGCCGCTGGGCCGGCGGAGGCAGTGCCCTAGTTCACGCGCAGCAGCGCGTGCTTTTTCTTGCCAAGCGAAAGTTTGACCGCGCCGTCGATGAGATCGGCGGACGTCAGCACGGCTGTTTCATCGGCGACTGCGACGTCGTTCACCTTGAGAGCGCCGGCGGTGATGTGCCTTTTGGCCTCGCCGTTCGAGGCGACCAATTCCGCGCGCACGAAGGCGGCGGCGACGCGCAGGCCGGCGCCGAGTTCTTCCCCGGTGACCGCGAAGGTCGGCAGGTTATCGCTACGCGCGCCCAGTTCGAAGGTGGAACGGGCGGCTTCTTCGGCCTTGTTGGCCGCGTCGCGGCCGTGCAGCAGCGAAGTGGCTTCGGTGGCGAGCACTTTCTTGGCGTCGTTGATCTCACCGCCGTGCAGGTTTTCCAGACGCACGATTTCGTCAGGCGAAAGATCGGTGAAGATCCTGAGGAAGCGGCCGACGTCGGCGTCTTCGGTGTTGCGCCAGTATTGCCAGTATTCGTAGGGGCTCAGCATATCGGCGTTGAGCCAGACGGCGCCCTGTGCGGTCTTGCCCATCTTGGCGCCCGACGACGTCGTGATGAGCGGCTGAGTCAGGCCGAACAAATTGTAGCTCTCCATGCGGCGGCCAAGTTCGACACCGTTGACGATGTTGCCCCACTGATCGGAGCCGCCCATCTGCAGGTCGCAATTGTAGCGCCGCTTCAGTTCGACGAAGTCATAGGCCTGCAGGATCATGTAGTTGAATTCGATGAAGCTCATCGGCTGCTCGCGCTCGAGGCGCAGGCGCACGCTGTCCATCGTCAGCATGCGGTTGACGCTCATGTGGCGTCCGACGGTGCGGAGGAATTCGAGATAATTGAGCGGCAATAGCCATTCGGAATTATCGACGAGAATGGCGTCGGATTTGTCTGAACCGAAGGTCAGGAACTTTTCGAACGTGCCGCGGATCGAGGCGGTGTTGCGGACGATCTGCTCTTCGGTCAGGAGCTGGCGCATCTCCTCTTTGCCGGAAGGATCGCCGACCCGGGTCGTGCCGCCGCCCAACAGCACGATAGGCCTGCCGCCTGCCTGCTGCAGGCGGCGCAGATACATGATCTGCGCGAGATTGCCGACATGCAGCGAGGGCGCTGTCATGTCGAATCCGATATAGCCGGTGATGCCTGCAGCGGCCGCTTGGTCCAAGCCTTCCAGATCGGTGCATTGGTGGAACTGTCCGCGTGCGACGGCGTCGCGGAGGAAGCCGGACTTGAGGTTGGCGGTCGTCATGGCGGGCGGGTGCTAGCATGGGCAGCGGGCGCTGTCGAAGCCACGCTCTGTTAAAGAACGATGAGGCTAAGGTGGGCCATGCGCGTCGATCTGAAACCGCATCCAGATACGCCTCCAGGGCCGATTGCCTCGATCGAGGTCAAGGTGGAGCGTCATTGGAAGCACGGCATCAAGCTCACCTATCTATTGCGGGGTGATTTGGAAGCGATCCGATTTCCCGTTCGAGCGGAAGCGCAGCATGTCGACGGCCTGTGGCGCACCACCTGTTTTGAAGCTTTTGTGCGCGACCCCGCCGCCGCAGGCTATGCCGAATTCAATCTGGCGCCGTCGACGGCATATGCGGTCTACGGTTTCGCGGGCTACCGCGAAGGCATGACGGGCGGTTATTGTTCGAGGGCCACGATCACCACGGCGACAGGCGACGCCTGCTTCGAACTCACCGCGGAGCTAGACTTTCATCGCGCTGCGCACGTGACAGCGGAAGGCCCGCTAATGGTGGCGTTGAGCGCCGTGATCGAAGAGATGGGCGGCGCAAAGTCCTACTGGGCGCTGGCGCATCCGCCCGGTAAGCCGGACTTTCATCACGCCGATGGATTTGTGTTGGAGCTGCCATGAAGTTCGGCATCGATCGCTTGTTGGAAGACGCCGCGCTGCGCGCGCCGCTGCGCGGCAAGCGGGTGGCGCTGGTGGCGCATCCGGCCTCGGTGACGCGCGATCTCACGCATTCGCTCGATGCGCTGATGGCGTGCGAGGATATCCGCATCACCGCGGCGTTTGGGCCGCAGCATGGGATGCGCGGCGATAAGCAGGACAACATGGTGGAGTCGCGCGACTACACAGATCCCGTGCACGGCGTGCCGGTGTTCAGCCTCTACGGCGATCAGCGCCGGCCGACCGGGCAGATGATGTCGACATTCGACGTCGTCTTGATCGATCTGCAGGATCTGGGCTGCCGCATCTACACGTTCATCACCACGCTGCTTTACATGCTCGAAGCGGCGGCGAAGGACGGCAAGGAAGTGTGGGTGCTGGACCGGCCCAATCCGGCGGGCCGTCCGGTGGAGGGACTGACGCTGAGACCGGGTTGGGAGAGTTTTGTCGGGGCGGGACCGATGCCGATGCGGCATGGTCTGACGCTCGGCGAATTGGGGCGCTGGTTCATCGCGCACTGCAAACTCAACCTCGCCTATCGCGTGATCGAGATGGAAGCCTATCGGCCCAACGAGGCGCCCGGCTTTGGCTGGCCGATCAGTTCGCGTACGTGGGTGAACCCGTCGCCGAACGCGCCGAACCTGTGGATGGCGCGCGCCTATGCGGGCACGGTGATGGTTGAGGGCGCGACGCTTTCGGAGGGGCGCGGCACAACCCGGCCGTTGGAAATTTTCGGCGCGGGCGACATCAACGCGCGCGACGTGATGGCCGAGATGGCGCGGCTGGCGCCGCATTGGCTCAAGGGCTGTCGGCTGCGCGAAATCTGGTTCGAGCCGACCTTCCACAAATGGGAAGGACAGCTTTGTCACGGCGTCCAGATTCACTGCGAGGACCCGGCCTATTATGCTCACGATCAGTTCAAGCCCTGGCGGGTGCAGGCGCTGGCGTTCAAATCGATACGCCGTCTCTATCCCGCTTACGAACTCTGGCGGGAATTCTCATACGAATACGTCTTCGACAGGCTGGCGATCGACGTCATCAACGGTTCGCCGCTGTTGCGGGAGTGGGTCGATGACTCGAATGCCGATCCGGGAGATCTCGACGCGATCACGGCGCCCGATGAGCAGGCGTGGCAAAGCGCACGCCGCGAACACCTCTTGTACTGACGCAGATGTTCTTCGGACGTTCAATAAATCTTGGTAAGGACGCAGGACGTTCGCGCTTCGAACTGCGGACGTTGCCGGTTTCGATGAAATCGCAGGTTTGTTTAGTTAACTTACCCCTGGTCTGTACGCGCGTGCGCGCGAGGACTCAGAACCAGCCCTTCTTTTTCTTTTTTTCAGGCTCGGGCGGCGGGGTTGGCTTCGCTTTCGGCGCAGCGGCCTGCTGACGCGGCGGTTCAGCGGCGCGGGTGGGTTGTTGTTGCGCTGACCGCGGCGATCCTGCCGGCGGCTGTTGGGCCCCGCGCGGGAGCGGGCCGAGTTTATCGACGAACCAATTGGACATTCCCTCACACCCCTTATTGTTGGGCGCGCTGGGCGCCGCGATCAGCGTTATCGCATCGTGCGCAAGCGGCCAATTGGCGAAGTCGCGGTTTGCTCAGGCTTCATGTTGGCGCTGTGGATAACTCAGCGCGGCGCCCGCTTGGCCAGAATGCGCTGCAAGGTGCGGCGGTGCATGTTGAGGCGCCGCGCGGTTTCGCTGACATTGTGGCCGCACAATTCGTAGACCCGCTGGATGTGCTCCCAGCGAATGCGATCGGCGCTCATCGGATT
The DNA here is from genome assembly GCA_050250735.1 of Hyphomonadaceae bacterium. GTDB lineage: Bacteria > Pseudomonadota > Alphaproteobacteria > Caulobacterales > Aquidulcibacteraceae > Vitreimonas. The sequence continues at coordinate 183,877 of JBFWOC010000001.1, forward strand.
TTCCGGCGGTTCTGGTTTTTCATCGGGTGAGGCGAGCAGCGCCTTCACGATGTCTTCGGGGTCGGCGGGCTTGGCGAGGTAGTCGAGTGCGCCAGCCTTCACAGCCGCTACTGCGGTGGCGATCGCGCCATAGCCGGTGAGCATGACGATGCGCGCCTCGGGGCGGCTCTTGTTCAGGGCTTCGACGACCGAGAGCCCGGATCCGTCCTCCAGCCGCAAGTCGAGCACGGCGTATGCAGGCGGTGCATTCGCGGCGACGTCGCTCGCTTCGGCGACCGAACCTACGGCGGTGACATCGAAACCGCGCTGCTCGAGCGCGCGCGCCAGTCGCGTGCGGAAAGCAGCGTCGTCGTCGAGAATGAGAAGAGATTTTTCGCCTTCGGGGGGCGCCGCCGTACTCATCAGCTCACATGCTCCGGATGCGCCCTATCTAGAGACTTCTCAATGATTTTAAAGCGCTGACGCTTCGATGGCGGAACGCGGCCAGAGCGCCTTGACCAAGGCGCCGCTCTGCGGCGCGCGGCGGTTGCGAACTTCCAGTTTGGCGCCACTGCGTTCGAGCAGCGTCTTGGAGATGAAGAATCCCAGCCCCAGGCCGCCGGCCATGCCTTCCTCGTCGCGCTCGGTGAGATAGGGCTCGCCCAGCCGCGCGAGCACCCCCGGCGCGAACCCCGGCCCATCGTCCCGGATCGCGATCTCTACCGATTCTGCATCCCAGCGCGCTTCGATGTCCACCCGAGTTCTGGCGAATCCAACCGCGTTTTCGACAATGCCGCCCAAGGCATGCACGATTTCCGGCATACGGCGCAGGGTGAGGGAACCTTCGCCCTGCGCGTCGATGACGATCTCGGCGCCCAGCCCTTCGTGCGGGGACACGACCTCCTCCAGCAGCGACTTGATCGGCGCGCGCTGGATCATCAGGTCGCCTTGTTCGCGATTGGCGGAGAGTTGGGCGAGAATGGAGCGGCAGCGCTCGCTTTGCGTTACGAGGAGTTGCACATCCTCGTAACGGGGATCGTCGACGCTGACCTCTCGCGCCATTTCCTTGGCGACGAGGTGAATTGTCGCGAGCGGCGTGCCGAGTTCGTGTGCTGCGGCGGCGGCAAGGCCGCCCAATGCGGAGAGAGTCTGCTCGCGTGCGAGCACCGCCTGCACCGCAGCCAGGGCGATGTTGAGCCGTTCTTCTTCGGCGGCCACGCGCCAGGCGTAGACGCTGGTGAAACCGAGCCCAACCAGAACCGCGGCGGCAATGCCCATCTGATAAAGCGTCGGCATGACGAAAGTGGCGTCGTCGGGCCACGGCAGCGGCAAGCGCAATACCGAAATCGCGCCCACGCAAACAAAGGTCAAGGCGGCGAGCATAGCGGTGACGGCTGGGCGCAACACAGTGGCGCTCACCGCAACCGGGGCGACGAAGAGAAACACGAACGGATTCTGCAGCCCGCCCGTCAGGGCGAGCAGGACGGCAAGCTGCACTGCATCATAGGCGAGCTGCGCGGCCGCTTCCCATTCGCGCGCCAGTTCCTGATTTCTGCGCGTGGCGATGAGAGCAAGGTTGACGCCGATGGAGACGCCGATGGCGGCGAGCGCCCAGCCGATCGGAAACTCCACGCCCAGCCCGTAGCGCACAAACAAAACAGCCACGGTTTGACCGAAGATCGCCAACCAGCGCAGCAGCACGAGCGTTCGCACGCGGACGCGGCTGGTCGCACCCCAAAAGCCGGGCAACGGAGCGTGGAGCCGGGTGGTATCGGAATCAGCCATCGCGGCCGCTCGCTGATGAGGCGGTCGTGCGGCCCAATTCCTCCGGACGTGTGCGAGATGGCGTCACAGCTTGGTTCGGTAGTGACGCAGCGGCGCTTTCGCAACCGCCGAAGTGACCCCTAACGGCGGTCCAGTACGACGACGAGGGGGCCGAGTTCGTGGCTGTCGTCGCTGCGCCCGATCGAAGGCGCCCAAAGGCTGGACACCGTGCCGTCGAGAAAGAGCGCGTCGCGGCAGCCGAGTTCGTCGCGAAAGAATCGCGCGAAGCGCCCAAACGAAACCATTCCCGAACTGATGACAAAATATGCCGTATGGCTGTCGCGCAATCCCACGCCATTGCGCACCAAACGGGACGCGCCGTCCGGGGCAAGGCGCGGATGCATCGCGCCGTCGATCACGAGCATGGGTCCGGACTGCGTCGCCCAGCGCGGCTCGCGCAATTCGCGCACATAGGCTTCCGAGGTTTCGATGTGCAAAAGGCCGTCGCGGCCCTGCCAAAAGACCCCGTTGGGTTTCAGATGAAAATTTCCTGGGCCGTCGGTCAGCGAGATCGCTTTCTGCTCGTCGCCGTCCTCGACATAGAGCCCGATCGGAGCGCCGTGCTCGTTGTACATGCCCGCATTCATAGCGAAGCGAACGTTACGCGCGTCATCGCCGAGCTCGCGCTGCAAGTTTTCCAAGCTGCGCAAGTAACCGCCGCCCGCAGCGCGGGAATACAGTCGCAAGTCCTGCGTGCGTGCGTCGTAACTGCAGACGACGAAGCGCGAGCCGTCGAAATCGCGTACCACGCAGGGAGGTTCGGTTCGCTGAAGACGCGGCAGCAAAACCAATAGTGCGGCGGCAAGTATGCCGACGAGCGTGGCGATCACGATGAGGGGCACGCGCCTGAGGTTCATTGGTGCGTCACATGCGCAGAATCGAACACCCGCTCAAGTGCTGCCTGCGGCAATGCGCCTCCTGTGCGCTAGCGCCGCGTTGAAAAGCTCGCAGCCGGGGGCTCAAGCTTCAGGGATGGGACCCGTTGAAACGCCGCGCCGGAATTTGACGGGCGCTATCGTCCCGGCGCTCGCTGTCGCAGGGCTCGCGGCCATCGGCGCCATGTGGCTCGTCGGCGCCAACGGCTTTGGCGGCAAGCAAACCGCTCCGCCACGCGATTGCATCCTCGAAAATGCGGACGGCATTGGCGGCCCGATCGATCTTGTGGACGGCAATGGCGCCCATGTCACGCAGGCGGATTTCGCCGGCGAACCCGCGGTAGTCTATTTTGGCTTCACGCATTGCCCCGACATGTGTCCTGGCGCCATGTACCAGCTCTCCGAAGCACTCGCGCTGCCGGGCGGTTACGATGTGCAGCCGATCCTGATTTCCTTCGATCCTGCGCGCGACACTCCGGAACGGATGCGCGCTTTCGTCCGAACCGAGGGATTTCCGGCCGGCCTGACCGGTCTCACCGGCACGCCGGAGCAGACCGGCGCAGCAGCGCGGGCGTTCCAGGTGTATTATTCGCAGGTCGGGGGCGGTTCACCGGAGACCTATGATTTCGATCACAGTTCGCTTCTCTACGTGCTTGACGGCAATTGGCGGACGGTAGCCGCAATGCAAACCATGCGGCCGCTGAATCCGATGGATCCGCGCAGCCCCGCGGCGCCGGTCGCCCCTGAGGAAATTGCCGCCTGCATCGCTGCCGGCCTGGAGCGCGGCGTCACTTCTTGATTATGTGAAATGGGGTTCTTGCGCGCTCCTCTCAGGTCCCACTACATTGCCAGCCGGAATAGGCCCGGGCTTGGAACCCTGGCGGGGGGATCCAGTTAAGACGCACTGGCGTTATCGCCAGCCTGGCGCACTGCGGTGCAAAAGGCTCGTCCGCTGAGTTGTCTTAGCTTGTTGGAAACAGGGGGACCTGCAGTATCCGGTCGGATGCTGCGGCGCAGCAGAAGGGCTGGCATGCTCTATTCGCTTTATGAACTGGGCCATCTCTCGGTGGCGCCCTTGCGCATCGCGGCGCTGATGCAGTCCTCAATGCTGCGCTCCCCGCTCAACCCGATCGCGGACACCGAGGTAGGACGCACCGCCGCCGCCGCCGCGGATCTGTTCGAGTCGATGACGCGCCGATACCGCAAGCCCGACTGGAACTTGCCGACGACGGCTGTGAACGGGATCGACGTCGCCGTGACCCCAAAGAGCGTGTGGTCGACGCCTTGGTGCGACATGATCCATTTCGAGCGCGATGCCGAAGCCCTCACGGCCGCGCGCGGTGAGCGGTCCGATCCGACCGTGCTCCTTGTGGCCCCGATGTCGGGCCATTACGCCACGCTGCTGCGCGATACGGTGAATGCGTTTCTGCCGGAGCACGAGGTCTACATCACCGACTGGGCCGATGCGCGCACCGTGCCGGTCATCGCCGGCCGCTTCGATCTGAACGATTACATCGATCACATCATGGGCATGCTCCGCGCGTTGGGGCCGCAAACGCACATCGTCGCGGTGTGTCAGCCAGGGCCAGCCGTGGTCGCGGCGGTGTCGCTACTGGCTGAGGAAGACGATCCGTGCACGCCAGCCACGATGACGATCATGGGCTCGCCGATCGATGCGCGCAAATCGCCGACTGCGCCGAACCTGCTCGCGGAAAAACGCGATCTCGACTGGTTCAAGCAGAACATGATTCACACTGTGCCGGCGCTGTATCCGGGCGCCTTCCGGCGTGTCTATCCAGGCTTTCTGCAACTCGCGAGCTTCATGGGCATGAACCTCTCGCGCCACGTGGACGCGCACCATTCGTACTTCCAGAATTTGGTGAAAGGCGACGGCGATTCAACCGAGAAGCATCGCGAGTTTTATGACGAATATCTCGCGGTCATGGATCTGTCGGAAGAATTCTACATCCAGACGCTGATCGAGGTGTTCCAGGAATATCGCCTCGCCAACGGCACGATGATGCATCGCGGCCGCAAGGTTGACCCCGGCAGGATCACGAAGACCGCATTGCTCACGGTCGAAGGTGAGAACGACGACATTTCCGGCATCGGCCAGACTCAGGCCGCGCACGACATCTGTCACAATATCCCCGAACAAATGCGACGCGACTATGTTCAGCCCGGCGTGGGCCACTACGGCGTGTTCTCTGGCCGCCGCTTCCGTACGGAGATCTATCCGCGTCTGCGCGAATTCATGCGTGCGTTTCATGCCAACGCATCGCGCGGCGTGCGGCGCGCGAATCTGAAAGTGGTCGGCGACTAAGGCTTCGGCCCGCTCCATCCGGCGGCGGGATTTTCTTCTGCGAGACTCATCGTTTTTCCGTCTGCTTGGCGCACCGGAATCGCACCGGGATCGAAACCTTCGAGGCAGCGCACGTTGACGCCGTAATGGTCCGGCATCGATCGCTTCTTGTGGAATGGGTAGACGCCGCAAACGCTGCAGAAATAGTGGCGCGCGACCTTCGTGTTCCACTGATAGAGCGTGAGCCTGTCTGCGCCGCTGGTGATCGCGAGGCGGCTCTCCGGAACCGTGGTCATAAGCGCATTTTTCTTGGCGCAGAGCGAGCAATCGCACGTATAGATATCGGTAATTTCGCTATCGATCTGAAACTGGACGGCACCACAGTGACACGCCCCGCGATAGACAGGCATCTGGAAGACCTCTGGCGCACGCTAGCGTATTGGCCGGGTCGCGGGAATCGACGTGACATGAGATTCTTGCGCATGCGCTTCGATTCGCGACAGAAGGTCGAGCCGGGCCAGACCGAGATCGAGACGGTCGACGGCCGCCGTGTGCCGGTAAAGCTGATCGTCAATCCGCGCGCCCGCCATGTTTCGGTGCGCATCGATCCGACCCGACGCGAAGCGATCGCGACAGCGCCGACGAAGCGGCATCTGAAACACGCAGCTCAGTTCGCCGCCGAACGCGCCGGCTGGATCGCGCAAGAATTGTCGCGCCTGCCGAAGGGCGTCTCGCTCGCCCCGGGATCAGTCGTGCCCATCCGTGGGGTCGAGCATGACCTTGTTTATGCCCATGGCCGCGCCCCGGCGCGGATCGAGGCTGGATTGCTGCCGCGCCTCATCCTTTCTGCGCCCGATCCGGCCTTGTTCGAATCGCGCGTGTTGCGATTCCTGAAGGAGCAGGCGCGCACCGATCTGATCGATCGCGTCGCGACCCACGCGGTGCGCCTCGGCGTGAAGCCAGTGCGCATTCAAGTGAAGGAATTGCGCTCGCGTTGGGGCTCGTGTTCGGTCGACGGGGTGCTTTCGTTCTCGTGGCGGCTGATCCTGGCGCCGCCGTACGTGCTGGATTATCTCGCCCTGCACGAAGTCGCTCACCTGCGCGAGATGAACCACTCGCGCCGTTTCTGGGCGCTGGTGAAGAAGTGCATGCCGGATTATGAAGCCGGCCGCGATTGGTTGCACCAGCACGGCTGTGCGCTGCACGCCGTCGGCATGAGCCGCTAGCCCCGTCGAGCGCGGCCCCGCTGCTGAATGCAGCGAGGCCGGTCAGATCGTCATTGGCTGCCGCCGGTGGCGCTGCCCGGGGGCGGAGCGCCGGGGCCGATGTTCTGATTGAAAAACGCAAGCGCTTCGGTCAGCACCGTATGCCAAGCCTCGCCATTTCGCGGCGACGCATAATGATCGATATCGACCAGTGTGATCAGCCGCGCATCCTTCCCCGCGCGCTGCATTGCGCGCTGCATGAGTTGGCTCTGCTCGATCGGCACGGTGATGTCCTCATCGCCGTGGATCATCAGCAGCGGCATGCCCACACGTTCGGCGTTCTGCGCCGCCGAGACGGCGTCCAAGCCTTCGTCATTGCGGTTGGGGTCGCCGATGGCGTCGGTCCAATACTGATAGGTCGTCGATTGCGAACCGCCGCCGCCGCCGCCGCCCTGCACGTCGCCGCGGTCGCCGCTGCGGACCCAGCGCAGCATGGCGCGAAGGTCCGACACGCCGGCGCCGGCCACCGAGCACTTGAAGATATCGGCGTTCATGAACGAAGCGGTGAAGGCGACATAGCCGCCATAGGACCACCCATTGATGCAGATGCGATTCGGATCGGTGACGCCGGATTGAATGAGATGGCGCGCAGCGTCGGCCACATCCTGTTGCATGCGCTGGCCCCACTGGCCGTGACCAGCCTCGACGAAGGCTCGACCAAAGCCGCCGCCGCCCCGGAAGTTCGGCTGGAAGACGGCGTAACCCTGACTCGAAAACGATTGTGCGAACGGGTCGCTGCCCCACACGTCGCGGCCTTCAGGGCCGCCGTGCGGAACGACGATGGTCGGCATATTGCGCGCATTGGCCATGGTGTAGCCGGGCGGCAGCCACAGATAGCCCCACTGCCGCTGACCGTCCGAGGTCGTGTATTCGACAACGTGCTGCGTCGGCAGCAATGCCTGGTTCACGCCGCTGCGCTGGGAAATGATCGCGTTCAAGGTGCGATTCTGGTGATTGTAGAGATAGTAGGTGCCGAGATCGCGCGGTCCGTAGCTGTAGATCAGCCAACGATTGCCGTCGTCGGAGCGATCGACGAGCATGATGTTGACCTGATCGCCCATGACCTCATTGATCGCCGTCCAGCGGGCGCCGAATTCGGCATCCTTGGATTCGCAGGTCCAGCGATACGCCCACCAGCACGCCGCCTGGAGCACGTTGTTGGCGGTGTCGAGCTCGGCGTCGGTGATGTCGAAACGATCGTTGGTCTGTATCGTCTCGCTGTATTGCCCCGTCGCCGTATCATAGACGTAAAGGCCGCTGGTGTCGCCGCCATCGCGGCGCGCGAGCACGAAGACCTGACCCGGTTGCGTCGCGGCGCCGATGGGCTGGAAGTCAGGTCCTGAATTTGCAGCTGCTGCGCCGCGGAAGCGGGCAATCTCGGTCCAGCCACGCTGATCGGGGCCGCGCCGCAGCCAGGTGAAACCCTCGCCGTTGTCGACGCTGTCCTGGCGCAGCACCGGCGTGCCGTTGATGTCGACTTCGAAGTTGAAGGTGTGGATGGTGCCGTTCTCGACCCGCTCCGCAGCCGCGGTGTTCACGTCCACCCTGCGCAATTCGACGCCGCCATAGGTCGGCACGATCAACAGAATGTGGTCGTCATCGCGCGGCAGATCGCTGACGACGCCAGCGTCGACGTAAATCACGCCGAGCGCCGAGGGATCGTAGAGCTGAACGAGATTGGAGCCGTCGAGATTAACGGCGTAGATGCGCGAATTGGTTTCGAAGCCGTCGTCGACGCGGCGAGTGCGGCGCATGCTGGATCGCGTGGCGACCACCCGATTGTGCTGAAGCAGCCGGAATACGATCCGCGAATTGTTGGCGAAATGGATCTGGCTGAGTTCGAGGCTCTGATCGGCGCGGGCGCGCTGGATCGCCGCCGCCCGGCGGGTGTCGAGGTTGACCACCAACAGCGTGTCGCCGGCGTCGTCGCGGCGGATCACGGCAAGGTGGTTGCCGTCGGGCGACAAAGTCGCGCCGCGGAATTGGTCATAGCCCAAGAACCAGTCGAGCGGCGCACGCTCGACTTGCTGCTGCGCCGAGGCCGGCAGCGCCAGCGCGCATACAGCCGCCAGCAGCCCGAACAGAATTCGTTGCATGAAGTACCCCCAAACGCCGCTATTACGGTCGCCTTCGCGCTTTGGATTTAGCCCGTCCCCGCCCTGCTGTCAGCCGCCCAAATGCAGGCGCTGCTTCAACCTTCAGGGCCGAAGTCCAACGAGCGGTCCTGCGTGTCCGGGGGCGGCGCCTGAGGACCGCCAATGATGGCGCCTATAGGCGCGCCGACAGAAGTCAGCTCCGGCGTTTCGGGATCGGGCAGGCCCACATCGTAATCGTCCTGCCGCGGCATCTGCAGCTCACGGATGGGCGTATTGCGCAGCGCTGTGGGCATAAAGCGCGCCCAAATGTCAGCGGGCAGCGAGCCGCCGGTAACGCGAGCCGTCTCTGTGAAGGTGTCATTGCCGACCCAGACGCCACCGACCATGCCTGGCGCAAAGCCGATGAACCACGCGTCGCGATAATCGTTGCCGGTGCCGGTTTTTCCGCCGATCTGACGGCCCTGAATCCGCGCCGCCGTGCCGGTGCCGGCGTCGACCACGCGGCGCATCATGTAGTTCATGTAGCGCATCGGCCGGTCGTCGATCACGCGCGCGCGGTCGCGCTGGCGGAAGCTCCACATGGTCTCGTTCGAATTGGCGCGGCGGATCCGAGCAACGCCATGCGCCTCGATACTATACCCCTCCGCCGCCATGGCGCCGTAAGCCTGGGTCATTTCGAGCAGCGTGATTTCCTGGGCGCCGAGGGCCAGCGAATGATAATTGTGAAGCGGCGAGGTCACGCCCAAGCGACGCGCCACGTCGATGACGTTTTGACCGCCGACTTCATTCGCGACTCTGATCGCGACCATGTTGAAGGACAGCGCGAAGGCGCGGGTGAGTTCGGTCGGTCCGTGATACTCGCCGGTGTAATTGCCCGGCGACCAGGGCTCTTGGCCTTCGATGTAGATCGTAATCGGCGCGTCCTCGCGCACGCTCCATGGCGTGAGTCCGTTTTCCATCGCTGCGAGGTAGATGAAATATTTGAATGACGAGCCCGGTTGCCGGCGCGCCTGTGTGGCGCGATTGAATTGGCTGACGTCATAGTCGCGGCCTCCCACCATCACCCGAACGCCGCCTTCGTCGTCCAGGACGAGCGCCGCCGCTTGGCTGACGCGGCGAGCCTCGCCTTGCTCGGCCAGCACTATTTCGACCGCCTCGGCCGCGGCTCGCTGAGCTGCGATGTCGATGGTGGTCTCGATGATGAAATCGTCGCGCTGCTGGCCGATGACGTCGTTCAGCAGCGGATCGATCCAGTCGCGATAATAAGAGAGCACACCCGCCGGATTGCGGCGGCTGATGACGAGTTCTTCCTGCAACGCCGCCTCGCGTTCGGCGGCGCTGATGAAGCCCATGCTTACCATTTCATCGAGCACGACCGTAGCGCGGTCACGCGCTGCTGCGATGTCCTGGCGGGCCGGATTGAGACGCGAGGGCGCCTTCACCAGACCGGCGATCATCGCCGATTGCAGCAAGGTGAGTTCACGCGCCGGACGATCGAAATAGCGCTCAGCCGCGGCTTCGATGCCGTAGGCGCCGGCGCCGAAGTACACGCGCGAAAGATAAAGCGCCAGAATTTCGTCCTTCGTGAACCTGCCCTCGAGCCAAATCGCCATGGCGATTTCCTGGGCTTTGCGCCGCCAGGAACGCTCGTGGGTGAGAAACAGGTTCTTCGCCAACTGCTGGGTGATGGTCGAGCCGCCCTGGACGACGCGGCCGGCGCGCAAATTCTCCGCGCCCGCGCGCATCATGCCGCCGAAATCGACGCCGAAGTGATCGTAAAAACGGCGGTCTTCAATGGCGACGAAAGCCTGCGCGACATAGGGCGGCAGCGTGGCCAGATCCACGGGCGGGGCGTTTTGCGCGCCTTCGCGCAGGATCACGTGCCCGTTGCGATCGAGGAAGGTGATCGACTGGCCGTTGCGCGCCTCCCACAGATCGTCGGTCGACGGCATGCCCCAGGTGACGAAAAAGAAGAAACCGACGATCAGCGCAACGACGCCGCCTGCGGCCCATCCGCTCCAGACCGCCGCTTCGCGGACATTGCGCGGATGTTTGATGCCCCGGATGCGCCGCCAAGTTTCACCGAGGAAGGCGCGCGAAGCGCCGTAGAACTTCACCCACTTCGGCTCGACATAACGCCACACGTCACGCGCTGTGCTGACTATGCGATCGCGCAGGCGCCCGAACAGCGACGCAGGCGGCTCGTCCTGCGCTTCCTCCGGATCGCCGGCTGCACGAAAATAGTGCGGAGGAAGCTCGGCATCCCCAGCCGACGGCGCCTCGCTTTCGGGCGCTGCCGCCTGTTCAGGACTGACGGCCGACGCCGCCAAGCCCGCCATCGCTGGATCGTCGGAAGTTAGCGGATGTGTTTCGGCAGGCGGGTGCGCGGTCTGGTCCGTCGCCGCGGCGCCGGCGTCCTCGAACAACTCCTCCTCCGGGGGCGCGCTTTCGCTTGGATCCGCCGCCGCCTCGACTTGGTCGGGCGCGGTTTCGCCCTGCTTGGGCGCACCGGTCGGGTCGGTATCGTCCGGCCGGTCAGGATCGTTGTCGTCAGCCACCCCGGCTCACCTCCGCGCTGCTGGTAGCGCGATTCGACCCCAAACCTGCCGCACGCGCCGCAGACAAGGGCCCGAACGTCTAACGCATGCTGGTCGGGAAGAAGTTCCCTGGCCACTTTCCGGCCCTAATTTTGAGCGCCCCGGCATCGTTCCGCAACAGGCGCAGGCGCCTGCTTTTTGTTGCCGGGACCGAAGCCTATGGCCATATAACCTGGGCGCCGCGGGATTCTCCAAGCGGCAAGGAGGTTAACGGATGAGCGACTACCATTACCAAACGGGGTCGGTCCCGGCCGGCCGCGCGGACATGGCGGTCGATGCGGGCCTTCGCTCGTTTATGCTGGGCATCTACAACAAAATGGCTTTGGGCCTGGCGCTGACGGCGGGCCTCGCCTGGATCGTCGGCACGACACCGGCGCTGATGAACGCGATCTTTTCTGGTCCGCAGATGTATCTCGTCATGTTCGGGCCATTGGCGATTCTGCTGATTTCCAGCTTCGTCATGAAGAACCCGTCGCCGACATCGGCGAACCTCGTCTATTGGAGCGTTGTCGCGCTGATTGGCATCGGCATGGGTGCTTTGGTGGCATATTACGCGCGCATTCCTGACGGCATGCTCATTGTGGCGAAGGCGTTTCTCGTAACGTCGGCGGCGTTCGGAGGCTTGAGCCTTTGGGGCTACACGACCAAGCGCGACCTCACGGGTTTCGGCACGTTCCTGATCATGGGCCTGATCGGGCTCATCATCGCCTCGATCGTGAACTTGTTCATCGCCTCGTCGGCTCTGAGCTTTGCGATTTCGGTGATCGGCGTGCTGGTGTTTGCGGGCCTGGTCGCATTCGACACGCAGAGGCTGAAGTTCATGTATTATCAGCTGGGCGGCGATCAGCGGGCGATGGCGGTCGCCACCACGTATGGCGCGCTCAGTCTCTACATCAACTTCATCAATCTGTTTCAGTTCATCCTGAGCTTGCTGTCGCCACGCAACTAGGTGAGGCAATCGCCGGAGCACGGATGATTGGCGCCCCGGCCTTGGCCGGGGCGTTTTTTCAATCCCCGATCACGCGCATGCGTTTTGGCCGAAGCACCTCGAGGACGCGCACCAGGTCGTTGCCGCGCCGCAGAACACGGCCATCAACGGCCCGTACGCTGTAGGCGCCGGTTCGCTGCCCTTGGTCCGGCCGCTTCTCGATCTGGTAGAGGGCCGCTTCGCTGGTGCACCGGTAGACGCTGAAGAGCGCGCGATCGGGCAGCGCGTCGAGGGCGTCGTCGCGCCATTCGCCGGAAGCGACCATTTGGCCGTAAAAGCGGAATAGACGATCCAGTTCGGGACGCTCGAAAAAGACGTTGCGTCCGCTCATTCCTCGAGCCTCTGATCAGTCACAACGCGAGAGACAGCTAAGCGCAGACGCTACAGTATTACAAATGCTGCACGTCGGCTTTTGGACAGATTTTGTGCTTGCCCTCGCCGTATTGGAGCGCGAACCTGTCAACGTGGCCGGCCGGAGACATGCTCGTGCTCCGGTATCCATCAGCCCCCCCAGCCCCCCGGGGTACGCGCTTCGGCTGGTCACACGGTTTCTCACAAAGCCCGCGATGATCGCGGGCTTTGTTGCGTCTCTGGCTTCCAAAATCCTTGCAAACCGTGTGTTCCGGCAGCGTGGCGCTGGTCTCGCGAAGCGGGCGCAGCCGCCGCGTTTGCCGTCGCTGCGCACCATTCGCTCAGGTCTTCGCACATCGATCGAGATGCCTAACTTAGGCGAAACCCGCGTACGGAATTGCCTCGGCTGATTCGGCCCCCGCTGTGGATAAGAAGCGGTGGCGTTTTCCCCGAATTCACCTTAAGAGCGGCCCTCGTTTTTCGACGGGGAACCCTGATTACATGCTGCTGCAGGTCGATGGTCTGCGCAAAAGCTTCGGCCGCCGCGTCGCGGTGGACGGTATAGGCTTCGCGCTAGACGTTGGGGAAATCGTCGGCTTTCTCGGGCCCAACGGGGCGGGAAAGACAACGACTATGCGCATGATCGCCGGCTACCTCGAGCCGGACGATGGCGCGGCGAAGGTTTTCAACATCGACGTGGCCCAAGAGCGCCGCCGCGCCCAGGAGCGTGTTGGCTATTTGCCGGAGGGCGCCCCCCTCTACGGCGAGATGACGCCTTGGAGCTTCTTGCGCTTTGTCGCCGAGGCCCGCGGCATGTCGCAGGAGGCGGCCCGGCACGCGGTTCGGCGCGCCGCCCAGGATGCGCGTCTTGGCGATACTATCGATCGGCCGATCGAGACGCTTTCGAAGGGCTACCGCCGCCGCGTCGGTCTCGCCGCCGCGTTGTTGCATGATCCGATGCTGCTGATCCTGGATGAGCCCACCGACGGTCTCGATCCAAATCAGCGCCATGCCGTGCGCGATCTGATCAAGCGCTTGGGCGAGGAGCGCGGTCTCATCATCTCCACGCACAGCCTGGAGGAAGTGGAAGCCGTGTGTACGCGCGCCATCATCATCGATCGGGGGCGGATCGTCGTCGACAAGACCCCCTCCGCGCTGCGTGACGAGCATGGCAGTCTCGAACGCGCCTTCGCCGCGCTCACCCGTGGGGAGGAGCGCGTATGAAGAAGCGCCCCGGCCTCGCCAGCATGCTTGCGGTTTATCGGCGCGAGTTGCTCTCTTATGTCACGACCCCAACGGCTTACGTGTTCGTGGCGGTCTTTCTTTTCGCCATCGGCCTCTTCACCTTCCAGATCGGCGGCTTCTTCGAGGCGCGCCGCGCCGATTTGAGCGGCTTTTTCGCCTTCCATCCGTGGATATTCATGGTCTTCCTGCCAGCGGTGGCGATGCGGCTATGGGCCGAGGAAAGCCGCTCCGGCGCCATCGAATTGCTGATGACGCTGCCAGCGCCGACCTGGTCGCTGGTCGTCGGCAAGTTCCTCGCCGCCTGGACGATAGCGGGCGGCGCGCTATTGCTCACCGTGCCGCTTTGGGGGACGGTCAATGCGCTCGGTTCGCCTGATAACGCGGCCATTTTCACGGCCTATCTCGCGAGCCTGCTGATGGCGGGCGCCTATATCGCCATCGGCTCGGCGATGTCGGCGCTGACGCAAGCGCAGATCGTGGCGTTCGTGCTGGCGGTGCTGGCGGCGTTCCTGCTGACGGCGCTGGGGCTTCCGCTGGTGCTCGATTTCTTCAGCAGCATCGTTCCGGGCGGCGTCGCCGAAGCGATCGCCCGGTTCTCGATCCTCTACCATTTCGACGCTGCCCAGCGCGGCGTCGTGGAGTTCCGCTCAGTGTTCTACTTCGTGTCGCTCATCGCGCTGTGCCTGAGTTTCACCGCGCTTGCGGTGGACGCGCGGCGGGGAGGCTAGGCCATGAGCGCTCGCCGTTTTGCTTTACTGGCCGCGTTTGCGCTGTTCGTTGCGTTCGTCGCTGCAAACCTGATTGCCAATTCATGGTTTCGCTCCTGGCGCCTGGATCTGACCGAAAACCAGCTCTACTCGATCAGCAGCGGCACCCAGCGGACGCTGCACGACCTCACCGAGCCGGTCCAGCTCACGCTTTATTATTCGCGCGACGCTGCGCGCACGGCGCCGCAACTTCAGGTCTATGCGTCGCGCGTGCGCGAAATGCTGCAGACATTCCAGGCGCGCTCCGGCGGCAAGGTGCGGTTCGCCGAGGTCAATGTTGAGCCATTCACCGAAGCCGAGGACGCCGCCGCCGAAGCTGGCATTCAGCCGCTGCGGCCCTTCGAGGGCGCCGACCCGATCTATTTCGGCTTGACCGGCGCCAACGCCATCAACGACACGCGAACGATCCCGGTGTTCGACCCCCAGCGCGAGGCGTTTCTCGAATACGAACTGACCCGCCTGATTTACGAACTCGAGAACCCCGATCGAACGCGGGTGGCGCTGATCACCTCGCTTCCGATCGATCCCGCTGCAGCGAGCAATCCAGCGTTCGGCGTCGCGAGCCAATCGGTGTTCGCCACCGAGATGGGACGGCTGCTCGATGTGACCAAGCTGGCGCCCGACTTCGCGAACATCGACGACGACTTCGACGTGTTGGCGATCATTCATCCGGGCGCGCTGTCGCAACGCCAACTCTACGCCATCGATCAATTCATTCTGCGCAAAGGCCGTGCGTTCATCGCCCTCGATCCGGCGTCGATGATGTCGATGCAAGGGAGCGGCTTCGATCCGTTCAACCCGGCCGCGGCAACGCCCAGCGCTTCGACGCTGGAGCCCTTGCTGGGCGCATGGGGCGTAGCCATGACGCCGGGCGTGGTGCTCGATCTGGAAGGCGCGTTGCCGGTGCAGGTGCAGGACCCGACGACGGGCCAAGCGGGCCAAGCGCCGCAACCGCTCTTTATCCAGATACCCGCCGATCAGCTCGATCGTGCGGACCTGATGACCGCGTGGCTTCGCCGCGGCATCAATTTCGGCCTCGCCGGCGGGCTGACCTACAGCGAGCGACCGGACGTCGACGTCCATCCGTTGGCGCGCACTTCCGGCCGCACGATGCGGCTGCCGGCCGAACAGGCGATGATGCGGCCATCGCCGTACGACATTCTGAACATGTGGCCGCCGAGCGGCGGGAGGGTCGAAAACATCGCCCTGCGCTTGTCGGGTGAACTTGAGACGGCCTTCCCGGAAGGACGGCCCCCGGCGCCGCCTCCGCCCGATGCCGAGGACGCCGCGCCCGCACAAGAAGAGGCGCCCATGCAGGAGGAGACGCCGCAGGCCGAACCGCTGACACGGTCGGCGACGCCGGCGCAAATCGTGATCGTCTCTGACGTCGATTTCCTTGCGGACGATTTCTACGTCGACCCGCAGAGCGGCGGCACTGCTGCAGACAACGCCTCATTCGCGCTCAACGCCATTGACGTTTTGGGCGGCTCGGATGCGCTGGTTTCGCTGCGTTCGCGGGCGCCGGCTCAGCGCAACATGGAACTGGTCGAAAACATGGAGCGCGATGCGCAGCGGCGTATCGAAACCCGCCAACAGGAGCTGGAAGCCGATCTGCAGCAGACGCAGGCGCGGCTGGAGGAATTGCAGGCGCGCGGACGCGGCTCAGGTTTCTTCGCTGGCGACCTGGGCGCCGAGCTCACGCCGGAAGAACAGCAGGAGGTCGATCGCTTTCGAGCGCGCGAAGGCGAAATACGCACCGAGCTTCGCGGGCTGGTTCGGGACCTGCGCGGCGATATCGAACGACTGCAGGCAATTGTCATCTTCATCAATGTCTGGCTGGCGCCGTTGCTGGTCGCGGGGGTGGGGTTGTTCCTGTTCTGGCGCCGTCAGCGGCGCGGGAGTGCGCGGCAATGACCTCTGGCCTCGCAGAGCGCCGTAGGGCGCAATCGCTCACGTTGTTCCTCGCCGCAGGCGCGCTGGCGGCGATCGCCGCGATTACGCTGGCCATCGAGAATCGGGGTCTGAGCCCTGACAATGCCTCCGGGCCGGTGTTGCCGGAACTGGAGGAGACAATCGGCCGCGCACAGCGCATTGCAGTCACCAGCGCGGAGGCGACGTACCGGATTGAGCGCACGCAGCAGGGGTGGGCGATGCGCGATCGCGACGACTATCCCGTGCTGTCGAGCCGGTTGGCGCAGCTGACGGAGGGTCTCGAGACGCTGCGATACGTGCGGCGCATGACCAATGACCCGTCAAAACATCAACGCCTCGGCGTTACTGACCCGAGAGAAGGCGGACGCGGTATTCTGGTCCAGATCGAAGACGGCCGCGGCGCGCTGCTGGTCAATCTCATCCTGGGCGTTGAAACGAACGGCCTCTATGTTCGCCGCCCCGATCAGGCGCAGACCTGGGAAGCGGAAGGCGAATTGCCGCCGTTGCGCGATGTTGCCTCCTGGATGGACCTTCAGCCGCTGACCGTGCCGGCGGAGAATTTGGCGCGCGTCGAAGTCATGCCCTCCGAGGGCCGGGCTTATGTTCTGGCGCGAGACGCGGCCGATCAGCCATGGCGCATCGTATCGCCGGCGATGGCGGCGCTGGCGCAATCGACGCTGACGTCGACGGCAGAGCGTTTGACCCAGCTCGCCCCGGTCGATGTACGCACGGCGCCAGCGGTTCAAGGCGCGCCGCGCGCGCGGGTGCGGGCGGCGACGTTCGATGGCATCGTGATCGATGCCGAACTGATCCCTACCGATAACCGCACTTGGATCAAGCTGGTGGCGCGCGCCGGCGATCCGGAACGGGAGGCGGCGGCGCTGGAGATCAACAACCGCTCTGCCGCTTGGGCCTACGCGTTGAGCGACATCGAAGCTGAATCGGTTGCGCCGCCGCTCAGCCGGCTCATTCCCGGGGCCGAGTGATCAATAGCGGCGCGCACGATAAGTAAAGGCGGCAGCCAAGATGCGACCGCCATTTGGCTCCTGCACGATGATGGCGCATTCCGGCTGACAGCGGGGGCGTTCGTGCCACACGCCTGTACCGTTCCACGTGCCGACCCGTTCAATCCATTTCACTAAATTATAATGCGGCACGCTGCGGTTTCTGTTGACGCCGCCGGTGATGACGACAGTGAGCGGGCCAGGATCGTAAGCCAGCATCCAGATATCGGCATTGGCGCCGGGCGCGCCTGAACTGACGGTCCCGCGCGCGCGACCATTGCGCAACAACACCAGCGAAACGTTAGGGGCGTCGCCGGGCCAGCCGGCGCGGCGTTGCTCGTCATAGATCGCGCGCGCCTCGTCCCAGTCGGAGGCGCTGATCGTGCGGGCGCCGTTCACGACCAGTTGCGGCGTGAAGCGTCCGCGGACCCGTAATGCCTGGGAATAGTCGCGCTGGCGTTCCGCGAACTCGGGCTGCGCGAACGTGTCGTGCCAGCCGAGATAGTCCCAGATGCCCACGGGAAACGTGAGCGCCAAGACGCCTTGCTCGCGCGAGAACATGCCCAGCAGCCGGTTCGCGCGCGGGCACTGGGTGCAACCCTGGTGCGTGTAGAGTTCCACCACCATTTGGGCGCGCTGCCCCTGGGTTTGGGCGCGCGCAGGTACGATGGCCGTCGCCAGGATAATCGCTGCGGCGGCCAAGATGCGGGCGATCATGGCGGCGAACATGACCGGCCAGCCCCCGTGGTTCGAATCAAACCGTTGTTACGGGACCGTCTGGCCTCAGCCCCGGGCCAGCCCACGCAGCACAAAATGGAGAATTCCCCCATTACGGAAATATTCCACCTCGTTTTCGGTGTCGATCCGGCAGTGGACCTGGACCTCGTCGGTCCGGCCGTCAGCCCGGCCAATCCTGAGGGTGACGTTCTGGCGCGGGCTCAAGCTGGCGACACCGGAGATCGAGACCGTCTCTTCGCCGGTGAGGCCGAGATCCGACCAGGTTTGGCCGTCGATGAACTGCAGCGGCAGCACGCCCATGCCGATCAGGTTCGACCGGTGAATCCGCTCGAAGCTCTCGGCGATGACGGCGCGGACGCCGAGCAGCGTCGTGCCCTTGGCGGCCCAGTCGCGAGACGAACCGGTGCCGTATTCCTTGCCTGCGAAGATGACGAGTTCGCGCCCCTCCTGTTTGTAGCGCATGGCCGCGTCGTAGATGAACATGCGCTCGCCCGAGGGTTGGTGAATGGTGAAGCCGCCCTCGACGACCGGGCCGTCTTCAGTTTTCACCATCTGGTTCTTGATGCGAATGTTGGCGAAGGTGCCGCGCATCATCACTTCATGATTGCCGCGGCGCGCGCCGTAGGAATTGAAGTCGGATTGCTGGACGCCGTGTTCGGTCAAGTACTGTCCGGCCGGACTCACCTTCTTGATCGATCCCGCCGGACTGATGTGATCGGTGGTGATGCTATCGCCGAATAGGCCGAGCACCCGCGCATCGACGACATCGTGGGGCGGGGTCGGCTTCATGCTCATGCCGGTGAAGTAGGGCGGATTCTGCACGTACGTGGACTTCGCGTCCCAGGCATAGGTGCGTCCGGCGCCGACCTTGATGTTCCGCCAATGCTGATCGCCGGCGAATACATTGCCATAACGCTCGGCGAACATTTGCGGCGTCACCGATGCCCGCACGACCTTTTCGATTTCGGCGTTCGACGGCCAAATGTCGCGCAAATAGACCGGCTTGCCGTCGTCGCCTGCGCCGAGCGGGTCGGTCTCCAAGTTCGCATAGACCGAACCGGCGAGAGCATAGGCCACCACAAGCGGCGGTGAGGCGAGGTAGTTTGCGCGCACGTCCTGGTTGACGCGGCCTTCGAAATTGCGGTTGCCGGAGAGAACCGACGCGACGACGAGATCGGTTTCGTTGGCTGCTGCCGAGATCGCGGCCGGAAGCGGACCGGAATTGCCGATGCAGGTGGTGCAGCCGTAGCCGACGAGATTGAAGCCCAGCGCGTCAAGATCGTCATCGAGACCGGCCTTGCGAAGATAGTCGGTCACCACCTGGCTGCCGGGTGCGAGCGAGGTCTTCACCCACGGCTTGGTCTTGAGGCCCTTTGCACGCGCGTTGCGCGCCAGCAGGCCTGCAGCGATCAGAACGCTGGGATTGGAGGTGTTGGTGCAAGACGTGATGGCGGCGATGACGATGTCGCCGTGCCCGATGTCGTGGTCTGCGCCCGCAACCGGAACACGTTTCTTCAACTCGCCGCCCTTGCGGAATTCGTCTGTCATCACTTTGGTGAAGCCCGCGGCGACGTCGCCCAGAAGCACGCGGTCCTGGGGCCGCTTTGGGCCGGCGAGTGAGGGCCGCACGTCGGCAAGCGAGAGTTCGAGCGTGTCGGTGAATTCCGGCTCTTCGTCGGTGCGCCAGAGGCCCTGTTGCTTGCAATAGGCTTCGACCAGCGCCACGCGCGCCGGGTCGCGGCCGGTGGCTTTGAGGTAATCGACGGTTTTGCCATCGACCGGGAAGAACCCGCAGGTGGCGCCGTACTCGGGCGCCATGTTGGCGATGGTGGCGCGATCCTCCACGCTCATCGTGTCGAGGCCGGGGCCGAAGAATTCCACGAATTTTCCGACAACGCCCCTCTTGCGCAGCATTTGCGTGACGGTGAGCACAAGATCGGTGGCGGTGGCGCCTTCTTGGAGTTTGCCGGTGAGCCGGAAGCCGATGACTTCCGGAATCAGCATCGAGATCGATTGGCCCAGCATCGCGGCTTCGGCTTCGATGCCGCCGACGCCCCAGCCGAGCACGCCGATGCCGTTGATCATCGTCGTGTGGGAGTCGGTGCCGACCACGGTGTCGGGGTAGACGAAGACTTCGCCATCAATCTCCCGCACCCAAACCGATTGGCCGAGATACTCCAGGTTCACTTGATGGCAAATGCCGGTGCCAGGCGGCACGACACGGAAATCCTGGAACGCCTGCTGGCCCCAGCGCAGGAATTGGTAGCGCTCGGCGTTGCGTTCGTACTCTAGGTCAACGTTGGCCTTGAAGGCGCCGGCATTGGCGAAGTGATCGACCATGACGCTGTGGTCGATGACAAGATCGACCGGCACGAGCGGATTGATCCGTTCCGGATTGGCGCCGAGTTTCGCCGCGGCGTCGCGCATGGCGGCGAGGTCGACCACGGCCGGAACACCGGTGAAATCCTGCATCAGCACGCGCGCCGGGCTGAAAGCGATCTCTACCTCGTTCTTGCCTTTGTTCACCAACCACGACGTCATGGCCAGGATGTCGGCTTTTTTCACCGCCACGCCGTCCTCGGCGCGCAGCAGGTTCTCGACCAGCACCTTCAACGACATCGGCAGTTTCGAGATGTCGCCAAGGCCGTTGGCGGCTGCGGCCCTGAGATCGAAATAGGTGTAGGTGGCGCCACCCGCGCTCAATGTGGTGCGGGCGTTGAACGAGTTCAGCGATGGCATGGGTCTGCATCCGGCTTGAGTAGCTTCAAAGATGCAAGCGCGTTGGGGAGCGCCCCAAATCCGGAATCAAACCGGGCGCGCGGCAAGACCTATGTAGCGCCGTTCTGTGAACGCGCAATTGATGCCCGATCCGAAGTTGTTGCGAAGTTCTCGCAACTAGCCGGGAGAGTCGGGTCCCGCCGTCGGCGGCGCTGTTTCCCGCCTGAAAAAGCGGCCGCCGCGGCGTTTGCGCCAGCGCAGGAGCAGCCAGCCCAGCGGGATCAGCACGATTGCGAAGGGGATCAGCACCGCGATCAGGGTGATGATGGCTGCAAAACCGCCGACGATGATGCCGAGGAAGTTCGCGAACGCTTGCCGCAGCGGCTCGAACGTATCGCTGCCCACCGGACGCGGGGCCGAACGATAAGTGAGCGTGAGTTCCGACATCGCCACGCGCGTGCGCATCACGGCAAGCGCCGATTGCACGGCGTCGATCTCGCCTTGCACGCGCGCGAGCTCGCGCTCGACTTCGAGCAGATCGGCGAGACGGCCGGGGCGCGAACGCAGCAGTTGCTGCAGGCGGTCGCGCAATGCGGTCTGCGCCCGCAGGCGCGCTTCGGTGTCGACGATCTGGCGCGTGAGGTCTTCTGAACTGGTGGATTGCTGAACGATGCGGCCGCCGGCGGCGTCGGCGTCAGCCGCCATGCCGCCCTTGAAGGTGTTGAGCCATGCCGGCTCGCCGCGCAGCGAAACATAGCCTTCCATGTAGCTTTCGGGATCGCCAGTCCGATTCGAGCCGATCAGCTGACAAAGACGCGGACCCGCGGCCTGGCAGGCCTGGACGTGACGATCCATCACGCCGGCGAGGCGTTCGCTCGGGATCTCCAGTCCCATCGCGTAGGTGTAAGCGAGATAGAGGACTGGCGCTGGGCCCGTGGGCTGACTTGGACTGGGCGACGTGGCGGTCGAAGCATTGGCGTCCGTCGGCGGGGCAGGTGCGGCCTGCGGCGCCTCGGCCGCTTCTTCCCGAGCGGCGCGCTCCATATCGGCCATGCCGCCCAAAGCTTGCTGCTCGCCGCCGGTAGACCCCGGCGCCTCGGTCATATTCAATTGTTCACTGCACGCGCCAAGCGCCACAGCTACGACCAATCCCGCCCAGAAACGACGCATCGCCGCACCTCCCGCACGCTCCACCAAGCGCGCCTTGGCGGATCGTGCAACCCTTTCTAGAACCGGGGCCGCATTATGAGCGCTGGCGGACCTTTCCGAGACAAACCGTCGATCCGAGTCGAAGCGCTCTCGCTTTCGCGCGGCGGGCGAATGCTGTTCGAAGATTTGAGCTTTGCAGCCGCTTCGGGCGCATATGTCGAAGTGCATGGCTCGAACGGATCGGGCAAGACAAGTCTGCTGCGCGCTATCGCAGGCTTCCTCAGAACTGATCGCGGAGCGATCACGATCGACGGGGTCAGGGAGCCCGAACTTGCGCTCCATTACATCGGCCATGCCAACGCGTTGAAGCGTGAATCCAGCGTACGCGAGCACTTGCGCTACTGGGCGGGGTTGTTCGAACGCGCGTCTGGAGAAGCTGTTGTGGCGGAGAGGCTCGACCTTGGCCGCGTGCTGGCGTTGCCGGTGCGCGCATTGAGTCAAGGACAGGCGCGGCGGCTTGCATTGTCACGCCTCATCGTCGCCCCGCGCCCGATCTGGCTGCTTGATGAACCGGCGGCCTCGCTCGACGATGCTGGAATTGCCGCGCTGAGCCAAATGATCGAGTCGCACCGCGCAGACGGGGGGATTGTCATCGCAGCGGTCCATGAAGCGCTTGGACCATCACCAACGCAAACGATCCGGTTGCCAGGATGAGCGCATTTTGGGCGACGTTCCGGCGCGAACTGGCGCTGATGTGGGCCGGCGGCGGTCCGCTCGCGCCGCTCGGGTACTTCTTGGGCGCGACCATGCTCGTGCCGCTGACGATGGGGCCGGACCGGGGACTGCTGCAGAACGCGGGGCCGCCGCTGGTCTGGATCGCCGCGGCGCTGGCGATGCTGGCGGTGCTGGAGCGCTTGTTTCAAGCCGATCTCGAAGATGGCTCGATAGATCAGATGCTGCTCTCGCCTGCGCCGCTCGAACTGATCGTGTTCGCGAAGGGCGCCGCGTTGTGGTGCTCGGTGGGGCTGCCGATCGCGCTCGCTGGCGGACCGGTCGCGATCGCCCTGCAGGCGCCGGCGGAGCGCGCGCCTCTCATCATGGCGAGCCTGGCGCTCGGCGGCGCGGCATTCGCTGGCGTGGGCCTGCTGGGCGCGGCGCTCACCGCGAGCGTGAAGCGAGCCGGGGTGCTCATCGCGCTCATCGCGCTGCCGTTTTTTGCCCCGCCCATCATCTTCGGCGCCGCGCTGGCCTCGGGTGAAAATGTCGCGGCTGCGATGAGCTTGCTGGCGGCATGCGCGCTGGCCGGCGCCGCGATAGGGCCGGTTGCTGCGGCAGCGGCTCTGAGACTGCAAGCCGAATGACCGCATTGCCTTCAGCTTCGAACCGAGATTGGTAGCGACCCCGATGTTCGCATTCCTCGCCAATCCAGCGCGCTTCATGGCCTTTTCAGCGTGGGTCGCTCCGTTGCTGTTCGTCTGCGCCTTGATCCTCTTTGCAGCAGGCGTGCCTTGGGCGTTGTTCTACTCTCCGCCCGACTACCAA
Source organism: Hyphomonadaceae bacterium (assembly GCA_050250735.1). Classification (GTDB taxonomy): domain Bacteria; phylum Pseudomonadota; class Alphaproteobacteria; order Caulobacterales; family Aquidulcibacteraceae; genus Vitreimonas. The sequence continues at coordinate 207,249 of JBFWOC010000001.1, forward strand.
ATGGGCGACACGGCGCGCATCATGTACGTGCATGTGCCTGCAGCCTGGTGGTCGATGGGCGTCTATGCGTTCATGGCCGGCGCGAGCTTCGTCAGTCTCGTGTGGCGCCACGTGCTGGCCGATCTCGCTGCGCGCGCAGCGGCGCCGGTAGGCGCGGTCTTCGCAGGAATTTGCCTCGTGTCCGGTTCGCTTTGGGGCGCGCCGACTTGGGGCACGTGGTGGGAATGGGACGGACGCCTTACTTCAATGCTGGTGCTGTTCGTCACCTATCTCGGCTACATCGCGCTTTGGTCGGGGATCGACGACGAGGCCAAGGCCGGCCGGCTCGCGGCTATCCTTTGTCTCGTCGGCGCGATCAATTTGCCGATCGTGAAATTCTCGGTCGACTGGTGGAATACGTTGCATCAGCCGGCGAGCGTCATGCGGATGGGCGGCTCGGCCGTCCACCCCGACATGCTGGGCCCGTTGCTGACCATGGCCGGGGCGTACCTGTCGCTCTTCGCTGCCTTGACGCTGATGAATATGCGCAGCGCCATTTATCGCCGCCGCGTCGAGAGCGCGCAGGTGCGTGGAGCGGCGCCATGATCGAGGGTGGCTGGGCATACGTTTGGCCCGCCTACGCAATCGCCTTCGGGGCGATGGGCGCGCTTGCTGTTATCGTGCTTGTGCGGCTGTGGGTCTGGTCGCGGCGAGCGCGTCGGCTGGACAAGCCGACATGAGGCTCATTGCATTCGTCCCGCTTGCCGCGCTTGTCCTGCTCATCGTTGTCGGTGCGCTGCTGCTGACCCGCGAAGGCCAGCGCGAGCAATTTACCGCCGGCATGGTCGGACGAGCGGCGCCGGCGTTTGAGCTGAGCCGGCTCGAGGGCGGCGGGACGCTGACAAGCGATGAGTTACGGGGCCGTGCTTATGTGGTGAACCTGTTTGCGTCCTGGTGCACGCCGTGCCGCGCGGAGCATCCCCAACTCATGGCGCTGCGCCGAGAGGGCGTGGAGATTGTCGGCATCGCCTACAAAGATCGGCGCGAGGCCTCGATGGCGTTTCTTGCCGAGCTAGGCGATCCGTTCACTGTGGTGGCAATGGATCCGGAAGGGCGGTTCGGCCTCGACCTCGGCATCACTGGCGTGCCTGAAACCTTTGTCATCGGGTCCGATGGCGTGATCCGCGCCGCCTTTCGGGGGCCGCTGACAGAGGACGCTGTGCGAGAACAAATCTTGCCTGCGCTGAACCAGCGTTAAGCTCTGGGCTTGCGCGACGCGGCGACGGGCTTGGCTTGGCCCTGCACGCGTGCCTGCTTCTTGGCGAGTTTCCTCTGCGCTCGTTCGGCTTTTTCCGCGGCGGCCTCGGCCAGCCTCGCCAGCTTGGTGAGCGTGGCGAGAAATGCGCGAGCTTTCGTGCGCGGCAGCAGATCGAGAATCGCGGCGTCGGCGGCACGCGCATGGTGCGCCGTGGCCGACAGCATTGTGCCCCCCGCCTGGCCGAGCAGCACCGAATAGGCGCGGGCGTCAGCGCTGGAAGGGCTGCGCATCACCCAACCGCGTTTTTCCATCCGCGCCATCATGTCGGCGAGCGTCGAACGGTCGATTCCTGTGGCGCGGACCAGATCGCTCTGGCTGAGGCCCGGGCTCTCGGCGATGGCGGCGAGCACGGCGAACTGGCGCAGCGTGATGCTGTCGCCTACGAGTTGGGTGAAGCGAACGGAAGCGAGTTGCTCGGCGCGATGCAGGAGATGGCTAGGCGACGAGGCCAGTCTGAAGCCCTCGGCTTCGCCGGAATCCGGTGTTGACCGCGCCATCTTGTGCCGCCTCATACGGGTGCGGAGATTAGCCGCGCTATCCTCACGATCAATCACGCGTTCGAGGATTGTTCGTCAGGAAGGCGAAAATCGGTCGGAAAGCGGCGCCGTCAGGCGCCGGGCGTTTCGGTCTCGCTGGTTTCGTCGGTGTCGCGGTGGTGCTTCAGCACGATCGGCGTGTTGAGCGCGGCGAAGGCGATGAAGGCCGGATAGGTCATGAGCGTGCGGACGTTGAGCCAGACGTCGAAATTGCCGTTGGCCTCGTTGAAATAGTACCGCAGCACTTCATTGACGAGGGCAACGACGACGTAGAAGACCGCCCATCGTACGGCAAGAATGTTCCAGATACGATCGGGCAGATTGAACAGGTGGCGGAAGAAAAGCTTCCAGATGTTCTGCTTGATGGCGAGCGAAATCAGGATCGCCGCCGCATAGAACAAAAAAGTGAAAGTGAACTTGATCTGGATAATCCGCGGGTCGTGAAAGAGGATCGTCAGTCCGCCGAACGCCGTGACCAGTACACCGGTGACAATGAGGATCGGCGGGATCTTGCCCCGCTGCATCTTGCACCAAGCGATCGCTGCCAGCACCGAGACGATGAAGACGCCGGTGGCGATATAGATCGCGTTCGCCTTGGTCGCTTCGATGCGGAAGAGGACGTTGTAGGTGATGACGAAGATCGCGATCGGGCCGAGATCGATCCAGAGCTGACCGGCGCTATCGACGGCGTTCCGGGGCTTGGCGGGGGATTGGGTCGTGGTCGCGTTGTCGCTCATGACTGGGAGATACGCGGAAACCGGGGCTTAGGACCAGCAGCTTGCGCTGCACCATCATCCCGGGTGAAATCAACGCCACAGCGAGGGAGGGGATGATGCGGGGAACAATCCTAGTGGCGGCCATGGCGCTCGGCGCGTGCGCGAGCGCGCCGGCGCCGGCGGGCGAGCAACAGGCTGCGGCGCCGGCGCCGTCGGTGCAGAATATCCTGGACCAGTCGCCGGCGACGGATTGGCGCCCGCTCGACCCCGAGAACACGCTCTATATGGAACTGCCGCAAGGCCGCGTGATCATCGAGCTTGCGCCGCAGTTTGCGCCGAATCACGCCGCCAACATCCGCACGCTGACGCGGGCGGGCTTTTTCAACGGCGCTTCGATTGTGCGCTCACAGGACAATTATGTCGTGCAGTGGGGCTGGCCGGAGGGCGAGAGCGGTTCGCGCGGCGCGGCCGCGGAAACGGTGGCCGGCGAGATCACTGTGCCGTCGAACAGCGTCGATTTCTCGCGCTTCGTCGACCCCGACACCTACGCGCCGCAAGTTGGTTACAGCCAGGGCTTTCCCGTCGCGCGCGCGGGCGGGCAAACTTGGCTCGTGCATTGTTATGGCATGGTCGGCTCGGGCCGTGGCGACGGGCTGGACAGCGGCAGCGGAGATTCGCTTTACGCCGTGAACGGCCAGATGACGCGCAACCTCGATCGCAACATAACGCTCGTGGGCCGCGTCGTGCAGGGTATGGACATTCTATCAACCTTTAGACGAGGCACAGAGGCGCTCGGCTTCTATGCGACTGCCGAGGAACGCACGCCGATACGATCGGTGCGGATGGCGGCCGACGTGCCGGCGGCGGAGCGGACGAATCTGGAGACGCTGCGTACAGACAGCTCAACATGGGCGCGTCTCGTAGACTCGCGGCGTACGCGCCGGGATTCGTTCTTCGCGGCCAATCCCGTGAACCGGCTTGGCGTCTGCAACATTTCGGTACCGGTGCGGGTGGTGCGTTGAGGCATGTGAGTTAGCCTCACACCGCCGGCGACCGGAGTTCGTTCGAGTAGCGCTGCATCAAACCCACCTCCATGCAGAGGAGATGGATCATGCACGACCCGTTTTTCGATCATCGGCTCGACACCGGCGTTTTTCCGGTTTGGACTTCTGTTGTCGGCCTCGTGTTCGTCGTTATCGTTGTTGGCGCCGTGTGGCTCGAGGCGCTGAGGGGCGCACCGAGTTTGGCCTAGTATGCGGAGGCGGTTTCTCCGCGTCGCCGCCTTCAGGCGACCGGCAGTCCAACCAACGCGCGGGAAAAACTCGACGCATCGAAGGGCTGCAGGTCCTCGGCCTTTTCGCCAACGCCGACGAAATGGATCGGAATCGCGTGGCGCTGTGCGACGGCGACAAGCACGCCGCCTTTCGCGGTCCCGTCGAGCTTTGTCATGACGAGGCCGGTGATTTCCGTCACCGATCGGAAATTCTCCACTTGAGAGAGAGCGTTTTGGCCGACGGTGGCGTCAAGCACGAGCAGCGTCTCGTGTGGAGCGTCCTCGTCGAGCTTGCGCATGACGCGGATGATCTTGGCGAGTTCGGCCATCAGCTCGGATTTGTTCTGTAGCCGCCCAGCGGTGTCGATCAGCGCAACGTCGGCGTTCTCTTCCTTGGCGCGCTTTACAGTTTCAAATGCGACTCCGGCAGCGTCGGCGCCTTGGGTCGAAGCGACAAAAGCGGCGCCGGAGCGGTCAGCCCAGACTTTGAGCTGTTCGATCGCGGCCGCGCGGAAGGTATCGGCAGCGCCGATCACGACTTTGGCCCCGGCGTTCGTGAGATTCCTGGCGAGCTTGCCGATGGTCGTGGTCTTGCCCGAACCGTTGACGCCGATGACGAGCACGATCCGAGGTTTCGGGCCGTTGGCGAGGTCGAGCGCAGCCTCGCGCGGCGCAAGAATGCGGGCCACTTCGCTGGCGAGCGCTTCCCGTGCTTCGAGCGCGCCGTTCTCCTTGCTGAACCGCTGATCGGCAAGTGCGGCGGCGATGCGAGCAGCGGCGGCTGCGCCCATGTCGGAGGCGATCAGGGTTTCTTCGAGTTCGGCGACGTCGGCGGCGTCGAGTTTTTCTTTGGTGAAGACCGCGGTGAAGCTGTCGGCGAGTTTCGCCGAGGATTTGCGCAGACCGTCGAACAAGCCTTTGGCTTGCTCAGACGGAGGCTCGCCGGGTCTATCCTTCTTGCCGAACAGACCCCAGATCATGCCGCAACGCCGATCAGGTGTTGGCCGTCATGCGCGGTGAAGCGGAACTTCGCTGCCCTCCCCGCGAGGGGAGGAAGCGGGGGGTGAGCCGCGACGGTTATCGTTTCGCGCGACGCGGTGATGTCCAAATCGTCGAAAGGCTGAGGTTCAACCCGCGCTCCGGCCCGCTCGTCTGGAGAGGAGGGGGAGATACGCACGCTGGTGAAATCGGGCAGACGCCCAAACCCGTGGCGCTCGACGAGCGCAGTTTCCTCCCGGCCGATCCACGCCTCGAGATGACGACGCAGCGCTGCCGCCCCGGCTTCGCGTAAGCGCGCGGCGCGTTCCTTCACCAGGCGGCGGTCGAGCTGGGGCATGCGGGCGGCGGGCGTGCCGTGACGCGGACTGAACGGAAATGCGTGCACGTAGGCGAGAGCGCATGCGTCGACGACGGAAAGCAGATTGGCGAAGTGCGCTTCGGTTTCAGTCGGGAAGCCGGCGATAAGATCGGCGCCGAGTGCGATCTCCGGGCGTGCGCTCTTCAAGCGACCGCAGAGCTCGATCGCCTGTGCGCGCGAGTGGCGGCGCTTCATGCGCTTCAGGATGGTGTCGTCGCCGTGCTGCAGCGAAAGGTGCAGGTAGGGTGCGACGCGATCGTGTTGCGTCACCAATTCGAACAGCTGCTCGTCCATCTCGATAGCGTCGAGCGAAGAGAGACGCAGCATCGGCAGGTCAGGCGCAAACTTGAGGATGCGCGCGACGAGCGCGCCGAGTTGCGGTTGACCGGGCAGATCGGCGCCCCACGAGGTGAGGTCGACGCCGGTGAGCACGATTTCGGGGACGCCGTTGGCGACGAGGCGGCGAATCTGGTCGACGACTTCGCCCGCGGGGGCCGAGCGCGAATTGCCGCGGCCGAAAGGGATGATGCAGAAGGTGCAGCGGTGGTCGCAGCCATTCTGAACTTGCACGTAGGCGCGCGTGCGCTCGGCAAAGCCGTCAATCAAATGCGAAGCGGTTTCGCGCACCGCCATAATATCGGAAACGCTGATCCGCTGCCGGCTGCGGCCAAAGCTCTCGGCGCGCATTTTTTCGGCGTTGCCGATGACGCGGCTCACCTCCGGCATCGCGGCGAAGCTTTGCGGGTCGATCTGGGCGGCGCACCCGGTGACAATAATTTCTGCGTCGGGGCGCTCCCGTCGCGCGCGCCGGATGGTCTGGCGCGCCTGGCGCACCGCTTCGCCGGTTACAGCACAGGTGTTGACGATCACGGCGTTGGACAGCGCAGCCTTGCTAGTGAGCGCGCGCATGGCCTCGCTCTCATAAGCGTTGAGGCGACAGCCGAGCGTCAGGATCTCGACATCGGCGCGCGGTGGCATGGTGGGGGCGTTCACGCGGGAAGGGAATAGGGGAGTGGGGGAGCAGGGCAATAGGGAAGACATGGGGTTGTGCGGGCCGTGCGCCACCCGCGGCACGTACCTGCTCCGCTACTGCCTTATTCCCTTAATGCCTTACTTTGCCGCTTCGTCAGCGCCGGTTTCGGTTTCGCCGACGAAATCGTCTTCGCGGGCGCCGCCGGAACGTTCGGAAATGCGCGCCGATTTACCGCGACGATCACGGAGATAGTAGAGTTTCGCACGGCGAACCTTGCCGCGGCGCACGACTTCGATCGAATCGACAGTCGGTGAGAACAGCGGGAACACGCGCTCGACCCCTTCGCCGAAGCTGATCTTGCGAACAGTGAAGTTCGCATTGAGGCCAGAACCGGAGCGGGCGATGCAGATGCCCTCATAGGCCTGCACGCGTTCGCGATCGCCTTCCTTGATCTTGACATTGACGCGCAGGGTGTCGCCCGGATCGAACGACGGCACGGTCTTGCCCTTGGTGACGCGGGCGATTTCTTCTTTTTCAAGCGTATCGATCAGGTTCATCAACGCACCAGGGGGCGTCGGGTTTGCCCGCGCCCTCCTCCAGGAAACCGGAAAGCGGGGCGTATAGGGGAAGCGCGGGCGGCTGTCGAGGGGGTATGCGGCTACTCCAGAGGCGCGATTGGCGCGCAGCCGACGAGATTCAGGATGTCGTCATCCGGTTTGCGGATCCGCAGCATCGGACGACCGCCAGCACGCCCGATCTGAAACGCCAATTCCTGGCCGGCTGCGTCGCGAATGCCGATGTATCCTTCAGCCTCGTTGATGACCGAAAAGCCGCCAAGGCCTGGGGTGAACCAGGTCATTCCCAGTGGCGGAAAGAAGTAGGCGGCGCCGGGCCGCCCGGCGATAGGGACGACATGGAGACCGCGCAGCCCGCGCACGCGGGCTGCGGATTCGGCGCTGAGTTCGGCCGGCATCGCCGCGTCGAGCGCCTGCAGCTCCTCCGAGGCGCCAGTGCAGGCGTCGCGCAGAGATTCCGCTGAAATCGGGCCTTGCAGGGGCCGCCAGAGCGCGCCGATCGCTTGCGTAGCACGCGTGAGTTCGGGGGTGGCCGCCGGTGTTTGCGCCGCCGCGGGCGCCCAGACGAGCAAGCAGAGCAGTGCGGCGAGACGGGTGATGCGGATCATGTCTCTTTGCCGCTGCGCTTCAAATCGGGCCGTCTTTGGGCGGTTATGCGCTCGCGTTCGGCTTTGCGCCAGGCTTCGATCTTCGCGTGATCGCCGGAACTCAGCACATCAGGGATGACGCGGCCCTCCCATTCGCGCGGGCGCGTGTAGTGCGGATGCTCGAGCAAGCCGTCGCTGAAGCTCTCTTCGACTGTGGAGGCGTCGTTGCCGAGCACGCCGGGGATCAGGCGCACGCAGGCCTCGAGCAGCACCATCGCGGCGGCTTCACCGCCAGCGAGCACGGCTTCGCCGACGGCGACTTCCTGCATGCCGCGCGCTGCGATGACGCGTTCGTCCAGGCCCTCGTAGCGGCCGCAGAAGAGAATGACGCCAGGGCCTCGCGCCCACTCGCGCGCCATACGCTGATCGAATTGCCTGCCGCGTGGAGAGAGGTAAATGAGCGGGCGTTCGTTGCGGACGATGCTGTCAATCGCCGCCGCTGCGACATCGGCCCTGATCACCATCCCGGCGCCGCCGCCGGCGGGCGTGTCATCGACGTTTCTGTGATGGCCGAGGCCAAAATCACGCAACTGCGCCGTCTCGAGCGACCACAAGCCATCGCTGAGCGCTTTGCCGATCAGCGAAACGCCAAGCACGCCCGGAAAGGCTTCCGGGAAAAGCGTGATGATCGAGGCTTTGAACGTCATTCCGTCCGGGGATGTATCACGCGCATGCCCAGTGCGAGAAAGTCAGTTTGGTTGAAGGACAGGGCGTCGATGAGCGCCCACTCCAGCAACGCTCCTCATTTCTCGATAGGCTCGGGAGCGGGTGGATCGAGGACGACACGCTTGGCGGCAAGATCGACATGCGGAACAACCTCTTTCGTAAACGTGATGCGCACGTTCGGACCGCCGTTCGGCGGCTTGTATTCGAGGATGTCGCCGGCGCCGAAATTCCATACCGCAACGATGTCGCCCAGCACGGTGCCGTCGAGTGCTTCGGCGCGGGAGCCGAGCAAATCTACGACGTAGAATTCGTCCTTTGCCGGGGCGGGCAGATTGGCGCGTGGCACAAAGACCTTCTGACCCTTCATCTTATCCGCCTGCTCCTTGGTCTTCACCTCAGGAGCGACAACGGCCACGCCGTCTTTGAGTTCACGCCAGCTCTTCGGCTTCAACAGGACCTTGCCGGCCTCGTCATAGAGCGGCCCGTATGAAATCACGCCGTCCTTCGTCGCGGTGAAGGCGCGAAGCCGCACTTCACCTTTGACGCCGAAGGCGCCGCCGATTGCACCCACCATGATCATGCCTTTGGTCGCGGCGCTCTTGGCTTTGAAGGCCGGCACATCCTTGAGATCGCCAGCGACTTCCGGCTCGGAAACGGGCTTGGGCGCCACGAGCGGCTTCGGCACTACGCGCACCGGCGCCGGTATCGGCGCACGCGTGATCGGTTGCGCCCGGCCGGCAGCGACTGCCATCGGTTTGGCGGGTATGGGCTTGGCGAGGGCGGCGGCAACCGGAGCGAGCTTCGGCGGCTTGGGCGGCTTCGGCGGCTTCTCCGGCTTGGGTGGCTTATCAGCCTTGGCCGTGGCGACCTTCGCCGGCTTCGGCTCGGGTGCGGGCTTGGCTGCCTTCGCAGCCGGTTTCTTCGGCTCCGGCGCGGGTTTGGCGGCTTTGACCGGAGCCTTGGGCGCCGGCGGCTTGGTTTTCGGCTCAGGCTTTGCGGCCTTGGGCGGGGGCGCTGGCTTGGCCGCGGGTTTCGCCTCGGCCTTTTTCTCGACCTTTCCCGGCCTGGCCGTTGCCTTCGGCGCCGGCACTGGCTTTTGCGGGGGGGGCTTCAGCTTAGGCGCGGGCGTGGCGGCTTTTGCCTTGGTTTCGGTCTTTGCGGGCTTGAGGACCGGTTTCGGGGCCGCCGGTTTGGGCGGCGCGGCCGCCTTTTTTGGCGCAGGCTCGCCGCGGCGCGGCGCCGGGGCGGCCTTCTTGCCAGCGCCTGGCGCCGTCTTGGCGGCGACCTTCGGTTTGGTGAGGGCGGACTTCTTCTCAGCCACAGGTGTTCCTTATGCCTCCGGAGCGGCCTCGGCAGGTGCGGCAGACTTGGCGGCCTCGGCTTCGGCGCGCTCAGTCATCTTCTTGCCGGGCTTGGCTTTATTGGGGTTGTTGCGGTTTTCGCGCTTCATGACGCCGGCCTGGTCGAGAAACCGCGCCACGCGGTCTGTCGGCAGAGCGCCCTTCTTCATCCAGTCTTGAATCCGCTCGAGCTTCAGTAGCACCCGGTTTGGGTCATCGGACTTCAATATGGGATTGTAAGTTCCAACTTTCTCGATGAAACGCCCATCACGAGGGCTACGGCTGTCGGCCACAACGATGGAGTAGAACGGACGCTTCTTGGCGCCGCCGCGGGCCAGACGGATTTTCAGGGACATTCTACGCTTCTCCTTTGAACTCTTAGCTTTTTTTGTTGCTGCCGGGAAGTCCCGGCAGGCTGCCGGGAAGCCCGGGCAGCCCAGATTGGGGGTTGAGCCCCGGCAACGGCTTGCCGGCGCCCAGCTGTTTGAGGGCTTCGGGATTTGGCATGCCGCCCATGCCAGGCATGCCGAAGGGCATTTTGCCCTTGCCCATCGCTTTCGCCATGTCGGCCATGTTGCGGTGCATTTTCAGCAGCCGGTTGACTTCCACGACCTCGACACCGGCGCCTTTCGCGATCCGGGCTCGGCGGCGGCCGTTGATGAGATCCGGCTTTTGCCGTTCCGCCTTGGTCATTGAACGGATGATGCCGATCTGGCGGTGGATCTGGCGATCGTCGAGTTGGGCGTCCGAAATCTGATTCTTGATCTTCTGCACGCCGGGCAGCATTCCCATGACGCCCTTGAGGCCGCCGATCTGCAGCACTTGGCCCAGCTGTTTTTCGAGATCGTCGAAGTCGAAGCGGCCCTTGGCCAGCTTCTTGGCCATTTTTTCGGCTTCGTCGCGATCGACCTGCTCGACCGCCTTTTCAACCAGGCCGACGATGTCGCCCTGGCCGAGGATACGGCCAGCGATGCGCCGAGCGTCGAACGGCTCGAGCGCATCGGCCCGTTCGCCCACGCCGAGGAACTTGATCGGGAGCCCGGTCACTGCGCGCATCGACAGCGCCGCGCCGCCGCGCCCGTCGCCATCGGCGCGGGTCAGCACAAGTCCAGTGAGCGGCAGTCTTTCGTGGAAGCGGCGCGCAGTCTCGACGGCGTCCTGGCCAGTGAGGCTGTCGGCGACGAGCAGAACCTCGCCAGGCTTGACGACGTGGGCGATCGACGACGCTTCCGCCATCATTTCTTCGTCGATAGTGGTGCGCCCGGCCGTGTCGAGAAGGAGGACGTCGTGGCCGCCGGTGCGCGCTTGGGCTAGAGCCCGCTTGGCGATGTCCTGCGGCGCCTGTCCGGAGACGATCGGCAACACATCGACGCCAATGGTGCGGCCCAGCGTCGCCAACTGCTCCATCGCGGCTGGCCGGCGCGTATCGAGCGAAGCCATCAGCACGCGCTTCTTGTCGGACTTCGAAAGGCGCAGCGCGAGCTTGGCGGTGGTGGTGGTTTTGCCCGAGCCCTGCAGACCCGCCATCATGATGACGTTCGGCGGCTCGCCATGAACCCGCAGACCTTCCGGGGGTCCGTCGCCGCCGAGCGTGTCCACCAGCGTATCGTAGACGATCTTGATGACCTGCTGGCCGGGCTTCACCGCTTTGATCACCGCTTCGCCGACCGCTTCGGCTTTCACCTTGGCAATGAAGTCCTTGACCACGGGAAGGGCGACGTCGGCCTCCAGCAGCGCCACGCGCACTTCGCGCAAGGCGGCTTCGACATCGGCTTCACTCAGCGCTCCGCGGCCGGTGAGCTTGTCGAACACGCCTGACAGGCGGTCGGTAAGGGCCTCGAACATTCCTTCTCCTTGCGCCAAAGCGGCTTTACCCCGCCGGACGATCACGTCGGGCGGGGCGCCTCGCCGGCCTCCAGACCTTCATATGGTCGTGTGCCGATCAAAGCGCAGCTTAAAGCTGGCGCAGGGGCGGGCTTCTAGCCGTGCCGGAGGCGAGCGTCAAACCGTCAGGCGGCGGGTCAGCTCTTCACCGATCGCAAGCGACGATGTGAGCCCCGGGCTTTCAATACCGAAGAGGCAGACCAAACCGGGGATTCCGTGATCGTTTGGACTGTCGAGCACGAAGTCCGGCTGCGCTTCACCCTGTGCGTGGATTTTCGGCCGGATGCCCGCATAGTCCGGCGTCAGCGCCCCATCGGGAAGTCCCGGCCAGAAGGTGCGTATGGCTTCGTAGAAGCTTTCGGCGCGGGTCGGATCGACGACGTAGTTTTCTTCCGTGACCCACTCGATGTCGGGACCGAAGCGCCCGATGCCGCCCAGGTCGCGCCGATAATGGGTGCCCAGGGCCCCCGGCACCGGCGGTGGATAGATGAGCCGCTGGAATGGCGCTCTCATGCTGAGCGAGAAATAGTTGCCTTTCGCCAGGTATTGCTTCGGGATCCGTTCGGCGGGAAAGCCTTCGATCGCCGCCGCGCAAGCTTGGGCGCCGAGGCCGGCCGAGATTACAAGATTGTGTGACGTGATCGCCGTCGGCGTGTCGCCACCGACTTGAATCCGGAACCCGTCTCCCAGTACCGGCGTGGCGCTGTGGAAAGGCGAATTCAGCACTACCGCGCCGCCATGCGCTTCGATTTCGCCCTCGAGCGCGTCCATATAGCCGTGCGCGTCCATGACGCCGCTTTCGAGATACTCCACAGCGGCGACAGCGTTGAGCTGCGGTTCGAGCGCTTTGGCTTCGTCGCCAGTCAGCCAGCGCATATTCTCGACGCCGTTGATCTCGCCTTGCTTGGCGTATTTTTCGATCGCCGGAATCTCACCGGCCGTCGTGGCCACAAAAAGCTTCCCGCATTTTGCGAACGAAACGCTGTGGTCGGCCATGAATTTGTAGAGGGCTCGGCGGCCCTCGACGCAGAAACGGGCCTTCAGCGAACCGCTGGGATAGTAGAAACCCGCATGCACCACCTCCGAGTTGCGCGAGGACACGCCCGACCCTATGCGGTTGGCTTTTTCCAAGACCAGAACGTTGTCGCCACGCTTCGCGAAGGCATAGGCGCACGCCAAGCCGACCGCGCCTGCGCCCACCACTACGGTGTCGAAATCGTTCATCGCTATTCACGTAAGCGGGCAATGTTTAATTCGAGGTTTTTGCTCGCGCCAACCGGTGTCATCCGCGCGAGCGAAAACGAACGGTTAATCCACATGAAGCAGCCTCCCAGTACCCCGAGTCGTGCGCGGAGCTTTGGTGCTCAACCTGCAAGACCCATCCATGTTGGCTGCGGCCCGCGGCCAGGTGAAAAGCCTGCGCTTTCGCATGGCGGCGGGGGCTTTGTTCGCCACCGGCGCGGCTCTGGTGCTCGAGTCGCCTTCTGCGGGGTTCGGCTGGTACCTCGCCGTCGTCTTGTCGCTCGGCTTCGATTACATGCTGGGGAATTCGTACCTCGAAGTGCGCGGCGCCGCTGATCGACAGACTGCGGGCCTGCTTTTCGTTTGGGGCAGCCTGTTCAGCATTACGATCTTCGCGGCCATGCCCGTGGTGCTGGCGGCCATGGGCGGAGGGCCGGGACGGGTCTTGGGAGTGCTGATCGCGGCCAGCTCGCTTGTCAGCGTGATGATGTTCACGTTCCAGGCGCCGCGTTTCATGTTTCTTGCCGCAGCTCCGCCGACGATCGCGCTGATGACGATGCCGTTCATCCTGTTCCAGGATGTAGCTATCAATGCGGTGCAAGCTGCGGTCGGCGTCGGCTGCGGCGTTGTCGGCTTTCTCGCATACGTGACTCGTTCGGCGCTCAATAACGGCCAGATGGTGGAGGGTTGGAGGACCGCCCACCAAGCCGCCAAGGACCGTCAGCTCGAAGCAGAAGTGAAGCGTGCGGAAGCGGAAGAAGCCAACCGCGCCAAATCCGAATTCCTCGCAGTGATGACGCACGAATTGCGCACGCCGCTCAATGCCGTGATCGGCTACGCCGAAATCATCCAGGAAGACCTGGAGGCGGAAGGCCGCAAACCGCTCGCCGACGACGCGGGCCGCATCACCGGATCAGCGCGGCATTTGCTGGGACTGATCGACCAGATCCTGAACCTCTCGAGCATGGATGCGGGCGTGGATAGCTTGGCGCCGCGCGATGTCGATGTGCGCAAATTGATCGAGGAAGCGATTCACAGCGTCGAGAATGACGCCCGCGCGGCCGGCAATCGTATTTCGATGCGTGTCGCTGCAGAAGCAGAGCGGATCTATACGGATGGAGGCAAGCTGGCTGTGTGCTTGGCGGCCTTGTTGTCGAATGCAGTGAAATTCACCAGCGAGGGCCTGATCGCCGTCACGGCGGACCATGAACACAGTGATCGCGAGATGTTGGTGCTCTCGGTTTCCGACACCGGCGCAGGAATCGCCGCCGCCGACATGTCAAAGCTGTTCAAACCGTTCGTGCAATTGGACAGCACCGCGACGCGCGTAAAGGGCGGCATGGGGCTGGGACTGTCGATTGCGCAGCGCATGGCGAATACGCTTGGCGGCGCCGTTACCGTCACCAGCGAACGGGGCGTCGGCTCGACCTTCGTCGTGCGCGTGCCCATGAAACTCACCGTCGCGGGGACGATCCGCGCGGCAGCGTAGCTTTTACGGCAAAGCGCACCCCGCTCCTCTCCCTTAAGGGGAGAGGTATCGCGCCTTTTTGCGGGGGGAGGGTCAAGGCGCGGCGGGGCTTGCCTGGAAAAAACGCCGACCCTGCATGCACGTTCCGACGTGCGGCAATCCGTGTCTTGTCAATATAGATAGGCGCCTCACATAGAAATTACCTATGGACGAGCGCCTGCCAGCGTCTTCTTTGCCGACGCTTCGCCAGCTCCAGTTCTTGATTGCGCTACGGGCGGAGGGAAGCTTCGTGGCGGCCGCCGAAAGTGTGGGCGTAACGCAGCCTACGCTTTCCGCGGGCATCAAGGATTTGGAGATCGCGCTCGGCGCCGTCCTCGTCGAGCGTGGCCGGACGGGCGCGGTGCTGACGCCCGCGGGCGAAGAAGCGGCGGAGCGGGCCGGCCGGGCGCTGGGTGAGGTCGAAGATTTGGTGCGCGCGGTGGAGGCGGCGGGCGAACCTTTCTCGGGCGTGTTTCGGCTGGGCGCCATCCCCACGATTGCACCGTTCCTGTTGCCGCGGGCGTTGCCGCTGCTGAAGAAGAAATTTCCCAAGCTTCGGCTGCAGATGCGTGAAGATTTGACCGCGCGTCTGGTCGAACAATTGCGCGCGCGCACCTTGGATGCAGCGCTGATCGCGCTGCCTTACGAAGCGCATGGCGTCGCCACCGCGCCGATCGCCGAGGACGAATTCCTATTTCTTTGCCCTGAAGATCACCCGCTGGCAAAGCGCAATGACCTTTCGCCTGAGCATCTCAAGAGCGAGGACGTGCTGCTGCTGGAGGACGGCCATTGTCTGCGCGAACATGCATTGGCCGCCTGCCGGCTGCCCAGCCGCAAGCGGTCAACCGAAGTTGGCGCTACGAGTCTGCACACATTGGTGCAGATGGTAGGCGGCGGCATGGGTGTCACGTTGCTGCCGAAGATCGCTGCGGAAGCCGGCGCGGCTGCAGGCGCCCACGTGGCGATGCGGCCGTTCGCAAAGCCGGTAATCGGGCGCTCCCTCGGCGTTGCTTGGCGCGACGGCAGCGCGCGCGAGGACGAAGCGCGGATGCTGGTCAGCGTTTTGCGGGAATTGTTCTAGCGCCGCGTCAGGATGTGGGCCAATCGGGCTTGGAGAGCTGCTTGGCGAGATGGGGCAGGCGGATCACCAGCCAGACCGCAGACCAGATGTTGCCGAGCACGAAAATCGGCGCCGCCCACAATGCCGCGACGATCCAAGACCGCTCGGTCAGAAACACGATCACACTGAAGAACACGAAGCCGATGTAGAGATCAACGAGCCCGGCGATACCCCAGGGCAATGTCGTGACCACGTTGAGCTGATCGAGAAACGTCCCGTGTAGATCGGCCATCGCGAACGCGGCCCAGAGCGCAAGCCCAAGCATCGCCAAGCCCAGAATGCCGATTACCGCGCGCAGGACGTTCATGGCTTTGCTTTTCTCCCGTGTCGGGGCGCGAAATCAAGGCGAGAATGGAGCGCGCCGGTGCGGCGTTCGCACCGATCGGCTTTCAATCCATCAGCCGTTGCATGAGATAGGTGTATTCGAGCGCACGGCGGCGGGCGGCCTCGTTCAGGTTCGCTGCGGCGGAATGGCCGCCGTCGATATTCTCGTAATACAGCACCGGCATGCCGAGTTCGATCATCCGCGCGACGTACTTGCGCGCATGGCCGGGATGAACGCGGTCGTCCTTGGTCGAGGTGAGCACAAACGGCAACGGGAAATCATCTCGCGCGCGCAGGTTCTGGTAAGGCGTAATGCGCTCGAGGAAGGCGCGCTCTGCGGCGTTGGCTGGCGAACCGTATTCGTCGACCCACGAGGCGCCGGCAAGCAATTGATCGTAACGCAGCATGTCGAGAAGCGGCACTTGCACGACGGCAGCGTTGATCATCTCCGGGTGCTGATTGAGCATGACGCCCATCAGGAGTCCGCCGTTGGAACCGCCCATAATGCCGAGACGACGGGGGCTGGTGATGCGGCGCTCGACGAGATCGCGTTCGACGGCAAAGAAGTCATCATAGATGACCTGGCGGTTGGTGCGCAGGCCTGCCTGGTGCCAGGCCGGACCAAACTCGCCGCCGCCGCGAATGTTGGCGATCACATAGACGCCGCCCCGATCGAGCCAGAGCTTGCCGACGTTGGGGGAATAGCCCGGCGTCATCGACACTTGGAAACCGCCGTACGCGTACAGAAGCGTTGGATTTTCGCCATTCAACGTCATGTCGCGACGGCGGAGCACGAAATAGGGCACGCGCGTGCCGTCGCGGCTCACGGCTTCGAATTGTTCGGACAGGTAAGGGCTGGCGTCGAATTGCGCTGGAAGCGAGCGTATGACTCGAGCGCTGCTGGCGCCGCGCTCGAGAGCGTACAGCGTGTCGGGCGTGAGATAGTCTTCGAAGACGGCGAAGGCGGCGGTCTCGGTCGGCGCCGAACCGGCGAATGTCACTGAACCGTTCTGCGGCAGGTCTACATTTGCTGTCGTCCAATTCGATCCGCTGCGCGAAATACGAAGCATACGGCCACGGACGTTTTCATAACCGGCGACCAGTATGGCGTCGCGGGTGATGGCAACCGCCTCGATCGACTGGCGCTGGTTAGGCGCGAACAGAACCGTGACATCGGGATTATCGCTGCCGCTATCGCTCAATGGAAACGCGATCAGGGCGCCCTGCGGATGGCCGCGCCATGCTTCCTGCAACGTGGCGATCAGATAGCCCTGATAGAGCCCCTGAATTGAGGACTTCGGCGGCAGGTTGATGCGCTGAGGCGCGGCGCCGTCGAGACGGTAATTCGTGGACTCGAAGAAGGTGTCGGCTTCGACGGCGATGGGCACACGGCGACCGCCGGTGTCCTGCAACACGCCGGCGAAGACGCCGACATCGCTGGCTTGGCCGCGCATGATTTCGACGGCCGAGGAAAGCGGGGCGCCGCGGCTCCAGCGCTTGATGATGAAAGGATATCCGCTCTCCGTCATCGAGCCAGGACCCCAGTCGGTGGCGACGAGCAGTGTATCGCGGTCGAGCCAGGTCACCCCAGATTTGGCTTCCGGCAGGACGAAGCCGCCGCTAACGAAACTGCGCGTTGCAAGATCGTATTCGCGCACGGTGACGGCGTCCTTTCCGCCATCGGACAGCGACACGAGGCAAAGCGTCGTGCCTTCGAGGCAATCCATCCCTTTGAAAACCCAATTCGCATCCTCGGCCGTCGCTAACGCATCGATATCGAGCACCGTCTCCCATTGCGGGGCGCCGTCGCGAGCGAAGTCGGCGAGCCTGGCGCGGCGATAGATGCCGCGCACGTGCGCCTCATCCTGCCAGAAATTGTAATAGTAACCCTCAAAGACGCCGCCCGTAGGCAGTCGGTCGCGGCTGTTGGCGAGCGCCAACGCATCGGCGTGCAGCGCAGCGAAACGGGGGTCGCCTTCAAGTAGCGCCAGAGAACGCGCGTTCTGTTCACGCACCCAGGTCAGCGCGCGTTCGCCCTCGACCTCTTCCAGCCAGAGATAAGGATCTTCACCGGTCATGGCTGGCGTACTCGCATCTGCAGACGTGGATGTGGACGGCGTGGCGCACGAGGAAAGTGCAAGCACCGCGATCCCCATCGCGGCTATGGCGGCAATGCGCATGTGATGTCCCCCAGACCCCTGATATGCCGCCAAACAAGCAGATTGGGCCGGGCGGGGAAAGACCCGGACGTCGCTTCGCAGCACCCGCCCATGGTGCGACCCCGCGAAACAGCTTAAATGGACAGGGATGCGCTATTTCAAAATGAACGGCTGCGGCAACGATTTCGTCATCATCGACGCAAGGTCGCGCGGATCCCTGCCGCTATCACAGGCGCAGGCGCAGGCAATCGCCGACCGGCGGAGCGGATTGGGCTGCGATCAGGTCATAGCGGTCGAGCGTTCGATCCGCGGCGACGCCTATATGCGCATCTGGAATGCGAATGGCGCAGAAGTCGCCGCGTGCGGCAACGCCACACGCTGCGTGGCGTGGCTGCTGATGGAAGAGGGCGGCGCCGGCTCAAAGCGAATCGAAACCCCCGCCGGCATGCTTTACGCCGAGCGGCGCGGCGACAAGGTCGTCACCGTCGATATGGGCTCACCGCTATTGCGATGGGAGGAAATCCCGCTCGCCCGGGCCATGGACACGATCGAACTCGACTATTCCGCCGGCGGCTTCGATGGCCCCGGTGCGGTCAGCATGGGCAATCCGCACGTCATTTTCTTCGTCCATGACGTGCGCGCTGTGCCGATCGAAAGCCTCGGGCCGAAGATCGAGCACGATCCGTTGTTTCCCCAGCGGGTGAATGCGGGCTTTGCCGAAGTGCGTTCCTCGCACCAGATGCGCCTGCGCACTTGGGAGCGGGGCGCTGGACTGACCAAGGCTTGCGGCACCGGGGCGTGCGCAGCTGTTGTGGCCGCCAACCGGCAGGGACGCACCGGTCGTGCCGTTGAGGTCATCGCCGACGGCGGTTCACTGGAGATTGAATGGCGCGCCGGCGACGACCGGGTTCTTATGACTGGACCGATCGAACTCGAAGCCACTGGGGAATTGCCTGCTGCATGAGGACAGCCGCCGCCCTTTTTTTGTTTCTTGCCGGGTGCGCCTCGACTGCGCCGGATCGCCCGCCGAACGAGCGCATACGCGGCTGTTGGATCAATCGCGATGTCGGCGCGACCACGATGCGGTGGCTGCCGGATCGCGCGCGGCCGGAAGTGCTGGCTGGTTCGCGGCAGGTCTATCGGCAAACCGGCGCGCCGCAGGTGACGCGCTACACGTTGGAGCCGAGCGATGAGGGCTTCTCGTTCTGCGAGCTCGATGCTGCGGGGGCGGCAACCAAGTGCTGGCGCGTGGCGGAGGGCCAAAGCGGCTCGCTCGAGGGCGGGCGCGTGTTCATCGACACGCATGGCGAACGCTTGCGCATCAGCTTGCTCGGCGATGGTCCGGAGCGCACCATTTTCCAAGGCCGCCGGGACGGCTGCGATTGATCGTTGGCATCGACCATATCGTCATCGCCGTGTGTGACCTGCCGGCCGGGGCCGCTGCGTACGAAGTCCTTCTCAATCGAAAGGCAGATGTGACGCAACGGCGCGATGGCGTTGCCAGGGCCGTGATCACATCGCCGAATGTCGCGGTTGAACTAATGGCGCCGGAGGGTGCTGGCGCAGGCGCCGATCGGCTGGCTGCAGCGCTCGCCGACGGCGAAGGGCTTAAGAGCCTCGTTTTTGCAGCGGCCGAGATCGAGCGCGTGCATCGCCATTGCGGGCGGGTCGGACTCGCGCCCGAGCCGATCGTGGCGGGTGACGGGCGGCGCAGTTTCCGGGCCAACACCGAGCGAACCCACGGCGTCCGCATCTTCTTCATCGAACGGACTGCGCCGCCGACGGATGCGTCCAAGGGCGGCTTGGACCATGTGGTCATACGCTCGTCCGATCCCGAACGCGCCGCCGCGCTTTATGGCGCGCGACTTGGGCTCGATATGCGGCTCGACCGCGAAGTCTTGGGCCGGCGTTTGCTTTTCTTCCGGTGTGGCGATTCGATCGTGGAAATTGTGCACGATCGGCAGGCGCCCGCTGACAGCGATCGGCTGTGGGGACTATCGTGGCGCGTCGGAGACGCGGATGTGGAGCGCACCCGCCTGGCGGACGCAGGCTTCGATGTCTCTGAAGTCCGCGCCGGCATGAAACCGGGCACCCGCGTGTTCACGCTGCGAAGCGGTACTTGCGGCGTGCCCACGTTGATGATCGAGCCCTCAAAGCGCGATTGATCTTGCCGCCCGGGCGAGCCATTCTCCACCGCCAGCAACGGGGGAAGAAAATGGCCGAGAAGCAAGCCCTGAATGCGACCTTCTTCGCTTTCAAGAAGCGCGAGCGCGGGGGCGTGCTGCTGCGCGCGAGTTTGACGTATGCGGTGATCATGCTCGTCGCGTGCGGCCTGTTCGTCGCCCTGAACTGGCAGGCCGTAGCCGATTACATGTCCTGGATCACGACGATGAGCCAGACGGGCGCTCAGGTCGATCCAAACAACCCGTTTGCCGGCATGATGCCGCCGCAGAGCGTAATGTCGCTGGGCGCGTCGTACTTCCTGTTTCTGGTGGTCGTCTATCTGTTGCTGGCCGCCTACGAAGCGGCGTGTCTTAGATGGATGATCCGGGGCGAGACCAGGGGACTGTTTGGCCTGGCGCTCGATGGCGATACTTGGCGCGTGTACTTCACCTATTGGATCTGGTTTTTCCTGTTGATGGCGATGTACGTGGTTGTGGGCGTGACCATTGTCGGCACGATCGCCGGCGCCGCGGTCGGAGCTCAGGGAAGCGCCGATGCATTGGGCGCGTTAGGGCCGGTAGTGTTCTTTCTCGCGCTCGGCGTGATTGTCATGCTGGTGTATTTTGGCGTCCGGTTTGCGCCTGCGGCCGCCACCTCCGTGGCCAAGCGCCGTTTCGCCTTCTTCGACGCCTGGACGGTGACGAAAGGGCGCTTCTGGGCGCTGTTGGGCGCATTCGTACTGCTGTGGCTGATGTACTTTGTCGGCGTCATGATCCTGTCCGGCATCGCGAGCTTCGCCATGGTCGGAAGCATGATGAGTCAGATGCAGACCGGCGCGCCGCCGTCGGCGCCAGAAGAGGTTCTGGCCGTGTTTGCATCGCCAGCGGTATGGGTCCCGCTGGTTATCATCTACGGGCTGATGATTGTCGGCGCTTTCGTGTTCTATGTTGCGTTGTTCGGGGTCAACGCACGCGCGGCGCTGGCGGCGATCGAGGAAGGTAAGATCACCCCAGCCGCGTCATGAACGATCAAGCACCCCTCGACGCGACGCTGCATGCGTTCAAGAAACGCGACAAGCGGTTCGTGCTGATCGGCGCAGCGGTTGCGTACTACCTGGCAGTCTTGTCGGTCGGCGCTGTTTTTATCGCGCTGACTTGGGGACTTTGGGGCGAAGCGATGCGCTGGTATTTCGGCGTGTTGGGGGCGATCAGTTCGGGCGTCGAACCCGCGGCGCCGCCGCAGCACCTGATGATCGGGTTGCTGCCGTACTATCTGGCGACGATCCCGATCGGACTCTTGTTGTTTGCAGCTTTCGAGGCGGCGTGCTTGCGCTGGCTGGTGCGCGGCGAATCCGGCGGCGGTTTGTTTGGGCTCAGGCTCGACTCTGACACCTGGCGCGTGTTCGGCGTCTATTGGCTGTGGATTGCTTATTTCCTTTGCGTGGTCATCGCCATCGCGCTGTTCTACGCAGTGCTGGTGGCGATTGGCGGCATCGGTGGAGCGGCCCGGCTGATCGCCATGCTCGCCGGCGCGCTGGCGCCGCTTGGGATCTTGGCGCTGTTGGTGTGGGGCGGCGTGCTGTTTGCACCGGCGGCGGCTGCTTCGGTCGGACGCAGGAAACTCACCTTCCTGTCGGCGCGGAAAATCTCGGCGCCCCGATTTTGGCCGCTGCTCACCTCGTTCGTTCTGGTCATGGTCGGTTATTTGATCGCATCGACGGTGCTTTCGACGATCCTGCAAATTCCGGTGAACCAAGCGATGGCGCCGGTGGTGCAGAGTGTTGTGCGCGGGGGCGACGGGGCCCAGGCTCTTGCGCTGCTGCAGGAAGCGTTGCTGACGCCGCCGATGGTCGGCGTCATCGTGGTCAACGTGTTGGCGAGCCTCATGCTGGCGACGGTGTATTATATCGCCATGTTCGGCGTGAACGCACGCGCCTTCGATGCAGCGCTGGAAGCCGGGGACGCCTCACGCGGTTAGCGCCGGGGCTCAGCCGGTCGCGCTTTTCTTGCCGTTGCGTTTGGTGGTCTTCGCCGTTGGCGTTTGGGCGGCGGCGGCTTTCTGCCTCGACGCTGAGGTGCTGCGTGCGCCGTGGCGCCGCAACGCTTCGGCAAGATAGCGCCCGGTGTGGCTGGTTTTGACTTTCGCGACATCCTCAGGCGTGCCGGCGGCGACGATTTGGCCGCCGCCGTCGCCGCCTTCGGGACCGAGGTCGATGACCCAGTCTGCGGTTTTGATGACGTCAAGGTTGTGTTCGATGACGAGCACCGTGTTGCCGTTATCGACCAATTCGTGAAGGACTTCGAGCAGCTTCTTGGTGTCTTCGAAGTGGAGCCCGGTGGTGGGTTCGTCGAGAATGTAGAGCGTGCGGCCGGTGGCGCGCTTGCTTAGTTCTTTCGACAATTTAACGCGCTGGGCTTCGCCGCCGGAGAGCGTCGTCGCCTGCTGACCGATATGCACATAGCCAAGTCCCACGCGCTTCAGGGTTTCGAGCTTATCGCGAATACTCGGCACCGCGTTGAAGAGATTGGCGCCCTCCTCAACGGTCATGTCGAGCACGTCGGAGATCGACTTGCCCTTGTAGAGAATTTCCAGCGTCTCGCGATTGTAGCGTTTCCCTTTGCAGGTGTCGCAAGTGACGTAGACGTCCGGCAGGAAGTGCATCTCGATCTTGATGACGCCGTCGCCCTGGCAAGCTTCGCAGCGTCCGCCTTTGACGTTGAACGAAAAGCGGCCCGGGCCGTAGCCGCGCGCCTTGGACTCGGGCAAGGCGGCATACCAATCGCGGATCGGCGTGAAGGCGCCGGTGTACGTCGCGGGATTTGAGCGCGGTGTGCGTCCGATCGGCGACTGATCGATGTCGATGATCTTGTCGATATGCTCCAGACCCTCGATGGCATCGTGGTCAGCTGGAATTTCGCCGCTCCCGTGCCACTGGCGCGACACGGACTTGAACAACGTTTCCACGATCAGCGTCGACTTACCGCCGCCGCTGACGCCGGTAACGCAGGTGAATGTGCCGAGCGGAATGTCGGCGTCGATGTTCTGCAGATTGTTGCCGCGGGCGCCGCGCACGCCGATGACCCTTTTCATGTTCACCCACCGGCGCTTGGCGGGGATGGCGATCTCGCGCGCGCCGGTGAGATAGGCGCCGGTGATGGAACTCTTGTTCTTCTGAATCTCAGCCGGTGTACCTTGGGCGATGATCTCGCCGCCGTGGATGCCGGCGGCGGGACCCATGTCGATGACATGATCGGCCGTGAGGATGGCCTCTTCGTCATGCTCAACCACGAGGACGGAATTGCCGAGGTCGCGGAGGCGTACGAGCGTTTCGAGCAGCCGCGTATTGTCTCGCTGGTGCAGGCCGATGCTCGGCTCGTCGAGAACATAAAGCACGCCCGTGAGCCCCGATCCGATCTGGCTGGCAAGCCGGATGCGCTGGCTCTCGCCGCCGCTCAGCGTTCCGGAGGAGCGGTCAAGCGACAGGTAGTCGAGACCGACATCGACGAGAAAGCGCAGCCGGTCGTTGATCTCCTTGAGGATGCGGACTGCAATTTCCCTTTGCTTTGGGTTGAGCTGATCATTGAGCCCGGCAAACCAATCGCGCGCGGCGCGGATCGAGAAGCTCGACGCTTGCGATATGTCCTTCATCGCGACTTTGACCGCGAGCGCCTCGGGCTTCAGCCGCTTGCCTTCGCACGTGGGGCACGGCGCCTCGCTTTGGTAGCGCTCCAGTTCTTCCCGCACCCAGGCGGAATCGGTTTCCTTCCAGCGGCGGTCGAGGTTGGGCAGCACGCCTTCGAAATTCTTCGTGGTTTCGTAGCGGCGCACGCCATCGTCATAGACAAACTTGACCGGGTCCTTGGTCCCGAAAAGGATAGCGCCGCGAAGGTCCTTCGAGAGCTCTTTCCAAGGCGCCGTGATCTTGCACTTGAAGTGCTTGGCCAGCGCTTCCAGAGTTTGCGCGTAAAGTGGCGAAGGGCCCTTGGCCCACGGCGCCACGGCGCCTTCCTTCAGCGTCTTGTCGTGATCGGGTACGACCAGTTCGGGGTCG
Source organism: Hyphomonadaceae bacterium (assembly GCA_050250735.1). Lineage (GTDB taxonomy): Bacteria > Pseudomonadota > Alphaproteobacteria > Caulobacterales > Aquidulcibacteraceae > Vitreimonas. The sequence continues at coordinate 231,079 of JBFWOC010000001.1, forward strand.
AATTTGAGTTGCACGCCGAGCCCGTCGCAGGCCGGGCAGGCGCCGGCGGGATTGTTGAACGAGAAGAGGCGCGGCTCAATTTCGGGGATGGTGAAGCCCGACACCGGGCAGGCGAATTTCTGCGAAAAGATGAGACGCTCGGGCGCGCCCGCCTTGTTCTTCAGCGTGGCCTTGCCTGTGCCGGTTTCGCCCTTATCGGCGAACTCGGCGAAGGCGACGCCCTCGGCGAGCCGCAGCGCTTGCTCGAGCGAGTCAGCTAGCCGGGTTTCGATGCCGGGCTTCACCGCGATGCGGTCAATGACGATGTCGATGTCGTGCTTGAACTTCTTGTCGAGTGTCGGCGGTTCGCTGAGTTCGTAGAACTCGCCGTCTATCTTGGCGCGCTGGTAGCCTTTCTTGAGGTACTCAGCCATTTCCTTCTTGTATTCGCCCTTGCGGTCGCGAACGACCGGCGCGAGCAGGTAAAGGCGCGTGCCTTCCGGCAAGGCCATGATCCGGTCGACCATCTCGCTGACCTGCATCGCAGCGATCGGTTCGCCAGTAGCGGGCGAATAGGGAATGCCGACGCGCGCCCACAGCAGGCGCATGTAGTCGTAAATTTCGGTGACGGTGCCAACGGTGGAACGCGGATTGCGCGACGTGGTCTTTTGCTCGATCGAGATGGCGGGTGAGAGGCCCTCGATCGAGTCGACGTCCGGCTTCTGCATCAATTCGAGGAACTGCCGCGCGTACGCGGAAAGCGATTCAACATAGCGGCGCTGGCCTTCGGCATAGATTGTGTCGAACGCGAGAGAGGACTTGCCGCTGCCGCTGAGCCCGGTGATCACCACCAGCTCATTACGCGGGATATCGACATGGACGCCCTTCAAATTGTGCTCACGGGCGCCGCGGATGCGGATATGGGTCAAACCGTCCTTCATCGCAGCAGACCATAGCCGAATGCAGTCATCGAGATTCCCGGATCGTAGTGTTTGTTGAAGATGTAGGGCGTTTCGCCATCGCGGCGGGCAGCGAGCGCGTAGAAGACCGGAAAGAAGTGTTCCCAGTCCGGCGCGGCGTCGCGGGCGTCGGGCCGCGAGGCGTAGTCAAGGATGGCGGCATCGTCGCCGGACGCGGCAGCGCTGGTGACGAAGTCGTCGAAGTCCAGCACCCACTGCTCGAGCCGTTTGGTGCCGAAAAAGGCGGGCAGGTTGTGGACGATGTTGCCGGCGGCGAGGATCAGCACATTGTCGTCGCGCAGCGCGGCGAGCGTTTTGCCGATGGCGTAATGCTCTTCCGGTTTGCGGCGCATATCGAGGCTGACTTGTAGGATCGGAATGCCGGCGTCCGGGTACATGCGGCGGAGCACGCTCCACGCGCCGTGATCAAGGCCCCAACCATCATCGAGTTGAGCCCCGAACGCCGCCAGTTTTTCCACTATGGCGTGCGCTAGAGCCGGATCGCCGGGCGCGGGGTATTGGACGTCGAACAATTCCCGCGGAAAGCCGCGGCCGAAATCGTGGATCGTCTTCGGATTCGCGTTCGCGGTGACCCGCACGCCGTCGGTCACCCAATGCGCCGAGATCACCACAACCGCGCTGGGCCTCGGAAACGCGCGCGCGATCTCCGCCCAACCGCGCGCAGAGGGCGTGTCTTCGATCGCGTTCATCGGCGAACCATGGCCAACGAACAGGGCAGGCGCTCTGGTCAACTCAAGTCTTTCTTCGGGGACCGCCAGAAGCCCCAGCGGACACCATATTTAGTAGCTGGAGTCGCTCGAACATCAAGAACAAAGATGGAACAACAGTCGGCTGCTACACGCCCGGTCCGCTTGATAATCCTGGGTCGTTCCGGTTCGCCGTATCGGTTCGGTCGGTTAATGGGCCTTTACCTATTCGGCGAGTCGGCGTATAGAACATAGAGAGAACATTTGTCCGGATTAGCCCCGGCGGATGCCTCACCATCGACTAAGCGAAGGAAACAGGAGGTCGGCGATGGCTGGCAGCGTCAACAAAGTGATTTTGATCGGCAATCTGGGCAAGGACCCCGAGGTGCGGCGGCTCAATTCCGGCGAACCGGTGGTCAATCTGTCGGTGGCGACATCGGAAAGCTGGCGCGACAAGCAATCGGGTGAACGCAAGGAAAAGACCGAGTGGCATCGCGTGGTCATATTCAACGAGAACATCGCCAAGGTGGCCGAACAATACCTGAAGAAGGGCTCGAAGGTTTACATCGAGGGCCAGTTGCAGACGCGGAAGTACGAACAAAACGGCGTTGAAAAATACACGACCGAAGTCGTGCTTCAGCGCTTCCGTGGCGAACTTACCATGCTCGACGGAAAGGGCGAAGGCGGCGGCCGGTCGTATGACGACGAAGGCGGCGGCTTCAGTTCTGGCGCCGGCAAGAAACGAACCAGCGACGGTCCGCGCGAAAGCTTCAACCAAGACCTCGACGACGAGATTCCGTTCTAGGCTGCTGGGCCGCCTGGCGCCTGCCGGGCGGCCCTTCAGTCCTAAAGGGTCTCCTCCAGTGACAGCGGCGCGCCTGAGCGGGCCGCCAACGCGCGCGCCCAGTCTTTAGTCGACGCCAGTTCTTCGCGGTGGGCTTCACCGGCCGCTTCGTACTGCGCCTTGTGAGCAGCGACGTCGAACGGACGGCCCAGATCCTTGGCGTGCTCCTTGAACACCGGACCCGCAGCGCTCGCGCGCGCGGTTTCGGCGGGAATCTGCAAACCGAAGAAAGCGCCGACCTGCAACAGCGTCTCCGCTGGCCTGGCCAGGAAGCTTTCGCTGTTGAGGACGCGCACGCGATGGCCGAAACGCTTGGCGATCGAGTCCATGAACGCCGCTTGCATCAGCCAGGCCTGCGCCGCGATCTGCAGGTCGGTCAGCAACAAGACGTCATTGCCCTGCGCGCTTTCGAGCGGGATCACCGGCGCAAATTGATGAAATAGTTCGCGCGCAAAGATGCGGCCCTCAAGACCGCGACGGGCGATCGCGCGCAGGAACATGTCGAGGCTCGAATAGAGCACGATCGCGTTCGCATCGGCGCGTGCATGCAGCAAATGCGGAATGATGTGATTGGCGACGGTGCTCGGCTTGACGATCTGCGTCTCGTGGGCGCTGAGCGGGCGTGACAGAAGGTCGAGCGTCACAGCCAACGCCTCGAGCGCGCCGGCGTTGCGGCGGCTGTTCGACCAGTACTCGGCGAAACACGCGAGCACCGCCGGTTCTTTCAATCCCATGGACACGCCGGGCAAGTCGAGCGCGCGCGCCAGCAGCGTGGAACAGCAAAACCCGGTGTGAAAGATGAAGTGGAGCGGCCCCGACCGCGCGCGCACAAGTTCGATTGGCAGTTCCGAAATAGGCGCCGGCGGAGACTCGGATGCGCGATCGACGAAGCGCTGGTCAAGGAAGGTCAGCCTGCGCTGCAGGTCCCGGGGCAGGCGGGCGAATACCAGCGTGTCGTGCCGCGGGTCATAGAAATGTGGAATCCAGTCGGGATCGTGGACGTAATCTGCCCAACCGTCCTGTGACGCCAACGCTAGCATCTGCTCTGCTCAATTCTGTGGCCCAAGATCGGGCGGCTGGCCCTGTAGCGCAAGTTACACTCGTCGAATACTTGGGTAATTGGTCGCATAGGCGATGCGCAGCGATCACGGGGCCGTGAAGATTGTGTCGAGAAGGCGGCTGCAAGTTGCCGAGAGGCGCGCCGAAGCATTCACAGGGCGCAGGACTTGGCCTGTTCCTGTAACGGACGCGTCAGCTCAATATATCCACGCTCGCGAGCGTGCCGTCCGCGCTCGGGCGGCGGGCGCCACCCAGCGCATAGAGACTTCCGCCCGCCGCAATTAGCCCGTGGCCGTGGCGGGGCGTGGGCATGGCGCCGAAGCGCGACCAGGCGCCGTTGACGAATTGGTAGAGCGTGTCGCCGACCGAAGGCGGTGTGAAGATCTCGCCGCCGCCGGCGATGATGCCGCTTCGCCACGCTGTCGCGGCGATGCCGCCGCGAGGTTCGGGGAAGTCGGGGCCGTTGCGCCACGTGGACGTGCGCGTGTCATAGATGTGGTGTGCGGGCGTTTGATTAGTCGCGACGGTGCGACCGGAGACGATGTGAAGCTCGTCACCGAGCACAGCGCCGCCGTGCGAGTTGCGCGCCAACGGCAGCGGCGCTGCGCGGCGCCAACCCTCATCGGGGGTGAAAACGAAATGATCGTCGATGTCGGTTTGATCATCCCATTCCTGGTTTGCGCCCGCGCGCGGCGAACGGCCGCCAATGAGATGGATGCTGCCGCCATGCGCCAGCGCCATGCCTTCCGCAACCGGCCTTGGCAGTGGCGGCGCTTCGCTCCAAGCGTCGCCCGATAGTTTAAGCACGCGCGTCGTGCAGGTCCAGCGCCGACGATTGGCGCCGCCGAGAAAGCCGCCGATGGCGTAGAGATCGTCATTGAGCGAAGCGAGTTGGACGTGGTGCGAGGGTGTGGGCAGATGCGGACCCTCGCCCCATTTTTTGCTGGCGAGGTCCAGCACGATGACGCGTTGCGTCGAGCCGAGCGCCGCCAGCGGGGCGAAACCGCCGGCGATCCAGATCGCGCCGCGATGCAGCGCCGGATAGATTTCCTGAACTGCGTAGGGCGCTCGCGGTCCGGCGCGCCAACCTGCCAACGCGGGCGACGTCGAAGTTGGGTCGTGGCATGCCGCCAGCAGCGACATGGTCGATGTGGAGAAGCTGCGGCGGGTAAGGCGCATGAAGCTGAGCTTACCCCGGCTTTAACGTCTGTCGCCATGGCCGGGAATCCACGTAGAAGCGAACAATAGTGACATCGCCCTCGCGCGCCTTCGCTCCGCTCGATCTCATTCAGCTGATCTCGATCGCGCTGATTTGGGGGGTGAACAACATCCTGGCGAAGATCGCGGTGGATTCACTGCCCGCGATGATGACCGTGGCGCTACGTTTCATCTTTGTGCTGGCCGTGCTGATCTGGCTGATCAAGCCGCCGCCGAGGGGGCAGTGGCGGCTGTTTGCGCTGATGCTTGCGTTCATTGGCCCGCTGCATTTCGGCATACAATATGTCGGCCTGAAACTCGCCACCGATATCGCGCCGATGGTGGTGGCGATGCAACTTTGGGCGCCTGCATCAGTGATGTTCGCCGCGCTCCTGTTGAAGGAGCGTGTGTCGCTCCTGCGCTGGGCTGGCGTGATAGTGGCGTTTCTTGGCGTCGCCGCGATGACCTTCGACCCAGCCGTGCTGGCGCAAGGCCTCGCACTCGCGCTCGTGGCCCTGGCGTCGCTATGCTACGGGCTCGGCGCGGTGCTGGTGCGGCGCCTCAGCGCCACGGATGTCTGGTCGACGCAAGCCTGGATCGCGCTCGCTATCGTGCCGGCGATGGTCATCGTTTCTTCGTTGTTCGAAACCGGTCACGTCGAAGCGGCGATCCATGCGCACTGGTTCGTGTGGTTCGCGCTTATTTTCGGCGGCCTGATTTCATCGATCGTCGCCAATGCGTTTCTGTTTCAGCTGGTGACGAAATATGAGGTGTCGCGCACGACGCCATATCTGCTGCTGACGCCGGTGATCTCGTTCACGCTCGCCGCCATTGTCCTGCACAACCAGATAACGCCGCAAATCCTCATCGGCGCCGCGCTCACGATTTCCGGAGTGCTGCTGGTGGCGATCGCCGAGCGGCGGTTCAAGGCAGTGGCGTGAGCGCCGCGCAGGCGACGCGGGCGCCTGCATTGCCGATCGGCGGATCGCGGTGGTTATCCGTCGCCTCGTGAATCAGCAGCGCCGACCCATCGCTGTCGAGTAACGGCAGCCGGTTGCCGATGCGGGCGCTGTGCATGGTGACGAAGGGGGAAAATAGTTCTGCGCCGAACAGGCCGCTGGGCGATGCGAAGATGTTGGGCAAGTCGCCGGTTTCGGGTCCGCGGCGGTTGAGCAACCCGTGTTGGACGCGATGGTTCAGCGCCAGATGACCGCCTGACGCCTGGAAGCCCGCGCCGAAGTCACTGCAGTCGCCGCGTTCATGCAGGTGCAGGCCATGCCAGCCAGGCGCGAGGCGACCGCCGCTGAATTCCAGACGGATCAGCACGCCGGTTGGGGCCTCGGTGAACGTCGCCTGGCCGACCGACCTTCCGTCGCCGCCCACGATCCAAACCGTGCGCGGCTGGAGGTCCTGGGCAAGTTGAACGCTGTCAGGCGTGCTCGAACACGCAGCCAGCGCCATGGCGAGCAGGGAACTGATCCCGACAAGAAGGCTCCGCATATTGATCTCTCCCGTCACCTGCCGGATCAAACTAGCGCCCGCGGCTCGAGCCGGCGAGGCGGTCGTTGACCGCGTGCGCCACAGCCGTGCGCTGCTGTCCACGGTTCTTCCGAAGATCGTTGAAAATATAGAGGTTTCCGTAGGCGCCAGAGCGCGTGCTGCATTTGCGGGCGAGACTTCCTACATGCTAGTTTCAGCGGAATCGACAGTGGGTTCGACCTGCTGTTTCCCGCCTTCCTGCAAGCTTAGAGAGTTGAACCGGGTCCCGTGTCAGACACGTCCGATCCCGCCGAGAACGGCGGACCTATCCTGCCCAAGGGCGTCGCCCTGATCAGCGTCGAAGACGAGCTCAAGCGCTCGTATCTCGATTATGCGATGAGCGTCATCGTCTCGCGCGCCCTGCCTGATGCGCGCGACGGGCTGAAGCCCGTGCACCGGCGCATCCTTTACGCGATGGATGAGTCCGGAAACACCCACGACAAGGGCTTCCGCAAAAGCGCCAAATCGGTCGGCGAAGTGATGGGCAACTATCACCCGCACGGCGACCAGGCGATCTATTTGACGCTCGTGCGTCTTGCGCAGGACTTCTCGATGGGCCTCACGCTCGTCGAGGGACAAGGCAATTTCGGCTCCATCGACGGCGATATGCCGGCGTCGATGCGCTATACCGAAGCGCGTTTGGCGAAAGCGGCTCGGGCGCTGCTCGACGACATCGATGAGGGCACGGTCGATTTTCAGGACAATTATGACGGCTCCATGCAGGAGCCGACGGTCCTGCCAGCGCGCTTCCCGAACCTGCTGGTCAACGGCGGCGGCGGCATCGCCGTTGGCATGGCGACGAACATCCCCCCGCACAATTTGTCGGAAGTCATCGACGCGTCTGTGGCGCTGATCGACAACCCGAACATTGCCGATCTCGATCTCTTGGAAATCGTCCCGGGCCCGGATTTCCCCACCGGCGGCGAAATCCTCGGGCGTGCAGGAGCGCGGTTGGCGCTGATGACCGGGCGCGGTTCGGTGATGATCCGCGCCAAGCATCACAACGAGACGATTCGCGGCCGCGAAGCTTTGGTGTTCACCGAGATTCCGTATCAGGTGAACAAGGCCGAGATGGTCGAAAAGATCGGCGAGCAGGTACGCGAGAAGCGCATCGAAGGCATCGCCGAAGTCCGCGATGAATCTAATCGCCTCGGTGTGCGTCTGGTCGTCGAGCTAAAACGCGATGCGGTGCCAGATGTGGTGCTGAACCAGCTCTACCGCTATTCGGCGCTGCAGACCTCGTTCGGCGTAAACATGCTGGCGTTGAACCAGGGCAAGCCCGAGCAGATGGGCTTGCGAAAAATCCTCGAGATCTTCCTTTCGTTCCGCGAACAGGTGGTCACGCGCCGGACCAAACACCGTTTGGCCAAAGCGCGCAAACGCGGCCACGAAACCGTGGGTCTGGCGATCGCGGTGGCCAATATCGACGAAGTCATCAAGCTGATCCGGGAAAGCCCGGACCCGGCTACGGCGCGCGAGCGCATGCTGGCGCGGGACTGGCCATCCGGCGATATGATGCCGCTGATCGCGCTGATCGCCGATCCGCGCACGGTCGTCACCGACGGCGACAAGGTGCGCCTCTCGGATGAGCAGGCGCGGGCGATTCTCGCGCTGCAGCTCTCGCGCCTCACCGGCCTCGGCCGCGACGACATCGCGAAGGCGGCCAATGAGATCGCGGAAGAGATCAAGCAGTTGCTCGAGATTCTCGGCTCGCGTGAACGCATCCTCGCCATCGTCCGCGACGAACTGCTGGCGGTGAAGGAGGCGTTCGGCGCGCCGCGCAAGACGACATTTTCCGAATCCGAAGGCGAGATCGACGACGAGGCGCTCATTCCGCGCGAAGACATGGTCGTCACCGTCACCCACGGCGGTTACGTCAAGCGCACGCCGCTCGCCGCCTACCGCACGCAGCGGCGAGGCGGAAAAGGCCGCGCCGGCATGGCCATGAAGGACGAGGATTTCGTCACGCGCGTGTTCGTCGCTTCCACGCACGCGCCGATCCTGTTCTTCTCTTCCTCCGGCATGGCCTACAAGATGAAGGCGTGGCGGATACCCGCCGGCGACCCGCGGACCAAAGGACGTGCGCTCGTCAACCTGTTGCCGCTCGGGCAAAGCGAAACCATCACCTCGGTGATGGCGCTGCCCGAAGACGAGCGCGATTGGGACAAGCTCGATGTAATGTTCGCCACGAAGTCCGGCGGCGTGCGCCGCAACAAGCTCTCCGATTTCACCCAAGTGAACCGCAACGGCAAGATCGCGATGAAGCCTGATGAGGGCGACGGCATCGTCGGCGTTCAGATATGCACCGAAGACGACGACGTCCTGCTGACGACGGCGAACGGTCAATGCGTGCGATTTCGCACCACCGACGTGCGGGTCTTCAAGGGCCGAGACTCCACCGGCGTGCGTGGCGTGACGCTGCAGGACGGCGATCACGTGATCGGCATGGCGGTGCTCAAGCATATCGATGTGGGCACCCAGGAGGTGGCCGACTACTTCAAGTGGGACGCACAATCGCGCGGTGAAGTCGAGGTCGAGCAAGAAGAGGCCCCGGCGGCCGCCGACGGCGAGGCGCCGACTCCGTTCGAACGGCTGTCGTGGCTGAAGACGCAGGAGCAGTTCATCCTCACCGTGACGTCGGCGGGTCTGGGCAAGCGCGCTTCCGCCTACGAGTACCGCGTCACCAATCGCGGCGGAAAAGGACTGATCGCCCACAAGCTCACAAGCGAAGCCCGGATCGTGGCGTCATTTCCGGTGCTGGAGCAGGAAGAGCTGCTCCTGGTCACCGACAAAGGCCAGCTCATCCGGACGGCGGTCGACCAGATTCGCATTGCCGGGCGCGCCACGCAGGGCGTGATCTTGATCAATGTCAGCGAAGACGAGCATGTTGTCGCGGCGGAGCGTCTCGAGGCGCTGAGCGGCGATGGCGGCGAGGCGGCCGTGGGCGAGGGGAACGGCAAGTGACAAAGAAGCCCCGCATCGGCCTTTATCCGGGAACGTTCGATCCGCTCACGAACGGCCATGTGGATATCATCGCGCGCGCCGCCACTTTGGTCGACCGACTGGTTATCGGCGTCGCCATCAATGAGGATAAGGGTCCGCTGTTTTCGCTGGCCGACCGGGTGCAGATGGTCGAGGAGCAGTGCGCCAAGATCAAGGGCGGGGCCGAGATCGTCGTTCAACCTTTTGACACATTGCTGATGAAGTTCGCCGAAAGCGTAGGGGCGCAAATTATCGTCCGGGGACTGCGAGCGGTCGCCGACTTCGAGTACGAATTCGCTATGGTTGGGATGAACCAGAAGCTAAATCCCGCCATTGAAACGGTTTTTCTCATGGCCGACCCGACGCACCAAGCGATCGCGTCGAGGCTGGTGAAGGAGATCGCGCGACTGCATGGAAGCGTCGCGCAATTCGTGCCCAAGGAAGTAGAAGGACGACTGAAGGCAAAGTTCGGGGTGTCTTGATGCGGCGCTTGGGTGGATTGTTGGCCGCTGGCGTAGTGGCGCTGGGGCTGATCGGTAGTTTCGACGCGGCATCGGCGCAGACGCCCGACGCGCGTAATTGGCGTCAGCTCGATCCGGAGGACACGCTCTACATCGATACCGTTCATGGGCGGATCGTGGTCGAACTCTATCCCGAAGTGGCGCCGCGGCATGTCGAGCGCATCAAGACGCTGACGCGACAAGGCTTCTATGATGGGCTCACCTTTCATCGGGTGGTCGATGACTTCATGGCCCAGACCGGCGATCCACAAGGCACAGGCGAGGGGGCTTCGCCACTGCCGGATCTGGCGGGCGAGTTCATGTTCCGTCGCGGACCAGACATGCCATTCGTGCAGGCGGCCGAGCAGAATCGGGCGCGGCTCGGCTTCTACAAGACGCTGCCGATCGAAAGCCAACCCGATGCGCAAATGCAGGTCACCTCGGACGGGCGGGTCGCCGCCAACGCGCTGCACTGCCAGGGCGTAGTCTCGATGGCGCGCGGCAGCGACTTGGACTCGGCCAACAGCCAGTTCTTCATCATGCGTCAGCCGAACACATCGCTGGACAAGCGCTACAGCATCTTCGGTCGTGTCGTCTGGGGCCAGGCCGCGGTGATGCAGCTCGCGCTCGGCAATCCCCCGCCTACGCCGGACCGTATGATCGCGGTGCGCATAGCGGCGGACCTGCCTGAAAGCGAGCGCGCGCCGATCTATGTGCTGCGCACTGACGGCCCGCGCTTTCGCGACCTGATCGAAGAAACGCGCCGTGAGCGGCGCGCGGACTTCAGCGTTTGCGATGTAGAAATTCCCGCGCGGGTGCCGCGCAATCCTGACAGAGAGAGAAGCTGGTGGTCGATCATTCCTTTCATCAACTGACGCTTGAACTCGACACCGGCACGGTGAAGATCAAATTCCGGCCGGACTTGGCGCCGAACCACGTTCAGCGCATCGGCGAACTGGCGAACGAGGGCTTCTATAACGATGTGCCGTTCCATCGCGTCATCGCCGGATTCATGGCCCAGGGCGGCGATGGCGGACGCAAGAACGGCACTGGCGGGTCGAGCAAGCCGAATCTCAAGTCGGAGTTTTCGGCCGAACCGCACGTGCGCGGGGTGTGCTCCATGGCGCGCACCAACGACCCCCACTCGGCCAACAGCCAATTCTTCATCTGCTTCGACGACGCTCGCTTCCTCGACAAGCAATACACCGTCTGGGGCGTAGTCAGCGAAGGCATGGACGCCGTCGATGCGTTGCCCAAGGGCGAGCCGCCGCGCAACCCCGGCAAGATCATCAGCGCGAAGGCGGAGTGACACAGAGCCTGCTCCAACGCTGGCGTGCGTTGGCGGGAGGCGGCGCCGACGCTCTGGGCGAAGCGCTCATTCGTGCATGGGATGAGCCGCAACGCGTCTATCACGATCAGAGGCATTTGACCGGGTTGCTCGACGAAGCCGAACGGCGCGCGGCGCTGGTCGGCGATCCCGTTTTTGTGGGTTACGCGATCTGGTTTCATGACGCAGTCTATTGGCCAGGCCGGCCCGATAACGAGCAGTTGAGCGCCGATTGGGCGCGCACGTCCTTGGCGTCGCAGCCGCAACTCGCCACGTGCGTGGCCCAAGTCATCGAAATGACCAGAGATCACGCCGCGGGCGTCGCCGACGGCGACGCGGCGCTCTTTCTCGACATGGACATCGCCATTCTGGGGGCGCCATGGGAGAGCTATTGCGTCTACGCGGCCGGCATCCGCGCTGAGTATCCGCACATCGTCGATCCGGCTTTTGCCGGCGGGCGCGGCGCGTTCCTGACCAAGCAGCTCGAGCGGTCGCGCACGTTCCGCACCGACCTCTATGAGAACGAAATCGGCGAAATAGCTCGCGCAAATATGCGCTGGGAGCTGGAGGAAATGCGCAAGGGGCGCATGGTCAGAGCCTGATGCGCATCGAATTGTTCGATTTCAATCTGCCTGAAGAACTGATCGCCCTGCGCCCCGCGCGGCCGCGCGACAGCGCGCGGCTTCTGCATGTCCCCGCAGCGGGCCCGTTCGAAGACCTCGTCGTAACCGATGCGCCGGCGCTTTTCCGCCGCGGCGATGTGCTCGTGTTCAATGACACGCGGGTGATCCCGGCGCGGCTGAGCGGCGCGCGCGTGCGGGAAGACTCCGTCGTTTCAGTGGAGGCGACGCTGCTGCGGCGGACGTCTCAATCTGCCTGGATCGCCTTGGCAAAGCCGGGCAAGCGCCTGCGCGAGGGCGATCGCATCCGCTTCGGCGCGCACGATGATCGTGCGTGCATGCTCGGAACTCTGGATGCGACCGTCAGCGCCAAGGGTGAGGATGGCGAGATCGTGCTCGCCTTTGATCTTGCCGGACCGGATCTCGACGCGGCAATCGCAGCGGCGGGCGCCATGCCGCTGCCGCCTTATATAGCCGGCCGGCGCGCTCCTGACGCAGACGACGATCGCGACTATCAGACCGTTTACGCGGCGAAGGACGGCGCGGTGGCCTCGCCCACGGCAGGACTGCACTTCACCGAGGCGCTGCTGGCGCAGCTGGACGCCATCGGCGTGGAGCGCATCCATGTTACTTTGCATGTCGGCGCCGGTACGTTCTTGCCGGTCAAGGCCGAAGACGTCCAAAACCACATCATGCACGCCGAGTGGCGCGAGGTCCCCTCCGCGAGCGCAGACGCCATCAACCGCGCCAAAGCGGAGGGGCGCCGCGTCATTGCCATCGGCACCACGGCACTGCGTTCGCTGGAGTCCGCCGCCGATGCCGACGGCCGCGTCCGCGCCGAGTCCGGCGACACCTCCGTCTTCATCACGCCGGGCTATCGTTTCCGCGTCGCTGACGGGCTCTGGACCAACTTCCATTTGCCGCGTTCGACGCTGTTCATGCTGGTATCGGCGTTTTCCGGGCTGGAGCGCATGAAAGCCGTCTACGCACATGCGATCGCACAAGGGTACCGTTTCTATTCCTATGGCGACGCCAGCCTGTTATGGCGGCCGCAGTGAGTTTTCCGTTCGAGATCATGGCGCGGGATGGCGACGCGCGATGCGGCGTCTTGCGCACGCCGCGTGGCGAAATCCGTACGCCCGCGTTCATGCCGGTGGGCACGGCCGGCACTGTAAAAGGCCTCACTGTCGATCAGGTCGCCTCCACCGGCGCCGACATCATCCTCGGCAACACCTATCATCTGATGCTGCGTCCGGGCGGCGAACGCATGGCCAAATTGGGCGGCCTGCATCGATTCATGCGCTGGGAGAAACCCATCCTCACTGATAGCGGCGGCTATCAAGTGATGTCGCTGGCCCAACTCCGAAAGCTCGATGCCGATGGTGTGACCTTTCGCAGTCACATCGACGGCGCGCAGCATCGCCTCACGCCGGAGAGCGCAATAGATATCCAGGCCAATCAAATTGGCGCCGACATCGTCATGCAACTCGACGAATGCCCGGCCCTGCCGGCGCCGCGTGAAGGGGTGGAAAAAGCGATGCGGCTTTCCCTCGACTGGGCGCAGCGCTGCAAGAAAGCCTTCGGCCCGCGCGAACGTCAGAATCTGTTCGCTATCGTTCAGGGCGGCGTCGATGGCGACTTACGACGCATTTCAGCCGAAGCGCTCGTCGAGGAAGGGTTCGATGGCTACGCCATTGGCGGGCTCGCCGTCGGCGAGGGGCATGAAGCGATGCTGGCGACGCTCGATGTCACTGCGCCGCTCCTGCCGCAGAACCGTCCGCGCTATCTCATGGGCGTCGGCAAGCCGATCGATATTCTTGAGAGCGTCGCGCGTGGGATCGACATGTTCGATTGCGTGCTGCCCACCCGCTCGGGCCGCCACGGCCAAGCCTGGCTCGACGAAGGCCCGCTCAACATCACTAATGCGCGCTATGCGGAGGACCTATCGCCGCTGGATCCGCGCATAGATTGCCCGGCGAGTCGCGATTACTCAAAAGCCTACCTGCATCACTTGTTCAAAGCCGGGGAATTGCTCGGCCAAGTGCTGCTCTCATGGCATAACGTAGCCTATTACCAATTCCTAATGCTGCGCGTCCGCCAGGCCATAAATGAACGTCGTTTCGCGGCGTTTGCCGCCGAGCTCCGCGCTTTATTGTAGTACTGAATACGGATTAGCCGCCAGTTCGGCGCCTTTCGTTTACCGATTTGCGCGAAGGCTCGCCGCGCCATGAAAGCGGAATCAACAACCGTCGAATGCGGCTGCGGCGCCTGTTATGAGCGTTGCGAGCGCCAGTTGCCGATCAAAGATATCGGCATTTTCAACTGCGAACAGTGCGGCGACCGGATCGAAATTTGGAGCGGACGCACTGTGCCGGTGTTCAAGCGCCTCGTCGCTGCATCGATCCAGAAACGCAGCGCCTAGCTGCTCTACCAAGGACTCATCGACCTTGAGCACAACAGTGCATCGGTACTGCATGTTGGGTTACCAGGCAGAAGTCCAGGAACGAAGGTTTTCACGGACCGGCGTCGTGAATCGCCACCTGGCCTGCAACCCTCCGTAGTCCGACCCGACCTGGGCGCTCCAAGCGCCCAGGCCGATGAAGAAACGACGCGCCGCCTCGCCGCTGCAGTAAAAGTGCAGCACGGTTCCTTCCCGGCGCCGAGGCGCATGCCGAGATAGAGCCCCTAACTTCGATTGCCGGCTTTGGCTGTTGAGCCGACGTCGATCCTTCGTGCAAAGAAATACGCGGACCGCGGCTTGATTGAGCGCAGCGGAACGTGTCTTTGAAGCTCATGCTCGAGACGCTTGAACTCAAACGCACGCCCTTTCACGAGCGCACGTCGCGCCTCAGCGTGGCGCAGAACTGGCGCCGCTGGGCAGGCTACATGGTGCTCGGCTCGTACGATCTGTCGCTCGATCATGAATACTGGGCGATCCGCGACCGCGCCGCGCTCATCGATGTCTCGCCGCTGATGAAATACACGATCGAAGGTCCGGACGCCGCGCGCTTGCTGCACAAGGTGACGCCACGCGACGTGTTGAACATGAAGCAGGGCGTCGTCTCATACACTGGATGGTGCGATGAGGAAGGCAAGCTCCTGGATGACGGGACGATCGCGCGATTGGGGCCGCAATTCTTCCGCATGACCTCGGCGGAGCCAACGCTGCGTTGGCTGGCGATGAATGCTGTCGGCATGGAAGTGCAGGTCACCGAGGTCACCGATCAAATGGCTGCGCTCAGCCTGCAGGGCCCGAAGTCCCGCGCGGTGCTGAACCGCATCTGCAGGGACACGGTCGATCCGCTGAAATACTTCCGCGTCGCCGAGAATGCCGTCGGCAACACTCCGGTCAGCATCTCGCGCACGGGCTATACCGGCGACCTCGGTTACGAAATCTGGATAGAAGCTGAACATGCGCTCCCGGTTTGGGATGCGCTGATGGAAGCGGGCGACGATTACGGCATCACGCCGTGCGGCATTCTTGCCATGGACATGGCGCGCGTAGAGGCAGGGTTGTTCATGGTCGATGTCGACTACACGGCTTCGAGTCATGCCTGGATCGAGGGACAGAAGTCGTCGCCCTTCGAAATGGGTCTCGATTGGGCGGTGAATCTCGATAAGAAGGGGTACTTCGTCGGCCGCCATGCGCTTGAACGCGAAAAGCGCGAAGGTTCAGCCTGGAGGCTGGTCGGGCTCGACATCGCGTGGGAAGGCCTGGAGCGACTCTACGGTGAAGTGGGTTTGCCGCCGCAAATCCCGAGCATGGCGGTGCGAGGCAGCTTGCCGGTGATGGCGGACGGCAGGCAGATCGGTTACGCGTCGACGAGCACGTGGTCGCCAGTGCTGAAAAAATATATCGCGCTCGCGCACGTGCAGCGGCCGCATTACGCCCTCGGTACGGAGGTGACGATCGAAGTCACCGTGGAGCATCAGCGCAAGCAAACGCCGGCGAAGGTGGTCAAACTTCCCTTTTACGATCCTGCTTGGAAGAAGAAGTAGCCCGTGCCTGCCAATCACTACGACGCCATCATCATCGGCGCAGGCCACAACGGACTGATCGCCGGCGCTTATTTAGCACGCGCGGGGAAAAGAGTCGTGATCCTCGAACGCCGCGAGGTCGTGGGCGGCGCCGCGGTCACCGAGGAAATCTTTCCGGGCTACAAATTCACGGAGTTCTCGTACGTCGTCAGCTTGTTGCGTCCCGAGATCATCCGCGATCTGGAACTTCCCCGGCATGGCCTGAAGATCTTGCCGCTGCCATCGACGGTCACGCCGATGGACAATGGCGATTATCTGGCGTCGTGGCCCGATCACGAATCGACAAGACGAGAAATCTATCGCCACTCGCCACGCGATGCGGAAGCAGCCGACGAATACAGCCGAGTGATGGCGCGCGCGGCAAAGGCGATCAAGCCGGTTCTCTCTCTAGTGCCGCCCGATCCGTCTTCTATGTCCATGCGCGATCTGCGGGGGATCTTGAAGCTCGGCCAGTACGCCAAGGATTTGAGCGAGAAGGAGCTCTATCGGATCGCGAAGCTGGTGACTCAGTCGTCGGCCGACTTGCTCAACGAATGGTTCGAGTTCGATCCGCTGAAGGGCACGAAATCCGCCAGCGGCATCATCGGCACGTTCCTCGGGCCGCACTCACCGGGCACGGCATACGTGCTGCTGCACCATTATATGGGCGAGATCGACGGCGCCTTCCGGGCCTGGGGCTTTGCCAAGAACGGCACGGGCGGTGTCACCGCAGCTATCGCGGCGTCCGCTCGCGCGCTGGGCGCGGAAGTGCGAACGGGAGCATCGGTCCGCCAAGTGATTGTGAAGGGCGGGCGCGCTGCCGGCGTCGCGCTGGAGAACGGCGACGAGCTGCAGGCGAAGGTGGTGATGTCGGCGGCCGATCCGAAGCGGAGCTTTCTCTCGTTCGTAGAAAGCAAGCATTTTCCGGATGAGTTCGTCGAGCAGATCAGAAATTTCCGCGTCCGCGGTTCCTCCGGGAAAGTAAACATCGCGCTGAGCGGTTTGCCGGAGTTCGGCTGCTTGGCTGACGACAGCCCGCTGCACAAAGGCGCCATCTCGATCAGCCCGTCGATCGACTATATCGAGCGCGCCTACGACGAAGCGAAGTACGGCCAGTACTCCAAGAGCCCATATATCGACATGATCATCCCCTCGATGATCGATCGCGACATGGCCCCTCCCGGCCATCATGTCATGTCCTGCTTTGTGCAGTACGCGCCCTATGACGTCGACGGCGGCTGGGACGACGCCAAGCGTGACGCTTTTGGCGAAACCGTGATCAACACGATCGAGCGATACGCGCCGAACATCCGCAAGATCATCGTCGGCAAGCAGGTGATCACGCCCAAAGACATCGAGCGCATCGCGGGCATCACCGGTGGCAACATCTTCCATGGCGAATTGCTGCTGCACCAACTCTTCTTCCTCAGGCCGGCGCCGCAATGGGCCGACTTCCGGACGCCCTTGCCTGGCTATTATTTCGGCGCATCCGGCGCCCATCCTGGCGGCGGCGTCATGGGCGCGGCGGGCAGGCTTGCGGCGCAGGAAGTGCTGAAGGATTGGCGCTGATGGCCGATGTGATCGTCATTGGCGCCGGCCTTAACGGCCTGGTTGCGGCGAACTATCTCGCCAAAGCCGGCAAGCGCGTCCTGGTGCTGGAACGCCGCGCCATCGCCGGCGGACAGGTGGTGACGGAGACGTTCGGGGACGGCTTCCGGGTCGATGTACTGCACGCCGGCGGACAATTGCGGCCGGACATCGTCAGCGATCTCGATCTCGCGCGCCACGGCTTGCCGGCTTCGGTCAGCGAGCCGCTGATTTCGCTGCTGCCGGACGGGCGTCAACTCCGTCTCACCGCTGATTCCGACCCTGCTACGCTCGACTCGATCCGCGCCTTCTCAGTCAGAGACGCCGAACGCTGGCCGGCGTTCGTCGCCTTCATGCGCGAAGCAACGGCGTTCCTGGACGCTGCCTATCACACGCCGATGCCGCGCCTGCCGCACGTGTCGTGGAGCGAAGGCGCGCCGCTCGCAAGGCTGGCGCTGCGGCTGCGCCGGCTCGGTGCGCGCGACATGTTCCGCGTCATCCGCGCGCTGCCGATGTCGGCGCTCGAGTTGACGGAAGAATGGTTCGAGTCGGACGCGCTGCGCGCCGCGATCGGCGCTGTCGCCGTGCATGGCTCGACGCTCGGGCCGATGTCGGCCGGGAGCGGCTATACGTTGATGCACAATTGGCTGAACCGCGGCGGTCCGGGCCACAAGCGCGTGACGGGCGGGGTAGGTCAGATTGCCGATGCGCTCGTCATGGCGTTGAGGGCGCGCGGCGGTGAACTCCGTACATCCGCTGAGGTGACGGCGATCCTGACCGATGATCTCCGCGTTCGCGGCGTGCAGCTTGCCAACGGTGAAGAGATTGGCGCGCCGATCGTGGTCTCCGGCGCCGATCCGCGCCACACCTTGCTCGATCTGGTTGGCGCGCCGGAGCTGCCGCCGGAGTTTGTCTGGCATGCGCAGTCGATCAAGATGCGCGGCTCGGTGGCCAAGGTGCATCTCCTCACCAGTGGCGACCACGGCTTGCCCGTGGGGACATGCGTGGTGGCGCCGACCGTGCGTTACGTCGAACGCGCCTACGACGCGGCGAAGTACGGCCAAGTGTCGTCGGCGCCGTATCTTGAACTTACCAGCGACGGTGCAGCCGTCTCCATTCATTTCCAATATGCGCCGTATGCCTTGCGTGACGGCGAATGGGGCCAAGAGCGCCCGGTGCTGGAGCGCATCGCCGTGGACACCGCTGGCGAAGTGCTGCCGCAACTCAAGGCCTCGATCCGCGAGATCAGGTCGCTGACCCCGCTCGATCTCGAACACACTTACGGCCTCACCGAAGGCGACCTCAATCACGGCCAGCTCATCCTCGATCAGACGTTCTTCATGCGCCCGATGCCCGGCTGGTCGATGCACAAGACGCCGGTCGACAACCTTTACCTTTGCGGTAATGGCGTTCACGGCGGCGGGGGTGTGAGCGGTGCGGCTGGCCGCAACGCCGCCAGGGCGGTGCTCAGGACCTAGGAGAATCACATGACGCTGCCGAACCTCGACGCCAATGTCGCCGCGTCACTCGCGAAGTGGCACGCCATGGTTGCGTGCAAGGATCTTGCTGGCCTCGACGCACTCGTCCACCCCGAGGCGATGTTCCGTTCACCGATGGCGTTCAAGCCCTATCAATCTGCGCAGGCGGTGAGTTTGCTGCTGCGCACGGTGCTCACCGTGTTTGAGGACTTCACCTACCATCGCCAGTTGGTCAGCGAGGACGGTCAAAGCGTCGTGCTCGAATTCAGCGCCCGCGTTGGCGATAAGAAGCTGAAAGGCGTGGATCTGATCCAGTTCGACGCCGAAGGGCGCATCACCGATTTCGAAGTGATGGTCCGCCCGTTTAACGCCTTGCAAGCGTTAGGCGCCGAGATGGGCGCCAAGCTCGGGCATTTGCTGCCGGCGTACAAAGCAGGCGCTTGATCAAACAAAAAGCCCGCGGGCGACGGCCGGCGGGCTGAAGAAATCTCGTTGAGGAAAGGAGGATGGCTCCTCGGGTAGGATTCGAACCTACGACCAACCGGTTAACAGCCGGTTGCTCTACCACTGAGCTACCGAGGAACATGTCTCCGCCGCTGGAACGGCGCGAGCGGGGGTCTCTATCAAGTTCGGCGCCGCGGGGAAAGTCCCCGCGGCCGCGCCAGCAAACGCCAGAGGTAAAACGAGGGCCCCTTTCGGGGCCCTCGAAGGCGTTGGGTATGGTGGGGTGTCTCCAAGGGAAGACAACGTGAATATGATCCTAAGAGGTAAAGAAGCGGTTAACTGGCAAACGCCAGCTAATGAAGCCTTCGAAAGCGTTGAGATGTAAGGGAATTGGAGGCCTCGCCCGGAATCGAACCGGGGTGCAAGGATTTGCAGTCCTCTGCGTAGCCACTCCGCCACGAGGCCGTGACCGCGGCCATTTGGCCGCGGTGGGGCGGCACTCCTAGGCGTCCTGGCATGAATCGGTCAAGGCGAACGCGCTTGCCATGCGCATTTTGGGCATCCTCCCGCCGCCGTCAAAGGTTGAGCATCAACGCGCCCGCGCATGGGCGGCGTCGGGTCTGGCGGCGCTGGTGCTGTTGATGCTGATGCTGCTCATCGGTTCACCGCCGCCGGACCAAGCTGACCTGATGCCCACGGCCCTCAGGCCGAGTCGGATTGCTGCCTTCCAGACCGAGATCGCTGCATGCCGAGCAGCATTGTCCGGCGCCGGTTTTCGCACCGAACGCGTGCCGGATGTCAGCGAGGCCAACGGCTGCGGCTATCGTGACGCGGTGAGGCTGATCCAATCGGAGCACGCCTATTCTGGCCCCGTCCTCACCAGCTGCGCGGCAGCGGCTGCATTGGTGCTGTGGGAGCGCGATGTGGTGCGCCCGGCAGCACGGGCGCGCTACGGACAGGCGGTTGCTCGGATCAATCTGGCAGCGCCCTCCTATCAGTGCCGGCGGATCGCTGGGCGGCGTGATAGGCGCTTGAGCGAACACGCCCGCGCCAACGCTATCGACATCGAGGGTTTCACGCTCGAGAACGGCCGCACCGTAACGGTGGCCGAGGGCTGGCGCGGATTGCAGCGTGACCGCGCCTTTCTTCGCGACGTCCGCGACGGCGCCTGCGCCTATTTTCAGGCCGTGCTTTCGCCCGATTACAACCGCGCCCACCGCGACCACCTCCACTTCGATCTGGGCCGCGACCACATGTGCCGATGAGTCGCTTGCCCACCGCGCCCGGGCGGCTTAACCGGGACGCCGAATTGGAGCCCAGAATGGATTTCGTCCGCGCCCGGGATTTTATGGTCGAAAGTCAGGTCCGCACCGCGGATGTCACCGACACGCGCATCATCCACGCCATGCGCACGCTGCCGCGCGAGCGCTTCGTGCCGGCCCCGAAGCGCACGATTGCCTACGCCGACCTCGAAGTGGAGGTCGCGGATAGCCGCACGCTGATGCGCCCGCGCGATCTGGCGAAGCTCATTCAGAACCTGGCGCCGCAAGCGGGTGAGCGCGCACTCGAGATCGCCGGCGCCACCGGCTATGGCGCGGCGGTGCTTGCCGGCTGCTGCAAGCACGTGATCACGCTCGACCCCGATCCGGATCTTTCGTTCGCAGCAAACGCCGCGCTCGAGTCGTGCGGCGTGGCCAACGTCAAAGCGGTTTCCACCGCGACGGTCGAGGGTTGGAGGGATGAAGCGCCATACGATCTCATCATGCTCAATGGCGGCGCGGAGATCGTGCCTGAGGCCTGGCTGGCGCAGCTGGCGCCCGGCGGACGGCTCGGGGTTATCGTGCGGAGCGGAGCTACGGGTTCGGCCCGCATCTACACGCGAAGCGGCGAAGCAACAGCGTACCGTTCGATGTTCGACGCGGCGCCGCCGATTGCGCCGGGACTGGCGAAGCAGCCGACATTCAGATTCTGAGATCGCATTACGGCTGCGGAACAACGCGGCGCCGGCACGCACATTAACGTTCCCTTATTCGATCCCGCAGAGCATGCGCACACGAGGGCGATTCCATTCGCTTGCGCGTGCGTAGCTAGACGCGCTCAAGTGGACCCGAATCGCCCGCATCAATAATCTCTGAGTCGCAAGCGACTCGTTTGCGAAATTTCGCGGGGCTCGAAATGGCGCTTCAAGACCAACAGGGCGAACCTTCAATGGAAGAAATCCTGGCGTCGATCCGCCGGATCATTTCCGAAGAAGAGCAGACGCCGAACGCTGCGCCTGTGCTTGATCTCACCCAGGCCGACGAGCCTGCGCCAGTCCCGGTCCAGCAGCATGTCGCGCCGCCGCCGGCCGATGACGACATCGTTTTTGAGGCGGTCGAGCAGGCCGTAATTCAAGAGGTAACGCCCGTGCCCGAGCCAGTCATGAGCGCTCCGCAACCGCGCCAAGTCATCGCTGAGCCGACTCCGGACGCAATCCTCTCCAACCCGGTCGCCAGTCAAGCCGCCGGGTCGCTTGCACGGTTGGCGGGCACGCTGCGGATTTCCGACGCGCCGGGTCAAACGGTCGAGGGCGTCATCCGCGAATTGTTGAAGCCGATGCTGAAGGAATGGCTGGACCGCAACTTGGCCGCCATTGTCGAAGCGCGCGTCGAGGCGGAACTGGAGCGCATCGCCCGCATGTCGCGGTAAGCCGAAAGCACAAAGAACGAGGCGCCCCGGTGATGAGCCGGGGCGTTTTTGTTGGCAGTGGGAGCGCGCGCCTCTGGCGCGCATGCGGGCCGGAGGCGCGCTCCAACCTACAAAGGGTTTCGCAGGTGCGAAAAGCCATCTCGCGCCCGCGGCCTTGCCCCTGCTATAGCCTCTGGAATGATCGAGACGACGTTCAACCCGAAGGAAGTGGAGCCCCGCTGGTCGAAGGCCTGGGAGGAGTCCGGCGCGTTCAAACCAAAGGCGGACCCGAAGGCCGATCCCTTCTGTATCGTCATCCCGCCGCCGAACGTCACCGGCTCGCTCCACATCGGACACGCGCTCAACAACACGTTGCAGGACGTACTGATCCGCTTCGAGCGCCTGCGCGGCAAGAGCGTGCTCTGGCAACCCGGCATGGATCACGCCGGCATTGCGACGCAAATGGTGGTGGAGCGTCAGCTCGCACAAAAGGGCGCCAACGAAGATCGCCGTTCGCTCGGTCGTGAGGAGTTCATCAAGCGCGTCTGGGCCTGGAAGGAACAATCGGGCGGCATGATTTTCAATCAGCTCCGCCGGCTGGGCGCCTCCTGCGACTGGTCGCGCGAGCGCTTCACCATGGACGAAGGCCTCTCCATCGCGGTGGCAAAGGTATTCGTGCAGCTCCATAAAGAGGGGCTGATCTACAGAGACACGCGCCTGGTCAATTGGGACCCGCACTTCGAGACCGCGATCTCGGATCTCGAAGTCGACAACCGCGATGTTCAAGGCCACTTCTGGCACTTCAAGTATCCGCTCGAAGACGGCGAGACCTACGAGTTTCCGATCGAGCACGACGAGGCGGGCAAACCGACGAAATGGGAGACCCGCAACTATATCGCCATCGCTACGACACGCCCGGAAACGATGCTCGGCGACGGCGCGGTGGCGGTGCACCCGAGCGACACGCGCTATGCGCCGATCGTCGGCAAGCGCGTATTGCTGCCGCTGGCCAATCGCTACATTCCGATCATCGCCGACGAATACCCGGATCCGGATTTCGGTTCGGGTGCAGTGAAGATCACCGGCGCGCACGATTTCAACGACTACAAGGTCGCCCGCGCCCACGACATTCCACTTTACGTGCTGATGGACACGAAGGGCCGCATGGCTGACGCCGAGCACGTGCCCGCCAAGTATCGCGGCCTCGATCGCTTCGAGGCGCGTAAGCAAGTCGTGGCCGATATCGAAGCCCTCGGCCTGTTGGATTTCGTCGAGGACAGGAAGATCAGCCAGCCTTTCGGCGACCGCTCCAACGTCGTGATCGAGCCGATGCTCACCGATCAGTGGTACGTCAACGCCGGCGAGTTGGCGAAGAACGCGATCGCCGCCGTCGAAAGCGGCAGGACCAGGTTCGTGCCCGAACCCTGGACCAAGACGTATTACAATTGGATGCGCAACATCGAGCCTTGGTGCGTCTCACGCCAGCTCTGGTGGGGTCACCGGATTCCGGCTTGGTATGGGCCGGACAATCAGGTGTTCGTCGAAGAAAATGAAGAAGCTGCCAAGCACGCCGCACGCAAGCACTACGGCAAGGATGTCGCCTTGCGCCAGGATGACGATGTGCTCGACACCTGGTTCAGCTCGGGCCTTTGGCCTTTCTCTACGCTTGGCTGGCCCGAGAAGACGGCGGAGCTGAAAAAATTCTATCCCACCTCGACGCTCGTCACCGCGCACGACATCATCTTCTTTTGGGTGGCGCGCATGATGATGTTGGGGCTTCACTTCATGAAAGAAGCGCCATTCCATGAAGTCTATATCCACGCCCTCGTCCGCGACGCCAAGGGCAAAAAAATGTCGAAGTCCCAGGGCAACACGATGGACCCCTTGGAGCTGATCGACACGTACGGCGCCGACGCGCTGCGGTTCACGCTGGCCGCGATGGCGGCGCAGGGGCGTGACATCAAGCTCAGCGAGCAACGCATCGAGGGCTATCGCAATTTCGGCACCAAGCTGTGGAATGCGGCCCGCTTCGCACAAATGAACGAATGCGCTGTGTGGGATGAATACGATCCGCGCTCGCCGGAGCAGACCGTCAATAGATGGATCGTGGGTGAGACCGCAAAAACCGCGGCGGCGGTGACCCGGGAACTCGAAGCGCGGCGCTTCAACGAGGCGGCCGGCGCGCTCTACAAGTTCGTGTGGAACATCTATTGCGATTGGTACCTCGAATTCATCAAGCCGCTGCTGAACGGCGACGATGAGAACGCGAAAGTCGAAACGCGGCGGACGGCTGCGTGGGTGCTGGATCAAATCCTGATCATGCTCCACCCGTTCATGCCTTTCATCACCGAGGAACTCTGGGCGCGGACGGCCGAGTACGGCACCAGGCGCATGGGCATGTTGATCGTCGAAGCGTGGCCGGATTTGAGCGACGACCTGATCGATGGAGCCTCCGAGGCGGAGATCGATTGGATTGTGCGCCTGATCGAAGAAACGCGTTCGACCCGCGCCGAACTCAACGTACCCGGGGGGGCGAAGATTCCGATGCTGCTCGTCGGCGCCGATGAGGCGACGCAGGCGCGGCTCGAGCGCTACCAGGGCCTGATCGACCGCATGGCGAGGCTCGAATATTCGACTAGCGCTGATTCGGCGCCGAATGGATCGGTGACGTTCGTACTGGATGGGGCGACCGTAGCCCTACCGCTCGATGGAGTTGTCGACTTGCCGGCCGAGGCTGCGCGCCTGGCCAAGGAAATTGGCAAGCTCGAAAGCGACATCAGCAAGATGGATCAGAAACTCGGCAACGAGTCGTTCATCGCCAAAGCCCCTGAAGAGGTGGTCGAGGAGTTACGTGAGCGCCGCGACCACGCGACGGCTTCCGCGGCGAAGCTCAAGCACGCGCTAGAGCAGATACGCAGCGCAGCCTGACCAGATTATTACCAAAACGCAACAAGCGTCGTTGCGGTATTGGCGTATCCTGCCCCCGCGCGATGAGGTCTACACGGTCATTCGCCCAAAGCAGGCCGCCAAGTTACGCAGAGCGGCTCGATGCGCATTGGAGCGCGCTGTCGCCTCGGCGCAAAGCGCAGATCGTTTTTTATCTCGGGCGGCGACTCGGTCGCGAAGTTCGGCGCAAGGCGCCGCATCTCGCCAAAGCGTTTGGTAAGAGCATCGTTGTCGCGGCGTGCGAGGTTGTGCGCGACGTGCAAGACGTGGTGTGTACGCTGACGCTCACGGGCATGAGAACGTGGCGCGAACTGCGCCGAGTGGACTGGCGTGAGCTTTACACGAGTGCGGCGCCGAGCGCGGCCACGGCGCTTGTGCTGGTGTTGTTGTTGGCGCTTTTCGCGCCTTCGCCGGAAGAGACAGATAGGCGAAGGGAGGCGTTCCTGGAAAAAGTTCGCATCGCGAGCGTCAATCCGCCACCGCCTTGCGTATCCGATGGCGATGGCGGAATCTGGATTGATGTGGGCCGCGAATACGTGAGACCGCGCGACCCCGAATACGCCAAGCTCCGGCGCGAACTTTGCGGCTTCTAACCGTTACCTCCAGATCAAGAGCGGACTGATGCGCATTTTTGTCACCGGCGCTTCGGGTTTTGTCGGCGGCGCGGCTGCACTGAGCCTCGCGAGCAAGGGGCACGACGTGCGCGCCATGTCGCGCTCCGAGAAATCCGACACGAAAATCGCCGCACTCGGGGCGGCGCCGGTGCGCTGCGATCTTGAGAATGTCGGGTCTGCGGATATCGGTGGGGCCGAAGCGGTCGTGCATTGCGCGGCGTTTGTCGAGCAGTGGGGTCCGCACGACGCCTGGAAGCGGTTCAACGTCGACGGCACGGCGCGCACACTGAAGTCGGCGCGCGATGCCGGCGCCAAGCGTTTCATCCATATCAGTACCGAGTCGGTGCTTTGGCGCGGCCAACATCTGCGGGGTGTGGATGAAACATACCAACGAGCGCCGAATTCGCGTTATCCGTACGCTGCGACCAAGGCGCGGGCGGAAGAACTGGTCGAGCAGGCGAATAGCTCGGCGTTCAAGACCATCATCCTGCGTCCGCGCTTCATCTGGGGTCCGGGCGACACCACCCTGCTGCCGACGATCGAGCGCATGCACAAGACCGGCCGGTGGATGTGGATCAACCACGGGCAGGCGAAGACGTCGACGACGCACATTGCCAACCTCGTACATGCCATTGAACTCGCGTTGACCAAGGGCAACGCCGGACAGACATATTTCATTCTCGATGACGGCGTGCGTACGATGAAGGAAATGATCTCCGGCATTGCCGCTGCGCGGGGTCTAACGTTGCCCGACAGGAGCGTGCCATCTTGGCTGGCTGACGCGCTCGCGAGCGTGATGGAAGGCGTTTGGCGGGCGTTCAAGCTCGAGGGCGAGCCGCTGACGCGCTTTGGCGCGATGATCATGTCGCGCGAGAGCGTGTTGATCGATGCGAAGGCGCGACGCGAAATGGGTTACGCGCCTGTGATCAGTGTCGAAGAAGGTTTGCGTCAGTTGCGCGGTTAAGTGCTGGTTGCACGTAAGGGATGCGTGCGAAGAATTCACGCTCGGCGCGACGGGGATCTTCTTCGACGCGCGAGCTGTTATCGAAGATCATCGTTGCGCGTTGTGGGAGCCTATATGGCGCCCAGCCCGGATCGCCTGTGCGCGCGAAGCGCAGGAAGGCGTCCATCATCGTGCGTGATATCGCCTCGGCGGCTGCGGTGCGTTCGCCGATATAGATCGAGGCTTCGAGATTGCCGAAGACGAGCGGGATGTCGAGCGTGTGGGGCGCGCCGAAGATGCCGTCTTCCGCGGGTGCGCGCCAATTGAGCTGGTAGGCATAAGCGGGTGCATTGGCGTTGGCGCGGGCTTCCAGTTCGATCAGGGCGCCGCGCCAGGAGCGCGCGGCAGTGGAAGCGGCGAAATAGACCTCGCTCGGTGAGTAATCGGGGTGAAGCCGGCGATACTCCGTCACCACCCGTTCCGGCAGCACATCGATGCGCATGGCGTCTGCAAGCTGCGGGGCCACGGCGTCCCAAGTCAGCGCAAACAGGGTGCGGTCAGCGCCGACGAAGCCGCGTGTCTCATCCCGGGTGTTTCCGATCAGCATGGGGATCGAAAGCGATTGTGGTGCGGCGTCTGGATAAAATGGGTGGCGCGTGAGGTGCCGTTCGTCCAGCACCGGGCCGAAATAGACCGGACTGAACCCAAGCACGGGATCGGAAACCTGAAGCGCCTCAACGAGACGCGCGGCTGGAACCGTGGCGAACGTGTGTGTCGAGGTGAGAGCTAGTCTATCGAAATAGGCGGCGGTACGGCGCCTGGCGTTGAGCGGGCCAGACACGGTAATTTGCTGGCCGCTCATGGTGGCGGCGCGGTGGAAAAGACCTGCTGCGGCGGGCATTGCCATAAGGGTCGCGATCTTCGCGCCGCCGCCGGATTGGCCGAATAGGGTGACGCATGATGGATCACCGCCGAAATTGGCGATGTTGTCGCGCATCCATTCGAGCGCGAGGATGAGATCGAGTTGGCCTGCATTGCCGCTGTCGGGAAAGCCATTCGCAGCCAGATAGCAATAGCCGAAGGCATTGAGGCGATGGTTCAACGTCACGACAACGACATCGCCTTGCGCGGCCAGGCGCGCGCCGTCGGTGACGGGGCTTGAGCCTGAGCCGGTGTTGTAAGCGCCGCCATGAATGTAGACCAGCACTGGACGGCGACCGGTGAGCGCTGGCGTCCAGACGTTCAGGAAGAGGCAGTCTTCGCTCTGTGCTTCGCCATCGAGGCTGCGTTGCGGGCACGCGGGCCCGTAAGTAAGCGCATCGCGCACGCCCCGCCACGCGCGCGGGCGCGATGGCGCTTGAAAGCGCAGCGTCGGCGCTCCGTAGCGGATGCCTTTGAAGCTCAACACTTCTCCCGCTTGCGCGCCACGGACACGGCCGTAGGCCGTGCGCGCGACGGCTGCGGCTTGCGCGCGAGCGGGCGTTGTGGCGGCAAGCGCCAGTGTGGCGCCGATAACGGCTCTGCGGTCGATGATGGCCATGCGCCAGTGTTGCAGCGCCGCTTGCGGCGATGCAATCGCCAGCCCGCTACACGCCTATGATCGCGCCGCGCCCGGCGTCGTCAGCTATGGCGATGTGCTTGCCGTCAGCACTCCATGCGAGTGCGCGGACTGCGCCTTCGCCCGGTTCGTCCAATTCCATGCCCAGATTGTCAGCGAAGCGCACCAGGATCGCCGCGCCATCGGAATAACCGATGGCGAGCACCTCTTCGGTGGGATGAAAGGCAACGGCGGAGACGAGCGCTTGGCGTTCCCCCGGCTGCAGCGGCGGCTTGCCTTGCGGCCCGAGCTTCCCGGCAAACGGCCAGACGATCGCGGCGTTCGCACCGGAGGTGGCGAGCCAGCGGCCGCGCCTGTCCCAGGAGAAAGACTTGGTCTTGGACGGGTAGCCGTCCATGCGCAGATCAGTTTTTTCCGGCAGCCGCCAGCCATGCAGCG
Source organism: Hyphomonadaceae bacterium (assembly GCA_050250735.1). Classification (GTDB taxonomy): domain Bacteria; phylum Pseudomonadota; class Alphaproteobacteria; order Caulobacterales; family Aquidulcibacteraceae; genus Vitreimonas. The sequence goes on from JBFWOC010000001.1 coordinate 259,484, forward strand.
CGTTCTCCTGCATCGCCGTGATGACGTACTCCCCTTCCGGCGACACGGTTACGCCGAGATGCGAGCCGGCCCATTTCAGCGGGTTGCCGCGGTCGTCGGCAGCCAACACGAGCCGCATCGTAACGCCGCCATAATGGGCGACGGCGAGGCGCCGGCCCTTGGCGTCGAGCGCCAGACCGCCGACACTCGATGGATGGCAGAATCTGTGCGCCTCCGCGTCGTTCCGGAACACTACGGCATCCTTTCCGACGCTGGCGACGATCACGCCGGACGCGGCGTTCGTCGTCAGGTGATCGATCCATTTGCGCAACTCCGCCAGCGTGACGATCCCGCCGTCAGGCGATACCGTCCTGATTGCGCCATCGTCGCCTCCAGTGACGATGCGCTTGCCGTCGGGATGGAGCGCAGCACTCAGAATGACGCCATCGTGCGCCTGGATGCGTCGTGTTTCGCCAACGCGCGCAGCGATCGCGACTGACCCATCGGACAGCGAGAACAATGCTTCGTCGCCAATCCAGTGGACGGTGCTGGACCCAGCGCCAAGCGCTAGTCTGCGGCCGTTTTCGTAAACCTGGGCGGTCACGCCGCGCACGCAGCAAAGGCGGCTTCCAATTCGGCGCGATCGAGGTTCTTGCCGATGAAGACGAGACGGGAGGTGCGCTTTTCACCCTCTTTCCAATCGCGCTGAGTGTCGCCTTCGAGGATCATGTGAACGCCCTGAACGACAAAGCGCTTCGGCTCATCTGGGAAGGCGAAGATGCCTTTGAGGCGCAGAATATCCGGTCCGCGCGCTTGGGTGATGTCGTTCAGCCAAGGCAGGAGCTTTTCCGGATTGATGGGATTTTCGGTCGAAAGCGAAACGCTGGTAATGCCGCTGGCCGAAACGTGATCGTTACCGTGATGATGCTCGCGATCATGGTGATGGTCGTGTTCATGATCGTGGTGGGCGCAGGTGTCGTCGCAATCGTGGTCGGGCTGGAAGTGAGGGTCGATTTCGGTGACGCGGTCGAGATCGAAGGCGGCGAGGCCCATAATGGCCTCGAGCGCGATGTCGCCGCGTTGCATCTTGTGAAGGCGGGCGGTTGAATTCACCTGGCGGATGGCGCGCTCCGCAGCAGCGAGGTCGTCCTTTGAGACCAGGTCGACCTTGTTGAGCAGAATGACGTCAGCGAAGGCGATCTGCTCTCCCGCTTCTTCGTTGTGCTTCAGTTGATCGAGAACATGTTTGGCGTCGACGACCGTGACGATGGCGTCGAGTTTTGTTTTCGCGCGCACGTCGGCATCGACGAAGAAGGTTTGTGCGACGGGCGCCGGCTTCGCCAAGCCCGTAGTCTCCACAAGAATGGCGTCGAAACGGCCTTTCCGCTTCATCAAGCCCTCGATGATGCGGATGAGATCGCCTCGCACGGTGCAGCAAACGCAGCCGTTATTCATTTCGAACACTTCTTCGTCGGCGTCGACGATCAGGTCGTTGTCGATGCCGATTTCGCCGAACTCGTTGACGATGACCGCGTATTTCTTGCCGTGCTGCTCGGTCAGAATCCGGTTCAGGAGCGTGGTTTTTCCAGCGCCAAGAAAACCTGTGAGCACGGTGACGGGAACTGGCTGGGTCATGGCCTCCTAAATAGCTATTCCAGGCCGATCCGCCAGCGGCGCCGGCGGGCGCGCCGACCGCGCCGCAGTTTTCCAGGACAAGGGTCCTGTTTCGGGGTGGTCGAGCGGTTTCCACCAGGCCGGAATGCGGGCTAGATTAGACCCAACGGTGGGGATGAGTTCGCATGAGCTGGAAACGGATCGTCATGATCATCGTCGGCAGCCTGGTGGCGCTGGCGCTGATGGCCGCTGGGGCGCTGGCCTATCTCGTGCTCCGGCTGGACGTGCGCGGCGAAGTCGAGCGCGCCGTAGAAAGTGCGACCGGCCGCGATCTTACCATAAACGGTGGAGTCGGCGTCAGCTATTGGCCTGTGTTGGGCCTGCGCGCGCGCGAGGTTGCCCTGGCCAATGTCGAAGGCGGCAGAGCGCCTGCACTGCTCGCTGCCGATGAGATCGATATCGGCGTCGAGCTGCGTCCGCTGCTGGATCGCGAAGTCAACGTGCGGCGGCTGGTGTTTCAGCGGCCGCGCATTGCGCTCGAAGTCGATCAGGAAGGAAAACCGAACTGGCTGCTGACGCCCCGCCGACCGGAGGGGCCGCCCCCGCAAACGCCGCCGGACCCCGGTGTCGACGTCAGCCGCACGACTTTGCGCGAAGTACGCACCGTGGATGGTGAAATAAGTTATTTCGATGCACGCCGCGGCGCCGGCTGGGTCGTCGGCGATGTCGACATCAGCACCGCCTTGGCCGGTGTCGAAGCGCCGATGCGGGTCGAAGGCTCATTAGTCTTCAATGAACAGAGGATTGAATTGGACGCCAATGTGGCGCGTCCTGGCGCCGCCATTCGTGGAGAGCTGACACAACTGACGCTCAGTTTGCAGAGCGCATTGATCGAGGCCGATTTCAGTGGCCAGACGGTGGCTACTTCCGGCGAACTCGCAGGCACTGTCCGCGCCTCCGGGCCCAGTCTGCGGCAGTTTTCGGCGTGGACAGGCACGCCGTTGCAAAACGCAGTCGGGTTCGAACAATTCGCCGTCACGGGCCGGCTTACGGTTGGCGGGGGCGGCTACAGTTTTTCCAACGCCGGCTTTGCAATCGACCAGGTGCGCGGGCGCGGCGATTTCGTGCTTTCGGAAGTCAATTCCAGACCCTACCTCAGCGGCCGGCTCGAATTGTTCGATTTCGACCTCAACCCCTATCTCTCCGGTCAAGCGCCGCCGCCCGCGCCGGTCGAACAGGCGGAGGTCGCCGCCGCGATGCCCGATGCGGGCGAGACCGGCCCGCAAACTACAGCTGAGATCGCGACCGTTGAAGCGGCGCCGCGCGCGGTCGATGTGCGCGCGCAAGCGAGCGAAACGCCGATTGATTTTTCGGGCTTGAAAGCCTTCGACGCCGATCTCGAACTGGTGACGCACGCCGTGTTGTTCCAGCACATGCGCATCGAGAGCGGACGCCTGAACCTAGTTCTCAACAATGGTTTCATGGCCGCCACGGTGCACAATCTGTCGCTCTATGGCGGCTCCGGGCGCGGCCGCTTCGAGATCGACGCGAGAGAACCGGCGACACGCATCTTCCAGGACCTCGCCTTCACCAATCTCGACGCGCGCGGTTTTCTCAATGACGCCATCAATTTCTCGAACATCGAGGGCCGCTCCGAGTTGAATCTCAATCTTAGGGTTCAGGGCCGCACCCAAAGCGAAATGATCGCCAGCGCCGACGGATACGCCCATCTCGAAGTGGTGTCTGGCGCGCTGCACGGCGTCGATCTTGGCGGGGTTGCGGGCACTATCCGCAATGCGCTGCGCGGCGAGTTGATCGCGCCTGAAGCGCGCACAGCCTTCCACGGTCTGTCGGCGACCTTTTCCATAGCCGACGGCGTGCTGGCCTCCGACAACCTATCGTTCAACACCCCCGATCTGCGCATTCCCGGCATCATAGTAATCGATCTGCCAAGTCGCCGGCTCGACGCGCGTTTGGCGCCGCGCTCACCACGCGGCGGCGTCGTCGTGCCGTTCTCTGCGCGCGGGCCTTTTGGTCAGTTCACCTATGCCCACGACTTGAGCGATCGCGCCCAGCGGGAAATCCAGCCGCGCGTGGATCAAGTGCAAGCCGCGGCGCGGGCAGCGACACGTTGAGCCAAACGCTGGCGGATCGAGCGACAGCACACGTGCTCAGATCGAACAGCGCGCGGGCCGGGACGCCTGGGCGACCAGAGATGCATCGGGCGCGTCGAGCTGCGAAACCAGAATCTGGTCGCGGTCATAGATGTCGTCATGGAAGATGACCGCACCTGCGTCATCGATCGTTGCGGTGAAATAGAGAACGAAGACGGGAACGGGCGCGGCGACAGCAATCGTCTGCGTTGAGCTGGCGTCGATCGCTGCTTGCAGCGTATCTCGCGTCCATTCCGGATCTTGGAGAATGCCTTCGGCCAAGCCGACCGGATCGTCGACGCGGATGCAGCCATGGCTGAAGAGACGGGTTTCTCGCGCAAACAGCGCCCGGTTTGGCGTGTCGTGCAGATAGACCGCAAACGGATTGGGCAAATCGAAACGGAGGCGTCCCAGCGCATTGGCCGGGCCAGGCCGCTGTCGAAGTCTGTATGGAAAGGGTCTCACCGACCAATCGACCAGCGCTGGATCGACAACCGCGCCACGGGAATCGATGACATCAAACCCGCGCTGCGCCGCCGCAGCAGGATTGCGTCTGAACTCAGGGAGCAATTCCTGCCGAACGATCTGAGAGGGCGGCGTCCAACTCGGGTTGAGCGTGACGGATCGAACCTCGGCTGCAAATGACGGCGTGGGAGTCTCTCGGGCGCCCACGATGGCGCTATGGCGCGACGCAGGCGCCCCGTCGCGATAAAGGACCACCTCCGTCTGCGGCAGTCGAACCTCGACGCGGGAAGCCGGCAGGTCGCGAGGCAGCCAGCGCCAGCGCTCCAAGTTCGCTCGCAGCGTCGCGATTCTTGTGTCTCGATCGCGCCCGCTCTCATCCAGGGCGCGTGGCGGTTCTGCCACGGCGCGCGCCAGTTCTTCCCGCAGCGCCAAGTATGCGGCGTTCCGCGGCAACAGGTTGCGCAGCAAAGGACCCACATCTGCGCCCGCGGCGCGCGCCGCCTGCAACGCCTCCAGGTCCGGCGGCAGCGGCGGTTCGATGGCCCAATTTACATCCGCTCGCGCGGGATCCGCTGCTCCTTGTGCGAAGGACCGGGCGAGACTGGCAAAGAGGGCGTCCGCCGCCACATCGATCTGTTGAACGGCTGCGTCATCGTTCCGTGCAGCAGTTTCATACCGCCGGAGTTCGTCCAAAGCTGCTTGTTCGCTAGGCAGCCCTTCCTGCGGCGCCGCGGCCGCCACGGCCTTGAGTTGAAGCAGAGCCTCCGGCGTCCAAGAGCGCGCGAGACGCTCCGGTGATGGGCCGGGCGCGCAGGCTATGAGGGCTGCGATTGGGAAAAGGAGAACAAATCGCATGAATGCCGGTCCGCAGACAGCATGCCTCCCGCCAGCTTCGCCGATGTGATCTGGATCAAGATTCCCAGTCCCGCCCAACCGACCGAGCAGGTTTGGCCGCTTTGACCGAACGCAACGCGAGCGTCTGGGTTTTGCGTATTTATGACGGCGAAAGTGACTAGAGCGAACCCGACACTCGCCGGGTTGCAGTCGGAACGCCATGACTTACCGTGACATCCTCGCGCCTGTGATCGAACTGGATGAGGACGAGGCATGCCTGATGGCGGCAGGCGAAATCGCGGCCGCCTTCGAGGCGCGGGCGTCGGCGCTGATCGCCGCCGTGAGCTTGGCTTCCGACTATGCCGACAAGGTTAGGCCGCTCTCGGAAGCGTTGCTTGACCTGGCGGCCGGGTCGCGGTCCCACGCCGCAAAGAAACGCGAACAAATCCTGGCCTGGTTCGCGAAAGCTCCGCACCGCTTCGATGTGAGGGATCTCACGATCGAGGACGCCGTGAATGAGGATGAGATCGTTGCCCATGCGCGCATGGCTGACCTGATCGTGCTAGCGCGCGCCCCGGAGCACGCCGCGGCCCGCCGCGCCATGATTGCCGACGTATTGTTCAAATCCGGCCGGCCGCTGCTGCTCATGCCCTCGCGACCGCTCACAGAGCGAAAGTGGCGGCGGTTTGTCATCGGTTGGAACGCATCCGCAAACGCAGTGCGCGCTGTGATGGGCGCAATGCCGTTGCTGGCAAGGGCGTCCAACGTCGTCGTGGCGACGGTCGATGCCGTGCCCAGCGCAGCCGGCCACGGTCAGGCGCCCGGTCGCGAGCTGGCCGCTTACCTGGCCCGCCATGGCGTGCGGGCCGAAGTGCGCAACGTCGATGGCTTGGGACGCACCCATGCGCGGGCGCTTTCCGACGAAGCGATCGCCGCCGGCGCCGACGCTCTGGTGATCGGCGGCTACGGCCATTCGCGCGCCAAGGAACTGGTCTTCGGCGGCGTAACCCGGGAATTGCTTGCAGGCGCGCCAATGCCGCTTCTGTTGGCGCATTGAAGGAGGACGCATGGGACGCGTCAGCGGAAAGGTCGCCCTAGTGACGGGCGCTGGATTGGGTCTGGGCCGCGCAGCGGCGCTGATGCTGGCGCGTGAAGGCGCGCGGGTCGCGGTCACGGACGTGAACGAACCCGCCGGCCGCGCCGCCGCCGAAGCGATCAAAAAGGCGGGCGGTGACGCAATCTTCATCCGCCAGGATGTCTCCAGCGAAGCGGACTGGTCGGACGCCATAGCGAGCACGCTCAGCCGCTTCGGCAAACTCGACATAGTCGTGAACAATGCGGGCGTGCTGTTCTCGGCCAGCCTGGAGGACACGTCGCTTGACCAATGGCGCCGGCTCATGGCGATCAATTGCGACGGAGTCTTCCTCGGCACCAAACACGCAATCGCAGCGATGAAGAATACCGGCGGCTCGATCATCAATCTTTCTTCCGCCGCTGGGCTGGTCGGATTGCCGAACCTCGGCGCCTACAGTGCAAGCAAAGGCGCGGTGCGTCTTTTCACCAAGGCAGCGGCGCTTGAATGCGCCAAGGCGGGCGGGCGCATCCGGGTGAATTCCATACATCCCGGCGGCATCTGGACGCCGATGCTCGAGCAATTCATTGGCAAGCACGGCGAGGCCGAAGCTGACGCTGCCGCCGCCGCTATGCACCCGGTCGGTCACGCCGGTGAGCCCGACGACATCGCCTATGGGATTCTCTATCTTGCCTCGGACGAATCGAAGTTTGTGACCGGCGCCGAACTCGTGATCGATGGTGGATATACTGCGCAATGATAAGATGCGGCTTCCGGCGTAGCGTTGATGAGGGCTCGCGCCTGCGTGCATCGCCTTAGAGTGACGCCCACCGCATCAGTTCGATTGACGGCTCTGTTGCTCGGCCGCCATGTCCGAGATTGAACCGTCGGCCACGGCGCTTGCCGGTCTGACCCGCCGAGGGGCCGCGGAATTGCTGCTGCAAGAGGGCCCGAACGCATTTCCGCCGGCGCCCGGACGGACCGTATGCCAGATCGTCGTCGAGACCAGCCGTCAACCTATGTTTGCGCTGCTGCTCGGTGCAGCGCTGTTATACTTGATCATCGGCGATCTCGGCGAAGGCCTGTTTCTCGTCGCGGGGGCCTTGGTCGCCGTGGGACTGGTTGTCGTCCAGGAAACGCGCAGCGAACGCGCGCTTGCCGCGCTGCGCGACCTCGCACAACCCCATGCCCGCGTTATTCGCGATGGCGCGCAGATGCGGATTCTCGCCCGTGAGTTAGTGCCGGGCGACGTCATGATCGTGGGCGAAGGCGAGCGTGTGCCCGCTGACGCGCTACTGCTCACAGCTGAGGTGTTGAGCGTTGATGAATCAACGCTGACAGGAGAGTCTGCGCCGGTGGCAAAGCGGCGGGCGTTGGCGGACGAGGCCTTTCTTCCCGCCAGCGAGCCCGGCGCGGAGGAAAGCCCCTTCCTGTTTTCAGGCACTTTGGTCGTCCGCGGGCAAGGCGCCGCGCGCGTAGCGCGCACCGGTGCGGCTTCCTCGCTGGGGCGCATCGGCGCCGCACTTGCCAACAGCAGCCAGGAACCGACACCGCTGCAGAACGCGGCGGGCCAACTCGTCGGCCTACTTGGTCTTGTCGCCATCGGCTTTTGTGTGGTCGTTGCGGGGGCGTACGGCTTGCTCCGCGGCGATTGGATTGGCGGGCTCATGGCCGGCATCACCGTCGCGATCGCGCTTATCCCGGAAGAATTTCCGATGGTGCTGGCGGTGTTTTTGGCGCTCGGCGCCTGGCGATTGGCGAGCCACCGCGTGCTGGTTCGCCGCAGCGCCGTGATCGAGACATTGGGGGCCGCCAGCGTGTTGTGTGTCGACAAGACCGGCACGCTAACGGAAAACCGCATGCGGGTCGCGCGCTTGTGGATTGGGGAGAACCGCTTCGATATCCCAGTCGATGGTTCACCCGATGGCGAAGCCGCGAAGGCGCTTCACATCGCACGCTTGGCCTCGGCGCTGCATCCGGTCGACCCAATGGACCGTGCAGTAGACGCGTTGTCGCGACTGACCGCGGGCGAGAACGCGCCGTTGAGAACGTGGTCGCTCCACAGCGGCCGCCTTGCATTCGTGCAACTCTGGAGGGGCGACGATGGAAATTCGGTGTTGGCGGCGAAGGGCGCCCCGGAAGCGATCTTTCGCCTCTGCAGGCTTTCGCCAGCGGAGATCGATCGGCTTCATTCCGTCATCGCAGAGTTTGCTGAGGACGGTTTGCGCGTGCTGGGCGTGGCCACGGCGCTAGTGCCTGCAGATTTTGCAGGCGAGCCGGAAGACGTCGAATTCGCTCTCGTGGGTCTAATCGGATTCCTTGATCCGCTGCGGGCGGATGCGCCGGCTGCATTGAACGAGGCGCGAGCGGCCGGGATCAAGGTGATCATGATCACAGGCGATCACCAGGCGACGGCGCTCGCCACTGCGCGAGCGGCAGGCATCGATAGCCGTGGCGGCGTACTGACCGGCGCCGAGATCGCGCAACTGCCGCTCCCGACATTGCGCGAACGGCTGCGGAACGCCCGCGTATTTGCACGGGTGGCGCCTCAACAGAAGCTGCTGCTGGTCGAAGCGCTGCGCGAGAACGGCGAAGTGGTCGCCATGACAGGAGACGGCGTCAATGACGCGCCGGCGCTCGAAGCCGCGCACGTCGGCATCGCCATGGGACAACGCGGCACGGACGTGGCGCGAGAAGCCGCGGACCTCGTGCTTCTCGACGACAGCTTCGCCTCGATCGTAGGTGGAATCCGTCTCGGCCGGCGCATCTTCGGCAATTTGCGCAACGCGCTCACCTACATCACGGCGATACATATCCCGATCGCCGGTCTCGCCTTGGGACCCATCCTCTTTGGCCAGCCGCCCTTGTTGTTTCCGATGCATGTGATGTTGCTGGAATTGGCGATCGACCCAACCTGCGCGCTGGTGTTCGAAGCAGAACGGAGCGACGCAAAGGCGATGCGGCGCCCGCCGCGGTCGAGCGATGAGCCGCTATTCGGCGCCGCCCAAATCCGGACGGCCATCTTGCAGGGGGCAGTGCTGCTGGCCAGCGTGTTTGCCCTCTACACTTGGGCGCTCACGATCCATCCGGAAAAAGAAGCGCGAGCAAGTGCATTCATTGCACTGGTTTTGGGAAATCTCGCCATCGCATTCGCCGACTCCATTGCCACCGGCGGCGTATTCGCGAGGCATCGCCGCGTCTATTGGACTATCGTGGCCGCAGTGGTCTTGGTCCTGTCGCTCATTTTCGCCGTGCCGGGCATTTCAGCGGTGTTTGGTGTTGAGCCGCCGGGCGCAGCACTGCTCGCTCTCTCGCTAACCGTGGCGCTGGCGGCAGGGTTGTGGGCGGCGATGCTAAGGGCGCACCGGAACAGGCCGGCGCGGGACGGCGTCCAGATGTGAGCGTGATGGTGGCGATGTCAGGCAGCGTACAGGCCTTGCGCTCAAGTGAACGAGGCGTAGGTCAGCCAAAGGGCGCCCCCCATGACGGCGCCGCCAATGAGAAGCAACAAACCGTCGCGTGCAAAGAGGCCGAGGCCAATGGCGGCGACGGCGACGCCCGGCGCCAACGGGGCCACGGGAATGAGGCCGAGCGGGAACGTCGCCAGCGCCGCCAGCGCGCACGCCAATCCGGCGAGATTGGCGAACGGCGCCTCGGAAAGGAAGACGAGGCGGGGCTGCAGCACGCCGTCGATGCGGCGAGCCCATTTGCGCATGCTTACGGCGCCGGCGCGAATGGCGTCGCGCGATACGTTCATGCCCAACAAGGACGCCGGGAGCCACGGGCGCTTCGCACCTAGCGCGAGTTGCAGCGACAGCAGCAAGGTCAGGCCTGCGGAGAACCAGGTCATGCCCGGTACGATGGTCGCGGGTGAGATCGAGAAGAGTGCGATCAGCAGCAGCAGCGGCCCGTATGTCCTGCGTCCGGCGACCGAAAGAACATCGCCGACAGTGATTTCGCGATCATCACCGACAGCGTGGTTGCCGGCCATTGCGGCGATCGCTTCGACGAACTGCGCAAACGTGTGTTGACGGGGCGGGGCCGCTAGCGGGGGGATGGACAGTGGCGCGTAGAGGCGTCTGCCCTGCGCGGCTGAGATCGGCCAAAGTTCGCCTTCCACACCTTGCATGATCCAGTCGCCCGCTACCGCGTATTGAGCGCCTTCCGGCGTTTGCACGATGCACGGATGGGGCAAAGTGAAATAGCGCAGTTGCAGGTCGCGCCGCTTGGAATAGCTGCCGTCGGCGCGTCGTTCATACGTACGTTCGAATACGTCGCGCTGCACGACCGAGGGCGCGCCTCGCCGTCCTCGGACGATGTAGTGTTCGCCCGCCCTGAAGTGTAACCGCCCGCGGCGTGTGCGGATCGCGCCGTTCGTCATCGCCAGATGCGCTGTGGCCCTGATGTCCTGGCGCGGGCGCACCGAGCGCCACTCAACGTCAGGCGGCGGCGCCATAACGTTCGGAAGAGGCTCCGGCCGGCGGCCCAGCACGAAGTCGATGACCCCAACGCCCATGCCCGCATCGCTAACAGACCGGGTGGGTGCTGACTTGACCGAACGCAATGCCGCGCGAGCCGGCCTGTGGCAGCCAAGGCGTAATAATCAAAGAGTTGCCCCGATTGGATCGTGGTCAGTGTGATGAGTGACCGAGCTTTCACTCGTTCGGGCAAAAAGGAGTCGAATCTTGCGCAGGAGCAGATCCCTCACGTCCCTGATTGTCGCCGTGGCGCTAGCCGCGTGCGCCGAGCAACCGGCAAACGAGCTCGCTGGCCGCTGGGAGGTGCAGCAAATTGCCGGCGCCTCGCTGGGCGAGGGCGTCGACATCTGGCTTGAATTCGACGCGTCGGCCGAGAACGTGCGCGGCTTCACCGGCTGCAATGAGTTCACGACGACGGCAACGGTATTCGGAACCAATCTCTCGTTTGCGCGGGTTGCCGAGGAAGCCGGCGAATGCCCAACGCCGGCGGCCGCCACCGATGAGTCACGATTGCTCATCGTGATGCCGGCGATCCAGCGCTACATCCGCCGCGGAGATTCGCTTGAATTGTTGCAGGCGCCGAGCGGGAGCGAGACGTTACTACGCCTGCGACGCGTGGAAACCGCCGCTGAATAGCGCTGCGCGTGCGTAGCTCTCTCGAGCCATGATCATCGAAGATCCGGCCCCAGGCCTACTGCCGGTCGCGCAGCGATTGCTTGGCGATGCTTAGCGGCGGTCCAAGAAACCGAGCAGGTTCGCGAAAATGGCGATCGATGCGCCGAGTATGGCGCCGAAACCGATGGTGAAGGCGAGATCGTAGATGGGATCGCTTGGACCCCGCTCGCCGCGCTGAAACACCAAGTCGTGCAATTCGGGGGAAAGCGGCATGATGCCAGCGGCTTCGGTCGCCCAGAATGCAACGAAGAGGAAGCCGGCGACGGCAGCTCCGACGACCAGGGCGTGCAAAATACTCATTCGGCGCGGCCGATGGTCAAGGGCGGTCGTGGTCATATGAGCCTCCTTGCGGATATTGTGCGCCGACCCTTCATTGTCGATTTGATTTAGCGCAACACGCGCGAAGGCGGTCCGTGCCGCCAGTGCATCGATCGTCATTACGCAGTTGTGTTATTGCCGCCGATCAGGACAGCCACGTCGTAGCGCCATGAATAGCAAGCCCGATCAGCCCGCCGATGATCGTACCGTTGATGCGGATGTACTGGAGGTCTGGTCCGATGTTCTGCTCCAATTTCTCCACCACGGTTCGCGTATCCCAACTGCGGATCGTTTCCGAGATGAGTCGGCCAACGTCACGCCCATGGCGGCCGGAGATCTCGGTCAGCAATGCCCGTAAGCGGCGATTAAGCGTTTCCAGCACTTCCGCATCGTCGAGCATGGCTCGGCCAAAGCGCTCGATGCCGTCTGTCAACGCCGCACGAGTGGAGACGCTGGGGCCTTCGGCGCCTGCTCGCAGAGTGGTCTTGAGCCCGCGCCAGAGTTCTCCGAAATAGGTTGCGATCGCCGGATGGGCGAGAATGTCGGCCGCGACCCGCTCCACCTGAGCGCGAAGCTGCGGCGAGTCTTGCAGATCGTCCGAGAGTCGCTGCAGCAGCTCAGTTACGCGTTGCCGGGCTGGATGGCTAGGCTGGTCGGCAATTTCGTGCAGCGTCTTGTCGATTGCGGCGATCAGCGCATCGGAGGCGCGGGCGTCCAGGGCGATAAGCCGCCAAATCCACGACGTTCGGGCGCGGACCTGAGCGCGGATTGCAGGCTCGTGTTCTTCTAACGCTCTCCAGCCTTCGGCAAGCGCAGCGTCCAAGACAGGTTGATGCCGGCCATGCTCGGTCAACAGCCGGAGACCTCGCCCAATGGCGGCGGATAGACGCTCGCCGCGGCTGAGGTCGCCGACCTGACGGCGCAGGAAATCGCTGACGACTTCGTCGTCCAGCAAATCAGCGATCGCGGGAAGCGCGTCCATGACGCCGTCAGCGACGCGGCGCGCGGTGGCGCGGTCCGCGAGCTGGCGGCCCAGCGACGTGGCCAGATCCTGATGCTGCAGGCGCTGACTGATGACTTCGGGCGCCAGGAAATTGACGGCGACAAACTCTCCGAGTGCGTCCGCAATGCGCTCCTTGCTTCGTGGAATGACCGCCGTGTGCGGAATCGGCAGGCCAAGCGGCCTGCGGAAAATCGCCGTTACGGCGAACCAATCGGCCAGACCGCCGACCAGCGCTGCTTCAGCGAACGCGCGGGCGTAGTCCCAGGTCGGTTCCGCGTCGCGCTGCGATACAGAGAGGACATAAAGCAGCGCCATGAAGATGAGCAGGCCGGCCGCCACAAGCCGCATGGCGGGGAGGGAGCGTCCGCCCGGCTCCGTCTCAAGCACCACCGCTTGGTCAACTTCACTGGTCATAGCTAAGTGTCGCAACGTCCGGCGCCGGTCCATTGATCGAAGGCAAACGCGCCGATGCCGTTTCAGCTAGGATGCAATAAGTAACGATTGGGTCGCGACCATGGGTCTCGGAAGCCGTCTGCTGGGCACAGTACTCGTGGTGGGGGCGGGAGCGTTGGCCGTGGCCGCGGTCCTCGCGGCGCCGGGTGCATTGAGGGCGGCTCGTCCATTGGTGCGTGAAGGCTTGAAGCGCGGTCTTGACGTCTATGATCGGGTGCGGGGAGCGGCGGCAGAGTTCACGGACGATGTCGAGGACCTCGTCGCCGAGGTCAGATCGGATTTCTCGAGCGAACATGTCCCAAATCGGACCGGCCAGCCGAGGAGCTCCGCCGCCTCAAAAGGCTGATTGCGAGTGGCGCGAGCGATAGTGAAACGATCGTCGCCGCTTCAAGCGGCTGCGGCGCGGCGATCCGCAGAACCCGCCGCAACGGCGCCAGAGCGAACGGCGCCGCCAACAGCACATAAGCTGCCGCAACGCCGAGTTCGATCGGACGGTCGAACAGATCGCTGGCCGGACGGCCGGGGCGCAGACGAAGCGCATGCGCAAGCTGGTGACTTGCCAGAGCAAGGAAGGTGAGCCCACGGGTGCGCGCGCCCGACCCATGGCGCGCGGTGCCGATCGCATGCGTGATCATCGCTGGCGCCGCCAACCGCAAGGCGTCGCGCGCTATGGACTGCATCTCCGATCGGCCGAAGGCTTCTTCGCCGGCGCTGCGCGGCGGCCGCTCCATGACATCCGAAGCCGGTCGCGCCATTGCCAGGCCCAGGGCGGGAAAAACGTCTGTCATCAGATTGAGCCAAAAGAGCTGGGCAGGTGTCTCCAGAGCCTCCGGTCCGTGCAACCCTTCCCCTAGCAGGAGCGCCACCTCGCTCGCATTCGTGGCCAAAAGGAAACGCACAGCGCGGCGCAAATTCTCGTCGGCAGTTCGGCCACGGGCCAGGGCTCTCGCGAGGGTGGTGAGGTCGTCGTCGGCGATGACGATGTCGGCAATATCGCGCGCCACGTCCGCGCCGGACTTGCCCATGGCGATGCCGATATCCGCGGCGCGCAATGCAGGTCCGTCATTGACCCCGTCGCCTGTCATCGCGACGACATGGCCACCGGCTTGAAGCTCACGGATGATTGCCAGTTTATCGGCTGGACTGACGCGCGCGAACACTTCGCTGGTGCTTATGGCGTGCTTCCGCGCCTCCGGCGACATGTCGCGGAGAGCGCTCGCATCGACGACATCCAGCGCGCCATCGTTCGAAAACCCCAGATCGCGCGCGAGACGATGGGCGGTGCCGGCTTGATCTCCGGTCAGTATGATTGTGCGCAATCCGGCCCGCTGCAGAGTTTGCACAGTCTGTGCTGCGGCCGGCCTCAGCGGATCGCGCAGACCGACCAGACCGAGCCATTCCAAACCCTCCGGCTCTCCGTCCTCCAAGCTTCCAACGCCGCGCGCGACGCCGAGAATACGCAATCCCTCGAGGGCAAGAACTTCGTTTTGTTCGGTAATTGTTGCGCGAAGCTCGTCAGTCAGCGCGCGTGTCGAACCGGCTGATCTGACTATGGCGCACAGAGGCAGGACTTGGTGCGGCGCGCCCTTTACCGCAAGAAATCGAGCATCATCGGGCCCATGTTCCGTCGCCATGTAGAGCCGCTGCTCCGACCGAAGCAGCGTGGCAATTCTGGGGTGGGCGCTTCGCAGCGCCTCGACATCGAGGCCGCAATCGGCAGCGAGATGCACCAGCGCCCGCTCCGTGCCGGATCCGGCGGAGGAGGTTTCCGAGTCTCCGAGCGTCGCGTCGTTGCAAAGCGCAGCGTATTTCGCAACGAGGCGCACGCCGCGCGGCGCGCGCATGCCGGCGGATAAATCGTGCCGGGCGGCGGCTGTGCGCACCACCGCAACCTGCATCTGATTCAGCGTCAGGGTCCCGGTTTTGTCGAAACAAATCACGTCGATGTGAGCGGCGGTTTCGAGCACGTTGGCGTTGCGAACGTACGCGCCCTCGCGCGACATGGCGCGCGCCGCAATTGCCTTCGTGGATGCAGCGAGCGCCGGCAGGCCCTCCGGGATTGCCGAAACCGCAAGCGCAACTGCGCTTCTTGCGACGGCGGTCCAAGGCGAGCCGCGCAGGCGCAGCATGAGCGCCAGAAACGCGGAAGCGCCCAGACACGCGATCGTCAATCTGACGCCGAGACGATCGAGCGCCCTTTCCATCGGTGGTTTCGGCGCATCGGCCATTTGCACCAGGTTGCGGACGCGACCGATCTCGGTCGCGGCGCCGGTGCCCGTGACGACAGCGACGCCAAAACCATTGGTTACGATGCTGCCCCTATGAACCATGGTGCAGCGAGCGGGGAGCGGAACTTCCGCTGCGACAATTGCTTCGGCGGCCTTCTCGACTGGGAAGCTCTCGCCGGTCAAAGAGGATTCATCGACGAGCAGACATTCCGCCTGCAGCAAACGCGCGTCCGCTGGAACGGCGGAACCCGCTCGCAGCATAATCCAATCGCCGGGCGCGATGTGAGAGGTCGGAACCTGTGTCTCGACACCCTGGCGCAGCACCGTCGCATCCGGATCGGTTTGATGCGCGAGCCGGCGGATCAGATTGGCCGTCCAGCTTTCGGTCGTGGCGCCAATTCCGGCATTGAGCGCGATCACGCCGAGGGTCAAAATCGCATCGACGACGCCGCCGGTCGCCAAGGACAACACGGCGGAGCCGCCCAGCAAAGCCACGGGCACGGACTTGAACTGGTTCGCAAGCATCGCCAGCGGAGAAGGCGGCTCTGGTTCGGCCAATCGGTTTTCACCGATGCGGACCAGTCGTTCAGCGGCCTCGGATTCCGTTAGGCCCAACTTGCTTGAAAATGCCGCGGCGACAGCGGGACCGGTCATGGCGTGCCAGGCGCTGCGCCCGTCGTCAGTTGCAGGCGGCGCCGGCGCGTTCAATCCGCGACGCCACAACTGGCGAACCATGGCGGCGATGGATTCGGCGGAGCGTGCGGCGTCATGTTCGACAAGCAGGCTGCCGGCCCTGCAATTTTCGCGGACGGAAATTATGCCCTCGCGCGCAGCGGCACGGCGCGCCAGCGCGGCAAGAAGATCCGCCCGGCCACGCAAGGGATCGAGCCGCAGACGCGTGCGGCCCGCTATGGCGTGATGCACCCGCACCAGCGGCTCGAGCCGATGGTCGAAAACAATATCAGCGCTCTTGAACGGAGCGCGCAGGGCGGTCACGGTCAGGTTGGCGGTTGGGGCGTTTGCTCGGGAACGACACTTACTGCCGTGTCATGGCGAAGATCGTCGGCAACGCGATGTGCGGATTTGGCGCCGGCTTTCAGAACGTCGGCTGCGTTGTCCGCCCCTTTGGCGGCGGCCTCGGCCAGGAAGACCACCGCATGTCGCATCGCCACCTGGGCTTCCTGACCAAAGCCTTTCAACGTCTGCGCTGCGCCCTCGGTCTGCTTCGGCAGGTCGGCGCGTATCGCCTCCGCCATCACCCCGGCATGCGCCTTGAACGTGGCGAGTTGTTCGGCAGCTTCGTCGACGTGCTTTCGTGCTTCGTCGCCGGCCTGGGCCGCGCTTGCCTCAAACGCTTTCCTGGCTTTGCCCAGGCTGTCCTCCAAGCCCAGCAGCGTGGTCTTCAGGCCTTCGCAAAAATCGACGACGGCTTGGCTCATTGCGACGCTCCTCTCGGTCTCCTTTGTCCACGCGGAAGGGGCGGTCGCCTTGCGCCAGATCAATACAGCACCCGCCGGGAATGATGCCGACTGCTGAAACTCACGTGCCTAACCGGCGATTGTCCAATTCGCGAAAGAACAGGATCAGCCGAGAGTGATTGTGCCTTGATCGGCTGGAACGAAAACGGGCGTGAACCCGAGTGCTACTTAGGCGGCTCGAGATGTGGCTTTCGGTCGATCTAGGGTGATGGTGCCTGGGGCCGGAATCGAACCAGCGACACGCGGATTTTCAATCCGCTGCTCTACCAACTGAGCTACCCAGGCGATCCGGCTGGCGGCGCTGGGGCCGTCCGCGGAGCGTGGCTCTATAGCGGGGCGGCCCGGGCCTGTCCACGAGGGACCGCTTGCGGCCCTCCGGCCGTAAAACGGCCTTGCCTCGGCCGCTCCGGGACCGAAAATATGCTTTCAGGGCAGCGTCCGGATCCCAGGAGGACAATTCAACATGTGCCAACAATTCTGCGGGACGGACGCCGTCCATGCCTCACTGCGCGGGCTCGATCGCCGTTGGCTGCTAAAGGGGGCCGCGGCGAGTGCGGCGGCGAGCGCCTTGGCGGCGTGTGAAACCACCACCAACCCCGAAACCGGTCGCGAGCAATTTATCATCATCGATGACGCGCAGCTGCAGCAGGCTTCCCTTCAGGCATGGGCGCAAGTGCGCCAACAGACGCCGGAATGGAACAACTCCACCGCGCAGCGACGGCTCGAAACCGTGGGCAGGCGGATCGTTCAGGCAGCCGGACGTGGTAACCAAAATTGGCAATTCGTCTTGTTCGACAGCCCCCAGAAGAACGCGTTCGTGCTTCCGGGCGGACAAGTCGGCTTCTATCGCGGACTTTATGAAATCAGCGAGCGCGACGATTGGATAGCGACCGTGCTCGGCCATGAAACCGGTCACGTGACCGGCCGCCATGCCGCCGAGCGCTATAGCCGCGAAGTTGCAACTCAGACCGTGGTGCAGGTCGCGGGCGCGGCCACCAACAGCGATATCGCTGCGGCCGCTCTGGGCCTTGGCGCGCAGGTGGGCATCAGTCTGCCGTTCTCGCGCGAGCAGGAATCGGAAGCCGACATCCTCGGCCTGCGTTACATGCATGCGGCCAATTACGACGTGCGCCAGGCCATTCCGTTTTGGCAGCGCATGCAGGCAGGAGGCGGTTCGCGCCCGCCAGAATTCCTCTCGACTCACCCCAACCCGGACAACCGCATCCAGCGCATACGCGACTACATCAATGCGCAAGGGTGGGGACCAGCCTAAGCGGAAGCCGACCGGCGCCGCCTTGCTTCGGTCGAGGGGCGGGGTTAGGTTCCGCGCCCCGTACATGCCGCCTTAGCTCAGTTGGTTAGAGCGCTGGATTGTGGATCCAGTGATCCAACCAGCGCCAACATCGCCTAATCAACTGAAAAATATAACAAAAATTGCTGCAAGCAGGCTTGAATTCATTGCACATTCGCTCGTGAAAAATCGCGCATAAATTCAACGTGTTGTGCCCTGTCGCGTTCTGACGTGTGCAAAGAATGTGCAATAAAAAGGGTTTGGCAAATCTGCTTTTGTTCTGCAGCGAGCAGGGCGCACTGAGCTCTGGTATGGACCTGTAAGGCCCAACAGCGCGCCGAGCTTAACGCGTGAATGGAAGCACCCAGCTAATTAAGTCGCTGCGCGGTTACGATCGAGGCATATCTCGGACAGCGGCACCGAGCGGCACCCGTGCTCGCCCCAAGATTCAGCGCGTTTGGACGCCGAGAGTGTAGGTGAGGCATCCGATCAGAAAGCGCACTCCCAGCGCCGTTGTCATGAAGGCCCAGAACACCTGGCCCGGTTCGTTGGGATAAAGGTCAAGCGTGATCTGCATCGCCGCCAGCGCCGCAACGATCGGCGCCAGCCACAACAGTGCGACGGCGAGAAGCCGGTAGCCGGCTTCCAAGAACGCACCCAGCAGTGCGACGGTCGCAAGAACACCTGTCAGCATGAAAGCGCCTCCGGAAAAAAGAGCAGGCGCCTCAGAAAGGCCCGAACATGTGCCGATCCCGGCCCAACGGAATCTGGTCACTTCCCGCATGGCGGGGCGAACGAGGGCTTCTATTGGGATTCTGCCAATGCGCTGAATGCGGTGCAAGCAAGAACGCCGGCACCCTTAGCGATCCATGAAACCTTTGGGCAGCGGCGGCATCGCCCGTTGTTGGATCAAGCCGCGTTCAACGCGCTCGCGTACAATGCGTTTGCGAATGTCGATATGAAGCTCCATCGCTTTCAGCCGGTCGCGCCAATCCGGCGACAACTTAAATACGTTGCGCTTCACTTCCTGCGCCAAGCCCAATCGCTCCAACTCGCGCATGCGGGCCTTCACAGCCTGCGTGAGCGCCGGGTCGCCATTCGGCGCGCTCAGATCGGCAGTGCGTACGATTTGGTCACGCGCCTGGCCCGCGATGATCGGGTCGAGCCTGGTCGGGCCGTGCCGCATGGCCTCTCGAGTCAGCGCCAGCCGCTCTTGTTCTGGGGTGCGCCGGCCCAGCCATTCTGTCGCCACGTCCCGCGCCACGTTGCGGAAACCATGCTTGATGAAATCCTTGGGCAGGACGAGATCTTGGCCATTGGCGCGCCGGCCGCGCAGGATGATGTGAGTGTGAACATTGTCGGTGTCGTGGTGATCGACGGCGATCCAGCTGAGCTTGGTCCCTAATGCTGAACCTGCCCGCGCCATCACTTCGCGCGTATAGCCCGGCAGGTCTCTGATGCGGGTGCCTTCCTCGGCGCTGAGGATAATCCGGAAATGGCGTCGGTCTGAGGCGGCCCAGCGTTCCGCCCTGGCGGCGCCGTCGACCTTGGCGCCATCCGCGTCATAAAACACGCCGCGCGCGCCGCTGCGCGCTAGATAATCGGCGTGCGCCTTGGCCTTGTCCTTCGTGGTTGCCGCGCTTTCCTCATGCGCCAGTTCGGACTGCAGGCCGTCACGGGCTGCGGCGTCGCGCGCCACATACTGGGTGTGCGCCTTGAGCGCGGCGCCCCCGCCGGCGCCATGTGCAAAATAGTGCACCTTCACGACGGCGCGCTGGCGCCGGTCGAAAGACATCGCGTTGGGCGAAGCCTTGCCGGTCTTCGCGCGCGGCGCCTTCTGCTTGAGGCGCTTCGCCAGCTTGTCCATCAGCTTCGCGCCATTGGCTGACCCGTCAGCGCTGCGACGGCCGCGCTGCACCTTGCCTTCGAACCGTTCTCGATCAGAGCGCGTCATTCGCATCGAGCGATCGACGATAAATTCGCTCTTCTCCATCGCGCTCATCGCCAGTCGCGAAGATTTCACTAACCGCTCGAAGTTAGAGTCCGTCATCGATGCTGCTCGAAAAGCGCGGCCCGTACACAGCCCGTGGTGCGCGTTACGGCCTGTGAAAAAGTGTGTTCGCGCAAGCGCTTTGCGCGGCCACGGGCCGCGACTTTATCTTGCCTTAAGTCCTGTACACGTCCCGCATTTGAAGTTGGCATGCCTGAAGCTTATCACAATGAAGAAATTCGCGCCGCTCAATTTGAGCGTTGAGCAGTATCGCTGATATCCAGAGGTCGCCACACGCCTTCGATTTGGCGATGATCCACGACGCCCCAATAGCGTCCGTCAAAGCTGTCCGCGCTATCGCCCAACAAGAAGAACTGGCCTTCGCTCAGCGTGCGGCACCCCCGCCAAGATGGGAGCGCGCGTCCTGCGCGATCACGCAGCTCTCTGGTGATGGGCGTGGCGTTTAAGGTGATGTTGCGGCCGTCGGCGCAAACCGTATCGCCGATGACGCCGGCGATACGTTTGATGAAACGGTCGTTCGGATCGGTGAAGTCTTGGAGCGCCGCATAGTCCGGCGCGACGTCACGGGCGCGGACGGTGACGATGGCGCCTCGGATAACGGCTTCATCGGTGCGCCGATAAAGACCTGGAGGCATGGAGGGGCTGGGATTGTAGAGTAGCCAATCGCCTGGAGAGGACGTGGCGGCCCAGGTGAGCAGCATGCTGACGACACCTCCAATAGCCAAAAGTCGCCGCTCGGCCTGCGCCATGGGTGGCGGCCTCCAAACACAATTAGCTTGAGCTTTGATCGATAGCTTGGCGGGTCAAGCGACTAAGTCCAACGGGCGAGGGCGCTGGAGATGTGGCGGCGTCCCATCAGCCGTTCATGGGGACAGCGCCGAACAGGCGGCGGCTCTCCGCAGCGCCCTTGGGCGACGGCGCGGCATGATGCCAATGGCGGCGCGATAGCGAAAATTGTCGGCGCGACAGTCCTGACAAGTGGCTGACTTGGGATGGACAAGGCCTGGACTGCCCGCGCTGCATTCGGCTGCGTGCCCGCATCTCGCGATGCGGCCGCCGGTGGTTGATCCCACCTGCGGCCATTTTGCGGTGCATATTCGCAAGCAACACGATGCGAATGACCTTAAACCACGTGGCAGTCTTCAGGGGCGGCAATTGCCGCCATCGCATTCATCTCCTGAACCGGCCCGTTGCGATCTGCGGGGTGTCCGGCGCGTTCGATGAGCCAATCGATGGCGGCCTGCGCCTTCGCGCCTGCCGAGAGAAACGCGCGCGGCGAGTCCCGCACGAGTTTCGCCCAATCGGAAATGTAAGCGGCATGATCTTCAAGGTGGCCGGGTGCTTCACCGATCATCGCGCCCAGCGTCGCTGACGCCAATTCGGCTACGAGTTCTTCGCGGAATCTCGCCTTGCTGTCGGTGAAATAGTCGCCCAGTCGATCAAGACGGCTGGCGTGACCTGTCCAATGGGCGAGCTCATGATTCTTCGTAGCGCGCTCGTGCGCGTCACTGATGAAAGCGATGCGCGGGGGCAGGTGAATGGTATCGGTCGCCGGAGCATAGTGTGCGCTCGCGCCGCCGACGATGATCCTGGCGCCGAGACGGCCAATCCAAGCGTCGAGAAGGCCTGGCGCTTGCGGTGGCGGCGCCGCCTCCACACCAATGTCGGGCGCCAAGCCGTCTATCTGTTGCACATTGAAGACGTGAAAAAGCTTGAGAAAGCGATATGAGCGTGCGCGCTCGCTGTCGCCGGCCGCTGCGCCGGATTTCTCTTCTTTCGCCGCCGTCTGACCGTAATAGATGACGGGACAGGCTTTCTCGCCTTTTCGCACTTGGCCTCCAAGTTGGGCGGCCTGCCTGTATGTGAGCCAGGTCCGCTTTCCGTAGCCGCGCGCCATTTGTGCGGCCCAAAGCAGCACAATATTGGCCCCTCTATAAGGCTCTCCAGTGTAGCGTAACGGAAGTCCTGGCGTGGCGGACATTGCGAGGTTGGCGTCCCACGGCGCGCGCCAGGGCATGACGCCTGAATCGAGCAAGCGAACGATCTCAGCGGTGACGTGTGCGAGCGCGTCCTGTGATGATCGCGTGTGTGTATTGGCGTTACGTGAGCGTGTCATTGGTTTGGTCCTGATGGCGCGCGAAAGCGGTCGCGCCTTCGCGCGCAGCCGATTTGAAGGGGGGAGCGGCCGCGCTTTGCGCGCGGCCGCGAGGCCTCAGGCGGCGGCGTCAGCCGCCTCGGAGCCTTCAGATTTTGCCCGGCCATTGGCCTTGGGTTTGGCGCCGCGCTGGAAGTGCGTGATCTCAAGCGTCGGTTCGTAGAGTTTTTTCTCGGCTTGCTTGTCCCGGATACGTGGGACGATGCGTCCTTCGAGCGTGACGGTCTGGCCCTTTTCCAGGTCGGTTAAGAGGCGCTTGTTGAGCGCTGCGTCGAAGGAGACGCAGCGCATCCATTCGGTGGCGGTGAATTGACCTTCGCGTCCTTCGATGAGCCGTTCGGCCGCGATGGAGATAGAGACTGTGTTGTTCTTGTATTCGTTGATCGAGCCAATGCGGCCTTGTACGGTAAAGCGGAACATGGAGAAGTCTCCCGATTGCCGGAGTGCTCCGGCTGGCGCCGCGGGCCTCGCCCGCGATGGGATGCGCCGCGCACGCGGAATGAGGAGGCGCGCAAGGGTCGCGTCAGCGACTTGTCTTGCCCTTGCGCGCCTCCGGCCGCGTGCGAACAAGCAGGCCAAGCGCGTAGAGGTCTCGGCGTTGCGGAGCTGTGCGCTTCGGGCGCCTTCGTTCAGTCGCCGCACGCGAACGCAAAGAGGTCAGCGGATACATAAAACAAGGTTTGAGCATGGGCGGAATTTGGCGCAAGCTGGGGGGCCGTTCGTGGGGAGAAGAAGAGCTTGGCTGACGAGCGCGTAGCGAACGCCATTGATCGCCGGCTGGGACAGCGTGTGCGCACGCGCCGACTGGAAATCGGCATGAGTCAGGAGAAACTCGCCGAAAAACTAGGGGTGACGTTTCAGCAGGTGCAGAAATACGAGAAAGGCGTCAATCGCATTGCGGCGAGCAGACTCCACGACATTGGCGTCGCGCTCGACATGTCTGTGGCGCAAATCTTTGACGGCATTGCACCCGCCCGGCAATCGGGGCGCACGGATATTGGTCTCTACAAAGCGCTGACGACGCCGGAAGGCGCCGAGATGATGACGCTGTTTGCTTCCATTCGCAGCGCCAGAAAGCGGCGGCGCGCACTCGACTTGATGCGCGCCTTGGTCGCGGAAAATTGAGCCGGCGCGAAGGAATCGGACCGTCGAACCGGCTCACAGCACTATTCGGCGGCGATTGCTGTCGCCGTTTCAGTGGGTGACACAGTAAGCGTCGCGAGGCGAAGAGGTTCAGGCAGCCAGCCTTTGCCCTTGAAGGTTTTCTTCACGCGCGCGAGCACTTCCTTCTTCGACGATTTGTCGAGTTTTGAGCGGTCGAGCGCCGGGCTGACTTCCATGAGCGCATCGATCACCATGTCCTTGCGCACATGCTCGAAATAGCTGTCGGTGTTTGCCTGCCACCATTTGCGCATGTCGAGACGAGCCGCTTGGCAAAGATGGTCAGCAATGTGCTCGCCGCGGCCGGGGCGCAACTCAATGGCTGGCGCGGCGAGCACCGCCAGCAGATCAAGAAGCGTATTTGTGTCGGCGTCGGCGATGAACGCCCACAAGGCTGTTGTGTCGGATGGGAGACGCTCGCGCCACACATCGAACAAGTCAGCGTAATATGCTGGGGCCTTGCTCTCAGAGCGAGTCGTCAGCTTGGACACATCGGCTTCGTCGATGCGGATGCGCACCAGCGACAACGGTCCAAGGTCCGACGTTGCGTTTGCGGCCAGTGCGAACACAACACAGCGCAGGGCTAGATCGGACTGCGTGGCGACCTCAGCGCGAAGCGCCAGCGTCTTATGGGCCATGAGTTCATCGAGCAGCTTCGCTGGCAGGCGCGGCCTGGGTTCGATCGATTGAGCAGTCGCGCTCTCGGTGTCAGCGTCGGTACCAAGCTTTGCGCGGTTGCGGCGGATTGCCTTCAACGCCTTGGCGTCGTCGGCTTTGACCAGACCGCGCTCGATTTTGGGCTCACCCGAATGACTCAACGTGATGATGGCGCCGGCGAGCGCGACCTCGTCAGCGGGCCACTCAGTTGTCGAAAGTGCGTCGATCGCGTCTTCGATCTCTTCGATCTCGGACTCGTCCTCTGTCTCGTCGAGCCGGGCCAACAGGCGCTCGTGCTCAACGCGTTCTGCTTCAGTGAACGCCCGGCGATGCTCACGGACGCGATCGGGGAATTGCGCCCAGGCCACGCCATCGATGGCGACCTCCACCCAGGCCCAGCCTTCGCCTTGAACTCGGGTCGCAATGGGCTGCAGCTTGCCCTCGGCCAAGCGAACCAGAAGATCACGGTCGGCGAGATAGCGCGTGCTGTCGTCATCAGACTCCGCGAAGAGATCGGAAACGATGGCGCCGCCGGCGGCTTGATAATCATCTGTGCCTACAAAGCGCGCCAGCTTGTCGGTCTCCGGAACGTGAGCCTGGCAGATCTGGGCTTTGAGACGCTCGGGCGTGCGCGCCCACTCGGGCGCGTCGAAGAACGCTTTCTCCTGAGCTGCGTGGTCGTCGATGATGGCGAGTGCGGCCAACTGGTCGAGTGTCGCTTCCTCTTTCTTCAGAGCGTCGACCAAACGCGGGCTGACGCGGGCGAGCTTCAATCGTCGCGCTACGTGCTGCGGCGACACGCCGAAGCGAGCGGCGATGGCCTCCGGCCCTTCGCCGCTTTCGATCAGTTGTCCGTAGACGGCGAGTTCCTCCCACGCCAGGAGGTCGCTGCGAACGATATTTTCCGCAAGCGAGAGCTCGGCGGCGCTTTCGCTCTCCGTCATAACACGGCAGGGAATGGGAGCATTCTTCTCTATGTCGCCGGCTTTGGCGAGCAAGCGCAAAGCGCGCAACCTGCGCCCGCCGGCGATCACGGCGAACTTACCCTTGCCGCTGTCACGGACGACCAAAGAGTGTATCAAGCCGAGCGTGCGGATGCTTTGAGACAGCGCCACAATGCCGTCTTTGCCATTTACACGGCGCACATTGTCGTCGCTCTCCACGAGTTTGCTGAGCGGGATCATGATGACATCAGTCATGGACGATTACTCCAGTCACCCGTACGCGACCATCGCGCCGGGCGGGAGTGCGCCTGCACGGCCGACGCCGAGGTCAAGGCCTTGCGCCTTGACCTCATGAAGGCGGCGGCTGTGCGATCAGATCAGCGCCCGGCGCGTGCGCGGTCCTGAGGGATCAGTTGTCTTGGCGGGCCCATCTCCTGCGTCATGTCCGCAGCGATGCCTGCGCTCCATTGTCAATTGGCGTTGCGCGCCAAGGCGGCGAACAATTGATCGCCTGGCAAGAATACGAGGCATTCGGCGGCCGTTCGTCTGTAAACGCCTGAGCGAAGATAATCATCGATGCGGGCGTCGTCGCCCGTGAGCTGTCCACGCCCATAGGTGAGGCGCAGGCGCGTGCAGGCCGTATCCGGGTCAATCATCCGTGCGGTCGTCCAAGCGTTTCCCAGGCAGGCGTCAATCGCGCAAACCGAGTTTGTGTGGCCGAGTTCTGCGAGCAAGGCGAGACGCGTCCAGGCATGCGGCTGCACTGGCGCCAAGCGCACAGCGTGACTGGCCAACGCTGCGCTGCGCTCAAAAAGAGCGGGCTCATTATTTTCCTGCGTCTGCATGAGGTAAATGCCCGACAGCGCCTCTGCGGCGCCCGCATGCCAGTGCTCAGGTTCGGCCCAGCTTTCGGTGATAACATGTTCGGCCCGCGCGAGCAGGCGCTGGCGTACCACTGATGAGTCGCTCGCCCGCGCCTTCGCTGCGGTATCGAGTGCGAGCGAGGTAGCGAATGCGCCCTCGAATATAAATGAAGACGCGATCAATCCGATGAGCGCAAATACCAGTAATGTGAATCGGGCTATCATGAGCAACAACAGGTCGGTTGGGTGTTCTAGTTTTCAGCGTGAGCATCAGCTGGAGGCGCGGGGTTGGACAGGTCGCTCAATTGAGCCAGAGCGCCGCCCAGTGCAATGGCGATTTGGGGAAAGGCGTGACTTTCGGCCAGGCTTGGCGGCAAAGGCCACGCGTCGCCAAACCGACTGATCTCGACTGAGCCACCCGCGCCGGCGCGGGTGGCCGCGTTTTTTGCAATGTCTGTGAGAAATGGCAGGTTGGCGCCACCTCCCGCCAACAGCAAAGCCGTGCGGTTGACGCCGGCAGCGCGTGCGCGAGAAACGACGGCGCGTAAGCTGGCGGCGCAAACTTCTGAAAGGGCGCGTGAGAAGTCTTTGAACTGCGCCGTGTCGAGAATTTCGCCCCGTCTCAATGTTGCTTTGCGGCCACGATAGTGGAATGCACAACGCCCTGCGCCAAAGAGATCGCTTTTCAAGCCGCGCACCTCAAGACGCAAAGCGCGCCACGCGCCAGCTTGCGCCCCTTGCGCGCGCAGGTGCAATTTCGGCAGCAACAGCGCAGCGATGATCTGATCAATCTCGTCGCCGGCCAAGCTGCAGCATTGCCGTGCGCCGACAATTTCTGCGAGAGATCGTGTGTCGCTCTTGTCCGCCTCGAAACCGGCAATGTCGGTGGTGCCGGCGCCCATATCGACCACAAGCGAAAAGCGTTGTGGCGAAGGCGCGAACGCCGCGTACGCGCCAGCTGCCGCATGCGCTTCGAAGACACCAGTTTCAAGCTGACCAATGCCCATAATCTGGCTGGCTGCGTCGAGCGCATCCTTCGCTTGCGCAATGGAAACGCCATCTGAATGCGTAAGCCGATCGCCAATGCGCTGGGAGATAAATGCCGCTTCATCAAACAAGCGGCCCATGGTTCGGTCGGCTTCGTCGCGCGTGCGCCAGATCGGACTTGTATAGCGGCGCGGCGCGTCGGCGAGTTGAGAGGGAAAGCGGGAGTCTTGGGCGATGGCGGCGCGGATGAGCTGATCCAAGTACGCGAGATAGAGGACCAGGCCGTCTCTATGACGGAGCGTTCCGGTCGGATCGACGGCGGGGCGCAGCTTGAGCGAAAGCGCCTGCTGCAAGTCATGTGCGGCCAGAATGGTTTTGAAAGAGAGAATGGGTTCGCGCTCTTCCGCAGCTGCCGCGGCGGCGCGCGCGATTCCCCTTGGCCCCATGAAAATGCGGCCTTGATCGACGAAAAGCACGGACGGAGCGAGGAATGCGTGTTCGGCGCTGCAGGCCGCGCCAAGCGCGAGCGGCCGGACGGCTTCAATGAGGGGTAGTCCATCGCCGAAAAAGGCGCCAGCCTTGGAAAAGGCAGTGCCAAAATCGAGGCAGATCCGCGATTGGCCGCTGCCGATCGGTTCAGACGGCGCCACTTGATTCTCCCCCGCCGGCTCGAAGGGATCACAACGAGGCCGGGGCCGTTAACGTCCGATTACGTTGATCGAGTATGCTCGATGGCACAGTCGCCGAAAAGGGCGCGCGCCTCATGCGTGCAGTTCGCCTCATCACCGCCAATCTTTCCAGCGAGAAGGCTCAGGATGTCCAGGGATAATCAGCTGCGTGAAGGTGGGTCGGTTGCAGCTTGGCGTCGCCTCAGCCTGGCCGGAGGCGCGCTATGCTTGGTGACGGTTTTTGGTTTGGCGCTGGGACCGGATACACCCGAGTTTTTCGTGGGGCAGGACAAGGTTAACCACGTCGTTGCGTTCTGCTGCCTCGGCTTCCTTTTCAGCCTAGGCGCCTCGATTCCTGGCATTATCCGGTGCGGCGTCGCGCTCACCGTGGCTGCGTTTGCGGTGGAGGTGATGCAGGGAGCGCTGACTCTCAATCGCGAGGGGTCGTTCGGCGATGCTTTTGCAAGCCTGGGCGGATTGGCGATGGGAATGGCAATGGCGATCACGATTGGCGCTGTCGCGCGCGCGGTCAGCCCCGCTACAGCTCAAGTGGTCTCACGCTAAAATTGCGCGGATCAAAACGAAAATCGCCATCCACAAGCCGCAACCGGTTAGAATCAATACGGCCATCACTGGGAGCGGCGGTAGGTTTGCGCCCGGAGCATCGCTCAGCAGGTCCGCGCGGTGGCTAACTAGAGTCGGCATCATGAGTAAAGCATGCCATCTAATGATGGGTTTCGCGTTAAGCTGAGTCTCGGTAAACGAGAAGTAACCAAAGGTGGGTTTATGCAGCTTTAGTTATGTTTATTACGCAGACCTAAAGACGTTTCAGGTAAACGTGATCCCGGTTGGGTTGTTTCGGGATCAAATTCGTGCGAATACTCCTCATGTGCGCTATTGTGGCTGTCGCGGGCTGTGCGACGTCGGTCGATCGCGTTGCGACGCCGTCCCGGCTCATGGCCGGCACGGCGGTAGCCGCACCAGAAGGCCTCGTGGACTATTGTCGCCGATCCCCAGCAGAGTGCGGAGAAGCGACGCGCACCGATTTGCGCGGGCGCATCTCGGCCACAGGCGCAGCAACCTTCCAGACCACTTCGTGGCCGCGGGGCGGGGATGGCGCTTCCGTTTTCCAGGCAATGATGGCGGCGCGGGTTTCCCGGTCTCAGCCGGAAGTTGTGACAGCCGCACACGCGAGTATTGAGCTTACTGACGAGCGTTGGCGCCAACTTCGCGCAGTCAACCGCGATATCAATCGCAGCATCCGCGCGAGCACGGACCGAGCGCTCTATGGCGTGGAAGAATTCTGGCAACGTCCGTTGCTCACCGCAGGCGCAGGCGCGCGTGGCGACTGCGAGGATTATGCACTCGAAAAACGCGCGCGCTTGATCGCGCTCGGTTGGCCGGCGGAGTCGCTCGCATTGGCGGTGGCGGTCGCGCCGCGTATCGGTTTGCATGCGGTTCTGCTAGTTCAGACTGACGAAGGCGATTTTGTGCTCGATAATCTCTACGATCAGCCACGCCCGCTCGCATCGTTGGATTATGTGTGGTTGTCGCGTCAAACCGGCGCCGGCCTCACGAATTGGGCGGCTGCGCAAGTATCGGGTGTGCCGTTGCGCCAATATGTTGACGCCAGCGCAGAAGACATGTTCCAGCGCTTGATGCGCGAGCGGATGTCGCCGGCTACGCCGCAAGTCATCGTGACGGAAACTGAGCTTGCGCCTATCCCGCTCGATTTGCCAGCTTTGCCGGCTCTGGCGCCAGTAGAAACGGTCAGCGCCAAACCTCGCCGCGAGCACACGCCGGTGAAAGTCGCGCATGCTGGCGCCAACGCGCTCGTGCAGCGGACGCGGCAGAATGAGCCCGTTCAGGCTCTGCGCCGCTCGGCGCGGCCGAGTGTCATGCCGAGTATAAAGGCGTAGAGCGCCGCGATTGCTGGCACCTGCAGAGTGAAATCGACAACGCCGTGCAGGAGCAGGAGTACTGTGGCGGCGAATGCCGCGGCAGCCCATTCGGCGCCGCTGCGCCTGCCCGCGATACGTGAAATGGCGCGGAAAAGCGGCGTGGCGAGCATGAGCGCCCAGAGTCCAAGACCTATGACGCCGGTTTCTTCGAGCACCTGAATGAAGATGTTGTGCGTCGAACCAGGCGCACGCAATGCGCGCCAATTTTCAGGTGTGGCGGCGAGGGCATTGAGTTCGTGATAGGTGTTGAGCCCGTGGCCAAGCATCGGCCGCTCCATCACGAAGCCCCAATGCGCATCTGCCAGCGCACGTCGGACTTCTAGGTCCTCAGCGGCAAGTGCGAAGCGCTGCATAACGTCCTCGCCGCCGCGTGCAAACAACAGCGCAAACGCTGCGGCAAAAATCGCGATCGGCGCCAGAAGAACACCTCCGCGCGCGGAGGCGTTCTTCAAGGATTGGGTCGCAATAGCGGCTGCGAAGAGAAGAAAACCCGCGAGTGTCGCAACCAGTCCGCCTCGTGAGGCCGTGAGCAGCAGGCAGGCAAACAAGAGCAGCATGGCAGCGAAAGACATAGGAGCCTTGAAGGCGAACCCCGCCCATCGCCAGCCCGAAGGCAGCGGCGTCTCGACGTCGCCGCCGAGCCTGCCGCGTCCTGCGCGCACCAAAAGCGCGGCTGCGATGACCGAAAACACGCCGAAGAGAGCGGCTGCCGCATTGGCGGAAGTCACGCCGACATCAAGGCGTGCGCCGCGGGCCCCAGCATTTGCGAAGAAGAGATAGAGCCCTGCAAAAGCATAGGCGATGGCGAAACCAACCAGCCAGCGGCCCGCCCAATCGCGTGACTTGCTGTCCGGCGCCGCCAAGGCGCCCAGCGCGTACGAGGCGAAGACTGACATGACCGCGACGGCCCCTTCCAAGGTGCGATAGGGCGAGATTGAGGCTGGCCACGCGCCGTCCCCGAGCATGGTCCAAAGTGTATGCGTTCGTTCCGGCCAGCCGAGGCCGGGCAGGGTGCTCAGAAGTGCTAGCACCAAAAAGGTCAGCGCTGCGGTTATGGACACCCAGTTCGCCACAACAAGGCCCTGGAGCGCGCGGCGCGGCGCCAGAGCCGCGGCGACGGCAAGGGCCGCCAGAGTGGTGATGGACAGCAACGCGGCGCCAGCGGCGCTGTTTGCGCCGTTTAACAAGAGGGCGAGAAACAACACGATCAGCACGGCCAAGGCCGGCGCGTTCACATCCTTGAGCCGACGAAGCAGCGCGTGCATGGCTTTCCCCCGCATCCACCTTATGAAGGAGTGAGGTTGCGCTCGAAAGGGCCTCGTGAGCGCTTGGCCCACGCAAGGCCGCCATAGGCTGCAGGGATTTGAGGAATGGGAATTTTGCAGTTTGGCCGCAAGAAGGAGGTCCCAGCCTGCTTCCCGCCTGGGCGGGTCGGCTACGCGGTCGGCGACATACACGGCCGCGCGGACCTTCTCGCGCGCATGTTCGATCGCCTTGAGAGGGATGTTCGCCCTACGGGCGATGCTTCGCCAATTGTGGTGTTTTTGGGAGACTATGTGGATCGTGGCCCGGACAGCGCAGAGGTCATCGATTTACTCCTGACCGGGCGCCCCGAGGGGTTCGAGCGGCGGTTTCTGAAGGGCAATCATGAGGCAGCAATGCTGGCTTTTTTGGAGGACCCGGTCGCCAATCGCGGCTGGCTCAGTCACGGCGGTCTTGAAACGCTGGCTTCCTACAATGTTCGCCCTCTGCCCTCACTAGGCGCGAGCGGAGAGGAAGTCGCTGAGGCCGGGGCATCGCTCCGCTCTCGCTTGCCGGTTCAGCATCGCAGATTCCTTGAGGCGCTGGAGCGTTACGTGGTGCTCGGCGATTATTGCTTCGCGCATGCAGGCGTCGATCCGACACGCAAGCTGGAGGCGCAATCGGACGCCGATCTCTTTTGGATTCGCGGACGTTTCCTGGAAGACCGGCGGCGCCTGCCTTACAAGGTCGTGCATGGGCACACGCCCGTCACGGCGCCCTATCGAGACGAGCGGCGCATCGGTCTGGACACAGGCGCCTATTTTTCCGGCGCGCTGAGCGCGGCGCGATTTTGCGACACGGCGGTCGACTTTCTCGGCGTACGCTGATCGAGGGGGCATGGAAATTCGTCCGCCTGTTGTTTAAGCTAAGGGCGAATGGGAGCTCTCGGGGGAAGCTTATGGAATGGCTGGACGGGCTGCGCCGGTCGGTGATCGGGCTTCTCTTGGTGGGGCTGTGCGTCGCGTGCGGCTCTTCGGGAGGTGCAATGCGGGCAGGCGAGGCCCCAAACCTGCCTCAGGCCACGGTTCAGGATTACCGTCTGGGCCCGGGCGATCGACTTCGCATTAGCGTGTTCGGAGAACCCAATCTCACGGGTGAATTCGTTGTTTCCACCAATGGCATGGTCTCTTACCCGCTGATCGGGGACCATTCCGCCCAAGGTAAGACGGTTGGAGAGTTCACAGACACTCTGCGAACGGCGCTGACTCGCTACGTGCTTCGACCGAACATCAGTGTCGAAGTGATGAATTACAGGCCGTTCTTTATTCTCGGCGAAGTGGAAAACCCCGGCACCTATCCTTATGCGGCGGGCCTCAATGTCATGAACGCGGTCGCGACGGCCGGCGGGTTCAGCTACCGCGCCGACACAAGACGGGTGTTCATCAAGCATGCGGATGAGCTCGCCGAGCGCGAGTATGGTCTGACCAGCACGACGCCCATCCTGCCCGGCGATACGGTTCGTATTCCCGAGCGCCGCTTTTAGGCGACTGGTGCAATTCTGAGCATGGGAGGGTGGCCGATTCGCCACAGCCCAGGGCTGTAACAAATCTTATACTCGACAAACTCGCGCGCCTGGTTAAGTGTGGTAAACCTAAGCTAGAGGGGGCTCCTCATGAGCATGAAGAACGTGTGTGCGGCTGTGGCCGCTTTTGGCGTCCTATGCGCGCCCGGGTTGACTGTTTGGGCGGCCATCCCGAATGCCGAGGAGCAGCCTGTTGAAGCGCTGCAAGCGCGCATTTTGGCCGATTTGGCCACGACGCCTGCGGATGAACAAGCTGTGATCGCCGCGATCACCAATGCGACCGCCGGCCAGCCGCTCGACGTCATTACGCGCGCACTTTGTCCGCTCGGCAGCACCAATCTTGGAAACATATACGGCCAAGATCCCTCCGCGATCGCGCAGGGCGAGGCCACGCGTTCTCGCGCCGAAGTCCGTTCAGCGATCTCGGAAAGCTGCGAAGTCGCGCGCTTGGCGCTGGCGTCTTATGGCGCAACGGGCGGCGTTCCCGCAGGCGGCGCGCCAGGGCAGGCGTTTGGCGCGAGCGGCGTCGGCGCCCCGGGCGGCGGCGGCGGCAGCGGGTACACGAACTAAGACACGCCGCGACGCATAACTTAAGAGGCGGCGCGGCGTTCGTTCGCGCCGTCCTTGCGCGCAGCGGCAAGGGCGAGGTGGGGCATGAAAAAGCTTGAAGTGTCGCTTGCGGTGTTGGCCGCTACGTTCGGCCTAGTCGCGCCAGCGGTCGCGCAAGACGGTGACAATTTCAACCGCGACCGCAATGTGAGCGTGCGAGACCGGCCAAAGCCGGAATATGACGCTGCTGGCATTCGTATGGGCGGTTTCCGGCTCTACCCAGAACTTCTGGTCGCCGGCGAGTACAACGACAACATTTTCGCGACGGATGGCGCAAACGTCGAAGAAGACTTCATCTGGCACATCACGCCTAGCGCGCGCTTGGCGTCGCAATGGTCGACGCATGAACTCAATTTTTCACTCGCCGTCCCTGCGCTGATTTATTCTGATTTCTCAGACAACAACACGACTGATGTTTCGGTTGGCGTGGATGGCCGTCTGGATGTCTATCGGGATTTCTATTTCCATGGCGGAGCGAGCTATAGCGACCGGACCGAACCGCTATCGAGTTCACCCACGTCGCTACCGTTGGCCGAGCCTATCGAGTACACAGAAGCTGCTGCAAACGTCGGCTTCGTCAAAGCTTTCAACCGGCTTCGCATTTCGGGCGAAGCGCGCATGGCGACGGCGGATTTTGAAGACGGCGTGTTCTTCAATCTGACCCCTGCTGAGCAGGATGATCGTGATCGGACGGTAGTAAACTATGGGCTGCGCGCCGACTACGCGGTCAGCCCGCTGACCGCGTTTTTTGTGGCCGTTGGCGCCAATACGCGCGACTATGATCTTGATCCACCTGTGACGATCGTCAATCGCGACTCTGAGGGCTACGAGGCTCTGGTCGGCGCCAATTTCGATCTGACCCGTCTCATTCGCGGCGAGATCGGCGTGGGCTATTTGAGCCAAACGTACGACGACCCAACCGTTGATGAGACCTCGGGCCTCGCGGTGCGGGCTAATGTGGAATGGTTCCCAGACGAATTGGTCACCGTTTCGTTTGGGGCTTCGCGCGAAGTTGCGGACGCCGGGGCGTTCGGCGCTTCAAGCTATGTCGCCAATAATGCGAGTTTTGCCATCGACTATGAATGGCGTCGCAATGTCGTGCTTGGTTTCAATGTGGGCTATAGCTTCGACGAATATGAAGGCATCGACCGAGAAGACTCTCGCCTCGCGACGGAATTCAGCGCGGATTATCTGGTGGACCGGGGCACGGCGATCTTCGCGCAACTCGGCCATTACGAGCAGGAGTCCGACGGGCTGCAGTTCGGACGAGATTACGATATCAACCGAGTGGTGGTCGGGATAAGGTTGCGGCGCTAGGGCGCGTGCGAGAGCGCTTTTGGGGCCGGCAGGATGAACGTGATCTCGATAAGACGGGCTGAAGAAGAGCTACGTGAGCCTCCGGTTGCTCCGCAAGAGGACCAGGGTGCTCAGCTTAAGCAGCTTTACGCGCTTCTGCTTCGCCGGTGGCGGCTTATTGTGGCGACGGCGCTTATCGTCTTCGCGGCGATCATGGCCTACACGCTGCTCAGTCCGCGTATTTATACGGCGACTGCGCTTGTAATGGTTAATCCCGCGCGCGAGCAAGTGATATCGGCAGAGCAGAGCATCGACAGCTCATCCGCTGTGAGTTCGGCTGCGGTCGACTCCGAGATTGAGGTCCTGCGCTCCGAGTCGTTGCGCGCACGCCTCGTTGAGGACATGCGTCTCGCTGAAGATCCAGAATGGAATTCGGAGCTGCAAACACCGGGCCCGTTGGCTCTGATACTTGCACCTCTGCGTGGACTCTTCTCCAGCGGCGCGTCGATCGAAGACGCGCAGAGTACGAATGATAGAATCGCAAGGGCTCTGGGCGAAGCGCTCAGTGTCCGGCGTAGAGGGTTGAGCTACGGCATAGAAGTATCGCTGGACTCACGCGATCCCCGTCGCGCCGCAGAACTGCTCAATCGCTTTGTCGATATCTATTTGCGATCGCAGACAGAAGCGCGCTTCGAGGCTTCGCAACGTGCGAACGATTGGCTTGGCCAACGCCTGCAAGAGCTTCGTACCGAAGTTCAAGCCAAAGAAAGAGCTGCAGAGGCTTTCCGCGTCGAGAACGGGTTGTCCGTAGCGTCAGGCGGCCAAGCTAGCCAGCAGCCGCAGTCCGAAGACGTGCAGACTATGCTGGTGCAGGCGCGCGCCGATCTGGCAGAGAAGGAGGCGCGGCTGCGCCAAGTGCAGCAATTGCTGCGCTCGGGCGGCTCAGCAGAGTCGATCGGAACGGCGCTGAGTTCACAAACCATCACCGATTTACGCAATCGCGAAGCCGATCTCGCGCAAGCCATTGACGAAATGCGTGAACGTTACTCGGCCGAGCATCCTGACGTGCTCGCGCGCCAAGCCGAACTTGGAAGTATCCGTCAGCGCATCAATGACGAGATTCGTCGTATCACGGCGAGCCTTCAAAATGACGTCGAGGTGGCTCGCGCACGCTACTACACGCTGCAGGGCAATTTTGGCGGCGTGGCCGGCGCCAATGATGAAAACAATGAAGCTGTTATTCGCTATCGGGAGCTGCTGCGTGATGCTGCGGCGGCGCGCGCGGTGGAAGAGAGTTTCTTGCAGCGTTTCCACGAAGTCGCGGATCAAGGTGAGCTGCCAGTGGCCACTTCCCGTGTCGTGTCGGCAGCGCGCCCGCCAAGCACGCCAAGTAAGCCCAACATGATGTCATCTTTGTTGCTTGCCGTGCTGCTTGCGGGCTTGGCTGGGGCAGGTTTGGCTATTCTCCTTGAGATGCTTGATGCGTCTGTATCGAGCGCCGAGGATGCTGAGCGAAAGCTTGGTGCGCCGGCAATGGCCTCGGTTCCAGTGCTGAGGCCGCAGGATATGCGCGGGCTTGCGCCGCATCGCCGCAATCCGGCGGATTACCTTGTGGACAAGCCAGCCTCCGGATTTGCCGAATCCTTGCGTGTTCTCAGAACATCCTTGATGCACGCGCGGGTCGATCGCAAACCGGAAGTGATCGTTGTTACGTCAGCGGTGCCCAACGAAGGCAAGACGACGATGTCGCTTTGTCTCGCGCGCATCAGCGCAATGTCGGGTCAGCGCGTTGTGCTTGTCGATTGTGATCTGCGGCGCCATTCGGCGAGCGAGTTAGTTGCAGCGAGTGCCCGTATCGGTCTGTTGGATGTGCTGTCCGGTCAGGGCGATTGGCGTGGGGCGCTGGTCCAGGATCCGGAAAGCCAAGCCTTCGTGCTCCCGGCGCTGTCGTCTCGTTTTACGCCCCAAGACGTGTTTGCGTCTGATGCGATGGCGCGTCTGGTTGAAGAATTGCGGGCAGAGTTCGACCTCGTCATTCTCGATTCAGCGCCGGTGCTCGCTATTGCAGAGACACGGACCGTGGCGTCGCACGCCGATCTGACGGTGATCGTGGTGCGCGCCGATAAGACCCCCTCGGGGGCTACGAGAACGGCCATCCGAGAACTTATGCAATCGGGCGCACAAGTGGCCGGCGTCGCGCTTAACTGCGTTGATCCGAAAA
The DNA here is from genome assembly GCA_050250735.1 of Hyphomonadaceae bacterium. Classification (GTDB taxonomy): domain Bacteria; phylum Pseudomonadota; class Alphaproteobacteria; order Caulobacterales; family Aquidulcibacteraceae; genus Vitreimonas. The sequence goes on from JBFWOC010000001.1 coordinate 295,882, forward strand.
GGCCGGGACGAGGCACGTACGGCGACAGTCTCTATTATAGTTACGCGCGTTCCTACTATCACACTTAAGGACATACCCGTCGTCACTGGCGGAGCGAAATCTCGGCGGTCGCCATTTTCAGGCGCGCCGCTCGCTACTGCGGTTCTCAAATCGGGTGTGTTGCGCGTTAGTGCCGTCACGAATTTTTCGCGCTCGCGTTGCACTTAGAAATTGCTAACCTTAACCGGCGCCGCTAGACTTTTCCCCAGTTGGGCGTGGGGGTGGTGATGAGCGTAAGGCTTTCCGCTGAAGCGCGGGTGCTAAGGCCTGAGCAGGGGGCGACGGATCCGGGCGATGTAGCGCCGGTTGCAACCGTGTTTCCCTTTGTTCGCCCCGAGACGGCGTCGTCGCCGCGTAGATTTGCGCGTGGGTTGTCGCCAAGAAAGCGCATCTTCGATTTTATGATTGCCAGCATTGCGCTCGCTTTGCTGGCGCCGCCCCTGGCGCTTATCTGGCTCGCCGTGCGGTTGACGAGCCGAGGGCCTGGACTCCATTGGTCAGAGCGCATCGGTCGGGATGGACAATCCTTTTGGATGCCGAAATTCCGGACCATGCATGTCGAGGCTCCTTCTGCGGCGCGCGAACTGCTGGCCAACGCCAAAGAGCACATTACGCCGCTGGGTGGCTTGCTGCGCCGCTGGAGCGTGGATGAGCTTCCGCAACTCGTTTGTATCGTCAAAGGAGACATGAGCTTTGTCGGTCCGCGGCCTTTGCTGCCGGAGGATCCTGGGCAAGCCGCGCGGCATGCCTTTCCCGATGCGCTGGCCGTGCGGCCTGGCCTCAGCGGCCTTGCTCAAGTGCGGGGCCGCAATCAGGTATCACCTCGCCGCAAGGCGCGGCTCGACGCCTTCTATGCGCGAGCACGATCCGGTCCTTATGACTTAGAAATCTTTGCACGGACATTCCTGGTGCTGATCACCGGGCGCGGCTTTATGTGAGCCGCTTCATGCAGCCGGTTGTCGATCTCGCATTAGCGCGCGAAGCATCCATGAACTCACGGCTGCGCGTGATGTGTGTATTCGGCACGCGGCCCGAAGCCATTAAGATGGCGCCAGTTGTATCGAGATTGCGCGAGACGCCCGAAGTTGATCTCACACTCTGCGTGACCGCGCAGCACCGCGAGATGCTTGATCAGGTCATGGCGCTCTTTGGAATGCAGGCCGACTTCGACTTGGCCATTATGCGGCCAGGGCAAGATTTGTCGGAGGTCACTTCCGCGGTCTTATTAGGACTGCGTGAGCCGCTTGCGAAGGTGAAGCCTGATTGGGTCTTGGTGCACGGAGACACGTCAACGACGCTCGCAACGTCGTTGGCAGCCTATTATCAGCGAATTCCCGTGGCCCACGTCGAAGCGGGTCTGCGGACGGGCAATATTTATTCCCCTTGGCCGGAAGAGATTAACCGACGTGTCGCGGGCACGGTCGCGGCGCTTCATTTCGCGCCCACGGAGCGGGCGAAGTCGAACCTTGTGGCGGAAGGTGTGGCGCCAGCCAATATCGTCGTGACTGGAAATACCGTGATCGACGCAGTCTTAGGTGTAAGAGAGCGCATCGAAGGCAACGCCGCGTTGCGCGCCGACCTTGACGGACAACTGCCGAGCATTGCGGAAGGCAAGCGTTTGATCCTCGTTACCGGGCATCGGCGTGAGAGTTTTGGCGCTGGGTTCGAGCAAATTTGCCTGGCGCTGAGGCAACTGGCTCGCAGAGGCGATGTAGAGCTTGTCTACCCAGTGCATCTCAACCCGAATGTGCGCGAGCCGGTGGGCCGGCTTCTAGGCGGTGTCGATGGCGTGCATCTTATCGAGCCACTCGACTACCTCCCTTTCGTGCGGCTGATGTCGCGCGCCCATTTGATCATAACGGATTCCGGCGGGGTGCAGGAGGAGGCGCCGTCTTTTGGCGTGCCTGTACTTGTGATGCGCGACACCACCGAGCGGCCCGAGGCAGTTGAGGCAGGCACGGTTAAATTGGTTGGTGCGCAGGCAAGCCGCATCATTGAGGCGGCCACACGACTTCTCGATGATGAGGAAGCATATTCGGCCATGTCGCGCGCGCACAATCCCTATGGGGATGGCCGTGCGGCAATGCGCATAGTTGATGGACTGAAGGGGACGAGATGTCGATCCGCACAGTTTCAGTTGTCGGCCTAGGCTATATTGGTCTGCCGACCGCTGCCGTGATCGCGGCCAGAGGCGTCGATGTTATCGGCGTCGATACTAGCGCACGCGTTGTTGAGACCATCAATCGTGGTGAGATCCACATCGTAGAGCCTGCATTGGCTTCTGCTGTGCGCGAGGCTGTGATTACAGGGGCGCTCAGAGCGACAACTGAACCGCAACCAGCAGACGTATTTCTGGTAGCCGTGCCCACCCCGATCACGGCGGAAAAATGCGCGGACCTAAGCTGCGTCATGTCCGCTGCGGCGGCGATTGCTCCGGTACTTGAGCGAGGAAACCTCGTGATCCTTGAATCGACATCGCCTGTCGGGACCACTGAGGCGCTATGCCAGCTACTCGCGTCTGCACGACCGGACATGCGCTTTCCCGCGCGCGGGGATTCAAGCGAGCCGGATGTGTATGTCGCATATTGCCCGGAGCGCGTTCTCCCTGGAAAGATCGTTCAGGAGCTGGTGTCTAATGATCGCGCAATAGGCGGCATGACCGCTTCTTGCTCGGCGAAAGCGGCCGAGCTTTATCGGCTCTTTGTGCAGGGCGAGTTGATTGAGACGGATGCGAGATCTGCTGAGCTTTGCAAGTTGGCGGAAAACGCCTACCGCGATGTCAACATCGCCTACGCAAACGAACTTGCCAATGTCTGCGAGACGCTAGGCATGGATGTGTGGGAGGTGATCAGGCTCGCCAACCGCCATCCTAGAGTTCAGATATTGAATCCAGGGCCAGGCGTCGGGGGGCACTGTATTGCCGTCGATCCTTGGTTCATTGCGGAGGCTGCCCCCAAGGAGACGCCGCTCATTCAGGCGGCTCGACATGTGAACGACGAGCGGCCGGAACGCGTGGCTCAGTGTGTCATCGCGGCGGCGCGTTCACATGCTTCGAAGTTTGGCGCCGTACCCGCCGTCGCGTTGCTCGGCTTGACCTTCAAGCCCAATATTGACGATCTGCGAGAGAGCCCGGCGATCGAAGTCGCCTCGATCCTCGCCAAAGCCGGCGGCATGGAATTGTTGGCGGTAGAGCCAAATGTGCCAGCGCTGCCGGCTGTTCTTCTGGACGCTGGTATCAAACACAGCACCCTAGAGGCTGCGATCAAGTCGGCCGAGATCATTGTTTTGCTCGTGGATCACAGCGCGTTCCTCGCAACCGCTGACGATCTGCGAGGAAAGACACTCATCGACACGCGGGGAGCCTGGCGAGAGATGCAAAGGCAGTCGCGAGTGAAGAGGTTTGACGATGTCGAAGATATCATCGGCTAAGCGCTGGTATCTTATTCAGACCCAAGCGTCGCGCGAATACCTGGCGGCCGAGCACCTGCGGCGTCAGGGCTATAGTCCGTTTGTGCCCAGCACTTGGCGCAGCATCCGCCATGCGCGGTCGATTAGGAATGCGCGCACTGCGTTCTTTCCTGGCTACCTGTTTGTCCCGCTCGACTTGGAGCTGGATCGGTGGCGCCCAATTGATGGCACGATAGGCGTGGTGCGCATCATCAAAGCCGATGGGCGCCCTCTGGCCGCTCCTAAGGGTTTGGTGGAGGGGCTCTTGGCGCTGACGGGAAAGGATCAGGTGCTCGATCTGGCAGGCGAGCTTAAGCCGGGATCGGAGGTGCGTTTCCTCAGAGGGCCGTTTGCTGATCAGCTCGCAGTTGTCGAGGGCATGAAGGGGCCCGACCGCGTTCGCTTGCTTCTGAATATTATGCAACAGAGCGTTCCGGTTGAGGCTGCGCCCGCTGATTTGGCGTTGGTCTAGGCTTCTTCCTTTGATGTGATTTCGCGGTTGCGTTGCTTCTTCGTACTTTGGCGTTGTGCTGCGCACTGCGCCAACACGCTCAACATTTCACCGGCAAGATGAACGCGATCATAGCGCGGAGCTGCTGCGAGCGTGTTGGCGCGATAACGCGCAAGCAGATCAGCGTCCCGAGACAGGCAAAGCAAAGCCGCCGCGAGTTGCTCTGCATTTTCGGGTTCGAAGGTTTCTCCCACGGCCTCGCGTTCAACGATGGCGGCAGACTCGCCCATTACCCCGTGCAAAATCGGGACGCCCATCGCCATAGACTCGAAGAGTTTGGATGGAATGACCGTGGTGAACAGTGGATCGCGCTTGAGGTGAATGATTGAGACATCAAGCAACGCCCAATAGTCCGGGACATCGCGCTTTGGGACGCTGTCTAGGAAGATTAGATTGGGAAGGCCTAATTTGCCTGCTCGGGCGACGAGTTCCATCTTTCGAGCGCCGTCGCCGAGGAGAACAATCTTTATGTGCGCGGCCTCGGGCTGTTTGGCGAGGATCGCAGCGGCATCAATGAGCGTGTCCAGGCCGTGAGCAAGACCATGCGTGCCGACATAGCCGGCGACGAAGCGGTCACTGAGACCGAGCCGATCGGCGATGGCGGCAGGCTTGGAGCGGGGCGAAAACCTCGAAAGGTCTGCGCCGTTCGTTACGATTGAGATTTTGTCGCCGTCCACACCGCGCTGTTCGAGGACGCCCTTAAATGAATGTGTCACCGAGATGATGCGCGTTGCGCGGCGATAGAGGAAAAGCTCCAATGCTTCGAGGAAAGATAGGATACGACCGTTCTTCAGCGCCCCCACTGCCTTGATCGATTCTGGCCACAAATCGCGAAGCTCGAACACCCATGGCTTACGTTTCAGACCGGCTGCGCTGAAGGCGCCGATCGCAGTGAAGAAGTGCGGAGATGTTCCAACTATGATATCGACCTGGGGCACTCCTAACGACGCCAGAACGCCAGAGACCATGAAGCTCACATAGTCGAGCGTGCGTTTGTAGAAGCCCTCATTTGCTGTGATATAAGTCCAAACCCTAATAACACGGATGCCGTCCATCATCTCGGACTGCCACAGCCTGTTCTTGTAGCCGTCAAAGACTTTTCCTCTGGGGAAGTTCGGAGCGCATGTAATGACAGTGACTGAGTGGCCGGTGTTGACCCACTCACGCGCATGCTCGTATGTGCGGCTCGCCGGGGCGTTGACTTCAGGCGGGAAGTTGTCGGTCAAAAACAGGATGTGCATGGAGTCGCGTCTGGACTACGCTGGGGCCCAAGTGAGTTCGAGCGCTGAGTTGCCGCGGATTAGGGGCAACACCAGGCAGGCGTTTGCAATGCTTCTGCCGAACTCCGGGTGCCAAGTTGTATGATTGATTTGGGCCGGGCCCGACGTAGCACGCCAGAGAAGTCTCTGGCCATTCTTCAGAATGAGCTTGCCGCTGCTTTCATTGTACTGCGTCAGCACCACGTCCGGATGCAGGTGAAACCGCGCGAAGGCCGAGACATCCGGCGTGTTTACGCGGTCAATCACTCGCAAGCTCGCTGTTGAGAGTTCCCACCGCCGCGTGTGGATTGGCCGTCCCGGAAGGTGCCTGTAACCATCATGCGAACCTTCGGCGAAATGCACTTCGCCTTTCGTTCCTGCGGCAACGTCGAAAGGTCTTGCGCGTGCGCCCACGCGGAAGCCGCTCCAGACGTCGGAAGAATTCCGGCCGTTGATAACGACCGTGTTGTGCGCTGGCGTGCCGCGTTGGCGTTGGCGCTCTTCCCCGGACCCGTAGACAGATGTACCAGAATTTACGAATACACGTTGCCCAAACGCGGAGAACTCAAAGCTCAGTGTGTCGGCATGTGCGTGGCCTGGCAGGTAGTCGGGCCCGACGCGCGCTATGTCGGCAATGAGAACCACCCCTTGCGTGCTCAGTCGCGCGTAACCCGTGTGGGGGAGCATGGTGACTGGTTCAAGCGCGGCGGAGTCGCCCATACCGAGCCTCTCGGAATAGTTGCGCAGCTCCGAGCGAGACGGTGCTATTCCAAATGCCGCGTCGTTAAAGAAGGCGATGTCGCCATCTGGGTGCGACAGCGCGTCAAGCCATCTGCTCATTTCTGGAATCAGCGAGCGCCAACGGTCTCGAAGCGCGCGCTGAGGTCGTGTGAGCGCGGCGTCAAACGCCGACGAGATGTTGACGAGGTCCAGCAGATCTTCAAAGGCAAGTGCGTGATACATGGGCGAAAGTTCGAACTGCCCGCCATCCGGCAGGATTTGCTCTTCAGTTTCCCGCTCAAGAATACGAAATCCCTTGTCGAGCCATGATTGCGCCTCGCGCCCTTCGAAGCAAAGACCTGCAAAGATCAGTGCCTTTGCATTCGCGAACAAATGATTCCCCAGAAGATGCCATTCAAGACGCTGAGCTAGCCATCGGACTTGCGTCGCCAAGCTATCGACGAGGCAAAAGTCGAGATGAGACCCCGCCATGGCCCACTTGATCCAGTTCACGATCCTGAGTGACGTAGGATACGGCTCCCAGGCTGTACCGTAGGTGGGGGGATTCTGAGCGAGCCAATCGGCCAAGAGCGCTCGGTGCCATTCAACGCGATCAGGAGCATCAACCGCATTCAGATCGTCAAAGTAGTGTTGATTGTAGCGCCAAAGTTTGTCGCGGCGCGGATTGTCCCATCCGTCGACTGACAGTTCGCCGGACTGGTTCAAATAAGAAAATCGCGTTGGAGCTGAAAGGCTCGCGCATCTACGCGCCGGCGGTATCCAATGTCCGGAGAGTTCACGTACGGGCGGTGGACTAGAGGCGGAGACGCGGGGACGATAGAGACGACGCCACAGGCGAACATAAAATTGCTCTGGACGAAGCCAGCGAAGGGTTTGCCAGTAGCGCGCTGCGGATGCTAGCGGATGTGCGTGAGAGTAGGAGCTTCTTCTAATCAGATGATGGCGAGTGCCCTCGGCTAGCACTTTCGCAATTCCGCAATGAGAAGCACTCGAAATGGTGAAAGCAATCTCATGGAGTTGACCAAACGCTCATAGAGAAATCCGAGCATGTATAAAGGAGGCCACATCCTCAAATATTCCGGCCGCCCCTCAATTTGCCCAAGCTGCTCGACCTCAAAACCGCTTGCGGCGGCAAACTTTCGAATCTGCCACGGCGTGTTGACGCGGTAGCGTGTCGGAAACGTGTCTATCGTTGCGCGGCCTCTGAGCTTGTTGACGAAGCGATGAAAGCCATGAGGCGTCATTCGCGCAATAAGGGGCATGTAGTGAAGTGCGTTGGGCGTTTTGAACAGCAAAATGCCGGTGGGCTTTAGCACCCGTGCAATCTCGCGAAAGACGCACTCTGGGCGCTCAATATGCTCCATCACGTTATCGGCGAAAACGAGGTCGAACGTGGCGTCCGGATATGGCAGCGCCTCCGCGTCGGCGACACGGCCTTCGTCCAAAAATTGATTATGCACCACTCTAGGATCGAGATCGACGCCGACGACGCGCGAGGCTAAACCCTTGAAGTCCATCTCGGGCACTATTCCTGCGCCTGCGCCAATATCCAGGATCTGAAATTCCGGCTTGAGATGAGTAAGGATGCGTTGCCGGAAGAGTCTGTCGTCCCATCTCGATTGGAAGTCGGGATAAAAATTCCGATCCATCCATTGAGTCACAGTTGTCATCGCAAAATATGCGCCGCTTCGATCGACACGCGGCTGACCTCAATGATCTCGTCAATTGGAATGGGTGAGACCGAGCCGCGCTTTACAGCGTCTATGAATGCCCTTGCGCAGGCCTTTTGCCCCTTATCCTGGGGTAGTGTCGCGCGCGTGAACCCACGCCACCCCCAACCGCGTAGCGCGCGAAAATTGTCAATCTCAAGCACGCGACCGCCCGCAAATACTTCAATCCGCTCCTTCGGAAACGACTGATGGCCATTCGCAAGATAGTGAACGGTGCCGGTCGAGCCGTCTTCAAATTCCAGATTTATCGTGGCTTTGTCGTGATTTACGGAGCGGCTCTGGTTCGACCCCAATGAGAATGCGTGAACACCCTTGATTGGGGACCTAGCGAGGTATCGCAATAGGTCGATGAAGTGACATGCCTCTCCAATTATTCGGCCGCCTCCTACGTCCAGATCCTGTGTCCAATGCGTAGCGGGTATTTCACCAGCGTTGACAGTAGCAATAAACGCTTTCGGCTCCGCGATTGCATCGAGCAAGGATCGCGCTTTGCAGGTGAGAGGGGCAAACCGGCGATTAAAGCCGACCATAAGTAGTTGCTGCGGCCTGGCGCGGGACTCAGATTCAATCTCGTGGAGTTCGTCGAGCGTGAGGCACAAGGGCTTTTCGCAAAACACGTGCTTGTCGGCGCGTAGGGCCGACAGAACTTGGCGGGCGTGCGCGTTGTGTCGCGTCGCAATCACGACTGTGTCGATAGCGGGGTTATTAATTGCCTCCACACTATCCGTACTAGCGTCGGTAAATCCGTATTTGTTTCCGAAGTGAACGGCGCTAACACCGCCATTGCTAACAACGGTTCTGAGCTGGGCGCCGGCTGCTTTGAAGGCCGGAATAAGGACCCGGCCTGCATAATTGCCTGCGCCCAGGAAAGCGGTCGTCGCTCGGCCAGGGATTGGCTGCGGCGTTGAGAGCGACACACTCCGACTAAGCGCACGTGTGTCACTCGTTTCTGGCGGATAGGCCAAGATAATGCCGAGTGACGGTTCGTCAGAGGTCAGGAGATTGAATGCGTTCTCGGCTTCTTCGAGGGGGAAGCGGTGAGAAATAAGGGGAGCGACGTCGATCGCGCCGGAAGCCATAAGGTCGAGGACGGCTTCGAAGTTGCGCTGCTCAGTCCAACGAACGAAACCTATCGGGTAGTCGTGGCCTGCATCCTCGTAGCTTGGGTCGTATCTGCCTGGTCCATAGGAGCAGCTGACCTGGAAGGTAAGTTCTTTTTCGTAGAAGTCAGCGCGAGAGAGTTCGAGGCCGGTCACGCCAACCAGAACAATCCGTCCGCGCTTGCGGCACATCTTGGCGGCGTGGCTCACTGGCTCGTTACTCGCAGTCGATGCAGTGATGATGACTGCGTCGACCCCTGCGCCTCGGGAGAACGAGGCGACGCGCGTCAGCGCATCCGCGCCGGATTTCGGATTGACAGTTTCCGCCCCCAAACGTTGCGCAAGAGCGATTCTCGCTTCATCGAGGTCTATGCCTAAGACGCGGCATCCTTGCGCCCGTAGCATTTGCACTGTCAGCAAGCCAATCAGCCCTAAGCCTATGACTACAATACATTCTCCAAGCTTGGGATCGGCGAGACGGATGCCCTGAAGGCCAATAGCTCCCACGATCGTGAATGCTGCCGCGTCGTCGCTGACGCTATCTGGTATCCTTGCGCAAAGGTTCCTGGAAACCGCCACCACCTCCGCGTGCTTGCCGTTGCTTACGACACGGTCGCCAACCGAGTAGCCAGAAACGGCAGATCCCATCTCCATAACACGGCCAACATTGCAGTACCCTAGCGCTAGTGGCTGATCGAGCTTGCTGCGCACGGCATCAACTGTCGCCGCCAGACCGTCTGTTCCAATTTTTTGAACGACTTGCTTAACTTTGTCCGGCTGCTGGCGTGCCTTGTCGAGCCAATTAGCCTTCCCGAATTCAACGAGCATGCGCTCAGTGCCCGCAGAGATGAGGGATGCTGAGGTGCGTATCAGTAATTGGCCCGAAGTCGCATTGGGAGCGGGGACTTCCACAATCTGTGTGACGCCATCTGAAAGGTTTTGAAGTACTTGTTTCATATATCTGCGCCCGCGCGGGCGAGGAGGGCGTCCTTTTCCGATCGATTGGGATAGCTGATAAGTACCGCTCGGTATTTGCCCTTGAATACAAACAGACTGCCCGCGGCAGCGCCTATGATCTGTTCTTGGCGGACCAAAGTCTCAATGTCAGCCAAGGACCCGGCGCCGCCTAACGCCGTCACCGGAATTCCTATCTTCTCGCGAAGTGCAGCGATCAACTTGAGGTCATAGCCCTGCATCATGCCGTCGCGATCTATAGAGTTGATCACAATCTCGCCGGCGCCTTCGGCCTGCGCGCGCTCCGCAACTTCTAATGCAGACATGTTGACAGTAGCCGTGGCGTTATCCGTAAGGACTTCATAGCGCTTTGTGCGCTCGTGGAGCCTCACATCAATCGTCACAATGATGCTCTGGCTGCCGACCCTGGTTGCGCTGCGCGCTATCAAAGCGGGGTCGCGGATGGCTGCCGCACTAAGTGAAACCTTTTCAACTCCAAGCGAGATAATTCTATCGACTTGCTTCTCATCTCTCACACCTCCGCCGTAGCACAGCGGCATTCTGCATTCGTTTGCCAGCTTTGCTATTAGGGAATAGTCGGGTTCGCGCCCTAACCGAGTGGCGTCAATATCGACAACGATCAGCTCGTCGACTTCCTTTTCGTTAAAAATGCGAACGGCATTGATCGGATCGCCGACATACTTGGGCTCACGAAACTGACGAGTCTTAACGAGACCGCCGTTGTGAACAAGCAAGCAGGGGATAATTCGCGGCCTAAGCATTCCCGGGGATTTGCGAGAAATTGCGCAACAATTGAACGCCCCACTCATGGCTCTTTTCGGGATGAAACTGTGTGCCGTAGATGTGCTGGTTCCTCACGGCGCTGGTGAACTTGATGCCGTAATCTGTGTCGGCCAAGCGTGAAGAAGGCTGGCTCGGAGAGAAGTAGTAGGAATGGAGAAAGTAAAACCGCGGGTTGTCGAGGCCGCTGAATAATTCATCGGAGGCTACGGTGGCTACGTCATTCCAGCCCATGTGCGGGAGCGGACGCTCTTTCGAGCACGGAGGCAGTCGCAACACCTCACCTTTGATCCAGCCTAAGCCGGGAGTAATGCCCTCATCGCTCCGATCCGCCAGCATCTGCATCCCCACGCATACACCGAGTAGAGGCTTCTTTTGGCGCAGAACGGCGTCTTCAAGTGGCTCTCGTAAACCCGAGGCGCGCAGACGCTCCATCGCCCAGTCAAAAGCGCCGACGCCCGGCAGAATAAGGCGATCGGAGCGAAGTATGTCATCCGCAGTGCTTGCGGCGTGAGCTTGAATCCCAAGGCGACGATAGATGTTGGCGAAAGCTTCAATATTGCCCAGGCCGTAGTTTACGATCCCAATCATCGTTTGCCGCCAAGTTCGAGGCCGAGCAAGCGCATGATGCCTGCGCCTGCATCATAGATTTGCCGTTGCGACTTGTAGTCCCGATAAGTCCGCTTGGGCAGCTGCATGTAGCGCTCAAGTTCATCGAGATCTATGCCGAGCTTGTTCGCAATGAACTCCTTTTCGATGTGAATTTCACTTGCATCATAAGGCGGTGTCTCCAGCTGCTGCAGCGCCTCCGCGCGTGTCATCTGCCCGGTAAGGATGAGGCTAGAGAATTGAACTTTGCGAACATCGTATCCGAATCTTACGGGAAGCCAGTAGCTCTCATAGAAGCGTGTGAAGCGTGATTCAAAATGCTTCTGCGGATAGGGCTGCCACCCGAAACGCTCGATGAGAAGTTTCTTAGCGTCCTCCTTGATGTACGGGCCGTAGTTCAAGGGACGCGCTACCCGAATTCCTTTGACGTAAGGAAGCCAAACCTTGTGCCAAAGGATAGACGTAACTGGATATGTACGAAGGGGGCGGGTACCGAAGCGATCATGGATGTCGCGGAGCTGAACGGAGTCCGACTGGTGATACATCCACTCAAGCGGATTGCGAATGCACTCGGTCGAGTAGTTGGCTCCTGTGAGAATGTACTTCACGTTGTGTTGCACAGCGAATTTATACATAGTGGCGAAGAAGGCATGGTCCTGCGGGGTGTCGATGTGGGACACACCCGATTTGAAGAAGGCTAGCTGCAGGTCTTTGATTTCCTCCCAATCGATGACCTCGGTGAAGAGGTCGAGGCCTAGGCCGTCCACTAACCGTTCAATGTTGTTGACAGCGGTTTGTGAGTTCCATCCAGCGTCAACGTGGAAAACCAAGGGGCGAAGACCAAAGCGCTCTCTGGCAAGGTAAGTCAGATAAGAGCTGTCGATGCCTCCGCTCATGCCAATTATGCAATCGAAGTCCTTGCCCTTGCCCTCAATCTTAATGTTTGTGAGAAGCGCTGAGAGCGCTTGTTCTCCTCGATCATCAGTGTGCCAATTTGGTTGAATTTGCGTGTGGAACGTCCGGCAGTGATCGCACACGCCATGTTCGTCAAATGTGATCGCCGAGTCTGACGTGTCCATGACGCAGTTGGCGCAGATAGAACGAGAGGTCATTGGTTTATCGCCCGTCGCGAGGAAGCAAGCGCTTTCGCGCAAAGGCTGAGCTAAGAAAGTAGGGCATTATGTCTATTGCAGCCAACGCTAAGAGGACTGAGACCCTTTGGGCGAAGCAGTGAGGCGAAGCGCCCGCTGATGCAATGCAACAATGCTTGTTGCTAGTTCCGAAGCCTCAGATGAATACTCATAGATTGATCGAGGTAGGCACCTTAGCTGGTCGCGCCAGTGATCAAGGCGTTGGTTGTCTATTTGAGCGATCAGGGCGCGTGGATCGTTAACAAGGTCGTCGGTCGCAACTAGACCGATGTCGAAGTGTGCGACCGCATCAGCATCGTCGGTATTTTCGATTGCGATTATGGGGGTCCCGAAAGCGCAACACTCGTAAAATCGATTTGTTCTGCAGATTTTCTGGGCCCACCGCCATTCTGCATCTCCCGTCGGGGGCGGATAACAAGCCCATACGATATCCACTTGGGCGTAGAGATCAGCTAAGTCCTGCGGTGATCGGTATGTTCCTAGATATCTGATGTTGGGCCGCTCTCGAACCATCTCAGCAAGATTTGCGGGGGCAAGTGGGATGCCGGCGAGAACAATTTCTATAGATGGGTCCAGTCGAGCCATTTCGGAAAGCATCTGCCAGGACCATTCACATCGTAAAACGCCAAAATATCCGATACGGAGTGGTTGGTTGGCGCTCATGGGAGCCCGACGGAGTACAGGGGCATTCGCCGAGGATGGCTCAAGCTTGTTCTCTACGATGAGCGCTGGAACGCGACTTTTCAATCGCCGTCGATAGTACTGGTGGACAAAGCTGGGGGACGTCGCGACCAGTAGGCTGCAAGCGTCAACAATACGCTTGTCGAACCAGCGAACAAGTTCGCCAAGGAGTCCCCGGCGCACTTGAATTCCGCGTATATCGCCGATCTCGATTACAATTGGACGCTTTAGGCCAAAGCCCGCGATGAGCGCCATCAATGCCATTTCCAAGCCCGAAGCGTAGACAATGTCCGTTCTCGACACCGCCGCGCGAAGTGCGGGAAGCGCCACGATCATCTTCAGAAGACGCGCAAGGTAGCGGCCGTGTTCAATGTGCCCGAGAGTGCTTACGGGGCAGGAAGGAGGGCGTCCTTTGTGGGAGGGGCGCTCGAACGCGGCAGCGCATACGTCAAAACCAGACTGTTGCGCCATTGAGATCCGCTTGGAATCGCGGGGGTGTCCAACGATCTGCAGCGCGAACAAGATTCGCGTGGGCTTCAACAAGAGAATTCCGTGCGAAATTGAGAGTCCAAGCGCTGCGCTACGATTTCAGCTGTGTGCATTGTCTCGCCCGTATGGGATGTCTTGACTGCCAAGATTACGATGGGTGCTACCGCCGATCAGCGAGTACACAGTAGCCCTGGAGGAGTGTGAGCGAACACCAGCCTATGAGATACGCGTGGGCCGCCTCATATGCAGTGACGTCGTGCTCTATTGCGGTCGCTGCGACGACAACGAATGCCCACACGATCCACGTTGTGACACGCATCCAATTCATGCCTGCGGCGAGCATGTAATTGGAAAAAACTCCTTGAGGCGCGCTTACTACGCCCGCCAAAAGCATCAGAACAAGTGTATTATCGTGCCGCGCATAAGCGGCACCAAATAATGACATGACCATTTTTGGAAAAGCTAACGCTACGCTGGAAATCGCCAGCGCTGCAATGCCGGCGTAGATTGCATATTGGAGAGCAATTTTCTTGCGCTGCGCCCGAGCGCGGTCGCCAGATATGACTGCCATGCGTGGGAGCGAAAATTGCGTTAGTATTCCTGGAAAAAGCATTGCAATCGAAAAAATTTGTTGCGTCACTCCAAATACGCCCACTTCAACTGCCCCGTCGGGGGAGCGAAACATAGTGGCGATCAAATAAGTGTTCACTGGTGTCCACGCAAACGCTGCAATCGATGCAGGTATCGCGATCGCTGCGAGTTGAAGGCCTTCGCTTCGTACATCGATGGCGGTTCTACGGTGTTCTTTTCCAATAAAGTCACGTTTCACAAAGAAGGCACAAAGGAGCGCCCGAACCAAGACACCCAAGGCGGCTCCCCACAGCGCGCCCTCACTTTCGGCGAGAAACGCGAAGCCAACGACTATTGCCACGTACAGGACGCCGCTAGACGCGCCGACGATGGCTAGACTTCTGTAGTTTCGTGAGCCAGTCAGCGCTCCCGTCAATACCAGTGCGAGCGCCGTTGCTGGGATATACAGCGCGCCCGGCACCAAGTGAGTCCAGGCGGCGTTGTTTCCATAGACGGCTTCCTCAAGCGGTTGGAGGTTAAGTAGGAGGAGAAGGCTAATGAGCAGCCCAACGGCAACGCTGGCAATTGAAGCAATAATTGTTAGGGCGCCTGCATCGCCAAGGCGATTGACGGCGATCATTCGACCAATCCTGGTTGTAATCGCCTGCGAAACACCCAGGTCGGCAAATAGAGTCAGAGTGCTAAAGGTGGTCAGTGCGGCAATGAAGAACCCAAAGTCTTCGACTCCGAGAATACGAGCCAGCAGGAAGGTTGCGAGAACCGGGAGGCCGCGCTGAGTGGTGTAAGATAGAAAATGTAACGCAAGCCGCCGGCGTTCATCATGCTCCGGTAGTAACTGAAGGCCGCGCATCGTCGACTATCGTGCGGGCATTGCGCGGCGGTCCACTTGATGATCCAGTGGTGACGTCCGTTGTTGAGGCCGAAGGCGCGGACGAGGCGCTTCCAAAGCAAGCCATACAGCGGTCCAAAGAATTGCGTTGGCATTAAAAGAGCCGATGAGAACATTAGGCTCAGCCAGCGCCATCACGGTAGCGCAAAGAATGACAGGGCGCGTGTTGGGCCAGGTAATCGACTCTCTCGTGTGATCGGTGCTGGCGCGATCGAGCGAATGCCTGGTGAGCGCAAGCCCAAGCAATCGATACGTCAAAAGAAATAGAGGAAGCAGCGCAAGAATGCCGCCTTCAGCGGCTACGCGTAGCCAGAGGTTGTGTATCTGAACTAGGTTCGAACTGGCGCTCACCGCTATTCGGGCGTCGTTCGGTCCAA
This sequence comes from Hyphomonadaceae bacterium, assembly GCA_050250735.1. Lineage (GTDB taxonomy): Bacteria > Pseudomonadota > Alphaproteobacteria > Caulobacterales > Aquidulcibacteraceae > Vitreimonas. The sequence continues at coordinate 311,251 of JBFWOC010000001.1, forward strand.
CCCCAATTAGGGGGGCCTCGCCCCATAGGCGTAGTGCTTCGGTGTAGGTGTCAAATCGATTAGTGGTCATAGAATTCAGGCGGTCACCGAGAGCACCGCCAGTGTCGAATCCGCGGAGGAGATTGGATGGAACGAGTTCGCGAACGTCCACTAAAAGCGCGACTATTAGGATCGCAAATACCGTCAAAGCCGTGGGTAGGAGGCGGTTGCGTCCGGAGACGAGCCAGAAGGCGCTGCCAGCCAGCAAACCAACAATGCCTCCGCGGGCGCCGGTGACGGCTATGCCCATGAGTGCAATCAGCAGGATCGTCAGCGCGGTTGCTGTTGACAGAGTGTGTGTTTGGGACCGCTGCATTATTAGAGACGCAGCAAGCAATCCGCCCGTGGCGACGGTGAGCGCCCACCCTGTCCTGGCCCCGGAGAAGCCTGAGTTCGTTACACTGGAAGATCGTAACAACCATTCGCTTTCGATCCCCTGTCCAGCATAGAGACCTGTGGGCGTAGAATAATCTGGCAGAATACCAATCTGAGCTATGATTGGATAAAGGGCGAAGATGACCAGAATCGCCATTGAACGTGTGAGCGCGCGTATCAGGGCGGGGCGTTGGACACGGGGCACCCCGCTGAGGGCCACCAACCAAAGCATCGGCTCGATGTAATTGCGAGCTTCGCCCAGCGCGGTCTGCGCGCTCGAAGTGAAGCTTAGGGCAATGAAGGTCATCATTGCTCCAAGCAGCAAGAGTGCGAGAAAAGTGAGGGTTCTCCAGCTGAAAGTGAAGAGCTTGAGCGCTCCAAGGAATGCCAGCCCACAAAACACGACAGCTTTGGTAACTGAAACCGTCTCTGGAGGAATGCCGGGCAGCCAGTAAATGCCTGACAACGGAACGAAGAAGGCGATGCAATAGATCCGGACACTGTCCCACATGGTAAGCGCGGGGGAATTGCGGGGCAGAGGTGTTATCCGGGACACTGAATCAGCCAGAGCTGCTTTTGCGTTTTGTTTGTACGGGCAGAAGGGATCGACGTTTAAGCGAGAGGGCTGGCTTCTCTACAAGGAACCACGACGTCGCTGCCATCACCAATGTTAGTCCAAGGGCAACTGGAAATGGACTGGGGATGGCTAGGACCAATAGCAAATTGATGACAGGCATGTGCCAGATGTAAATGCCATAACTCAAATCCGTCGCTAACGAGATTGAAGCCGTACCAAACGCGATCCAGAGTATGAGCATTGCGTAGCAAGCGAAATAAACTAAGCCGAGACGGTTTCCTGTAGATCCGAAAAGAAGTCCTTCACCGTAAAGCGCCATCACTATCACGGGTAAGATTGCCCAAGGTAGAAACTTGATGACGCGAGCTAGCCAGTCAAAGTACTTCACAGTGAGTATTCCGAACCCAAACATCCAACCCCAAGCCAATGGAGTTACTTCGATTGCGTCGTAAATGGTCTTGTCGCGATATATTGGAGTTGACCACAAGAGAGGACCAAGTGCGTATATAGAGAAGGATGCGACCACCAACATAAAGACTGCATGCTTTACCCGGCGTTCAAGCCACACTATGGCCGGCACGAAAAGATAGAAGATGATCTCAGTCGTTATGGTCCACAGCGACCCATTTATGACGCCGACGCCAACATCTCGAAAGAGTTCCGGGTTATAAGCTTGACCTACGGATACTTGGGCGAGAAACCACACCAAGTACGTTACGGGATGTTCGAATAGGTCCTTCCAACCATGAGCGACAATCGCAACTGCGCCGCCCGCTAGAGTGACAAACAACAATGCAGGAAATAAGCGCAGAAAGCGATTTTCGACATAGCGTGTTCCAGGTGCGTTTTGATACGACGCATAAATCAGAAAGCCGCTAACAAAGAAGAAGGCTGGCACACCAGGAAAGTGTTGCACATACGAGGGGATTGGGACGCCTAAATGTGCGCCAGCGTGCACAACTGCTACTTGGGCAGCGAACATCAAGCGCAACCATTGAAGGTTGTTGCTTCTCGGAAAATCGATCTGTCGGGTGCCTTGTATTCTTCGAGTATCTGACGAGCCGCGAAGGTCCAATCTTGGGCCTCCTTCGGCTTGCGGAAGCTGGGCTTCGGACATTTGGGGGGGGGAGTCGTTCGCCAAAATGGGCACTTTATGCAGCTTTGATCGATGTTCAGCGAAACCCCAATCGCGTCGCCGCAGGGTATATGACGGCGTCCGCAAGTGCTCTTCGCCATGCTACCGCACGCCGGGTGAACGGGGTTCATCCGACGTGCTTCAGTAGTTCGCCTGAGAGAGCGCTCGCGCCGCGGGGAACGTCGTAGAACTCTCTCAGGCAGCGCCGATTGGCAGAGGCCGGGCGGGACCGCCTGCCTGGCTCGGGCGCTTTTCTATCCACATGCCGTCCCGATCGACAATGCTAATCGAGAGCGGGGTCAAGATGGCGACATCATCGGCTTCAAGTGCGATGAGATTGCTCTTGTCAGGAGCAGCGCGCTGATCCGTGAACGCAAAACTGTCGCAATCGCCGAAGCTCAGGAAGAGGTCGCCGTTTTTGGCGCCGGCGAGCAATTTGTTTGCGCCGGGTAGCAGGGCAATAAAAGTGAATACGCCATCGAGCTGCTGGAGGGCCACGCGCCCGACCTCTGCAGGCGCGCGGCCATTTCTCAACTGGAAGGCGATGATGCTGCCAATGTGCGTCGCGCAATCGGTGGACGCTGAACCGCTCGCGATGGCGCCCTTCGCGACGACGGGAATGGTCTGCAGCGCACACTCAGGCGCGCGGGGAAAGCGGCCGCCTGTCTGGACGAGCGCCGTTCGCGTTTCGGCCGGCCTACGGCGCAGGTGATCCGCGAGCGCGTCCACGCTGTCGCCCCGCCATTCTTCCGCGCCGAAAGGCCCTTCAGATACGTATCGCACGGCACGCTGAGGCGCGCCGCGATAGAGCAGGGCACAAACGCGCTCCGCAGCCCTCGGCCCTGCGCTCACCGCTGCGGCGATCTCGCTCATAGGAAGCCCCCACCCCAAGGCTTTTTTAGCCGACCTCTAAAGCTCATCGCAAGTCGGGGTTGCAGGCTTGAAGCGCATATCTAGGCTGAAGTCGCTCATTAGTTGTTCGGGCGCCCGTAAATCGGTCAGGTGCGGACGAGGTCGTTAGGGCCCGGTCACGGGTGTCCACTCTCCGAGGGCCTACCACCGATGCAGCCGGCCATTGCGAACAACCCATGCCCCGCAGGGCGCGCGCAACAGCATTTGCCTGAAACCCCAGATTGAGCACAATGCCGCTCGTTCATGATTCGGAGGTGGGCCGGGCGTGAGGGGCTTGGACGCGATTGACTGGGCCATCCTGAGCGCTTTGCAGCACAAGGGCAGGATCACGAACCGGGCGCTGGGCCGACGGGTTGGTCTTTGCGAGTCCGCCTGTAGTGAGCGTGTCGCGCGGCTCAGGGAGCAGGGCGTGATCGCCGGCTATCGAGCTGTCATCGATTGGAACTCACTCGGCGCAGGGTTCGATGCCTGGGCGGAAATCACTCCTGATGGGCAGCCCGGGAGAGTGGGCGGGGCCGTTGCGGCGTTCTTGCGGGCCTCGACGTGCATTGTCTCCTCGCAGCGGCTGGCGGAAGCAAACGCGTATCACCGTCGCGCCGCTCTGTGCACGCCGCTACTCAGACGCGACGAAATGCGTAGCTCGTCGATATGAGCAGAAGCGGGAGAGATCATGCACGGAGACATTCGCTGCCCAGCTTGATGTGGCCGTTTGCGCAACACTGCGCGAGAGCGCGGAATATCGGCGACCTGCAAGACCTGCTCCAAGTTGAAATGGCCCGGCTTGGATTTCGCTATTTCTGCTGTTGCAGCCACGTCAGCCCGGATCGGCCATCGCCGCCTGTTCTCTATCTGCACAATTACCCGAAGGATTGGGTCGAGCACTATCATAGAGCCGAGCTTTACAAACGTGATCCGGTATTCGTTATCGCCGGCGCTCTTTCACAGCCATTTGCTTGGGAAGACCCGCGGTTTCGAGCACTGCTCGAAGCGGACCAAGCGGAGATACTCGACGTCGCCGCAAGCCACGGCCTGAAGCATGGCGTGACGATTCCTCTGCACGGGCGGGAGCGATCGCCCGCATCCTGCTCACTCATCGCGGATACGCCGCACATCGATCACGCTCGCGTGTTCGCGGCTCAACCTTACGCGCTTTACGCCTATGAAAGCGCTTACGCGCTTGCCGATGTAGAGCCGGGACGGCCGCGCATTGTGTTGCCACGGCGTGAACGGGAATGCCTCAAGCTCGTGGCGCTCGGCAAAGATGATGAAACCATCGCTATGATTCTGGGAATTCAACGAGACACTGTGCGCACATACATCGAGTCAGCCAAGCAAAAGCTCGGCGTTACAAAGCGGGCGCACGCGGTCGCCTACGCGATCTACGCGCAAGCCATTCGCCTCGAAGACTTGTTCGGCAGATAGGGGCAAAATTCTCCTAGCTCGCGTCGTGGCGCCTGACGAAAGTTTCTCGCACGCGAATAAACGCACCTTTTGATCCCATGTTTGACGTGGTCGACGGCATCGACATTCACCGTTTCACTTCGGATGTGTGCGACCTCATTCCGGGGACGCTTCGGGATAAGGCGGATGCGCGGGGGCGCTGCGATCTTTATCGGCGTAGGCGTATTCGCCGTTAGCTGCTGGCTCGCAACAGCTTTTATCGTTGACGTGTTCGGATCTCAGGCTGCGCTTGGAAGTCCGCTCTTCAAGTTCGGGGACACGCCGATTTTTGCGCCCTGGGCCATTTTCGATTGGAGCGCACGATGGGGCGAGGAGTTCTCACGTCCATTCACAATTGCTCGACTGATTGTCGCATCTGGCTTCGTGATCGGCGCACTTGCGGTCGCGTTCATTTTGCGGAGGAAGCAGCTTTTGCCGGTCTTTGGACAGGACGCGTGGGCCAAGTTCGCGGACATTGAAGACGCAGAGCTGTTCGATACGACTGGCGCCGTGCTGGGTAAGTTCGAGGGTGAAATTCTTGCGTATAGCGGCCCGGGTCATCAAATCCTCATCGGCGCGTCTCGGTCGGGCAAAGGGCGTGGGCATATTGTGCCAACTTTGTTTGCTTGGACGGGCTCGGCGCTGGTGCTGGACGTTAAAGGCGAACTCGACCGCGGTGATCTCCGGCATGGGTTTTCTGGCACGTCAGGTTTTCGCGCCACGTTCGGCCATGTGATCCGTTTTTCACCAACCGATCCCCAATCAGCCTGCTTCAACTCTCTCTTCGAAGTGCGCCGCGGCCCCAACGAGGTTCGCGATGTCCAAAATATTGTGGACATCATTGTCGACAGCCGGGGCGAAGCGAAAGGCTCGGAGGGGTTCTGGAACGCGACGGCCAAGGTCGTGCTGACCGGCGTCATTCTGGACACGCTCTATAGCGAGCCCATTGAGCGCAAGACCTTTGCCGTGGTCAGGGAGAAGCTGCGCGATCTCGACGGCACGGCGGAGAGGATGCGCGTCACCTTGCACCGGCGCAATCCAAAGACAGGGGCGCCGGAAGTGCATCCCGAAGTCCTGCACGCAGCTGAATCCTATCTCGCCGGCGAAGAGCGCCTGCGCTCCGGTATTAAAGCGACGGCGGAGTCCTTCTTCGGCATCTTTGCCGATCCGCTGGTGGCGGAGAAAACGTCGCGCTCGGATTTCCGCATTGGCGATCTTATGTGCGCGGAGCAGCCGGTGACGCTCTATCTGCAGCCGCCGCCGGGCGACGCGCCGCGTCTCATGACGCTGATGCGGCTCATGATCTCCGAGGTGGCGCGTTCGCTGATGGAGGATCAGACCAAGGACGGACAGGGACGGCCCAAGAAGCATCGCCTGTTGCTCATGCTTGATGAGTTTCCCCAGCTCGGCCGCATCGATTTCTTCGAGAAAATGATGGGCGCAATGGCGGGATATGGCATTAAGGCTTCGATCGCCTGTCAGTCCGTCAATTCCATCACGCGGGCCTATGGGCGCGACAACACTATCATCGACAATTGCCATTTGGTGACGGCGTTCGCGGCGGCCGATCCTGAAACCGCCGAGCGCATCGCCACCATGGCGGGCGAGACATGGGAAGTGAGGCCGGTCCGCAACGAGCAGCGGCCGCGCGCCATTTTGGGGCCGCATAAGGGCTCGATAACGTATCGAGAGGAACGGCGCCCGCTTCTTCTACCGGCGGACGTGCGCAAACTCCCGCGCGATGAACAACTCATTTTCGTTTCGGGCACAAAGCCCATTCGCGCCAAGAAGCTGCGTTTCGACGCTGAGCCGTTATTTGCGTCGCGCATGCGTTCGGCCGCTTCGGGTACACCGAGTATAGCGGTTGCGCATGATTGGGAGAACGTGGCGCCCCTGGGGCAGTTGCCGCCGACGCGCAAACCGGCGGTGCGATCTGAACGCCCCCAGAGCGTGCGCCCGCGGCCGTCGCCAGCGGCGACGCAAACGGAATTGTTTGCCGCCGAAACGGGCGTGCGAAGCGAAGCCCCCCAAACCACGCCAAAAATCTCCGAGATCGCATCAGCGGGCTTACATCAGAGCGCGGGGCTAGAACCTGCCGACGTCTTGTCGCCGGTCAATGCTGTGGCTGATGCAACTCCGCAAACGCGGCGCTTCCGCGCGGAGGGCGTGTGATGTCGCTCGTGCCGATGAAGACTTATATGGAGCCGGATTTGGCGCAGTCGGTTGCGCGTTTGGCTGCGAGCCAGAACCGCTCGGAATCGGCCGTCATCGCTGACATGGTGCGCGCGCGCCTGGCCGCGACCTCCGAAGGCGCTGCCAAAGCGGAAGCGTCCAACACCAAACGCCAGCTCAACCGCGTTGAAATGCGGCTCGACAAGGTGATCTGGGAGCAGACCCAGTTGAAGGCCGCTTTTCTGCTCTTCGTCCATGTGTGGTTGAAGCACAGTCCGCCGCTTGAGCCTGAGTTAGAAGAGAGCGCCACGTTGAGCGCGGAAGCGCGTTTCTCTCGCTTCATTGACGCGCTCGCCAATGAATTGGCCGCGCCAGGCGGGGGTGACGATCTGGGCGCGCGCCTAAGCGAATTCGGCTTGAACGGAATTGAGCAAGACGCGGAGGTCCGGTCATGAAGACCTCGCACGTCATAGGCATGGAGCGGCGCCGTTCGGCGCTGACGCGCGCATTGGGGCCGACGATTGCTGATGCCTTGGCTGCGCCTGATGTGGTTGAAGCTCTCATCAATGCGGATGGCCGTGTTTGGATTGATCGCGTGGGACACGGGCTCGCCGCAACCGAGCACTTGATGTCCGCGGCGGATCGAGAGACCGCTATCCGCCTGTTGGCGCACGAAGCAGGCGATGCCGTCAGCGCCGACCGCGCGGCGCTGGCGACCATCCTGCCGGACTCATCGGCGCGCATCCAGGCGTTGATGCCGCCGCTGGTGGAAGCGCCCGTGCTGGCAATCCGTAAGCGGCCGTCACGAATCTACACGCTTGCGGACTATGTCGCTGACGCGATTGCCTCGCCGCTGCAAGCCCAGTTGCTGGCCGATGCGGTCGCGGCGCGTCGCAACATTATCGTCGCGGGCGGAACCGGATCGGGAAAGACAACGCTGCTCAATGCTTTGCTGGCGGATCCGGCATTTCAGGATGCGCGCGTGCTCATTCTGGAAGACACCGCCGAACTGCAATGTGCGAGCCCTAACGCCGTCCAGCTCCTCACCAAGCGCACAGGGCCGCAAGTCAGCATGCGTGATCTGGTGCAAATTACGTTGCGGCTTCGCCCTGACCGCATCGTTGTCGGCGAGGTGCGCGATGGGGCCGCGTTGGAAGTATTGAAGGCCTGGAATACGGGCCATCCCGGCGGACTTTTAACGCTTCACGCCAATTCAGCGGCCGACGCCATCGCGCGGCTCGAAGATTTGGCGATGGAGGTGACGGCGCATCCGCCGCGTCGTCTGATCGCCAGCGCCGTCGATATCGTTGTGTTCATCGCGCGCACGGCCACGGCGCGCGCCATCACTGAAATCATCGAGGTCAAAGGCGTCGCTGGTGAGACCTATGAGCTGCAATCATTGGAGAGGAGTGCAACATGAAAACTGAAAGGGGGAGAGGCCTGGCGCGGTCCGCCAAATGCATGGGTGTCTTGCTGATGCTTTTGGCGCTGGCAGGTCCGGCCCATGCATCGGGCTCTGGCATGCCCTGGGAGGGGCCGCTGGAACAGATCGTTGACTCGATCACAGGGCCGGTGGCGCGCGCGGCGGCCGTCATCGCCATTGTCATCGCTGGCGTCACCATCATGTTTTCCGAGGGTGGCGGCGGGGTGCGCAAGCTGGCCTTTGTCGGCTTGGGCATCGCCATCATGTTTGCAGCGATCTCGTTCTTTCTCGACTTCTTCGGGTTCGCCGGCGGCGCGGTGATCTGACCGCCATGCGGGATGCGCCCGAAACCTACCGCGTGCCGCTGCGTGTCTCGCTGACGCGGCCCATCCTCATGGGGGGCGTGCCGCGCGCGTTCGCGATCCTCAACGCCACGATCGGCGCCGCGATCGGCTTGGGCCTGCAACAGCCCTTCATCGGCTTGCCGCTCTGGTTGTTGTTGCAGGGCGGAGCTGCCTGGGCGGCGGCGCGCGATCCTTGGTTTTTGGACACGTGGCCGCGCCATTTGGCCAAACCAAAATATTTCCGGGTGTAGCCCATGTTTGACCTTTCACCTTATCGGCAATCAGGCGCGGCGCTCGCCGATTATTTGCCTTGGGCGGCGCTGATTGGTCCCGGCATCGTCTTGAACAAGGATGGCGCATTTCAGCGCACGCTGTCATTTCGCGGGCCGGATCTTGATTCTTCCACATTGGCGGAACTCGATGGCGCCAGCCGTCGCATCAACAATGCGCTGCGGCGCTTTGGCTCCGGCTGGTGTCTGCATGTCGAGGCGCGGCGCGCGGCGGCGCTCGGCTACCCGGACAGCGCCTGGCCTGACCCGCTCTCATGGCTGATCGACGAAGAGCGACGCGCCGTTTTCGAAACGGCAGGCGCGCGCTTTGAAAGCCAGTATTTCCTGACCATCACCTGGCTCCCACCGGCAGAGCGGCAAGGCAAGCTCGAAAGCCTGTTGTTTGAAGGCGGCGAGGCGCGCGCGGAAGGCGTCAACTATCGCCATCACCTGGAGCGCTTTCAGCACGAGACCGACCAGCTCATCGCCTTGCTGGAACTCATCATGCCGAAAGCGGCATGGCTATCCGACGAAGAAATGCTGACCTATCTGCACGATTGCATCTCAGACCGGCCGCATCGGGTTGCGGTCCCAACAACGCCGTTTCATCTGGACGCGCTGCTTGCCGATGCGCCCGTACTGGGCGGCCTTGCCCCAATGCTGGGACGGCGCCATCTCAAGATCATATCGGTGCGCTCGTATGTGACCGAGACCGAGCCTGGTTTCCTGGACGCACTCAACCGGTTGCCAATTTCCTATCGCTGGGTGACGCGGTTTTTGCCGCTCGATCGGGAGGAGGCGCGGCGGGAACTCGAAAAAATCCGCAAACGCTGGTTCGCCAAACGCAAAGGCTTCCTGACCATTTTGCGCGAAGCGATGTTCAAAGAAGAAAGCACGCTGCAGGACAATGATGCGGCGAACCAGGCGCAAGACGCTGACATAGCTTTGCAAGAACTCGGCGCTGACGCCGTCAGCGCCGGCTATGCAACGCTGACCATCACCATCGCCGAAGAAAGCGAAGCCGCGGCCAATGAGGCGGTCCGCCAAGTGCAACAAGTGGCCGATGGCATGGGTTTCATCACGCAAGTGGAGACCGTTAACGCGGTCGAGGCCTGGCTCGGATCGTTGCCCGGACAGCCTTATGCCGATGTGCGCCGTCCCATCTTGCTGACGCCTTCGCTCGTGCATCTGATGCCGACGAGCGCGGTGTGGGCAGGACCCGCCTGGAATGCCCACCTCGATGCGCCGCCGCTGATGATGACCGCGACTGACGGGGCGACGCCGTTTCGTCTCGACCTTCACGCTGGCGATGTCGGCCATACGATGGTGGTCGGACCGACGGGCGCCGGCAAGTCCGTGTTGCTGGCGACGCTCGCGGCGCAATGGCTCCGTTACACTGATGCGCAAGTCTATCTCTTCGATAAAGGCCGGTCATGCCGCGCAACCGTGCTCGGCCTGGGAGGCGATTTCTTCGATCTGGGCGAGGCCGATGCGCTGGGGCTGCAGCCTTTGGAGCAAGTTGATCGCGACGATGAGCGTGGCTGGGCGATCGATTGGCTGTCCGACATTATCGGCGCGGCAAATGTCACGGTGACGCCGGAGCTGCGCGCCGAGATGTGGCGCGCGCTCGAAATCCTGGGGACGCGTCCGCGCGAAGACCGCACCCTCACTTTGTTCGCCGCCTTGGTTCAGGACGCGCGTGTTCGCGCCGCCTTACAGCCTTTTACCCATTCGGGCCCATATGGCCGCTTGCTCGATCTCGACCAGTCGAGCCTCGGCTTTGGCCGCGTGCAGGCGTTTGAGATGGAAGATCTGATGCGCCGCCCGCAGGCCGTGCGTGCTGTGTTGCCGGCGCTCTTTCATGTGCTTGATCGACGTTTCACCGGCGCGCCGACCTTGCTCGTTCTTGATGAAGCTTGGCTCTTCCTCAAGGAAAGTGCGTTCGCGGCGCAAATCCAGGATTGGCTGAAGACGCTGCGCAAGCGGAACGTCGCTGTTGTGTTTGCGAGCCAGGAGCTGGCCGATGTCGAAGCATCGCCGATCGCGTCAACGATTATTGAAGCCTGTTTGACGCGGATCTTCCTGCCTAATGATCGCGCCATCGAGCCGCGCTCAAGGGCGTTTTATGAAGCTTTGGGCCTGAACGCGCGTCAGATCGAACTCATCGCCCACGCCATTCCGAAGCGCGATTACTATCTCGCCGCGCGTGACGGGTGTCGGCTGTTTGAATTGGGGCTTGGACCTGCGGCGCTCGCCTTTGTGGCGGCTTCGCGGCAGGAGGACCATCAAGCGATTGACGCTGTGCTCGCGCGTAAACCGCAGAGCTTTGCCGCGAGCTGGCTCCATGCTCGGGGTCTTTCCGACGCTGCGGACGCCATTCGCCGCTTCGTCGCCTCCGCGGCGCCGGCGTCCGATCGCGTTGCGGCTGAATAGGAGGAGACAATGCAGACCGCATGGAAGTCACTGATCGTACTGCTCACAGCTTCTGCGCTGACTCTGAGCGCACCTTCGCCGGCCCGGGCGCAGATGGCGGTGATCGATCCGACCAATCTGGCGCAAAATCTCCTGCAGGCGACGCGGGCCTTGCAACAGATTAACAACCAAATCCGCCAGATCGAGCAGGCGACGGCGATGCTGCGACAAAATCCTCTGCAGCTTTCACCCGAACTGTCCCAATCAGTCAGCGAGGCGCGCGCGCTCTTTGACAGCGCCCGCGGTATCGCCTTTCAGATTGAGGGGCTGAGTGAAAATTTGCGTACGCTCTATCCCGAAACATGGGAGGATTTCGATCTTGAGGGGGTGCTGACGCAGTCACGCCGCTGGGAAGCCGAAAGCCGCGCCAGTCTGGAACGCGCCATGGCCGCTGAAGCCCGCGCCGCGCAATCGATCGCGGCAACGCGCGGGCGTATCGATCGCGCCATGCAATCCTCAGCGGGAGCTGATGGTCAGACCGGCGCCATCCAAGCCGGCAATCAATTGCTCGGCATTCAGGCGTCTCAGCTCGCCGAAATCCATGCGCTGCTGATCGCACAGGGCCGTGCGCTTGAGACCGAGCGCATGGAGCGCCTGGCGCGCGAGGATCGCGCACGCGAAATCCAGCGCCGTGCGTTTCCGACCCAGACCACGGCAACGACGACGGCCGCCCGTTCCGCATTTGATGACTGACAAGAGCGCCCATGGATCCCGCCTCGGTCAATTCATTTCTCGACCAGTTTCTGGCCGTCGCCGATTCCGGCTTCGGTCTGATCCAGGGCGATGTGAATTACGTGCTGAATGCGCTGATCGTCATTTCGATCACGCTCGCTGGCGCGCAATGGGCATTGGCAGGCGAAGCGCCGATGGCGCCCTTCTTCCGCAAGGTGCTGTTCGTCGGGCTCTTCGCGTTTCTCGTCAACAATTGGGCGAGCCTTTCCAGCACTATCGTGCGCTCCGGCGCCCAGCTTGGTCTCACCGCTGGCGGCGGCTCGATGACAATGGCCGAACTGCACAATCCCGGGCGCGTCGCCCAGATTGGGACCGAGATGTTCGGCCGGACGGTGGCGCTCGCCGAAGGCATGAACTTCTTCACCGATACGCTGACGATGCTCCTCATCTTTATCGCGGCGCTGTTCGTGGCGCTCGGTTTCTTCGTCTTGGCGCTCCAGCTCTTTGTATCGCTGATCGCCTTCAAACTTGGCGCGCTTGCTGCGTTCGTCGCGTTGCCATGGGGTGTGTTCAACGGCACGGCCTGGGTTGCCGAGCGTCCGCTGGGCTGGGTGGCCGGCTGCGCCATCCGTCTCTTCGTGCTGGCCTTGATCGCATCGGTGTCGATCACCTTCGTCGAAACGCTGCCGCCGCAATTTGTGCTCGATGATGGCGGCGGGCTGCAAGTGCTCTTCTTCGGCCTCACCATGCTGGCGCTTGCCTGGTTTGCGCCGTCTCTTGCCAGCGAGGTGGTGCAAGGCCAACCCCACCTTTCAGGATCAGACGCGGTGCGCGCCGGCGTCGGCGCGACTTTCACCACGGTCGGCGGCGCCATGGTGGCCGGCATGATGGCAAGGCCCATGCTGAGACTTGGCGGCGCCGTGATGGGGGCGGCCGGCAAAGCCATTGCGGAGCGTCGGCCCACCGGCCGCGGCAGCGGCGGATCGGGCGGGGGACGCCCAGCTCAAATCAATTATGCGGGCATGCAGCCTAAGCCCGCATCGAAAGGCGGGAGCCATCCATGAACTTTCCATTCCGATCGCCAGCGCGGTCCTATGCGGGCGAACCAGCGGACACGCCCTATCGCCGCGCTCAACAAGAATGGGATGCGCGCATGGGCGCGGCCGTGCTCTCGGCGCGCGCCTGGCGTGGCATCGCCTTCGGCTCGCTCGCGCTTGCGGCTGTGCTCGGCGTCTCGCTGACAGCGGTCGCAATGCAGAAGCGGACGTTTGTCCATGTGGTGGAGGTCGATCCGCAAGGCCGCGTGATGAGCGTGCGCGCCGCCGATGGACGCTGGTCGCCCAATAACGCGCAAGTCGCCTATCATTTGGGTCAGTTCATTCGATTGGTGCGGTCTTTGCCGACTGACGGCGTCGTGCTGCGTGAAAACTGGCTGCAAGCTTATCGGCTTCTGACCCCGCAGGCGGCGGCGCAACTCACCGAGATCGCGCGTCAGGACGATCCATTTTTGTCCCTCGGCCGCGTTGGGAGAACCGTACACATTCGCTCGATCATCGCGCGGTCGAACAATGCGTGGGAGGTGTCCTGGGTCGAGCGTGCGACGAACGCCACGGGCACGACTGACCCCGAACTCTATACTGGCGTCTTCACCGTGACGACGCGCCCGCCGCGCAATGCGGACGAGATCGCTAACAATCCGCTTGGGCTTCTGATCTCGGACTTTTCCTGGAGCCGCGAACGATGAACCCCTTACGGCCCCTTGTCGGCGCCATCTGCGCTCTCGCGTTTGCCTTCATCGCGCCCGCAGAGGCGCAGACGAGGCGCGTGCGCGTCGAAACGCCTGTCGAAATCCTGAGCGCCGCCAATCGCGAGGCTCGTCAGAGTCCGACTCGAGACGGTTTCGCGCAAGCGCGCCACGTCTATGGCTATGAGCCAGGCGCGCTCTATGAAGTTTACGCCAACCCAAATTACGTCTCGACTATTCTGCTTGAGCCGGGCGAGACGCTGAGCGACATCGCCGCCGGCGACACCTCGCGATGGATGGTGAGCCAAGCTGAAGGCGAAAGCGAAGGCGATGCGCGCACGATCGTGCTGGTGAAGCCCAGTGCGAGCGGGTTGCGGACCAATATTGTGCTGATTACGGACCGTCGCACCTATCTGATTGAAGCGGTATCGCAGACTGGCAGCGCGTATTCGGCGCAGATCGCTTGGACTTATCCTGACGGCGCTGACGGCGTGGGTATGGCGCCCATCGACACCATAAATCTCAATTATCGCGTTCACACTATACGCGGCAGGCGGCCGATCTGGACGCCCACGCGAGTGTTTGACGATGGAAGGCGGACCTGGATTGAGTTTGGCGCCGACGTCGTAGCGGCCGACTTGCCGCCATTATTCGTCGTCACCGGCGAGGGCGCCGAACTGGTCAATTACAGAACGCAAACTGGGCCGACGGGCCCGCGTTACATGATCGATCGGGTCTTCGAAGTCGGCGAATTGCGCTTGGGAACGCGCGCGCCGATCATCGTGCGCATCGAGCGCAATCCGACGGATTCGCGATCGTCGCACCTTCGCCTCGGAGGCCGACCATGAGCGCGGCCGCCCAATCGCAAAGTGCTGCGCCGCCGCCGCAGATCGCGTTGCGGTCAAATCCGCCGTCGCCGAAGCGCTTGTCCCGAAAGGTGCTGTTGGGCGCCACGCTGCTCGTGGGCGCCGTCATCGGCGCCGCGCTCTTCATGGGGCTTTCTGAGCGGCCGGACCGGACTGCGCGGGAAGCTGAAGCCGCCGTCGCCGCAGCAGGTGGACCGCCTGAATCCATTCGAGGCGCAAGCGATCAATACGGCGCCCATGATCTCGTGGCGTCTGACGGACTACAAGATGGCGATCTGCTGCTGGCGGAAGATGGCCCTGACCTGGCGCCGCCACGCGACGCTGTCTGGGCTGGCGCTTCAAACGCAGGCGGCGTGCAAGCCGCCGGTGCTCGGGCGGAGCCCGACGCGCAATCAGTGGCGCGCACTTCGCCCATTCTGTTTACGTCGAGCGCTTCCGCGGACGCGCTCGCGGAATCCAACGAGGACAGACTAAGCTCGCGCCTGACCCCGCCCGGCTCGCGCTATGAGATCAAGGCGGGCGATCTCATCCCAGCCGCCATGGTGACAGCGCTCAATTCGGATGCGGCAGGGCGCGTCATCGCGCAGGTGACTGCGCCAGTCTATGACACGGTCACGGGACGACATCTGCTCATTCCGCAAGGATCGCGCCTCATCGGCGCCTACGATAATGGCGTGTCGTACGGTGATCGCCGCTTAGTCTTGGTCTGGAACCGCTTGATCCTGCCGAATGGCTGGTCGCTGAACCTACAAGAGATGAATGCGACGGACCCGACCGGCGCAGCCGGTTTGCGCGATCGAACGGACAATCATCTGGATCGCCTCGGCGTCGCCATCGGCCTCTCGGCCATCATCAGCGTCATCGCCAACGAAGCGGAGGATGACGAAGAGCAAGGGTCGCTCGCGCAAAGCGTGGGCGATGCCGCAGCTCAGCAGGCGGCGCAAACGGGCGGGCGTATTGTCGATCGTGAATTGACTGTGCGGCCGACCCTGCGCGTGCGCGCCGGCGCGCCGGTCAGGGTTTTGGTTACGCGGGACATTCAACTCAGACCCTACAGATCGCCATGAAACTCAAGGATCATCTGCCGCTCAAAGCCGTAGCCGACGAACTCGGCGTCAGCCGTTGGACGCTCTGGCGTGCGGCGCGCAGCGATATCGCCGACTTTCCGGCGCCGCTCGTTATTCGCCGCCGCGTCTATTGGAAGAGAACGCAGATCGAGGCGCTGGAAGCGGCGTTGCTGCAATATCAAGGACGCTGCGCATTTGATCGCAGACGCCGCCATGGGAAGGTCGTCCGTAAGCTAGCTCAAGCCAAACGTGTCGCGCGCCCAAAGCAAAAAACATCGCCGGACGCGCCGCTGCCTGGTCAGCGCGATCTCTTCTCGTGAGGGCCGGAAGATGCCTCAAGCGAAAAGGGGCTTCCCGAGTTCGTCGAGAAGCCCCTCAGCCTGGCCGCGCATCGCGGGCCACGCGAAGCCCCCCGGCTCCGAGGCCATACATAGCCCATGCGGATCAAAATCGTCGGTTTTGCCTTGGCGATAGATGTCTTTGCTGTGAACAATCGTCCAATTTCGAGGTATTGGCCGGTCTGTTCGCGCGCTCAAATCAGTGGGCAGCACGTTGGGCGTTCACCGCGCGAACCTTCCACATGGGACGCAACCGTTGAGGATCGCGGTATTAAGCTTCGAGCAAGACATCGCCCCGAACGATCGATGCATGGCCGCAACCATGATTCCCGATGACGATCTGCTTGCCGCAGCCGACATCGTGACGGTTTGGGTGTGCTCGCCCGAGGCGCCCACTGACATCTGGTCGCTTGCCGAGGCCATCGCCTGGATCATGCGCCAACCTGGCGCTCACCGCATGACGCTGTTCCGGCCGCCTGGCGCAGGCGTGCGTTCAGCTTGGCTGGGCTACGCGCAGATCGAGCGCTTGGCCGACGCACTTGGCGTCGACCCTGCCTACGCCGCCTGAGAAAGTTCTTGCTCCGTGTTTGACCCACGCCGGAGGCGAGCGGTCAAACTCTGAAGAGACGCTCCGCGTCTCGACCCTTCCTATTGGCCATCGCGCGCAGCGCGCGTCAGGCGCGAAGAGCGGCAGCGACGCTTGACGCGCGCGAGCACGATGGCATCGGCATTCTTGAAGCAGGGCTCGTCGTGGATGGAAAATCTTTCGTTAAGCATGGCGCCGAGACGCCGCATTAAGCGCCTCGTGCTAAGGGTTGCTGACGAAGATGCTCTGTGACGATTGGCTTTCATTTCAACGCTTGAGCGCCGCCAGAATGGGCGATTGCGGATTTGCAGCGGGCGTCGTTGGCCAGCAGCAGATTCTGGCGGAAGCGTCGCGTTTCGTCATTGCGCCCGATGCGCTGGCGCTGCTGAACGAAATCAACGCCTCGACGAGCGCTGAAAGCTTTCACGCGGCCCGCATGCATTGCGTGGCGCCGGCCTATCGCACCTGGATTGAATGGTTCTGTCCCAAGCGGGGCGCCCGTGCGGGATTTTTGCTGGAAGGCGAAGACCCGGATCGCCCGGCTGTGCGGGGCAGGGCGTGCATGGTCGTCGCCTCGCGCACTGTCAATGGCGACCGCGTTCCCGCGCACCTTATGTGTAGCTGGGATATGCCCAGCAACGGGCCCGCCATGCGGATCGAGACCGCGAACCTGCCGGACGTGTCGGCGCTGCTGCCGAACCTGAGCCAGGATTTCCAAGAGGATTTGGTTCAAATTCTTATCACCGCGCTTGCGCTTATCGCCAGTCCGCGGCTTGCGCGGACGACGCCGGTTGATCTCTCATTGGTGAACAGAAAGCGGCGCCGGTTGGGTCGCGACGAGCTGCTTGAGCACAGCGAGATTTCGCTGACGCTCGACGCCGCGCAGAGCGCTGCTGATCGTGTTCGCTCGAATCAAGGTGGCGCAAGCCGCGCCTTCCATCATGTACGCGCGCACTTTCGGTTCAAGCGGGGGCGCATCGAACTGGTGCGTCACCACACGCGCGGCGACAAGTCGTTGGGCGAGACGCGGCAACGTTTCACGCTCCGGGCGCCAAAATAGTAAGGCGATGATGTAGCGGCGCAATGCCATTTCATTCACGGCGATGCGTTTTGGAAAGTTAACCATGCTGGCGATGCTCGAAGCGTCTGCGTAACGGGACGTTTCATGGCGTCCGGGAAACGCCAGCGGCGTAACGTCAAAGAAACCGCCATGCGCATATTATGCTGTGGTGGCGAGGCGCTGGACAAATTCGCGATGGCGACAAAGGCGGCGCCCCTGGTATTTGCGCCGCGCCCCGCGCGTGCTTCAACGCCTTGTCATCGGTCTGGCCGTTGTTGGCGGCATTGGCATTGGGCAACAGCTGACTTCCTTCTCGGCGCCCAATCTCGAATTGGCGGCGCCCGCTCGCGCGCGAGAGAGCATCCGTCTTCGCGTGATCGACGGCGACACCTATCAAATTCAAAGCAATGGCGAGCGCATTCGGCAGGCTAATATTGACACGCCGGAGACAGGCGGCCGCGAGCACTGCGATGCTGAGCGACAAGCGGGCGAACGCGCAACCTCAGAAGCGCGCCGACTCTTGAATAGCGCCGAACACATTTCAGTGCGGCGTACCGGCCGCGAAGATCAATATGGCCGCACCATAGGCTTCGTTTCCGTCGATGGTCGCGATATCGGCGACATTCTTATTGAGAGAGATTTGGCGAGGCCGTGGCGCGGGCATCGTGAACCCTGGTGCGCCGCGAGTGGCCAGTTGCTCCGGTGAGAGTGAAGCTGCCCGGGAGCCCATGCCGGCCCTTCAGCAACTTGCGAATAACTTGCAACTTTGGGCAATCTCAGGTAGTTGAGCGCGACGTCCGAAGGGCGTTTTCCTCCCTTAAAACCTTAGCCCGGCGAGCCCCCTGGGCTCGCCGGGCGCCTTATCTGACGCCTCCAGAAATGGAGACAGCGGAGTTGGACGCTTCTTAGCGGGCGCCGAAGAGCTGATAAGGATTTGTACTATAAGGATCGCAAGGATCGTATTGCAAAATGCAATACGCGGATTATATTGTCGCCTGGAGAACAGATATGAGCGCCAGCGCCGAACGTAAGGAATATCCGATTTCCATGCGACTGCCGGAGGCAGACCTCGCCATGATCGATCGCGCCGCCAGCCTGGACGGTCGCTCGCGGACGGACTTTGTGCGCGAGGCTGCCGTCCGTGCTGCAGAGGATGTGGTCATGGAAAACCGGATGATCCGAATGAGTCCCGAAGGCTTCGCCCATTTCTTGGCAGTGCTCGCCGAGCCGGCGCGTCCTATCCCTGAACTGGTGGAGGTTGCAAAGCGTCCAGCTCCCTGGGAGGCCGGCTACAAGGCCAAAGCTTAGCCCTTGGCGCTCACAGGTCCCGAGCCTCTTTCGGAGGCGCATGATGTGTCGGCTTTCAATTGCGGAAAGCCGACACTCGACCATTGGCTGCAGCGCCGGGCGCTATCCAACCAGCAGAAGGGCTTCACCGCGGTTCTCGTCGTCCACGATGCAGGGCGAGTGGTCGGCTATTATGGACTGGCGCCCACCGCGGTCGTGCCGAGCTCCCTGCCGCGCTCCATCCGCACCGGCCAGCCGCCTGACCCCGTGCCTTGCTTGCTGCTTGGACAGCTTGCCACTGACGTCAATTGGGCGGGGCAGGGCGTTGGGACCGGATTGTTGAAGCATGCGCTTCAGCGCTGCGTGGCGGCCGCGGGCCTCGTTGGCGGACGCGCACTGATGGTCAATGCGGTCGACGACGAAGCTGCCGCTTTCTGGCGGCGTCGGGGCTTCATCCCGTCAAAAGATGATCCGCTCGTTCTGTTTCGCTCGCTTGCGGACATCGCCGCTTCGATGGAGTAGCGCGATGGGAACGCTCTCATCGCTTCTGCCAGCGGCGGAGGCGTTGTGTTGGCGCGAGTCATCGGCACGGCAACCAACGGCACCCAAGAGGCGATAGGATTATCGGTGCCGATGGGTGCCGACACGTGGCCGGCCGCCGGCGCGAACCGGAAAGTGGCAAGCCTTGGTCGCAAACAGGACGTTCTTGAGATGAATGAGTTGCAATTCGACCTGACGACGCCGAAGCCGCACGAAGCCGAAATGCTCCGTGGCGTGGATCGCCTGAACGGGGTTGATGCAATCGCCGCCTATCTGGGCTGCACGCATGACGGCGTCTATTACGCGCGTCGTATCGGCTCCTTGCCCATTCGGCGACTGGGTCGGAAGGGTGAACTCTACGCCTTCAAAAGCGAGCTTGACGCTGTGCAAAAAGCGGATTCCACTTTGCCGGAGAAGTGGAGCGGCGATCTGCGCACCAGCGCATCGTGACGGTGAGGTGAGACGTGTCTTCGGATATCGACAGCTACGACACAAAGAGCGGCAAACGCTACCAGGCACGCTGGCGCGATGCTTCCGGGGTGCAGCGTTCAAAGTCTTTCCGCACGCTGACTGAAGCACGCGCCCACCAAAACAAAGTGGCGACCAAGGCCAGGGGCGGCGTGGGTCGCCCGCTCGAATGGCTCATCGATACGTATTTGGCCGCGCGCCTCGTGGAGGCGGAAGCCGGCGCCATCGAGCAGACGACCTACGACAATTACGAGATCCACTTGCGGCTGCACGTGCGGACGGATGAGATCGCGCGAAAGAAGCTCTCTGAACTCGACACGCCCGCAGTTCAGCAGTTCCTTCGTCGTCTGATTGGTCGCGTGAGCCTCAAGTATGCGAGGAAGATCCGCGTCAGTTTTTCCACCATGCTCAAGTGGGCAGTTGGGGAAGGTTACCTCGTGCAGAATCCAGCGCGTGACGCCAGGTTTCCCGGAAAGAGCCGACCAACAGCGCCGAACCTTGATTTAGCCGATACCTTTGAGGACGTGGATGTTGAGGCGATCAAGATTCCCACGCCTGTGGCCGCAGCCGCCATTCTGAAGGCGGCCGATGCACATGACAAAACGGGCCGTGCGGCGGCGCAGTTTCGGTTGCTGTTTGGCGGCGGCTTGCGTCCCTCAGAGATGCTGGGCTTTCCCGCCAAAATGGTCCGGTTCGGACCGGATGGACGGGCGGAGCTCAAGGTGGTCCAGCGCTCCGAGCACATGCGCGGGACCATCGGCCCGGTCAAAACCGCTGCCAGCCGGCGGAAGATCACGCTGGGCAAGGAAGCAAGCCGCGTCCTACGCAAGTATATTCTCGCGATCGGACAACCGAAGGACGGGTTGTTATTCGCGACACGCGCGGGCACGCCGGAGCTCTATTCGAATTTTGCAGAGGACGTGTGGAAGCCAGTCCTGGGTGCGGCTGGTTTTGCCGAGCAAGTCAAATCCATGCGCACGTTCTGCGGCAAGCGGCTGCCGGAGGGCGGGCGAGAGAAGTCGCAACGAGAGGTGTTGATCTGGAAGCCAGATTACACGCCTCACCACGGCCGCCACTTCGCCGCGTCGGCCCTGATTGCCGCCGGTGCCGCGCCAAAGAAGGTCCAGCGCTTTCTGGGCCACTCGCGTATCGAGATCACGATGAACGTCTACGGACACCTGTTTCCGGATCAGCGCGCCGACCACGATCTGGCGGATGCGATCGATCGGCAACTGGGCGCCGCCTCCTAGGCGAGGGCGGGCTCGCCTCTTCCAAGGTAAGGTTTCTGCTTTAGCACGTGCCTCGGCTTGCGCCGCAGCGCGCGTCTCGTTATCTCCTCCGGCGTGTGCCGCCTTAGCTCAGTTGGTAGAGCAACGGCTTGTGGAGCCGTGGGTCGTTGGTTCGAGCCCAACAGGCGGTACCATTTGTAGTGTCTCGGTGTCGCCGCCTGTGCAAAGAATGTGGAAAACAAGAGCCTAAGGTGTTGTTTTCCCAAGAGGTTTGGCCGGTTTGTGGATCCAGAGGTCCCTGGTTCGAACCCTGGAGGCGGTACCACGTGGCTTTTTCCACCAAGACTTCTACCGACAACTTGCTGAGCGCGCATGCGCGCTACGCAGCGCGGGCCGCCGCGGCCTGCGGATATGGCTTTCGCTCGCTCGATGGCGCCGACGGTTATTTGTTCGAAGTCAGCGATGGCGATCGCCGCGCGACGTTCGCCGCCGGCGCGGGGACGCCATACGCCCTGAACGATGCGCGCGCCGCCTCGATCGCCCGCGACAAAGCGTTCTGTGCCGAGACGCTGCGGCAAGCCGCTCTGCCCGTCGTTGCCGGGCGGATGTACTTCGTGACCGAACGTTGGCGCGAGGTGCGGTCGCCAGGGCGTGAGATCGAGGACGCTTTGGTGTTCTCCGCCGCGGCCCAATATCCCGTGTTCTGCAAACCCATATCGGCGTCGAACGGTCTCTATGCGGAAGTGATCGAAAGCCCGGAAGCGTTCGCCGATTACGCCATGCGCGTTGGACGCGAACACTTTGCCATTCTGGTTCAGCCCTTTATCTGCGCCCCTGAACATCGCGTCTTCGTCCTCAACGGACGCGCGCTGTTCTCCTATCGGAAAGCCTTGCCCCAGGTCGAAGGCGATGGAGAAAATCCCTTGCACGCGCTCGTCGCGGCGATGGGGCGCGAACCCGGGGCGGCGCCGCTGAAGCCGCGCGGCCGCGATGAGCACGGGCGCCTGCTTGTGAACGGCGATGTGCCCGCCCGCGGCGCGATTGTCACGCTCGAAGGGCCGGCCAACCGCGCTGCCGGGGGCGGCGCCCGTGGACTACGGGACGGCGCTCCGGAAGATTTGGCGGCGTTGGCGGTGGCGGCTGCGCGGGCCGTCGGTCTTTCGCTTGCGGCAGTAGATTTGTTCGATCTCGGCGAAGCGGGACTCGCCGTCATCGAAGTCAATTCAAATCCCATGATCGCCACGCTCGAGGATCACGACCGCTGGGATCTGATCGTCGAAATTTGGCGCGCCAATCTGGAAGCTGCACTCAAATGAAGGCGTGGCGGGTGCCCCATCCCAAGTTCGGCGCTGGCCCCGGGCTCGAGCGGGTGAAAGCTGTCGCCGATCATCTCAAACTCGATCTGCCCGCTTTCGGCGAGAATGGGGTCGCCATCGTCGGCTCCAACGGGAAGGGATCGACGGCGGCGATGACGGCGGCGCTGCTTGGCCAGGTGAGCCCGGGTGTCGGTCTGTTCACGTCGCCGCATCTGCTGGACCTGAACGAGCGCTTTCGTATCGGCGCGAGCGACATCAGCGACGACGAACTCGTTCATCACTGGCGGCGCGTGAGCGAAGCGATCGATGCCTGCTGCCTCGCGGACGCGGCCGGTGGTTTCGAATTCCTGTTTCTGATCGCCGCAGATTGGTTCGCTGCACACGGCTGCGCTCATACCGTGTGGGAGGCGGGACTCGGCGGCCGTCTTGATCCGATCCGCTTGATCGAAGCGCGTCACTCAGCGCTCACAGCGCTCGATCTGGAGCATACCGCCCTGCTGGGCGCCACGCCCGCGGCAATTGCGATCGAGAAAGCGGCGGCCGTAAAGGCTGGTCACGCCCTGGTGATCAGTGAAATCGTGGCCAGCGACGCTCAGGTTCGAGCCGCGATCGAGAGCTGGTGCGAGGCAAACTGCATTCCGCTTTCTGTAGCGGTTCCGCTTGACGACGCGCCGCTGGCCGGTGCGCACCAGCGCAGCAACGCCGCGCTCGCGCTCTGGCTGGCGCAATCGCTTGTGCCGCTGAGCCTTGATCAAATTGGTTCGGGATTCGCGGCGACGCGTTGGCCGGGCCGCTTGGAGGTGCTTGCTGACGATCCGCTCGAGGTGATCGACGTCGGTCACACGCCCGAAGGGGTTAACGCTGGGCTCGCTGGCTTTGAAAGCATGCGCGGCGGGCGGCCCGGCATACTCATTTGCGGGGTGTCGCAGGACAAGGACGTGAGCGCCATCGTCCATCGCCTGGCGCCGGCGTTTCCTAACATCGTCTGCACCGCGGCGTATCACAAAGGCGCAACGGCCGCGCTTGTTGCGGCGCACGCACAGGCGGCGAATTCGGGCGCCGAGATCACTCTGGCGGAATGTGTAATCGACGCGCGCAGGCTGGCCTTGGCGAAGGCGCAAGGCGGCGGCGCGATCTACGTCGCCGGGGGATTATTTCTCGCCGCCGAGTATAAAGCCGCGCATTTGGGGCGTGACCCGGCTTCGCTGGTCTTCTTTTGATCGCTTAGCGCGGCTAGAACAGGCGCGCGGGGACACATGGCCAAAACGCTGTTCGAGCATCTCTCGCCGGATACCGGGCCGAAGCGCGTGCTTGCGCTCGACGGCGGGGGCGTGAAGGGCGTGCTGACACTTGGCATGCTGAAGGTGCTGGAGGATGAGTTGCGGCGCCGGGCGGGCGGGGCGCCCAGTTTTCGACTGTCCGACTATTACGATTTGATCGGCGGCACTTCGACGGGCGCGATTATTGCGTCAGCGCTTGCGCTTGGACTGAGCGTCGATGAGTTGATCGCGCTTTATATGCGCCTCGGTCCCGAGGTATTCGGCCGCAACGCAGGTGACGGCGTGTTCCTGCAGTGCAGGTTCGAGTCGAAGCGTCTGCGCCGCGCCCTTTACTCAGTGCTCACGACAAAGACGCTGGGATCGGAGGATCTGAAGACCGGGCTCGCCATTCACGCCAAACGCATCGACACAGGCTCGGCCTGGGTCGTGACCAATCACCCGCTGGGCCAGTTCTACGACCCCGCGGGCGACAGCGGAGTCTTTCCGAACAAGCGCTACAGATTGATCGACCTCGTGCTGGCGAGCGCCGCGGCGCCGACTTTTTTCGATGAGATCGTCATCGACATCGAGTTCGACGAGAAGCGACGCCCGACGCAAAAGGGGTATTTCGTCGATGGCGCCGTCAGCGGCAATAACAACCCCGGAATGCAATTGCTGATGCTGGCGCTCGAACCGTCGTACAAGTTCGGCTGGAAGGGCGGCGCCGACAATCTGATGATGACATCTTGCGGCACCGGATCGCGCCGCCCGAGGATCGACGGTGAGGCCTTCCGCAGTCTACCGCCCGGTCTTCGCGGCGTGCACGCTCTGCGGGCCATGGTCTACGACACGCAAGTGCAGGGCGTGATGATGCTGCAGGCGCTATCCGAATCGAAGAAGCCCTGGCGCATCAATTCCGAAATCGGCGACATGCGGGGCGTCTGCATCACCGGTGCGCCATTGCTCGACTATCAGCGGATGGACGTGATGCTCGATACCAAATCCAAGACCAAACGGCGCGGCGATCCGACGCCGCCGATGACATACCTTGAGCGTATGCTCGGGCGCGAACTGGACAGCGAGACGCTCGAGGCCCTCGATCTCATGGACAATGGCAGGAAGGCCAATATGGAGCTGCTGCTGGAAGTCGGCCTCGCGGCCGGCAAGACCTTGGTCGACGCCGCCTATCCTAATCCAAGCTTCGATCTGCCTGAATGGCGGCCCGCCTGAGCGGCGAACCGGTTTGCGTTTTACTAAAGACTTGTTGTTAGGCTTTGGGATGGCCGCCACCCGCAAGAGCAAGAAATCCAAGAGCGCCAAGAGCACCAAGAAATCCGACCCGGCCATCGCGGCTGCGGTGGACTACTTCTCCGGCCGCTCTCACGACGCCTGGCGCAAGGCGTTTCTAAAATCCAATCCCGATCAGCGCGGACAGCCGCGCATGCGCCTGCGCGGCGGCGTCATGGTTGATATCAATCAACCCTGGTCGAAACTCGATCAGCGAGCCAAGGACGACAACAAGCAGGCAGCGCTCGACGCCTACGCCGCGGTGAAGCGATTTCCGAACGATCGGGAAGCGGCGTCGAACCATGTCCACGAAGCCTGGATCAGACGCAACAGGAACGACAAGAGCCAGCCGAAGGACTTGTTCAGGCCCTATGATCGCTTGCCTGAAGTGGAAAAGGACAAGGATCGCGCGCACATCGATCGTATGAAGCAGGCGATCAGGGCAGTCTCGAAGCCCTCCAGAAAGAAAACACAAGCAAAGAATGCGAAGCGCGCCGCGTTCAAGACCGTGCGCGTGGACGCCAAGACGTGGACGCGTCTCGAAGCCGCGGCGCGGCATTTGTCCAAGGCGCTCGGGCGCCCGATCACCACCGAGGCGCTGCTGATCGCGGGCGCCGAGGCCATCGCCGCGGTAGCGCGAACAAACTGAGGCGGCGCCCGCTTGCCCGGACGTCGTTTTCAGCCGAATGAATGTCCATGAAATCGGTAATTGTCGTCGGCGGCGGCGCCATCGGCTTGTTCTGCGCGGTGCGGCTGCGCAAAGGCGGTGCGCGTGTGCAATTGCTCGACAGCGGCGACGAACACCCCACCTATCATACGCCGATAGCCTCCGCGACGGCAGGGGGCATGCTCGCGCCCATCGCTGACGTTGCAAGCGCGCATGAGAAAGTGGCGCTCGAGTCGTTCGCGTTGTGGAGGTTCCTGTTCGAGGGCGCGGAATGGGCCGATGGCGTACGTTTCGACGGCGGCGTGGTCGTGCGCGACACGCAAGCGCAAGCGGAGGCGCTCGCGCGCAATGCCGCCAGGCTCGGACAGAAGGCATCTGCGTTGTCCGGCGCTGCCTTCCGCAAGCTGACGGGGTTTCGCGCGAAGGTGGACCATGCATTATTCATCGACGCGGAGGGCACCGTTGATCCGTTGCGCGTGCTGACCGGCCTGGCCATGCAGGCGCATGCGCTGGGCGTGTTGCGCTACTACAACACCGATGTCGCCAGCGTGACCGCGAACAGCGTCACCACGCACGAAGATAAAGTGTTCGAAGCCGACGCGGTCGTGCTCGCGCCCGGCGCCTGGTCAACGGACAAGATCAAGGCCGCCGCGCCAGTTCTGAAGCACATTCGGGGCGGGAAGGGGCATATAGCCAAGATTGAACTCGATCATCGGCTTCGCCCTAATCTTCGGGCTGGGGATTTCTATATCGCCGACCGCCGTGAAGACACCGTGCTTGGCGCTACGTTCGAGTACGACCGTTACGATTGGGGCGTGAACCGCGAACTCGTCGGCCAGATCGAGGCTGCCGTCGAAAGACTCTTGCCCGGCGAGGTGAAGCCAACCGGGAAAGTCTGGACAGGCATACGGGCGATGTCGCCCGACGGCTGGCCGATGATCGGCCCGATCTCGCAAGGCCTTTACATTGCCGCAGGGCACTCCCGCGACGGATGGCTCATGGCGCCTATTACCGCGGAGATCATTACGGCCTATGTGTTTGGCCGACCCATCCCGCCCGAATGGGCCGCGCTTTCGCCTCAGAGATTCAACGACGCATGACCTTCTCCCTCGACCTGACCGAAGAGCAAACCGCGATCAAGCACGCGATCGAGGAGATCTGCGCCAAATACGACGACCATTACTGGTTGAAGACTGACGAAAGCGGAAAATTTCCGGAGGAGTTCGTTGCCGACATCGCAGCCGGCGGCTGGCTCGGCGTCGCCATGCCCGAGCGCGTCGGCGGCGCCGGTCTCGGTCTCACCGAAGCAGCATTGATGATGCAAACAGTGGCGGAATCCGGCGCGGGCTTCTCCGGCGCCAGCGCCATTCACCTCAACATTTTCGGTCTCATGCCGATCGTGAAATTCGGCACGCCCGAACAGCAGGATCGGTTCCTGCCGCCCGCGATGGATGGCCGCGACAAAGCATGCTTTGCCGTCACAGAACCAAATTCCGGTCTCGATACGTCGAGCCTCGAGACACGAGCGGCGCGCACCAATCAGGGCTACCGCATCACCGGCCGGAAAATCTGGACCACCAACGCGCAGCGCGCAAACAAGATATTGATCATCGCGCGCACCACGCCAAAAGATCAGGCAAAGCGGCCAACGGAGGGTTTATCTCTCTTTTATGCCGACTTCGATCGCGCGCACATTGAAGCCCAGCCGATCCCCAAAATGGGCCGCAAAGCGGTCGAGTGCAACACGCTGTTCATCGAGGATCTCGAGGTCTCCAACGCCGAATTGATCGGCGAAGAGGGGCAGGGCTTCAGGATACTGCTCTCCGGCCTCAATCCGGAACGCGTGCTGTTCGCCGCAGAAGCGATCGGTCTTGGCCGCGCGGCGCTTCGGCGCGCCGCGCAGTATGCCAAAGAGCGCATCGTGTTCGGACGGCCGATCGGTCAGAACCAGGGCATCCAACACCCGCTCGCAAAATCCTGGGCCGAACTCGAAGCGGCGAACCTGCTCACCTTCAAGGCAGCGGCGCTCTATGACGCGGGCAAGGAATGCGGCGCGGAGGCAAACGCTGCGAAGTATCTGGGCGCCGAGGCCGGCTTTCGCGCTTGCGAGTCGAGTGTGCTCGCTCATGGCGGCATGGGCTATGCGAAGGAATACTTCGTCGAACGCTATTTCCGCGAAGCCATGATCGCCCGCATCGCCCCTGTCAGCCGCGAGATGATTCTGAACTTCATCGCCGAACGCGTGCTCGGCCTGCCGAAGAGCTACTGAAGAGACCGTCCGCTGGACGGGTTTGCGCAGAACTAAAGATTGTTGGGTTTCCGCATCGATTGCGGCGCGCGGCAGTTAACGCGGCATTTACCAAACCGGCCGAGGCCCCGCTTATGAGCGATCCGATCGCGCCTGCCGGGCATGACGCCGTCCGCGCCGCGATCCGCCGCGCGGCAGACGCGACGGGCGTGAACTTCTCGCTGCTCGTCGAAACGGCGCGCCGGGAGAGCGCCATGAATCCGCACGCGCGGGCCGGCACGTCTAGCGCGAGCGGGCTGTTTCAATTCATCGAAAGCACATGGCTCGACATGGTCCGGCGCCACGGCGCAAATCATGGCCTGTTCGCGCAAGCTGCAGCGCTGCGGAATGGCGCCAATGCCGAAACCCGTAGCCAGATTCTGGCCTTGCGCAGCGATCCCGAGATTTCTGCCCGCATGGCCGGTGAGTTGGCGCGCGAAAACGCGGCGACGCTGCAGGCTCGCCTCGGGCGCGCGCCGGGCGCAGGAGAACTCTACGCCGCACACGTGATGGGGCCGAACGGCGCGCTCCGCTTGATCGAAGCCGCGCAGCAGGGCGCAGCCAACGCGGTTGCGCTATTCCCGCGAGAAGCGGCGGCCAATCGCGGGCTGTTCTACGCCAACGGCCAGCCGCGCAGCGCACAGGCGCTCCTGGAACGCCTGCAAATCGACGCGGACGCCGGTATGGGCGCGGCGTCGCCGAGGCAAGGTGCAACGCTGGAGTACGGCCGCGAGGGAGAGGCGATGTCCCCGGCTTTGGCTCAAGCGCTGTTCGCATTCGCGCTGCTGCCGCTCTTGCGGGGCGGCGATGAGCAGACCGAACAACGCAATCCGCTGGAAGCGCTTACCGCGTACGCGCGGACGAGCGCGACGTAACTTGATGCGCTAGCACCGCGTCGAGCGCTGGATCGCGCAGCGCACGATAAGCTTCGAATGTGAGCGGCGCGGAAATATCCGGTTCGAGCGTGCGCACGCGCACGGGGTAGCGTTGGTTCAGCCAGAAACAGGTGGCCAGGTCGCGGCAAGGGCCGTCATAGACGTGACGGCCGCTTGCATAGTGCACTTGCACGAAAGCGTTCGGAAGATCGAACGTACCGCCTTCGGCCCAGAAATCCAAGCGATCACCTGCCGGTTCGCCAACGATGAACACTTGATCGCCGCCGGCCGTTTCGAGCGCAGCGACCGTCGTGATCGCCGCGGAAAATGTCCAAGGGGAAGTGAACACATAGATCGGGGCGCCAAGCGCGGCGCGGGGCAGCGCTTGGGCGAAGGCATAGGTGGTCGTGTAGTCACCACCGCCATTCATACGCACCTCGACGACGACATAGGCCGGTCGATCGCTGCGAACGCGGGCCAAGGCGCTCTCGAGAAACGTCGCTATCGGCAAGTCGTCGGCATCGCCATTGTAGCCAAGCCCGATATAGAGGCCGCCGTCCGGCGCCGTTTCCAGAGAAAAAAGTTCCGAGCGGTGACGCAGGTAGATGGGCAACGGATCGTTATCGTTCAGCAGGCTCTGCATCGGTGCGCCGGGCCATGTCGGAAACAGCGTGCGCTGGGCGCTCGACACCCACGCTGAACGATCGCGCTCCTGCCCCTCAACGCGGCGCTCGAACGGCGCGCCATCCGCCAGCACCCCTCGCAGCGTCAGTGCATCGCGTGCCGCCGCCAGGCCGGCTGCGTGCAACAGCGCCGGTGATTCCAGCATGGCTGTAAGCATGCGCTGGCGATGTGCCTCCGTACCGCCCGCGTATCGGCGTGTGGCGGCGTGGAGATCCGCGATGCTGCGCCCATCAATAGTGCCGATGCGAGCGCCGAGGAGATCGCAAAGCGCGGGCGCTGCCCAAAAAACGTAGAGACCATCGGCGAATTGGTAGGTGCGCACCGGCAAGCGCGGCGTGTTCTTCTTGAAGGCATTCTCTCCAAGGGCCGTGTGGCCATTATCGGCAAGTGCGGCGATCTCGGCCACGCGAAGCACAAATTGCTCGTGAGTGAGATCGCCAGCGGCGGATTGAAGCTGTGTGAGCAGTTGGACGGCCTGTGCGCGTGCGCGCGGCGAGTAGGCGCGGTCGAACTCAGGAAAGCCCGCAAGGTACGCCGCATCGGCGATTTGTCCGGCAGCCTGATCTGCGACCTCAGCCGGCGCCGGCGCTGGAGGACCGTAATGAAAGCGCGCCGCCAACTCGCGCTCGAACGTGACATCATCCATCGTCGAAGGATAGACCAGCCCGCCGCCGACGCACGCACTCACGAGCAACGCAAGCATCCAGCGCATGCCCATCTCCCTGGGCGCCAGTGCTAAAGCTGTTCTGTTGCGGATTTATTTCAGGCGGCCGCGCCGCTGGCGTACATCGCGTCGATTTCGGTCGCCGTGAACCCGGCTTCGCTCAGCACGGCACGCGTATGTTCGCCCGCGCGCGGCGACGGTCCTTTGGGCCCGTCATCGGCGCCCGCAAAACGCACCGGGCCCGCCGGCGCGTGCATCGCGCCGCCGTCGTGCTTCGGCGTCTCGACAACGCAGCCGGCCGCGATCGCCTGCGGATCGACAATCGCCTCGGCTGCCGTCAATACCGGCGCCCAGATCAGTTCTTCTTCGTCCAGTGCCGCGGCAATTTCCGCGAACGGCCGCGCCGTGAACGCCTCATCCAACAACGGCACCAGCACCGCGCCATTCTCGCGCCGCGCGCGGCCGTTGGCGAAGCGCACATCGTGGACGAGATGTTCGACCTTCAACGCCCGCGCCAGTTTCGGCCAGTCTTTCTCGCCCTGACGCTGGAGCAAGCTGATCCAGCGTCCGCCGCCGGTCTGGAAATAGTTGATCAGCGGGTTGGGTGCGTTCACCCGCGGGCGGTTCGAGGCGATGCGACCGCGCGTATGCTGAATCGCCAGGTCGCTCGAGCCCGCATAGTGCGCCACCCGTAACAGTGACGCGTCGATGAGCCGGCCCTTGCCCGTCCTCGTACGTTCGTACACGGCCGACATGATAGCCGCCACAATGGCCAGCGAGGCGACGTGATCGCCGAACGCGGTGCGCAACGTCACCGGATCGCCGTCCTTGGGCCGAAACATCGCCGCCAGGCCCGAGCGCGCCCAGAACGCCGCTTGATCCATGCCGGGCCGATCCGCGTCCGGCCCCTCCAGGCCGTAGCCCGTGAGTGTTGTATAGATGAGGCTTGGGCAGCGCTTCAGCACGGTGTCCGCGTCGAGGCCAGCGCGCGCGAGGCCTCCAGGGCGGACGTTGGTAAGGAAGATGTCTGCGCCGTCGATCAATTTCAGCAGGGCGTTGCGACCACCGGGTTTCGACGTGTCGAGAATTATCCCGCGCTTGCCGCGGTTGTCCATGTCGAACACCGGGTTCGTGGTTTCTTCGACGCCGAGTGAGGAGAAGAACATGCGGATCGGATCGCCGCCGGGCGGCTCGACCTTGATTACATCGCCACCCCAGTCGGCCATGATGCCACCGGCGCCGGGCGCGGCGACGTAGGTAGCCATCTCGATGATCCTCAATCCTTCGAGCATGAACTCCGTTTCCTCTTCGCAACGTCTGCAATCAAGGCTTCGTTAAGGGACGCCCGCGAGGCTTGCTTCAACGGGTGCGGCGGGAGTCGCCGCCCGCCTTGGAGCATGAGCGCCACATGTCCGTCGTCACTATGCGCGCCAATCTCACCGATAGCGACATCCGGTCCCTAATCAAGGGGCCGAGCGAGGACGAGCGGGCGCATGCTGCGCACAAGCTTTGCCGCTGCATCGAAGAGGCCGAGCTTTCCCCGGAGGAACGCGCCCACGCCGAAGGCATCATCGCGATCATGGCGCAGGACGCGGCGATCCTCGTGCGCCGGGCGCTGGCGATAGCGCTCAAGAATTCGCCCAAGCTGCCGCGCGAGATCGCCAACAAGCTCGCCCGCGACGTCGATACCATCGCCTTGCCGGTGATCATGAATTCGCCTTCGCTCAACGATGGCGATCTGGTCGCCATCATTCGCGCCTGTCCGCCGAACAAGCAAGTGGCGGTCGCGAGTCGGGAACACATCTCGGTGACCGTGACCGGCGCGCTTTCCAGCTACGCTGTCCCGGAAGCGGTCGAACGTGCGTTGGCTAACGACAACGCCATTTTCGATGAGAATGGCCTGGAAACGGCGTTGACGCGGTTTGAGGGCATGTCGTCGATCACGACGGCCATGGTGCATCGAGACGTGTTGCCAGTTGCGGTGACCGAAAAACTCGTCTCGATGGTCACGGGCGAACTATTCGATCATCTGGTCAATAATCACGAGTTGCCGCCCCAAATCGCCATCGACCTCGCTGTGGGCGCGCGCGAACGCGCGACGCTCGATATTGTCGAACAGGCCGGCCGCCAACGGGATTTGGCCAAGTTCGTGCAGCAACTCAACCTTAATGGCAGACTGACGCCGTCGTTGATCATGCGCGGACTTTGCCTGGGTCAGGTCGATTTCGTCGAATACGCCATGGCCGAACTTGGCGGCATCTCCCATCAACGGATGTGGCTGTTGATGCACGACAGCGGCCCGCTCGGTCTAAAGGCGGCGTTCGACCGCGCGGGTTTGCCGCCGCGGCTGTTCCCGTCGTTCCGGGCGGCGATCGACGTCTATCATTCGATCGACCGGGAAGGCGTTGCACGTGACCGCGTCACCTTCCGCAAGCGCATGCTCGAGCGCACGCTGACGCTGTTCCAATCGGTGCCGAAGGAAGATCTCGATTATCTGTTGGAAAAGCTCGACGCGACAGGCCTGCAGGTCGAACGGGTCGCGATTTGACTTCAGAATCGTTAGCGTAATCCCGCTTCGGCGAATGGACCGCCGCCGCGATCGAAGCCGGCGATCGCCAGCGTGCGCGCGTGCGATGCGGTGAGCACGGTTTCCGCGGTGATCACCAGGCCAGCGGCCTTGGCTGCAAGCAAACGGCGCCCGAGCGGGGAGGGGTCGCGGTCTGCTACTCCCAGGAACGGATCGGGCGTCGCCGGGGCCTGTATGACGACCTCGCAGTAGAGATTGCGTGCGCGGGAGCCGAACGGCAGCGGGCATTCGGGATCGCCGCGCAATACGATATTCCAGCCTTGCGCTCGGAGACCCTCCGCTAAGGATGGGCCCGCCTTCACAATTTCACGTTCGTGCAATTGGACATGCAGGCCTCGCCGCGTGCATCCCGCTTCGATCGCCGCTTCGCTCAGCAGGTCGGCTTCCAGGGCGTCTTGAATCTCTGCGGGTACAGCAAGCGTGAGCACGCCATGCGCGCCACGCTCGAGCCACGCCATGCGCGCGCCACGCAGCAGCCGCGCCAGGTGCGAATACGTGAAGGCCTGTTCCGGCGGGCCAAGCGGGCGCACTACCCCCGCCGCCAGGGCGCCGACGCGCAGATCGATGCGCGCGCCAATGGTGAAGGCGAGCGGCTCGACTGCGGTTGCCGGCGGACGGAATGGAACGACGTTCATGCAGCCGGCGCTTATGCCATGGGCACGGTTAAGGCCGGGCGGATGAACGAGGTAAAGCCGGCGTTAGCGAGGTGCGACGCCCAGCGCAGCCACGCGCGTTTCCAAAGCCTGAAGCACGGCGCGGCCGATCGGATCGTCAACGGCGTTGATCCCGTCGCGCACCGAGGCGCGCAGGGCGTCGATGTGCGCGCATGCAAGCGATGGATCGCGCTCGCTAAACGCCTTGCCCGCATCGGTTTCGATCAGCCGGCAGAGGGAAGCCGCTATCTGGGTGGCGAGCAATGATCCGTAGGTCGCGCCCAAGCCTTTGAGATCATGCGCTGCGGCGTACACATCTTCTTGCGACACGACGCTCCAATGCGCCGCATCGGCGCGGAGCCGCGCCGCCTGCAGGCGCTCCACATCGGCTTTGAGCCAGGCCTGGAGGTCCTCGCCCATCGCCTCGAGCGCCTGATCGGCGCGTGCGATCGCACCGGCGTCGAAAATCGGCTTCTTTAGCTGCAGGGAGCGCAATCCGTGTTCTCGCGGATCGATCAGCTCCGCTTTCGAGTCCATCGGGGCGTTCGCTGCACCCGGCGAACAGAGGGTCGACGTTGGCTTTAGGCAACGAGAGGTTTTGGGATGGCGCTGGACCATGCCCTTACGTGACGCGCGCTTGGTGAATATAGCGTTGACGGCGCTGACTCACACCACGAACTGTTCGCGGACGATACGTTCATCCAGCGCGTGACCCGGGTCGAACAGCAAGGTCTGCGCAGCAGCGGAGTCTTCGCGGATTTCCACGGCCCTCACATCTCGGGTTTCGACATTGTCTGCGCTGGCGCTGACCGGGCGATG
Organism: Hyphomonadaceae bacterium; assembly: GCA_050250735.1. Classification (GTDB taxonomy): domain Bacteria; phylum Pseudomonadota; class Alphaproteobacteria; order Caulobacterales; family Aquidulcibacteraceae; genus Vitreimonas. Next base: position 345,364 of record JBFWOC010000001.1, read on the forward strand.
GCGGGCGTCGATGACTTCCACCCGAACGATCGCGCGGTGCGGCAGCAGCGCCCCGCGCCAACGGCGGGGCCGAAAGGCGCTGATCGGCGTGAGCGCCAGCAGCCGCGAATTGATCGGCAGGATCGGGCCATGGGCGGAGAAGTTGTACGCAGTCGAGCCCGCGGGCGTCGCCACCATAATCCCGTCACAGGAGAGCTCCGACAGCCGCTCGGCCCCATCGATGCAGATACGCAGTTTTGCTGTTTGCGCCGTCTGCCGAAACAGCGAGACTTCGTTGAAAGCCCGCTCCTCGGCGATGCCGGCAGCCGTTTCGCACTTAGCGACAAGCGGCCGGACGCGGATCGGCTCGGCCTTGCCCACCCGCTCAGGCAGATCGGTTTCGTCGAATTCGTTCATGAGAAACCCGATCGTACCGCGATGCATGCCGTAAACGGGCTTCTTGTCCTTCAGCCGGCGGCGCAGGGTTTCAAGCATGTGGCCGTCACCGCCCAACGCAACGATGACATCGGCGTCCTCCCCGGCTTCCCCGTAAGTGTGACGTAAGCGGCGCAATGCCTCTTGCGCCTCCGGGCGGGCGCTGGCGGTGAACGAAAGCTTCATCGGGAGATAGACGGCCTTTGCTTATCGGCCCGACCGGCCTAGTGTTTTCTTACCACAGTCACGAACGGAGCGCGACCGATGGCCGATGACGCAGGCACATCCCTCAAGGGCCGGGTAAGCGCCGAGGAATGGCAGGTGCGGGTCGATTGCGCCGCGCTTTATCGCTTGGTCGCGCTGCATGGCTGGGACGACATGATCTTCACGCACATTTCGATGCGCGTGCCGGGGCCCGATCATCACTTTCTGATCAATCCGTACGGCCTGTTCTTCGAGGAGATCACCGCCTCGTCGCTGGTGAAGGTCGATCTCGAGGGCAATATCGTTGCGGCGACGCCCTATTACATCAACCCGGCAGGCTTCACCATCCACTCGGCAATCCACGCGGCGCGTGAAGATGCGTTGTGCGTGATTCATTTGCATACCGATGCAGGGGTTGGTGTTTCGGCGCAAAAAGACGGGCTATTGCCGATTTCGCAAAATTCATTGCTCGTGATTCCGAATTTGGCCCATCACGATTACGAAGGCGTCGCGCTCAATCTCGACGAGCGCGAGCGCCTGGTGAAGGATCTCGGCGACAAGAAGATGATGCTTCTGCGCAACCATGGCACGCTGTCGGTCGGCGCCAGCGCGGCGGAAGCCTTCATAGGAATTTTCTTTCTCGAACGCGCCTGCGCTCAGCAGGTCAATGCTCTCTCCGGCGGACGCGACAGAGTGCTGATCGCGCCGGAGGCTGCTCAACTGGAGACGGTCGGACAGAGCAGGGGTCTTGGGATGGTGGCGGGGTTGGCGTGGCCGGGGCTAAAGCGCAAACTCGACCGGCAATTGCCGGGCTACGACTCTTAGGCGTCGTAGCAGTGTTGTATCCAGCGCCGGCTGCGGCCGGGGCCTGGATCGCGCCCGCCGGCGGCCAGGAAATTGTCACGAGTGGCGTCGGAGAACGCGACGAGGCGCTCTTCTACGAGAGTTCCGCTTACTACGAAGCCCCGCTCGGCGATGACGACTCGCTCGTGTTCGCGCCATGGGGCGAGACCAATTACGACACAGTCGATGGATGGCGCGCCGAAGCGACGCTCGCTCTGAAGCACGCATTCTATCGCGACGGCAGAAATGTCATGGCCGTCCAGGCCGGAGCGCTTTGGGTTTCCCATCCGGAGGCCGGCTGTTCCGAAGGCGGCGCGGAGGTGCGTTGGCTTGGCGGGCGTTCATTCGGCGATACCGGCTTTATCAATGTCGAGACTGCAGCGCGCGCGCTCAGCGGCGGCTGCGAGGCTGGACGCGCAGAGATAACTGCGGGTTACCGCCCAAGCGCAAATTGGTTGACCATGGGTCAGGTCTTCGTCGATGCGCCCGCCGAGGGCGATGAGACCATCAAAGTGCAATTCACCGTCGTCCGCTTCAGCCGCAGCGGTCGCGGTCTCCAGCTCGGGGTTCGCGCACGCGTCGATGGTGGGGCGCTCGAACCTACCCTTGTGCTAGGATTTTGGGGCCGCCCGGACGATTGATCGTCCGTTCGGCTGGACTTTCCGAAATAAAGTCACACATCCGCAGAACTTCGCGTGTAGGAACCATTACAGAATGTTGGCGGGGTTGTTCAGGCGCTTTGGCTTTGCCGCGGTCGTCGTCGCGGGGCTCGTGACCATGCTCGTGGTCGTGGCGGGCAAGTCGCTGGGCGAAGCCGTCTTCGTTGGGGAGAAGCAGACCAGCAACGCCGCTTCAGGAGGCCAGGGACGCGCCGGCGGCGGCAGCGCGCCGACGGTGCTCGCTGTCACAGCGGGTACCCACACTTTCACCGATGGCCTCCAGGCCATCGGCACCGCCCAAGCTCGGGAAAGCATCGTGCTGACCCCCAAAGTCGCCGACACCATCCGTCGCATTCGCTTCGAAAGCGGCGATCATGTCGCCGCTGGTCAAGTGCTGGTCGAGATGTCCAGCGTCGAACAGGCAGCCGAACTCGCCGAAGTCCGCGCCGCTAACCAAGCGGCGCAGGAAGACCTTCGCCGCACGCAGGAATTGTTCGACCGCGGATTTGCCTCTCGAGCTCGCCTGGACACGGTCCAGGCGGCAGCAGAGGCCGCACAGGCGCGACTGAATGCAGGCGGCTCGCGCATCGCAGATCGCACCATTCGAGCGCCGTTTGCCGGCATCGTCGGCTTGCGCACTGCGAGTCCGGGTCAGTATATGCGTCCCGGCGATCAGATCGGCACTCTCGACGACACATCCGAGATCAAGCTCGATTTCACGGTTACCGAGACGCAGATTTCGCGTGTGACCGAAGGCGTCGAGTTGGCCGCCCGCACTTCCGCCTATCCCGACCGCACGTTCACGGGTGTGATCGCCAACGTCGACAGCCGCATCGACCCCGCTACACGCACGGTGCGGGTGCGCGCCATTCTGCCGAATGCCGACGGCACGCTGCGCCCCGGCATGCTGATGACCGTCGATGTACGCTCCAATCCGCGCCAAGCGCTGGCGATCCCGGAAATCGCGATCCTCGACCAGATTGACGGCGCCTACGTCTACAGAGTTGTCGGGCGGGACGGCGGCCAAGCGGTGGATCTTGTCCGTATAGAGACCGGCCAGCGTGCGGGCGGCATGGCCGAAGTACTGAACGGGCTGAATGTGGGGGACCAGGTCATCAGCGAAGGCGTGCAAAGCGTGCGCCCCGGCCAACCCGTTCAGATCGGCGGCGCCGGACCGTCGGCTCAGGGCGCGCTGCGCCCGCGCGGCCGCTAAGCGACAAGCATGACGCTGTCGGACCTCTCCGTTCGCCGCCCGGTGCTGGCGACGGTGTTTTCGCTGATCATCATCGCCTTTGGCTTGATCGCATTCACGCGTTTACCGTTACGCGAATTGCCTGATGTGGACCGTCCGATCGTGTCCGTGAACGCCAACTATCCCGGCGCCTCAGCGCAGGTGGTCGAAAACCAAATTACCCGAGTGATCGAAGACCAGCTGTCCGGCATTGACGGCATCGACGTCATCAATTCGACCAGCCGGGATGGCCGGTCCTCGATCAACATCGAGTTCACCCTCGACCGCGATCTCGAGGACGCTACCAACGACGTTCGCAACGCGGTCAGCCGCGCACGTGGCCAATTGCCCGCCGATGTCGATGATCCCGTGATCCGGAAAGCCGACGCCGACGCCGACGCTATCATTTGGTTCAGTCTCCAATCGACGACGCTCGATCGGATGGCGCTTACCGATTACGCCGACCGCTATATCGTCGACCGGCTTGCGGTTCTGAACGGCGTTGCCAATGTGCAGATCGGCGGCGGATTTCGCCGTGCGCTACGTATCTGGCTCGACACAAACGCCATGGCTGCGCGCGGCATCACTGTGCAGGATGTCGAAAACGCGCTGCGTACACAGAATATCGAGCTGCCTGCTGGCTACGTGCAAAGCCAGGAGCGCGACTACCAGGTCCGTGTCACCCGTGCGTTCGAAACGCCTGAACAGTTTCAACGTCTGCCTATTGCCGGCGCCGGCGGTCCCGATGACGCGGTGGTGCGTCTGGGCGACATCGCGCGCGTCGAAATCGAACCGGAAGAACGGCGGAGCATTTTCCGGGGAAACAATGTTGAACAGGTGGGCCTGGGCATCGTCCGTCAATCCAGGTCGAACGCCTTGGAGGTAGGCCGTCTCGTCAAGGAAGAGGTTGAGCGCATCCGTCCGACGCTGCCAGCCGGGACCGAGATCATCATCACGTACGATTCGACGGTCTTCATCGATCGCGCCATCCAACGGGTCGGCCAGACTTTGCTCGAATCGACGGCTCTCGTCGTGCTCGTCATCTTCCTGTTTCTGGGCTCATGGCGGGCTGCTTTCATTCCCGCTGCCGTGATCCCCGTGTGCTTGATCGGCTCATTTCTGATCATGATGCTGTTCGGGTTTTCCATCAACCTGTTGACGCTGCTGGCCCTCGTCCTTGCGATCGGTCTCGTCGTCGACGACGCCATCGTCGTGCTCGAGAACGCGCAGCGGCGCGTCGATACTTTGGGTGAGCCGCCCTTGGTCGCCTCCGAGCGGGGCGCGCGCCAAGTTTTCTTCGCCATCGTTGCGACATCGGCGGTGTTGGTTGCGGTGTTCCTGCCGCTGCTGTTCGTAGGCGGATACGTGGGTCGCTTGTTCGTCGAACTGGCGGTGACAATCGCCGGCGTAGTGGTGATTTCCGCCTTCGCTGCGCTGTCGCTTTCTCCGATGATGTGTTCGAAACTGATCAAGCCGGTCAAGGCGAGTACGCCGCTCACGCGCTTTGTCGACGGCGTGCTCAATGGTTTGCGCGCGTCTTATCGCGCTTCCCTCGAAGCAGCTATGAACGTCAAGGCGCTCGTATTCGTTGTATTCGCCGGCATCTTGGTGATGGGCGGCTTTCTGTTTACGCAGCTCTCGTCCGAACTCACGCCGCCCGAAGATCGCGGCAACCTGATCGTATTCGCGCAAGCCCCGGAGGGCGCCGGCTTCGAATATATGAGCCGCGTCATGGATCAGGTCGAAGACATTCTAATGACCTACGTCGACAGCGGCGAAGCGCAACGGGTGGTGGTCGTGGCGCCCGGCTTCGGCGACGCAGGAACCAATCGCTTTTCGTCCGGGATTGCGCGCATCTTCCTTGCCGATTGGGAGCATCGCCCGCGCACTGGGGCGGAGATCGAAACCGAGATGAACCAGCGTTTCGCGCAAATACCGGGCGCGACCGTGCGCGCACGCATGCAGAGTCCGTTTCAAGGCGGCGGCGGAGGCGGCGGCGCCGATGGCGCCTCGATTGTGCTGCTAGGATCGACTTACGAAAACGTGGCCGTGATCGCGGAACGCATCATGGACCGCATGCGCGAAAGCCGGAATTTCCAACGCCCGCGTATGAATTATCAGCCGACTTCGCCCCGGGTTCTCGTCGATATCGATCGCGAGCGCGCGGCGGCGCTGGGCGTATCGGTGCAAGCCATCGGACGCACCCTCGAAGCGACAATGGGCGCGCGCCGCGTCAACACGATAAGCGATCGGGGCGAGGAATATTACGTCTACCTGCAAGCAGAACGCGACGACCGCTCGGACATTGCCGATCTCGCCAACAAGTACGTCCGCTCCGATCGCACCCGCGAGCTTGTGCCGCTGTCAACGCTGGTGACGCTCAACACCGTCGGCGACACGGCCGAACGGCGGCGCATGAACAGGCAAGCGGCGATCACCATCTCGGCCTCCATCCCGGGGGACTACGCCATTGGCGACGCATTGCTCGAACTCGAGCGCATTGCCAATCAGGAGATCGGCGATGAACCTGTGGCTATCGACTATACGGGCGCTGCGCGCCAATTCAAACAATCGACCGGGGCCGTCGCCTTCGCCTTTGGTTTTGCTCTGATCGTGGTCTTCCTGGTCCTGGCCGCACAATTCGAGAGTTTTTTTCACCCGTTCGTGATCATGGCGGCGGTGCCGCTCGCAATGACGGGCGGGCTTTTCGGGCTTTTTCTGTTCGATGGCACGCTCAACATCTACAGCCAGATCGGCCTTATCATTCTGATTGCATTGGCGGCGAAGAACGGGATCCTAATTGTAGAATTCGCCAACCAATTGCGCGACGAAGGCAAGGACATTCGCAGCGCCATCATCACGGCTTCGGATCTGCGCGTGCGGCCAGTGTTGATGACTTCGGTCGCAACGATTGTCGGCGCGATTCCGCTGATCTTGGGCCACGGCGCCGGCGCGGAAAGCCGCTTCACCATTGGCATCGTGATCTTCTTCGGCCTGTTGGTGGCGACGATGTTGACGTTGTTCGTGGTGCCGGTTTTCTACGACCTGTTGGCACGTTACACCAAGTCGCCGGAGACGACGGCGAAGGAAATCGAAGCCTACGAGCACGGGCAGGCCGCGGCGCGGCCGGCGGAGTGATTCGAATCGGCTAGTCGCGATCCGCTTCCACCATTATGTAGGCTACTACGTCACGCCGGTCCGTCGCGTCGCGGACGCCAGCGAACGCCATGCGGTTGCCTGGCAGGAAGGTCTGCGGATTCTCCAGCCAATGATCGAGCTGGTCGGCGGTCCATATGAAGTCCGCTTGCTGTAACGCATCGGAATACGTGAAGCCTTCCGCCGTGCCGACCTCGCGCCCGAACACGCCGTGCAAATTCGGCCCCACCCGGTGCGGCGCCTCAGCTTCGATGATGTGGCAGGAGCGGCACTGGGCGAACACACGCCGGCCATTCGCGTAATCAGCCGCGGCGTATGGCGCCGGCAGCGCGCGCACCGCGGCAGCCTTTGCCGGATCGACTTCGGGCGCGGCCGGTTGTCCACACGCTGCGAGCGCAAGGGAGGCGGCAAGGATGATGGCGCGCATGCGTGAAAATTCCTCGCTGGGACCGAGATTGACATTCCAATCTGTGACAACGCCGCGCAAGCGCCGCAACGCCGCGCGCCAAGGAAACCCTGATGGCGAAGAGGGTTATGGAAAGAGTGCCGCCAGAGGGACTCGAACCCCCGACCCCCTGATTACAAATCAGGTGCTCTACCAGCTGAGCTATGGCGGCGGACGCGGAGCGCGCTTTTGCCAGTTTGCCCGCCCTTGCGAAAGCGCCGCGTAAGCCCAGGTGTGGATTTGCGGCCCGCCTTGGAAATGACTAAGGCGAGCGTCGTCTAACACGGGTCAGCTGCCGAACGCAGCGGGCGAGTTGGGCCCACATGGGGGACGAACATGAGCTTCTGGGATGGATTGTTCCGGGCGATTTTCGGCACGCGGGGCGGATCACGCCCCAACTCGCCGCCACCATCGCCGCCCCGCGCTCCACCACCACCGCCGCCACGAACGCCGGCGCCGCCTCCGGCCACACCGCCCGCGCCTCCGCCGCCGCCCGCTACTCCGCCAACGCCGCCGCCAGCTATTCCACCGGCGCCACCGCCCGCGACGCCCCCAGCGCCGCCGCCTGCTTCAGGTCCGCCAGCCGGATTTTCGCTCGATGCACTGCGCGCGCAGGATGCGACCCGTCTGAGCGACAACGACATTGCCGCCGCCGCTCAGCGTCTGGGCGCCGACGTCAACACGCTGAAGGCGATTCTACGTGTTGAAAGCGCGGGGCCGGGGTTTTCGGCCGGCAAGATCTTGATCTCGTACGAGCCGTTCCATTTCAGTGAGTTGACCAACCATCGTTTCGATGTGTCGCATCCAACCGTCTCGAACAACAGTCGCACGCCGCTTGCGGGCAACCAAGCGACGCGCTGGCAGAAGCTCGCCGAAGCCTATGCGCTCGATGACGATGCTGCTTTGGGCGCAACCAGTTGGGGCGCTTTCCAGCTGCCGGGCCGTTACTTCGCTGCCGCCGGCTATGCGAGCGTCTTCGAGTTCGTCACCGATCTCGCAAAGTCGGAGGCCCGCCAACTCGCTGCATTCGAAGCTTATGTGAGCCGCGCCGGCCTTGCCGATGAGCTGCTGCGGCGCGACTGGGCTGCGTTTGCCGGCACGTACGAGGGTGGTCCAGGCGCTGCGGCTTACGCAGACGCGCTCGCGCGCGCATATGCGGCGTTGCCGCCGGCCGCCGACAGCGGCTATCTGGGATCCCTGCGCGTGCAAAATACCTCGCCGCTCAACCGCGCCGATTACGAGGCCATTGCAGGGCGTTTGGGCTGCGAGTGGGAGGCGGCCGCAGCTGTGGCGCAGGTCGAATCCGGCCCGCTTGGCGGCTTCGCGCCAGACGGGCGTCCAGTGATTCTGTTCGAACGGCACCTGTTCTCGCGCAAGACCAACTCGCGTTACGACACCAGCCATCCCAACATTTCCAACCGCACGCCGGGCGGCTACCCCCGCACGCAAGCGGAACGGTGGGATCAGTTGACGTTGGCCTACTCGCTCGATCCGGAGGCCGCACTGCAGAGCGCGAGTTACGGCCGTTTCCAGGTGCTCGGGCAGAACTATCCCAACCTCGGGATGGCCAACGCGCACGAATACGTGTCGAAGCTGGCGCGTTCCGAAAAGGACCAACTCGAAGCGTTCGAAGGTTTTGTGCGCGCCAATGGGCTGGCCGATGAGTTGCAACGTCTCGACTGGGCAGGCTTCGCCAGCCGCTACAACGGACCGGGCTACGCCACCAACCAGTATGACACCAAGATGGCCCAGGCCTACGCAAACCTGAAGGCGACGCCGATCGCCTGATCGGCTTGCTGGGGGTGTTGAAGCGCCTTAGGTAGCGGGTCGAATGGCCCGCTACCTCATCACCTCGGCGATCCCCTACATCAACGGCATCAAGCATCTCGGCAATTTGGCCGGCTCGATGCTGCCGGCGGACGTGCATGCGCGCTTCCGCAGGCTGCAGGGTCATGAGGTGTTGTTCATCTGCGCCACGGACGAACACGGCACGCCGGCAGAACTTGCAGCCGCCGAGGCCAACATGGAGGTTCGCACCTACTGCGACGCGCAATACCAAATTCAGAAAGAGGCCTGCGACGGCTTCAAGCTGTCGTTCGACCATTTCGGCCGTTCGTCGAATCCGCCGAATCACAAACTCACCCAGCACTTCGGCGAAGTGCTCGAGAAGAACGGTCTGATCGAAGAGCGCGTCACCAAGCAGATCTATTCGGTGGATGACAAGCGTTTCCTGCCCGATCGCTACGTCGAGGGCACGTGTCCCGTTTGCGGCTTCGAGCGCGCCCGCGGCGATCAGTGCGACAATTGCCAGACGCTGCTCGATCCGATTGAACTCAAAAACCCGCGTTCCAAAATCTCCGGCTCAACTAACGTGGAGGCCCGTGACACTGCTCATCTCTTCTTGAAGCAACCGCTGATGCAGGAACGGATCCACGCCTGGGTCGACAAAAGCACTGAGTGGCCGCCGCTGGCGCGCTCCATCGCCTACAAGTGGCTCGACGAGGGCCTGATCGATCGTTCCATCACCCGCGATTTGTCCTGGGGCGTGAAGGTGACGAAGGACGGCAAAATCCGTCCGGGCTTCGAAAACAAGGTCTACTACGTCTGGTTCGATGCGCCGATCGAATACATAGCCGCCACCGTCGAATGGTCGAACGCGACGGGCGGCGATTGGGAACGCTGGTGGCGCGAAGACAAGGGCGCCAAGGACGTCACTTACGTCCAGGTGATGGGCAAGGATAACGTGGCGTTTCACACGGTGAGCTTCCCGGTGACGATCATGGGCAGCGGCGAGCCGTGGAAACTGGTCGACCGTCTGAAGGCGTTCAATTGGGTCACCTGGTACGGCGGAAAATTTTCCACCTCCGAGAAGCGTGGAATTTTCATGGACCAGGCGCTCGAGATTCTGCCCAGCGATTACTGGCGCTGGTACCTGATGGCGAACGCGCCCGAGTCTTCGGACGCAGCCTTCACGCTCGAACAATTCCAGCAGACCGTGAACGCAGACTTGGCAAACGTATTCGGAAACTTCGTCAACCGGATCACACGCTTTGCCGCCTCGAAGTTCGACAGCACGGTGCCGGATGGAGGCGCTCCGGGTGCTCACGAAGAGAAGTTGGCGAGAGAATTCGCGGAGCGACTGGCGGCGCTGACCCAGTTCCACGAGCAGATGGAGTTCCGCAAAGCTGCAGCCGAACTGCGCGCAATCTGGGTTGCCGGCAACGAGTACTTGCAGGCTGCAGCGCCGTGGACGGCTATAAAAACCGATCGCCAAGCGGCGGCCGTCGGCGTGCGCACCGGCCTCAACGCGGCGGCGGCTTTCGCCATTCTCGCGCAACCCTTCGTCCCTGACGCGGCCAAGACCGTGCTGGATGTGCTGGGCGTGCCCGATGGCAATCGCACGTGGCCGAAGCCCGAAGACAAGAGCGTGTGGGATGCGCTGCCGCGCGGTCACAAATTCAGCCCGCCCGACGTGCTGTTCAAGAAGATCGAGGATGACCAGGTCGCCGAACTCGCCACGCGCTTCGGTGGCGGTGGCGGCGTTGCTTGATCGTAAGGCAGCTCACCGCTGGCGATCTGGCCGCCTACCGCACGCTCCACCGCTTCGGCATGAAAGAGTCTCCGACTGGTTTCGTCGATGTCGAGGCGACCGACGCGGCCCGTCCTGACCGCGATGTCGAAGCCATGCTTGAGCGCGGCGAAGGTTGGGGTGTTTTCGAGGGCGAGCGCCTGGTTGGCAAACTTGTTATCGACGCGCTGCCATACCCGTCGCTCGCGCATACGTTCTGGGTGCACGCCGTCTATGTGCATCCCGACGCGCGCGGCTCGGGAGCGAGCGGCCAGCTGATGCGTGCGGCGATCGATGCTGCGCGAGCGAAGGGCGCTTCACGTGTCGCGCTTTGGGTCAGTGGCGCAAATGCGCATGCGAAGGCACTCTATGAGCGCGTTGGTTTTCGCCAAACCGGCCGCATCCCCGGCGGCATCAAGGTCAATGGCGCTTGTGTGGACGATGTCCTGATGACGCTTGAGCTATGATAGGCGACGCGCGATCCGGCTGGACGGAACCTTTTCCGGCGCCTAACAATTGACGCAGGGAACCGGCGGGGGACGGAACCCGAAGCATCGCGGAGGGGCGAGCAATGGAATATGTCGATCAAGCGGTTGCGTGGCTGCGCGACGGCTTCGCCAACATCAACAATCCGAAGGGTCTGCTGATCGCGCTGGCCGCGGTCCTGTTCATGGGGTCGTGGAAGCAGTGGATTCCGATCGGACTCGTGGCCACGATAATCCACATCGTCATCGAACGCCTGGCGCCGGTGCTCTCGGGCGGCGACGGCGAGGTCACGCTGCCGCCGGACCTGATGCAGGAAAGCTTTTGGACCCGCGCGCTCGTGCTATTCCTCGGCTACCTGATCATTACTGGCGTGTTCTTCCTGATAAAGAGCATGCTGTTCAAGGGCGGCGCCAAGACTGCACATTAGCGCGTGCGCTTAGCCTCATAGAGCGCAATCGCGGCCGCAGCAGAGACGTTCAAGCTCTCCATCGTGTCCGCGATCGGAATGCGTGCGCGCTTCTCGCACGCTTCCGCCACACCGGGGCGCAAGCCCTTCCCCTCAGCGCCAACCACGAGCGCCACCGGCCGCTCATCTTTCAGCGCGTCCCCAAGCGCAAGCTCGGTATCGCCTTCAAGCGCGACGGCGAGGTAGCCATAGGATCGCAGCGTCTCGATCGCGCGTCCCAGATTCACGACGCGCACGTGCGGTACGATCTCGATTGCGCCGGCCGCTGCCTTCGCCAGGACGCCAGTTAATGGCGGCGACTTGCGATCCTGCAGCACGATCGCACGGGCGCTGAATGCAGCCGCGCACCGAAACGCGGCGCCGACATTCTGCGGATCTGTGACGCCATCGAGGATCACCACGCTGCGGCTATCGGGCGGCGTGCAGGCTGCTTCGAGTTCCACCGGTTCGAGTGGAAAGGCGCGGACTGCGACGCCCTGATGCACCGCGCCCGGCGGCAGCATGCCGTCAATGGCGTCCGGGTCGAGGATTTGCGGTTCAGCGCCTTCAGGCAGGCGCGACGCCGCGTTGCGGGTGGCGACTATGCGTTCGATCCGCCGTTTCGGGTTGGCCAAAGCCGCGAGGGAGGCGTGCACGCCCCAGATCCAGGAGGGCCCGCCGGCCTCTTCCTCGAACTGGCGGCGTGGCAATGGGTTGAGCGGGCGCGGGCGGTCCGGCTTGAGCGGGGGAGGGTGCTTAGGTATAGGACGCGCTCCGTTTCAGGTGCCGGGTGTCAGCTATCAGGTGTCACTGACACCTGACACCTGGAAACTGACACCTGGGGAAGGGTGGCCGAGTGGTTAATGGCAGCAGACTGTAAATCTGCCCGCGAGAGCGTACGCTGGTTCGAATCCAGCCCCTTCCACCATCCTTCGCTCGCTGCGGCGGACGGAGAAGTCCTCCGAAGTCTCGGCGAAGGAGGGGTGCGCATGCCATCCGAGTTTCAGATGGCTAACGCAGAGTAACTGAGCGGTTGCGGGTATAGCTCAATGGTAGAGCCGCAGCCTTCCAAGCTGAAGACGAGGGTTCGATTCCCTCTACCCGCTCCATTTTGACGAAATTGGCGCCCCAGCTTGCCTCATTGGCGAAGCTGTCCACGCAAATCGCAACGCGACAGACGTGCGCGTTTGCGATGGTCACGAGCGCGTGATTAACTTCGCTGTCTTCTGGGGCCTTGAGGGGAGGCGGCGATGCCGCTGGCAAGGGCGATCCCTCGGATCGTGATTGTACTGTTAGGCGCCGTGGTTTCGGCCTGCTCCAACATGGACCTGCCGTCCGGCGCCGAGTTCGAACGCATGCCGCTCGCTGTGCGCACGGGCGCAGCGAACACAGTGATCGAGCGGGTAGAGAGCAGCGTCGATCGCGCCGAAGTAGCGGCTGCGGTTCAGCGGCTGGTGACCAATGCGCCAATCTGCTTTCCCTGGCCTGGCCTCTGGCTCGACGCGAGCACACGCCGCAACGTTTATTATGCGCGCTATGATCGCATGAGCACCGATTGGGGCTCGGAGTTCACGGCGGCGAGCCAAGCGCGCATGCGCGAGTTCGTCGACATGGGATTCCTCACCGCTGTCGAGCGCCCGGACCTGGGGCCTGGCGTCGTGGAATACCAGCTCACAGCTGAGGGCGATCGCGTGCTGCGAGGGTCGCCCTATGGCGGCGCGCGCCCACAGTTCTGCCCAAATGCACAGCGCCGGCTCGTTGAGGTCACGAACATGCAGTGGGGTCAATTTCCCTGTGGGAGCCTGCACGTGCAGTTCACGCATGTGGCGGATGCCTACCCGGCTTGGGCGCGCACCGAGGCTGCGCGCCAGCTCATCGACGCCACGTGGTCGCCGATTGGAACGCCGATATCGGGCGAAGTTACGCTCAGCCGTCATTGGTACCGGCCGAACTTGCTGCCCCGCGGTGAAACCAACGGCGCGCTCAAGTCACTCTGCCTCGATGGGGCGCAGAACGTGATCGGCGACGACCTCGATCTGGTCGCCGCGCAGTGAGCCTAGTTCAAGACGAAGGTGACTTTCATATTGACTCGCCATTCGCTGATCTTGCCGTTTTTGGCGGTGACCTTGATGTCCTGAATCCAGGCGCCCTCAACATTCTCCAGCGTGTCCGAGGCCTTCGCCATGCCTTGTTCGATTGCATCCTCGAGGCCCTTCTTCGAACCAGCGGTAACCTCGATTACTTTCGCGACTGCCATCGTGTCCTCCCGAACCTGACTTGCCGAAGCTAGGCCTGCTCGCGCGGTTCGATCAATTCCCCGATTGCAAGCGAACGCCAATCGTGATGCTGCGCGGCGCACCGGCAAAGGCGTTCACCGGCTCGTAACTCTCGTCGGTGAGGTTGTCGGCCGCCAGGTAAATTTGCGCGCTGGATGTCAAGCGCCACGCCACGGAGGCGCGCAGCACGCGATAAGCAGGCGCGACGCCGATCCCGTCCCAGAAACCGTCGTCGCCATAGATTTGGTCTGCGCGCTTTCCCGTGAAGCGCCAGCCAAGCTGGGCGGTCATCGGACCGCGCTCGACATCGAGCGAAGCCAGCCAAGCATGCATCGGGCGACGCAGCAGCGGCGTACCGGCGCCGCTGTCTCGCGCGTCTGTGTACACATAAGCGACGCGTGCACTGAACCAGGACGTCGGCCGCAGAGCGATGCGCGCCTCGGCGCTTTCGATCTCGGTTTCGTCGACATTGGCGTAAACGAACGACGAATTGAAATCGATCAGGTCTTCGATTTCGGCGACACGATAGAGGACGCCGAGTTCCAGTCCCTCATCCTCGCCGAATGCAGCGAAGCCGAGATCGGCGCCGACCTCCCAAGCTGCGCCATGTTCCGGATCGAGGTTCGGATTGCCCCAGGAAATGAAGCGCTCATAGAGCGTGGGCGCCCGGAAGGATCTGCCGTATGCAGTGTAGAGGCGAACCGCATCGGCGTATCTGTAAGACACGCCTGCACGCCACGTCGTCTCAGCGCCGAAGCCCTCGAAGCGATCCACGCGCACCGCTCCGGTCAGCGCCAACGCGCCCGCATCAGCTTGCGCCGTGACAAAAGCGGCGGCGTGGTTCTGGGCCGCGATCACGGCGGCAAACCCCTGGTCGATGTCGACCCTCTCCGCTTGGGTCTCGATTCCAGCCACGATTCCCGCGTTGGAGAACATGCCGGTTTCCCGCAAGCGCCAGTCGGCGGTCAAGTCCGCAAATCGGCGCTCGCCTTCGAACGTCGCGGTGGCGAGACCACCATCGTGCTCTTGGCGATCTTGTTCGATTTCGCCCGCCGTCGCTCGCAGTGAGAGCACGTCGCTCATCCGCCAACCTGCGCCCAGGCGGACCACCGAGAGATCGTTTCGCGCGATTTCGAGATCGACGTCATCGGCGCGCTGCTCGTTGAAAGTCGGCGGCGGAAACCCAAACGCATCGAAGTCTGCCCGCGCTTGCCGCTGACGCACCAGCAGATCGAACTGCCAATTGTCGGCGACAGCCAGATCGAACATCCCGGTAAAGGTCGACGAACGCGCGCCATCCGGATCGCCCGTGTATGTGGACATCCGCTCAGGCACTAAATCGTGGCCGTCGGTCGTCAGCGTTTCGCCCGTGAGGGCGTAACGAAAACGCCCCAGCGTCCCATCTAGCCCGGCAGTCGCGCCCATCGTACTGAACGAACCGCCACGTACCTCGAGCAGTCCGTTCAACGCGCCTTCGCGGCCGTGGCGCGGCAAGAAGTTGATGACCCCGCCGATCGCATCCGAACCGAACACGGCGCTCATCGGCCCTTGCACGACTTCGATGCGGGAGAGGCCGCCTAGGGTGTCTTGCCCTGCGTCGAACGAAGATCCGGGAGTCGATGGATCGTTTAGTCGTATGCCGTCGAACAAGACCAGCGTGTGGTTCGAGTTGGCGCCGCCGGAGAACAGACTGGATTGCTGGCCGAAGCCGCCGCTTTGCGACACGCCAAGGCCTGAGGTCTCGGCCAATGCAGCCGAGACCGCTGCGATCCCCCGGCCGCGGACGTCTTCGACATCGATCACCTCGACGTCTGCGGGCAGGCGTTCAGCCCTACTGGGCTGGCGCGTGGCGGTGACGACGAGATCCTCTTCGAGTTCCTGCGCCTGGGCGGACAGGGTGGTCAAAGGCGCCGCCGCAATCAGGGCGGTGTAGACGAGGGTGCGCATTGCAGCTTCTCCGTTTGCAACGCGCCCCGTCCCCTCAGGCGCGTACTCACAGCGACAAGCGGAGCGCCGAGGAAATCAGCGCGGGGCCGCCCGCGTCGCTGCTGCGGAGACATCCGGTTCGTGCGGCTGGACCCGGCCGGGCGAACGAGCGACGTGCGGCGGCAGGTCTCCTGGCTTGCGGCTCAAGCGCGCATCCGCCGCCTTCCCGAACCCTTTCGGACCCAGTGGCTTCATGGCGGGGCGCTCGCCGCTTACAGTTGCGGGCACAGCCGCGGATTTGAGGCGGCATGCCTCTCACCGCGTTCCCTTTTTCGCGTCCGTGATGGACGACCGTCGCGGAACGACCATTAGCCGCGCCGGATCGGCGCGCCAAGGCTTTGCGGGGCTTGACGTATGCCCTCGTCTGGCTAAAGACGCGCACCTTACGCGCGCTTCGGCTGGGCCTTAGCGCCGACCAGCTATTTAGACGCCGGAGAGACAGGACCTCACAATGGCCAAGGAAAAGTTTGAGCGGACAAAGCCGCACTGCAACATCGGCACGATCGGCCATGTCGATCACGGCAAGACGACGCTCACCGCGGCGATCACGATGGTTCTGGCCAAAACGGGCGGCGCTACAGCGAAGAAGTATGAAGACATCGACGCTGCGCCGGAAGAGAAGGCTCGCGGCATCACGATCAACACGGCGCACGTCGAATACGAGACGAAGAACCGTCACTATGCCCACGTGGATTGTCCCGGACACGCGGACTACGTGAAGAACATGATCACCGGCGCGGCCCAGATGGACGGCGCCATTCTCGTGGTGTCCGCCGCGGACGGTCCGATGCCGCAAACGCGTGAGCACATTTTGCTCGCCCGCCAGGTCGGCGTGCCGGCGCTGGTCGTGTTCATGAACAAGGTCGACATGGTCGACGACAAGGAATTGCTCGACCTCGTGGAGATGGAGGTTCGCGAACTCCTCTCCTCCTACGAGTTCCCCGGCGACGATATTCCGATCGTGAAGGGCTCGGCTCTCGCTGCAGTCGAAGGCCGCGATGCACCGATCGGCGAGGACGCCATCAACGAACTGATGACCGCAGTCGACACCTACATCCCGCAGCCCGAGCGTCCGATCGATCAGCCGTTCCTGATGCCGGTTGAAGACGTGTTCTCGATCTCGGGGCGCGGCACCGTCGTCACCGGGCGGGTCGAAAAGGGCATCGTAAAGGTCGGCGATGAAATCGAAATTATCGGCATCCGTCCGACGACCAAGACCACCTGCACGGGCGTTGAAATGTTCCGCAAGCTGCTCGATCAGGGCCAGGCTGGCGACAACATCGGCGCGCTGCTGCGTGGTGTCGATCGTGAGGGCGTCGAGCGCGGCCAGGTTCTGGCTAAACCAGGCTCGATCACGCCGCACAAGAAGTTCGAAGCCGAAGTGTATGTGCTGACGAAGGAAGAAGGCGGCCGCCACACACCGTTCTTCACCAACTATCGTCCGCAATTCTATTTCCGCACTACCGATGTGACCGGCATCGTGCAATTGCCGGCCGGGGTCGAAATGGTGATGCCGGGCGATAACATCAAAATGGTCGTCGAGCTGATCAGCCCGATCGCGATGGACCAGGGTCTCCGCTTCGCCATCCGCGAAGGCGGCCGCACCGTCGGTTCCGGTGTCGTGGCCAAGATCGTCGAGTAACGGCTCGCGACCGCGAGCCTAAAGGCCCCGGGGAGCGATCTCCGGGGCCTTTTGCTTGCCTGCGCCCGGGGCCCAGTATCGACGCGATCTTCAAGAAATAAGTAAGTCTATTCAGATCGTTATCACCCCATTGCATCCAAGGGCGAAGGCGTCGGCATCTTTTCGACAGTAACGCCTTTCCGGGCGCGAGGGAGACGTGGATGGAACGTTTCGTATTCGTCGCGGCGATCGCTATCGCCATCATATTTGGCATCGGCGCCGTATTCGGCGGGCCCCACTTCAATTTCCACGCCGACTGGGACGACGAAGACGGCATGCGCGGTACCGCCGCTATAGTCGCCGTCGCGCCTGGGAGCATGGCGGCCCAAACCTTCGAAGGCGACTCGCTGCGATTGCGTCACCTCGCGGCGGTCGTGACGATCATGCCGGAGGAGCGCAGCGATTTCTCGGTCGAGATCGATAATTCAGCTGGCCGCCTGCCGATGCCGGCCGTTGCTTCGGAGGGAGGACGCGTCGTGATCGACGGGCAGCTTCGCGGTCGCGTCAGGGACTGCAATGAAGGCGGTGGCGCCGGCGTCCGTGGTTATGGCGAAGGCGAATTTGCCTCCACCGATTTGCCCCGCATCACCATCCGCGCGCCGCGCACCCTCAATATCGATCGCAGCGGCGCAGGCACGACCGAAATCGGCCCGACCCAAGCGCTCACGCTCGATGTAAGCGGCTGCAGCGCTACAACGGCGGGAGACGTGGCAGGCGCGGTGGAGCTCGATGTTGCAGGATCCGGAGACGTCCGGATTGGCGCGGCGGCGAGCCTCAACGCCGATATCGCCGGCTCGGCCGATGTTTCGGTTGGAGCGGTAGCGGGGAATGCCGAGATTGATATTGCCGGTTCCGGCTCGGCTACACTCGCGTCGCTAACAGGCGACCTGAACGCCGATGGGGCGGGCTCAGGCAGCATCGAGGTTCAGGGGGGCTCGGTGGCTACCGCCGAGATTGACCTCGCCGGCTCGGGCGACGTCACTATCGCCGCACCCGTCCAATCCCTCAATGTCTCCATCGTCGGGTCTGGAGACGTCGATGTGAACGGGGTTGTCGGCGACCTGGAGGCTGAAATCGCCGGTTCTGGCGGCGTCAGCGCTCAATCGGTAACCGGTTCGGTCCGCCAAGAGGTTTGGGGATCGGGTGAGGTGTCGGTAGGCCGCTAAAAACCGCGCAAGACGCGCCTTGACGCCCCGGTGTCACCTCTGTAGGACACCGCACTTCGAGCCGGCCGTAAGCTTCAGCTTAGACGCGGTTCGCAAGCTTCGCGGCAGCTTCCCAAAAGGTCCCAGGGGGACAAGCGGGGTCGAGCGCGCGGGACGGAAAGTCCCGTAGGGCCAGCGTTTTTTGCGATCCAACTCAGAAGCGCCGTCCGTCTCGGGCGGCGTTTTTCGCGTCGGCGCATCCAGGCAGGACGCGCCGCCGTGTTGTGCGTTTGGCGACGCAAGTCGCGGACGCAGGTGAATTGGGAAGACTTTGCGATGATGCAGCAAAACATCCGGATCAGGCTCAAGGCCTTCGATCACCGCACGCTCGATCTGTCGGCGAAGGAAATCGTGTCGACGGCAAAGCGAACGGGCGCCACCGTGATCGGGCCGGTCCCGTTGCCGACGCGCGTCGAGAAATTCACCGTCAATCGCTCGCCGCACGTCGACAAGAAGAGCCGCGAGCAATTCGAAATCCGCACCTTCAAGCGCGTGCTCGATATCGTTCAACCGACTCCGCAAACGGTCGATGCGTTGATGAAGCTCGATCTTTCCGCCGGCGTCGATGTGCAAATTCAAGTGCTGGGTTGATCGCGATGGCCAAGCAGGAATCCCGTCGCACTGGCGTCATTGCGCGCAAGGTCGGCATGATGCGCGTCTTCGGTGAAGACAATGCCCACATTCCGGTCACCGTGCTGGATCTCGCCGGTTGTCAAGTTGTCGGCCGGCGAACGATCAACCCCGAGGACTATAAGAATGCGGCCGGCGAAGCGGTTGCGCTGAAGCCGAAGAAGTCGCGCAAGAATGAGAAGGGCGCCGCGCCCGCTCGCGAAGCGAAGGGCGACGGTTACACCGCCGTCCAGCTCGCCGCCGGCGCCGCTAAAGCGAAGCGCAAGACGGCCGCTGAGCGCGGCCAATTCGCGCGCGCGAAGGTGGAGCCAAAGGCGATCGTTCGCGAGTTCCGCGTTTCGGAAGACAACCTGCTCCCGGTTGGCGCCGTGATCTCGGCGGATCACTTCGTGGCCGGACAGAAAGTCGACGTCGCCGGCATCACCATCGGCAAGGGTTTCGCCGGCGCCATGAAGCGCTGGAACTTCGGCGGTCTGCGCGCCACCCACGGCGTCTCCGTCTCGCACCGCTCGCACGGTTCGACCGGTCAACGCCAGGATCCGGGCAAGGTCTTCAAGGGTAAGAAGATGGCCGGTCATCTAGGCGACGAGCGCGTCACCACCCAAAATCTGCAAGTCGTTCGCGTCGATGCCGAACGTGGGCTTCTGTTTGTCCGCGGTTCCGTGCCCGGCGCCGAAGGCAGTTGGGTTGAGGTGCGCGACGCGGCCAAGGCGGCGCTTCCCAAGGAAGCGCCGAAGCCCGCCGGTCTGCGCCAGCAAGCTGCGGCTGAGTGAGGGCGAACATGAAACTCGACGTTCAAACTCTCGACGGCAAGAAGGGCGGCTCGGTCGATCTCGACGAGACGATTTTTGGCATCAAGGAAGTCCGGGCCGACATCCTTCAGCGAATGGTGAAGTACCAACTCGCCAAGCGCCGCGCCGGCACGCACAAGACGCAATCGCGCGGCGAAGTCTCGCGCTCGCACTCGAAGCTCTACAAGCAAAAGGGCACGGGTCAGGCCCGGCACGGCGCGGCAAATGCGCCGATCTTCCGTGGCGGGGGACATGCGCACAATCGGTTGCCGCGCGACTATTCGCACGATCTGACCAAGAAGTTCCGCGCGCTGGCGCTGCGCCACGCGCTCTCCGCCAAGGCAAATGCCGGCGCCATTGTCGTGATCGACGCGTTGACGCTGAAAGACGCCAAGACCTCGGCGCTGCAGAAGTCGCTCGACAAGCTGAAGCTCGAAAAGGCGCTGTTCATCGCCGGCGAGAAGGTCGACGCCAATGTCGCCCGCGCCGCTCGCAACATCGCGCATATCGACGTGCTCCCGAACGCTGGCCTCAACGTTTACGACATCCTGCGCGCCGACAAGCTGGTGCTGACGCAGGACGCCGTCGCCGCGATTCATGAACGCTTCAAGGGCAAGACCGGTGAAGCCAAGGCGCCGAAGAAGCGCGCTGCACGAACGACAGAAGAGGGAGCCGCGGCATGAGCGCGCTCAACAAGCATTACGACACCATCCTCGCTCCTGTGATCACGGAGAAGGCCACCATTCTGTCTGAGCAGAACAAGGTCGTTTTCCGCGTGCCGCTGTCGGCGACGAAGAAAGACGTCAAGGAAGCGGTGGAAAAGCTCTTCAACGTCAAAGTGGGCGCGGTGAACACGATCGTCCGCAAAGGCAAGACGAAGAATTTCCGCGGCGTGCCGGGCAAGCGCTCCGACCACAAGAACGCGGTCGTGACCCTGCTCGACGGCTACTCAATCGATGTGACGACGGGGCTCTAAGATGGCGCTGAAAACTTTCCGCCCTACTTCACCCGGCCGACGTCAGCTGGTCATCGTCGATCGCGCCGAGTTGCATAAGGGCAAGCCGGTAAAGGCGCTGACCGAGGGACTGACGAAGTCAGGCGGGCGCAACAATGCCGGCCGTGTCACTGCGTTCCGGACAGGCGGCGGCCACAAGCGTTCCTACCGCAAGATCGATTTCAAACGCCGCAAGTGGGGGGTCGAAGCACGGGTCGAGCGTCTCGAATACGATCCGAACCGCACAGCCTTCATTGCGCTGATCAAGTACGCCGACGGGGAACTCGCGTACATTATTGCGCCGCAGCGCCTGAAAGTCGGCGATACGGTCGTTGCAGGCGAGCGCGTAGACGTGAAGCCCGGTAACGCGATGCCGCTGAAAGCGATCCCGGTCGGAACGATCGTGCACAACATCGAGCTGAAGCCGCTCAAGGGCGCGCAAATGGCACGGTCAGCCGGCGCCTACGCGCAAGTCGTCGGCCGTGACGCCGGTTTCGCTCAGCTGCGCATGGGATCCGGCGAGGTCCGCATGGTGCAGGACGTGTGCATGGCAACGATCGGCGCGGTTTCGAACCCCGACAACATGAACGAAGTCTGGGGCAAGGCCGGCCGCACGAAATGGCTGGGGCGCAAGCCCTCCGTCCGCGGCGTCGCCATGAACCCGGTCGATCACCCGCACGGCGGCGGTGAAGGCAAGACCTCCGGCGGCCGTCACCCGGTGACGCCATGGGGCAAGAAGACACGCGGTCCGAAGACCCGCAAAACCAAGCCGTCGGATCGCCTGATCATCCGTCGTCGTCACTCGAAGAAAGTGAGCTAATCCACATGCCGCGTTCTGTTTGGAAGGGCCCGTTCGTTGACGGTTATCTGCTCGCCAAGGCCGAGAAGGCCGCCGGCAGCGGCCGCCGCGAGCAGATCAAGACCTGGTCGCGCCGCTCCACCATCATGCCGCAATTCGTCGGCCTGACCTTCCAGGTTCACAACGGCAAGCAGTTCACGCCGGTGCTCGTGAGCGAAGACATGGTCGGGCACAAGCTGGGCGAGTTCGCGCCAACGCGGAACTATTTCGGTCACGGCGCGGACAAGAAGGCGAAGAGGAAATAAGCCATGACGGTCGCGAGAGAAAAACAGCGCGCGCCCGACGGCAAGAATCGCCGCCGCGAAGCGTCGAACGAAGCGAAAGCCGTTCTGCGGACGCTGCGCATCAGCCCGCAGAAGCTGAACCTGGTCGCTCAGTCGATCCGCGGCCTCTCGGCGGAGAAGGCCGTCAACGAACTGCGCTTCAGTCAGAAGCGGATCGCCAAGGATGTGCTGAAGTGTTTGAAATCGGCGATCGACAACGCCGAAAACAATCACGGTCTCGACGTTGACGGCCTCGTGGTTGCGCAAGCACACGTCGGCAAGAACATCACGATGAAGCGCATGCACACCCGCGCGCGCGGCCGCGGCGTTCGCATCGAGAAGCTGTTTTCTCAACTCACCATCGTGCTGCGGGACACCACCAAGCAGCCCGAAAAAGCCGAGGCCGCGTAATGGGTCAGAAAGTCAATCCGATCGGTCTGCGCCTGGGCGTGAACCGCACGTGGGATTCGCGTTGGTACGCCAACACGAAGGACTACGCGCGCCTCCTCCACGAAGACATCAAGATACGGAAATTCCTGCGCGAGAAGCTGGCTGCGGCGGGTATCTCCAAGATCATCATCGAGCGTCCGCTGAAGAAGTGCCGCGTTACCGTCCACACCGCCAAACCGGGCGTTGTCATTGGCAAGAAGGGCGCTGACATTGAGAAATTGCGCAAGGATCTCGCCAAGATGGCGCCGGGCGCCGAAGTGCATCTGAATCTGGTGGAAGTCCGCAAGCCGGAAACCGATTCGAACCTCGTCGCCGAGGGCGTCGCGCAGCAGCTCGAGCGCCGCGTCGCGTTCCGCCGCGCCATGAAGCGGGCGATGCAATCGGCGATGCGCCTGGGCGCCCAAGGCATTCGCATCAACGTCTCGGGCCGCCTGGGCGGCGCGGAAATCGCGCGCATGGAATGGTACCGCGAAGGCCGCGTGCCGCTGCACACGCTGCGCGCCGATGTCGATTACGGTTTTGCTGAAGCCGACACCGCCTATGGCAAGATCGGCGTGAAAGTCTGGATCTTCAAAGGCGAGATCCTCGAGCACGACCCGATGGCGCAGGACAAACGCTCGCTCGAAACCGGCGAAAGCCGTGAGCGTCGCGACCGGGATGACCGTGGCCCGCGTGGTCCGCGTGAAGATCGCCCGCCAGGCGATCGTCCGCGCCGCGGCCGCCGTCCGCCGCGTGGTGGCGAAGAAGCGTCGGACTCGGAAGGCTAACCCGCCATGATGCAGCCTAAGAAAACCAAGTTCCGCCGCGCTCACAAGGGCCGGATCAAAGGGAACACCAAGGGCGGCGCCGCACTCAACTTCGGTGAGTACGGTCTGAAAGCGCTTGAGCCGAATCGCGTCAACGCGCGCGAGATCGAAGCCGCGCGCCGCGCGATCACGCGCGAGATGAAGCGCCAGGGACGCGTCTGGATTCGCATCTTTCCGGATGTGCCGGTGTCGAAAAAACCCGTCGAAGTGCGGATGGGGTCGGGCAAGGGCGCGCCGGAATTCTGGGCGGCGCGCGTGGCGCCGGGCCGGATCATGTTCGAAGTCGATGGCGTGCCGGAAGCGGTCGCGCGCGAGAGCCTACGGCTGGGCGCCGCCAAGCTGTCGGTGCGCACCAAGATCGTCTCGCGGATTGAGGGGCTATGATCATGGCGAGCCAAGATATCAAGTCCGTCCGCGACAAGGACGCCTCGGCGCTGAAAGACGAACTCGCGTCGCTGAAGAAGGAGCAGTTCAACCTGCGCTTCCAGCAAGCGACCGGGCAGCTCGAAAAGTCGTCGCGCATCCGCGAAGTCCGCCGCGCCATTGCGCGCGTGCAGACCGTGCTGCGTGAGAAGTCACCGAAAGCGAAAGTTTAAGCCATGCCGCGCCGCGTGATGCAGGGAACGATTGTGAGCGACAAAGGCGACAAGACGGTCGTCGTGCAGGTGGAACGCACCTATCTGCATCCGCTCCTGAAAAAGACGGTTCGTCGTTCGGCGAAGTTCCACGCCCATGACGAAGCCAACGCCTACAAGACCGGCGAAAAGGTCGAGATTCAAGAGTGTCCGCCCAAGTCCAAGCTGAAGCGCTGGGAAGTGGTCGGCCGCGTCGGAGCATGACGCCATGATCCAGATGCAAACCAATCTCGACGTCGCCGATAATAGCGGCGCCAAGCGCGTGATGTGCATCAAGGTGCTCGGCGGCTCGAAGCGGCGCTACGCCACCATTGGCGACACCATCGTCGTCTCGGTGAAGGAAGCGATGCCGCGCGGGCGGGTCAAAAAGGGCGATGTCCGCAAGGCGATCGTCGTGCGCGTGTCTAAGGACATCAAGCGCAAGGACGGGTCCACGATTCGCTTTGATTCGAATGCGGCAGTGCTCATCAACAACCAGGGCGAGCCTATTGGCACACGCATCTTCGGGCCGGTGCCGCGCGAGCTGCGCGCCAGGAACCAGATGAAGATCATCTCGCTCGCGCCGGAGGTCCTGTAATGAGCGCCCGCATCCGCAAGGACGATACCGTCATCGTCATCGCCGGCAAGGACAAGGGCCGCTCGGGCCGTGTCCTAAAAGTGATGACCCAGGAAGATCGCCTCGTCGTCGAAGGCGTGAACATGGTCAAACGCCACACCAAGCCGGACATCGCCAACCCGAATGGCGGGGTGATTTCGAAGGAAGCGCCGTTGCACGCGTCTAACGTCGCCCTGCGCGACCCGAAGACCGGCAAGCCGACGCGCGTTGGGTATCAATTCGTGGGCGAAGGCGCCGCGCGCCGCAAAGTGCGCATCGCGAAAGGCTCTGGAGTGCAGATCGATGGCTGACGAGCAGCAAAAGGACAAGGCTGCGCCGAAGGCTGACACGAAGCCCCAAGGCGACAAGAAGGCCGGCGACAAGAAGGGCAAGCAAGCCGCTGCGCCGTCCAAGCCGCGCGCGCCGAAGCCGGCTGACTACACGCCGCGCATGAAAGAACGCTACGTGAAATCCATCCGCGCGAAACTGAAGGACGAGTTCAAGTACACAAACGAGATGCAGATCCCGCGTCTCGAGAAGATCGTGCTGAACATGGGTGTCGGCGAAGCCACGGCCGATTCCAAGAAGCTGACCTCGGCGATCGAAGCCCTGACCGCGATCTCGGGTCAGAAGCCGGTAGCGACCAGGGCGAGAAAGTCGATCGCCGCGTTCAAGCTCCGCGAGGGCATGAACATTGGCGCCAAGGTCACGCTGCGCAAGGATCAGATGTACGAATTCCTCGACCGCCTGGTCACCATCGCGCTGCCGCGCGTGAAGGACTTCCGCGGCTTGAACGGCAAGAGCTTCGATGGCCGCGGCAATTACGCCATGGGCATCAAGGAACACATCGTGTTTCCAGAGATCAATTACGACCAGATCGATCAGGTCTGGGGCCTCGACATTGTCGTCTGCACCACTGCGCGGTCGGACGCTGAAGCCAAGGCCTTGTTGAGAGAATTCGATTTCCCGTTCCGGAACTGATCGCGACAGCGGTCCACCCCAGAACGCATCGGGAGAGAGTGGAGAGTATGGCCAAGACCAGTTCAATTGAACGCAACAAGAAGCGCGAGCGTCTGGCGAAGCAATACGCCGCGCGCCGCGCCAAGCTGCGCGCCGCTGCGCTGAACGAGGACCTTCCGCTGGAAGAACGTTTCGCCGCGCGCCTCAAGCTCGCACAGCTGCCGCGTAATTCGTCGGCCACACGCATCCGCAACCGTTGCGAACTCACCGGACGCCCGAGGGCGTTCTATCGCAAGCTTAAACTCTCGCGGATCGCGCTGCGCGATCTGGCCTCCAAAGGCCAGGTCCCCGGCATGATCAAGTCGAGCTGGTAAGGGAGCGTCGATAGATGAACATCAACGATCCCGTAGGCGATCTGATCACTCGCATCCGCAACGCGCACCTGCGCGGCCGCTCAAAGACGCTCACGCCGGCTTCCACGCTGCGTGCGCGCGTGCTGCAGGTCTTGAAGGACGAAGGCTACATCCGCGACTTCCGCGAAGTTGAGACCGAGGGCCGCAAAGAACTCGAGATCGAGCTGAAGTACTTCGAAGGCACGCCTGCGATCCATGAAATCACGCGGGTCTCGAAGCCGGGCCGCCGCGTCTATTCGTCTATCAAAGACCTCCGCCTGGTCCGCAACGGCCTCGGTATCTCGATCATTTCGACGCCGAAAGGCGTGATGAGCGACGCTGCCGCGCGTGATGCGAACGTCGGCGGCGAAATCCTCTGCGAGGTCTACTGATGTCCCGCCTCGGCAAAAAACCGATCCCAGCTCCCAACGGCGTCACTGTCACGGTGAAGGGGCAAGAGGTGAGCGTGAAGGGTCCGAAGGGCGCGCTGAGTTTCCGCGCCCATGACGACGTCGAAGTCGCCTTCGGCAATGGCGAGCTGTCGGTGAAGCCGCGCCATGAGACCGCGCGCGCCCGCGCGCTTTGGGGTACGACGCGCGCCGTCCTCGCCAACAACGTCAAGGGCGTCACCGACGGGTTCGAAAAGAACCTCGAAATGACCGGCGTCGGTTATCGCGCCGCTATGCAGGGCAAGAATCTCCAGCTGCAGCTCGGTTACAGTCACGAGATCGTCTATCAGCCGCCGGAAGGCGTCACCATCGCCACGCCGAAGCCAACTGAAATCAAGGTGAGCGGCGTCGATCCGCAGGTCGTCGGTCAAACCGCCGCCGAGATCCGTTCTTTCCGTCCGCCTGAACCCTACAAGGGCAAGGGCGTCCGTTATGCCGGCGAATACATCCGCCGCAAGGAAGGCAAGAAGAAGTAAGCCATGGTCCGGAAAATCACCCCCACCGAGCGTCGTGCACAGCGCACCCGCACCCGGCTGAAGAAACTCTCTGGCGAAGGCCGCCTACGTCTGTCTGTCTTTCGTTCGTCGAAGCACATCTCGGCGCAGCTGATCGATGATCTGAAGGGCGTGACCGTTGTGTCGGCTTCGACGCTCGACGAAGCGTTCAAGAAATCAGGCAAAAAGGGTTCGGACAAAGCCGGCGCCGCTGAGGTGGGCAAGCTGATCGCGGCAGCGGCTCTTAAGGCCGGGAAGAAGGCGGTCGTGTTCGATCGTGGCCGTTACGTTTTTCATGGCCGGGTGAAAGCCCTGGCCGACGCCGCCCGCGAGGGCGGTCTCGAATTCTGAGGACGTTGAGACGATGACCGACGAAACCGCAGGCGGCCCGCCGGCCGAGAGCTCCGCTCCAGAAGAACAGCGTACTCCGCGCGGCCCGCGTGGCCCACGTCGCGGCCCGGGCGGCGGCCGCGGCGCAGGTCGTGGTCCAGGTGGCGAGCGCGGACCACGCCGGGGTCAACGCGATGCGCAGGCCTCGGAAGAACGCGCCGATGGCGAACTGGTCGATAAACTTGTCGCCATCAATCGCGTCGCCAAGGTCGTGAAGGGCGGGAAGAACTTTGCCTTCGCTGCGCTCGTGGTCGTTGGCGACAAGAAGGGCCGCGTCGGCTACGGCCACGGCAAGGCGCGCGAAGTGCCGGAGGCGATCCGCAAGGCCACCGATGAAGCCAAGAAGTCGATGATACGCGTGCCGCTTCGCGAAGGGCGCACGCTGCATCATGACGGCAATGGCCGGTGGGGCGCGGGCAAGGTCATGCTGCGTGCAGCGCCGGCCGGCACCGGTCTGATCGCCGGCGGTCCTATGCGCGCCGTGCTCGAAGTGCTCGGCGTTTCTGACGTCGTCGCCAAGTCGAAAGGTTCGTCGAACCCTTACAACATGGTGCGCGCCACCATCGATGCGCTGAAAGAGCAAAGCTCGCCGCGCCAAGTGGCGAACCGGCGCGGTCTGAAGGTCGCCGATCTCGTCGGCCGTCGCAGGGACGGCGCGAGCATGGGCGAAGTCCCGGCGGAGGGTTGATAAATGGCGACCGCGAAGAAATCCGCAAAGGGCGGGGCGAAGATCAAAGTGCGCCGTGTCGGCAGCCCGATCCGCCGCGAAAACGATCAACGTGCGACGCTGCTGGGCCTTGGCCTGAAGCGCGCCAACCAAGTTGTCGAACTCGAGGACACGCCCTCCGTCCAGGGCATGATCCGCAAAGTCGGGCATTTGGTTGAAGTAGTGAAGTAACGAGACGGCCTCGCCGTCGGAGCAAGTACGATGAAACTGAACGAACTCGCCGATAATCCGGGCTCCACCAAGAAGCTGATGCGTGTGGGCCGCGGTGTCGGCTCCGGTAAGGGCAAGACCGGCGGACGCGGTGTGAAGGGACAAAAATCGCGCCGTGGCGTCTCGATCAACGGTTTCGAAGGCGGCCAGATGCCGTTGCACATGCGTATGCCCAAGCGCGGATTCAACGCGCTCAACAGCAAGCGCACGACCTGGATCAACTTGGCAACGCTGCAAAACGCCATCGATAACAAGAAGATCGACGCCAAGACCGAGATCACCGAAGACACGCTGGTGGATGCTGGCGTGGTGCGGCGGAAGAAAGACGGCGTGCGCCTCCTTGCGCGCGGCGAACTGAAAGCCAAAGTGAACATCACCGTTTCCGGCGCTTCCGCCGCGGCAGTCGCAGCAGTGGAAAAGGCGGGCGGTAAGGTGACACTGCTGAACCCGCCTGCGGCGGAAGCAGCAACCGCCTAAGGTTCGCTCTCCGAACGGGGAGTCTTTCCGGCCTCGCCGGATGAAAGTCGGAGCAGCGCGCCCAGATGGCATCAGCCGCAGAACAACTCGCCGCAAATATCAACTTTGCGGCCTTCGCCAAAGCCACCGAGCTTCAAAAACGTATCTGGTACACGATCATTGCGTTGATCGTTTATCGGATCGGCGCGTTTATTCCGATCCCAGGCATCGACGCAGCTGCGTTCGCCAACGCGTTCCAGCAACAATCCGGCGGCATCCTCGGTATGTTCAACACGTTCTCCGGCGGCGCCGTAGAACGCATGGCGATCTTCGCATTGAATGTGATGCCGTACATCTCGGCATCCATCATCATGCAATTGATGTCGACGTCGGTGCCTTCGCTCGAACGGCTGAAAAAGGAAGGCGAGGTCGGGCGCAAGCAAATCAACCAGTATACGCGCTATCTGACGTTGGTGCTCGCGATCGTGCAGTCTTACGGCATCGCCATGGGCCTGCAGTCGAGCGCTGGCGTGGTGCTGAATTCTGGCCCGTTTTTCGTGGCCTCGACCGTCATCACGCTGACCGGCGGCACCATGTTCCTGATGTGGCTCGGTGAGCAAGTAACGGCGCGTGGCGTCGGCAACGGCATCTCGCTCATCATCATGGCCGGCATCGTCGCGGAACTGCCGAACACGATCATGCAGACGCTGGCTTTGGCCCGCACAGGCGATCTCAACATGTTTGCCGTGATCGCCCTGGCGATCGTGATGATCGCGGTGATTGTGTTCGTCGTATTCATCGAACGCTCGCAGCGCAGGCTCGTCGTCCAATATCCGAAGCGTCAACAAGGCAACCGGATGTTCATGGGCGAGAGTTCGTTCTTGCCGCTGAAGATCAACACTGCGGGCGTCATCCCGCCGATCTTCGCCTCTTCGTTGCTGCTGCTGCCGCAGACGATTGTGAGCTTCATGGGAATGGGCGCCAACACGCCGGAATGGGTGAATGTCCTTCAGGGCTACATTGGCTACGGCCAGCCTGGCCACATTCTGCTTTACGGGCTGGGCATTGTCTTTTTCTGCTTCTTTTACACGTCGATCGTGTTCAATCCCGAAGAGACCGCCGACAATCTGCGCAAGTATGGCGGCTTCTTGCCTGGCATCCGGCCCGGGAAGAAGACCGCGGAATATCTCGACTATGTGCTGACGCGTCTCACCGTGATCGGCGCCGCTTACATCACTGCTGTCTGCTTGTTGCCGGAAATTCTGATCTCGCGCTTCTCGATTCCGTTCTACCTCGGCGGCACTTCGATTCTGATCGTCATCTCCGTCACGCTCGATACCGTGGCGCAGATTCAGTCGCATTTGGTCGCGCACCAGTACGAGGGGCTGATCAAGCGATCGAAGTTGCGCGGCTCGGGCGGCGGGATCGTGAAGAAATGAATCTGATCCTGTTCGGCCCGCCGGCCGCGGGGAAAGGCACCCAGGCCAAGCGCCTGACAGCCGAGCGCGGGTACATTCAATTATCTACCGGCGATATGTTGCGCGCCGCACGCAAGTCGGGTTCCGAACTCGGGGCCAAAGTCGCGGCAATCATGGATTCGGGTTCGTTGGTGTCGGACGAGATCGTGATCGCGCTCATCGAAGAAGCGCTCGCCAACAACAAGAGCGCGCCAGGCTTCATTTTCGACGGCTTTCCGCGCACCGTCGCGCAGGCCGAAGCGCTCGATGCGATGCTGGCTCGCCACGGCAAGCAGATCAATCGCGTCGTGCGCCTCGAAGTCGATCCGCAGAAGCTGCTCGATCGCGTCGCCAAACGGTTCGCCGAAGAGGGCAGGGCCGACGACAATCCCGAGAGCTTCAAGGTCCGGCTTGACGCGTATCTAGCCCAGACGGCGCCGCTCGTGCCCTATTACGAGCGCCTGGGCAAAGTGCGCGGCGTCGACGGCATGGCCGACATCGAGACGGTCGCCAGAGAGATCTCCGCGGCAATTGACGGCGGGCGCTGACGCTGATGCATGCGCCATGCGCGCCCTGACAAGGGCGCGCATGGGGTACGGGAAGTTCTCGCGGTAACGCGAAGTCAAAAACGCAGCGCTGGCGCGCGCAGACGCGCGATCCAGTCGGCGAACTTCTCGACCCAGTCTTTCAGCAGCGCAACGAAGTTCTCATCCGTAATTTCGCCGTCGACGATCAGCCCTTCGCGGAAGTTGAGATAGATTTCCGGCTGGGCGGCAAGCGCGATGCCGACGGCGCTGGCGACGCTGCGCAACTGCGATTGCGCGGCTGCCGTGCCGACCGCGCCGAGCGTGGCGCCGACGATTGCCCCGGGCTTGCCTGCCCAAGACGTCTTGCCCCACGGCCGCGAGCCCCATTCGATGGCGTTCTTGAGCGCCGCCGAGAACGAGCGGTTGAACTCGGGCGTGACGAACAGCACGGCATCGGCGCTTTCGATCTGGTGCTTGAACCGCACTACAGCGGCCGGCAACTCGGCTTCGAGGTCCTGGTCGTAGAGCGGTAGGTCGCCGATTTCGACGATCTGCATATCCAACTTTGGCCGCGCCAGCTGTGCCAGCGCCTGCGCAAACTGCCGGTTGACTGAATCCCGGCGAAGGCTGCCGACGATAACGGCGACTTTGGTGGTCATTTATCTACCCCTAGTAACGGTTTGTAACCAGGGCTATATGAGTGCCTATGAAGACCACTCAAGAACGCACAGCGGGCGCACCAAGTTACAGCCGTGTCTCCGATATCGAGTCCCACGACTGCCGGGCGGTCAGCGCCATTCTCGGTCGGATCGGCGACAAGTGGAGCGTGCTGGTCATTTCCCGGCTTGGGGAAAGCCCAAGAAGGTTCAATGAAATCAAGAAGATCATCGGCGGTATCTCGCAGCGTATGCTGACTTTGACGCTTCGCAATCTCGAGCGGGACGGGCTGGTGAGCCGGACCGTGACGCCGACGGTGCCTCCGCGCGTGGACTACGCGCTGACTGATCTAGGCAGAGATCTGCTGGTCCCCGTCTCCGCCCTGGGCGAATGGGCCATCGCGCACACCCCTTGTATTGAGGCCGCCCGCGCCCGATTTGATGCTGCCGAAGCGGCGGAAACGCCGCAACAGGGGCGCGTTTCGGCTGGTTGACGCGGCATTTCGCCCCGCTATAACCGCCAACTTCGCGAACACCTAACCGCGATGCCACCCCGGGCCCAACGGTCCGGCGGCGTCGCGTCTATTGCGTTTGGAGCAAGGCCAACATGGCTCGTATCGCCGGCGTAAACATTCCGACCCAGAAGCGCGTCGTTGTCGCGCTGCAATACATTCATGGCATCGGCAAGACCCACGCCAAGGAAATCACCGAGAAGGTCGGCATCGCGCCGGAGCGGCGCGTCAGCGAATTGACCGACGCGGAGGTTCTCCAACTGCGCGAGACCATCGATCGCGACTACACGGTCGAAGGCGATCTCCGCCGCGAAACCGCAACCAACATCAAGCGCCTGATGGATCTGGGCTGCTATCGCGGGCTGCGCCACCGCAAGGGTCTCCCTGTTCGTGGCCAGCGCACCCACACCAATGCCCGCACCCGCAAGGGCCCGTCCAAGCCGATCGCCGGCAAGAAGCAAGCAACGAAGAAATAAGGAAGCCCGCGATGGCCAAGGAAGCAGCCCGCGTCAAGAAGCGCGAACGCAAGAACATCGTCACGGGCGTGGCGCACGTGAACGCCTCGTTCAACAACACGATGATCACGATCGCCGATGCGCAAGGCAACACGATTTCGTGGTCAAGCGCCGGCACGATGGGCTTCAAGGGCTCGCGCAAATCGACCCCATACGCCGCTCAGGTCGCTGCCGAAGATGCGGGCCGCAAGGCGATGGAGCACGGCATGCGCACGCTCGAAGTGAACGTGTCTGGTCCCGGATCGGGCCGCGAAAGCGCACTGCGTGCGCTGCAAGCCGTCGGGTTCACGGTGACGTCGATCCGCGACGTGACGCCGATCCCGCACAATGGCTGTCGGCCGCCGAAGCGCCGCCGCGTCTGAGTGAATATTGCACTGGCGCGCGACCCCCGCAGCGCCGTTTGATGGAAGCGCTGTATGTCGATCGAAAAGAACTGGCTCGAACTTATCCGTCCGAAGAAGCCTGTCATCGAGCACGCTTACGATGCAGGAAAGCGGGCAACGCTGATCGCTGAACCGCTGGAACGCGGTTTTGGCCTCACGCTCGGCAATGCGCTGCGCCGCGTGCTGCTTTCCTCGCTCCAGGGAGCAGCGATCACGTCGGTGCAGATCGACGGCGTCGTGCACGAATTCAGTTCGATCCAGGGCGTGCGCGAAGACGTCACCGATATCGTGCTGAACCTTAAGCAAGTTGCGATCCGCATGCGGGGCGAAGGTCCTAAGCGCGTGATGCTCACCAAGTCGGGACCCGGCGAAGTGAAAGCGAGCGATATTCAGACGGTCTCCGACATGGAGATTCTCAACCCCGACCTCGTCATTTGCACGCTCGACGATGGCGCTTCGATCCGGATGGAGCTGACGATCAATAACGGCAAAGGCTACGTGCCCGCCGAGCAAAACCGGCCTGACGATGCGCCGATCGGGCTGATCGCCATCGACTCGATCTATTCGCCGGTGCGTCGTGTCGCCTACCGCGTCGACAACACGCGCGAGGGGCAGGTGCTCGATTACGACAAGCTGATCATCGAAGTCGAAACCAACGGCGCCGTGCGCCCTGAAGACGCGATCGCCTACGCTGCGCGCATCCTTCAGGACCAGCTCCAGATTTTCATCACCTTCGAAGAGCCGAAGCAAAAGAAGGAAGGCGCCGACAAGCCCGACCTTCCGTTCAATCCGGCGCTGTTGAAGAAGGTCGACGAACTCGAGCTTTCGGTACGTTCGGCGAATTGTTTGAAGAACGACAACATCGTCTACATCGGCGACCTGATCCAGAAGTCAGAAGGCGAAATGCTGCGGACCCCGAACTTCGGGCGCAAGTCGCTGAACGAGATCAAGGAAGTACTGGCCTCGATGGGACTCCACCTCGGAATGCAGGTCGAGAATTGGCCGCCGGACAATATCGAAGACCTCGCCAAGAAGTACGAAGATCAAATCTAAGGTAGTGAGCCATGCGCCACGGCGTCGGACATAAGAAACTCAACCGCACGGCAAGCCACCGTCAGGCAATGTTCGCCAACATGGCGGCGTCGCTGATCAAGCACGAACAGATCGTGACGACGCTGCCGAAGGCGAAGGCGCTGCGGCCTGTCGTCGAGCGCTTGGTCACGTTGGCCAAGAAAGGCGATCTCGGTTCGCGGCGCTTGGTGCTCTCGCGCATGCGCGACGAGACCCAAACCAAGAAGCTCTTCGAGACGCTGGCGCCGCGCTACAAGGCGCGTCCGGGCGGCTACACCCGTGTGCTCAAGGCTGGTTTCCGCCATGGCGACAATGCTCCGCTCGCGGTGATCGAATTCGTGGATCGCGACGAGGCCGCGCTCGGCCAGGATAGCGGCCCGCGCCCGGAAGCGGCGTACACCGAAAACTGAGGCGGACTCGATTTGCCAGCTATGGGCCGCCGGCAGGCGGCCCATTTTCGTGAAAGCCTGGCCGATCGCGACGGACGACGCTCCGGCTGCGACGAGCCGCCGTTGGGTAGGTCTGTCCTGCCCCCAGCGCCATGTTTTGGCCCACACGGCGCGCCAAATCCGAAGCGCGATATTTGTCGAGGCAGCGATGAAGATCACCCGGGCCACCCTGTTGAAGGCATCGCCATACGCAGCGCTGATTGCCGGTTTCGCGGGCGGTGCGCTGGCGATCTCACCGATGGTGACGCAGCGCGGAAGTCCCGCGCCAGCAAACGGCGATCCTTATCTGCAATTGGTGCAGGCCGAGCCGCTGGTTCGCGCCGCCCCATCCAGTCGTGGCGAAATGCAGCTGTCTTTCGCGCCGGTGGCCGCGCGCGCAGGTCCGGCGGTCGTCAACGTTTACGCTCAGCGTGTGGTCCGCTCGATGGCGCGCGACCCGTTCTTCGGCCGGTTCAGCGCGCCGCGGGTCGAGAACTCGCTGGGCTCGGGCGTGATTGTCCGTGACGACGGTATCATCGTTACGAACAACCACGTCATCGACGGCGCCCAGTCGTTGAAAGTCGTCCTTGCAGATCGGCGCGAGTTCGATGCGCAATTGGTGCTCGCTGATCCACGTGTCGATCTCGCCGTGCTTCGGATCAATCCGAGCGGCGAACGTCTCCCGACGCTGCCCTTTGCAAACACATCGGACGCTCAAGTCGGCGATCTGGTGCTCGCCATCGGCAACCCATATGGTCTTGAGCAGACAGTAACCAGCGGGATCATCTCGGCGCTGGCGCGCACCGACGTGGGCATTTCCGACTATGCCTTCTTCATCCAGACCGACGCTGCCATCAACCGCGGCAATTCCGGCGGCGCACTTGTCGACATGACTGGCGCGCTCGTGGGCATCAACAGCGCCATCTTCTCCGAAACTGGCGGTTCGAACGGCATTGGCTTCGCCATTCCTTCGGAAATGGTGCGCCGTGTCGTAGAGTCCGCCGTTTCCGGCGGACAGACCGTGGTGCGACCTTGGCTCGGCGCACGTGTGGAGCCGGTGACGCAGGAACTGGCGCGATCGCTTGGCCTGCCGCGGCCCGAAGGCGTGGTGATCAGCGAACTCTATCCGCGCTCGGCAGGCCAGCGCGCCGGGTTGCGCAACGGCGACGTGATCTTGAGCGTGGCAGGCAACGAAGTGCGCGATAATGGCGGCTTGCGCTATCAGTTCGCCACGCAGCGGCCTGGTTCTCGCGTTCCACTGGCGGTGTTGCGCGATGGACGCCGCCTCACGATCAACGCGAACGCTGAAGCCCCTCCTGGGGGCGCGCCTGAGCCTCGGCTGCTGAGCGGGCGTCACGTGCTCGCTGGCGTGCGTGTGGTCACGATGACGCCCGCGACTGCAGAGGCAGCAGGTGTCGATCCATTCCTGTCTGGTGTGATGATCCAGGATATTGACCGGCGCGCGGCGGCCGCTCGCATCCTGCGGCCGGGCGATGTGATCTATGCGGTAAATGACGAAACCGTACATGACGCTGGTCAGCTCGATCGCGCCATGGCGCAAGCGGCCTCCGGCACGATCGGCGTCGAGCGCAACGGCCAGCGGGCAGAGCTGAGGTTCTAGCGGTCAGGCCTTGATCGGCGCGCCGATCGACCAGGAGTGGCCATAGGGATCGCGAAGCTGACCGTAGCGGTCGCCCCAAAACTGGTCGGCGAGCGGCATCTTGATTTCGGCGCCGGCGTCGATCGCACGCTTCCACCAGGCGTCGGGGTCGTCCACTTCGAGATGGATCGTCACCCCCGTGGGGATAGGCAGTTCGCCGCCGCCGCGGAATTCCGGAAAATCGTCGGAGAGCAAGATCGCCGCGCCGTTGACGCGAAACCGCGCATGCATGATGCGCTCGTTGTCTTGGCCATAGGCGCGGTACTCTTCGGTCGCGCCGAATGCGCGGCCATAAAACTCGAGCGCCGCCTTGCCGCCTTTGACGGTCAGATACGGATAGACGCCAACCGGTATGGCGGATGTCGCTTCAGCCATCGTCTCTCTCCCTCGGAAAGCTTATGTTCTAGCCCATGAGCGATCTGTTCGAAGCCGCTGGCATGGACCAGGGCGCGCCCACGCCACTGGCAGAGCGCTTGCGCCCGCGCAAGCTCGATGAGGTGGTTGGCCAGGGCCATTTGCTCAGGGCCGATGGGCCTATCGGGCGGATGGTGGCGCAGAAGCGGCTCTCTTCGATGATCCTCTGGGGGCCGCCCGGCGTCGGCAAGACCACTATCGCACGCTTGCTTGCCGAAGAGACTGGGCATGAATTTCAGCAGATCAGCGCCGTGTTCTCGGGCGTGGCCGATCTGAAGAAGGCTTTCGAGACGGCGAGGGGCCGGCGTGCGTCGGGCAAGGCGACGTTGCTGTTCGTAGATGAAATCCATCGCTTCAATCGGGCGCAGCAGGATGGGTTCTTGCCATACGTGGAGCAGGGCGTGGTGACGCTCGTCGGCGCCACGACCGAGAATCCCAGCTTCGAGATCAACGCCGCATTGCTGTCGCGCGCGCAGGTGTTCGTGCTGAAGCGCCTGGACGATGCCGCGCTCGAGCAATTGCTTCAGCGCGCCGAAGCGCTGAGGGGCAAGGCGCTACCGCTGACTGCGGATGCACGCATTGCACTGACGAATTTGGCCGACGGCGATGGGCGTTATCTGCTCACTCTGAGCGAGGAATTGTTGGCTCTGGCAGCGGCTTCGCCGCTCGACCCCCGGGCGCTGGGCCAGCTCTTGCAGAAGCGCGCGCCTGCCTACGACAAGGACCGCGAAGAGCACTACAATCTGATTTCGGCTCTGCACAAAAGCATCCGGGGCTCCGATCCCGATGCGGCGCTATATTGGCTGGCGCGGATGATTACGGGCGGCGAAGATTTGCTGTTTATCGCACGGCGACTCGTGCGCG
Organism: Hyphomonadaceae bacterium; assembly: GCA_050250735.1. Taxonomy (GTDB): domain Bacteria; phylum Pseudomonadota; class Alphaproteobacteria; order Caulobacterales; family Aquidulcibacteraceae; genus Vitreimonas. Next base: position 382,551 of record JBFWOC010000001.1, read on the forward strand.
CCGCCGCTGAAGATGTGGGCTTGGCCGATCCCACAGCGCTACTCGTGGCGATTGCCGCCAAGGACGCGGTGCATTTCATTGGCGCGCCGGAAGCGGAGCTTCACTTGGCGCAAGCCGCTATCCATCTCGCCACTGCGCCGAAGTCGAACGCCGCTTACCGGGCATGGGGTGCAGCAAAGCAATCAGCGCACGAGACAGGAACGCTTGGCCCGCCGCTGCACATTCGCAACGCGCCGACAAAGCTGATGAAGGACCTCGGCTACGGTTCTGGTTACACTTACGATCACGACGCGGAGGAGGGTTTCTCCGGTCAGAATTATTTTCCTGACGGCATGGCGCGGCAAACGTTCTACCTGCCGGCGGGTCGCGGCCGCGAAGGCGCGATCAAGGAACGGCTAGAGCAGTGGGCAGAGTTGAGGGCGGAGCGAGAAAGGGATGAGTGATGGCTGCAGAGAAAATCGTAGTCGAGAACGTCAACCATCCGGGGAAGACCAATCGCGTCGACGCGCAGAAGTATGAAGTCGCGCGGGCGGCGATGCTCAAGGTGCTGCCTAAGCGGGCGCCAGGCATGACCCAGCACGAAATGATGATTGCAATGCGCGATTCCTTGCCGGAAACGATGTTCCCAGGCACGACGACGTCCTGGTGGATGAAAACCGTGCAGCTTGACCTCGAAGCCAAGGGCCTGGTTGTGCGCGATGCAACCAAGCCTCTGCGCTGGCGGAAGAAATAGCCGTGAGCCATGCCGCTGAGGCCCTCGCGCGTTTGTTGAGCGCTGCGCAACGAGTCGCCGTCTTCACCGGCGCCGGCATCTCGACCGAAAGCGGCATTCCGGATTTCCGCAGCCCGGGCGGCGTCTGGAGCAAGATGAAGCCCATCCTGTTCCAGGACTTCGTGCGCTCGCGCGAGATGCGGCGCGAAGCTTGGAGCCGTGTCTTCAATCGAACCGCAGGGTGGACCGGCGCGAGCCCCAATGCGGGCCACCATGGCGTGACCGCATTGCTGAAGGCGGGAAAAGTCAGCGCCATCATCACTCAGAACGTCGACAATCTGCATCAGGACTCGGGCGCGACCGCGGATCGTGTGATCGAATTGCACGGCAACGCCACCTACGCCAAGTGCCTCGATTGCGGTGAACGCCATGACCTCGACCTCCTGGAAATGCCGTGGCGGCGCGGCGAGGAGATCGTATGCACCCATTGCAGCGGCTTGCTTAAGACAGCTACGATTTCGTTTGGACAACCGATGCCCGAAGCGGAAATGCAACGCGCGAGCAAAGAGGCGCGAGCTTGCGATCTGTTCCTGGTCCTTGGATCTTCGCTCGTCGTCTATCCTGCCGCGGGTCTGCCGATCGAGGCCAAGCACAGCGGGGCTAAGCTTGTCATCGTCAACCGCGAAGCCACCGAGCTTGATGATTACGCCGACCTAGTGCTGCACGCCGAAATTGGGCCGCTGATGACGGAGACGCTGGCGCTGCTGGGCATTTAACGCCGCCAAGCTCTCCCGTCCGGCGAAGGCGTCTTCCGGGCTCCGCGGGCGCGCGCTAACCTAGGCCGATGAGGGGGACGCTTATGCTCATCCGTACCGCGGCGACGGCAGCCGCGCTGGCATTCAGCACTGTTGCGCTGGGGCAGGACGAAGCTCCGCGTGAACGGGCGCGCAATTTCGTGGCCGAAGACGTGTTCAGCCTGGAATACGCAGACAGTCCGCGCATTTCGCCCGATGGCCGCTGGATCGCCTATGTGCGCGTTTCCGGCGACATCATGACCGACCGCTTTCGCCGCTCGATCTGGCTGGTGGATGCGAACGGCGCCAATCATCGCCCGCTCGTGCAGGGTCAAGGCAGCTACGGCTCTCCGGTGTGGGCGCCGAATGGCCGCGCGATCGCTTTTGTCGCCACTGAAGAGACCGGCGCGGAGGTGCGGGTCTTCTATCTGGATACCCAGCGCGCGGCGACAATTGCGCGCGCCCAGGGCGGCGCGGGTAATCTCACCTGGTCGCCGAATGGGCTGACGCTCGCTTTCCAGGGTTTCGTCGAAGAAGGCGCAAACGATCCAGCGCCGCTGCCGCCTAAACCCGAAGGCGCGCAATGGAATGAACCCGCCCGGGTCATCAACGGGGTTGTCTATCGCGCCGATGGCTCAGGCTATCTGCCTAACGGCTATACACAGGTCTTCGTCGTGCCCGTCGACGGCGGCACGCCGCGGCAACTGACTTATCAGGCGCGCAATCACGATGGCCGCATGTCATGGAGTCCAGACGGGCGTCGTCTCGTGTTCGCCGCCAACGCCGAGGCGGAGTGGGAATACGATCCGGTCGAGAGCGATGTGTACGCGCTTGACATTGCCTCGGGCGCGATAACCCGGCTGACAACGCGCGACGGCCCGGAGGACGGGCCAGTGCTGTCCCCGAATGGAAGGCGTTTGGCATATGTGGGTTTCGATGATCGCCGTCAGGGTTATCAGGTAAGCGAGCTCTACGTAGCGAACGCCGACGGTTCGAATCCGCATTCGATCACGGCTTCGCTCGATCGCGATGTGGTCAATCCACAATGGGCCGGCAACGGGTCGATTTACTTTCTGTTCGACGACGAGGGCGTCACCAAGCTCGGGCGTATAAGTCCAGACGGCGGACGAGTGGCAACGGTGCTCAGCAACATCGGCGGCACCGATATCGGCCGGCCGTACACGAGCGGCGCCTATTCGGTAAGCGCAGGCGGCCGCTATGTCGCCACCGTCACCACGGCAACGCGGCCAAGCGATCTTGTGATTACCGGCGGCCGGCGGTTGACGTCGCTGAACGAGGACTTGTTTGCCGGCAAGAACATCGCCCAGGCAGAGCACATTCGTGTCCCCTCCAGCATCGATCAACGTCCGGTCGACGCATGGATCGTCCGACCGCCGGATTTCGATCCGTCACGCGCGTATCCGTTGCTGCTGGAGATACATGGTGGCCCGTTCGCGGCCTACGGTCCGGTTTTCTCGGCTGAAGTGCAGCAATTCGCGGCGGCGGGCTACATCGTGGTCTACTCCAATCCGCGCGGCTCGACCTCTTATGGCGGCGAGTTCGGCAACCTCATTCATCATAATTATCCAAGCCAAGACTATGACGACCTGATGAGCGTGGTCGACGCAGTGATCGCTCAGGGTAATGTCGACGAAGAGCGTCTCTACGTTACCGGAGGTTCCGGCGGCGGCGTGTTGACAGCCTGGATCGTTGGCTCCACCGACCGCTTCCGCGCGGCAATGGTGCAAAAGCCGGTGATCAACTGGACAAGTTTCGTACTCACCGGCGATGTCGCCAATTTCTTCGCGCCATACTGGTTCGGCGAATTCCCGTGGGAGGATGGCGCGCAGGCGCGCTACTGGGCGCGCTCGCCACTGTCGCGGGTTGGCAATGTCTCGACGCCAACGGCCGTGATGGTCGGCGAAGAGGACTATCGCACACCGGTGAGCGAGGCGGAGCAATACTATCAGGCGCTGCGCTTGCGGCGCGTACCTACGCGCTTGATCCGTATTCCGGGTTCACCGCACGATATCGCTTTCCGGCCCACCGGCATGATCGCGAAGGTGCGCAACACGCTCGCATGGTTTGCCGAGCATGGCGGACCGCCTGTGCCGGATCCCCGCACGGGCGTCGCCGCAGTGCCTGCGGCTGCGCTGTCCACGCCTGCGCAGTGACGCGGCCGATCACGCCCGATGAGGCGGCTTACGCGCGCAGCCTCGTGATTCATGAAGACGCGGCGCTGATCGTACTCAACAAGCCGGCCGGCTTGGCCGTGCAGGGCGGTTCGGGCGTCACCCGCAGCTTGGAGGACTTGCTCGTAGTGTTCGCCAAATCCAACGGCAAGCGGCCCCGGCTCGTACATCGGCTTGATCGCGACACCTCCGGCGTGATCGTCGCGGCGCGGACCAAGCCAGCAGCAGCTTTCTTGTCGGAGGCATTCGCCGGACGTACGACGAATAAGACTTATCTCGCTATCGTCTGCGGTGGCGCGCCAGAACCGCGCGACGGCGAAATCACACTGGCGCTGAAGAAATCTTCGCGCCGCGGCTTGGACATCATGGAGGTATCGCCGGATGGGCAATCCTCACTCACACGCTACCGCACTTTGGCAGCGACGCCTGAGGCAGGGCTGCTCGAGCTCAGCCCAGAAACCGGGCGTATGCATCAGCTACGCGCGCATCTGGCGGCGGTAGGCCGTCCAATTGCCGGCGATGGAAAATATGGCGGGCTCTATCGCCTTGGCGGGGTGGAGATTTCCACCCTCATGCTTCACGCCGCCAGCTTGGATATCCCCCATCCCGAGGGCGGCCGAAGGAGATTCACCGCACCTGCGCCAGGCGCCTTTATCGACGTGGTTCGATCGCTTGGGCTTGAGACCCCTGCCGGGTAGGATAATTGACCGAGTTGAGGCGAGGGATTGCAGAGGACCTAGCTTGATGATCCGCACCATTATTGTCGCTGCCGCATTGTTCTTGGGGGCATGCGCGACTACTGGGCCGCCGCCGCCATACACAGCCGCGCCTACGTCCACCGCGCTCGGCTATTCGGAAACCCAGATCGAATCCGACCGCTATTTTGTCAGGTACCGCGCTCCAAGCGGCGCCGATGCAGCGCTCCTGCAGGACTACGCATTGCTGCGCGCTGCTGAACTTACCCTCGAGAATGGACGAGAGTGGTTTTGGGTCGATCGGCGTACGAACGATCGGGCAAGCGCCCGCTCCGGCGGTTCGAGTGTCGGCATTGGCGTCGGCGGCGGGAGCTGGGGTCGCCGCAGCGGCGCAAGTGTAGGCGTAGGCATCAACGTTCCGCTGGGGCCGCGGCCGGCAGGTGAGATCGCCCGCGGCGCAACTCTGGAAATTCGCTTTGGCGCCGGACCGAAGCCCGACGATCCCAATGCCTACGACGCTCACTCCGTGCAGGCCAACCTGCGCCCAAGGGTCGCCGCGGCCGGATGATGCAAGCGCTGCTGGTGGCTGTCGGCGGGGCGGCCGGGGCGCTGGCGCGCTTTGGCGTGGGCGTCGCGGCTGCACGAGTGTTCGGGCTGGCGTTTCCGTGGGGCACGTTGGTTGTGAACGTGACGGGCTGCTTGGCGATGGGAGTGCTGGCCGCCCGCGTCGGGCCCGATCAGGAGGCGCTTCGGCTTACGCTGGGAATTGGCGTCCTCGGCGGTTTCACCACGTTTTCGGCGTTTTCGCTGGAGACGGTGCGGTTGATGGAGCATCAACCAGGCATCGCCACGCTCTACGTCGCAGCCTCCGTGGCTTTGAGCCTCGGGGCGTGCTGGGCGGGTCTCATTCTGGGGCGCCCATGAGGTCGGTCGTGACCGTTGCAGTCAGCGCAGACGATGGCGAAGCGCGAATCGACCGCTGGCTGCGCCGCCGCTACCCGCAGTTGACGCAAGGCCAAGTCGAAAAACTTCTGCGCACCGGTCAGGTTCGCGTCGATGGTGCGCGTGTACGGGCGTCCGACCGCGTGTCGCCGGGGCAGAGCGTGCGTATTCCGCCGCTTCCGGATGCACCGGCGCAACCTTCGCTCAGCGCGATTTCGCAAAAGGATCAGGACTACGTTCGATCGCTCGTTATTCATCGCGATGACGACGTTATCGTACTCAACAAGCCGCACGGCCTTGCCGTGCAAGGCGGCGCCAAGACGGCGCGCCATCTCGACGGTCTTCTCGACGGTCTCAAATTTGAAGCCGAAAAGAAGCCGAAGCTCGTGCACCGGCTAGACCGCGATACGTCGGGTTGTCTGGTGCTCGCTCGCCATCCGCGGGCGGCGGCGTTTCTCGCCGAAGCGTTCAGGGATCGTGATACCGACAAGATCTATTGGGCGATCGTTGTCGGGTCGCCACGGCCGAAGGTGGGTGAGCTGCGATCGTGGATTCGCAAGGCGCCCGGGCCACGCGACGCCGACCGCGAAATGATGGTGAGGGCGGTACAGACGGATGAAGGCGCGGTGCACGCGATCACGCAATATGCGGTGGTGTCGGAAGCCGGTCAGCGTGCCGCATGGGTTGCGCTTCGTCCGGTGACGGGACGCACCCACCAATTGCGTTTCCACATGGCGGAGATGGGTCACGCAATTGCCGGTGACCCGAAATACAGGTGCGATCGGCCAACGCCAAACGACCTCGGCGGCGCGCTGCTGCTCCATGCACGCGCCATCCGCATGCCCCACCCATCTGGAGGCGAACTGAAAGTCATCGCCAAGCTCGCCGGCCATATGAAAACGGCGTTCAGCACTCTGGGTTTCGATGAAACCGAGATGCGCAATCCCTTCGAGCCGTTCGAGGGGACGCGATGAAAGGCGCGCTGGAAGCCGATGCCTTCGTCAACGCCGCGCGCGAGTTGCTGAACCAGAAGGATCCGGTGGGCGCCGAGCGGATTTTATCGCCGGTCATGCATCAGTTTCGTGCCGATGCTCCGGTCCAGCATCTCATGGGCCAGATCAAGAAGGCGCAGGGACAATGGGCGGAAGCGGAGCGTTATTTGCGCGCGGCCATCGCACATGACCTGAGTTCCGGTCATTACTACAACGAGCTTGGCCTGGTGTTGCAGGCGCGCGGCGGCCATGAAGAGGCAATACGAGTGTTTCGCGCGGCAGCGGCCCTGGCGCCGGAATTACTGATGGTGCGCGTCAACATCGTGCGCTGTTTGATGGCCGTGAATGACCTGGCCGAAGCGGAGCGTGAAGCGCGTGCGTACATCGCCCTGGCGCCCGGCCCGGAAAGCTGGACCCTGTTAGGCGCAGTACAGAAGGCGCAGGAGCGCCACCAAGACGCCTTGGCCAGCGCAGAGACGGCGCTCAAGTTCGCGCCGTCACTCAGGGGTCTGCGCTATAATTATGCGGCGGCGCTGGAGAAGGTGGGGCGGAACGCCGAGGCGTTGCCGGTTTTCGAGAAGCTGGCCAAACAGGAGCTGGACACGCCTGACTTGGCGCTGAGTTACGCGCGGGCGTTGTATGCCGAAGGGCGCAAGAAGGATGCCGAGACCATCGCCGAGGCAGGCGTACTACAATGGCCCCAAGTGACCGCGCTGCACGCCGCGCTCTCGCGAATTCGCTGGCTGGCAGGCGAGGGCGAGCGTTCGGTCGCCGCTAACGAGGCTGCGATCCGGGAACGGCCCAATGATTTGGCTCTGCGGCTCGCTTGCGCCGATGCGCTGCATCGCGGCGGGCACAATCAGAAGGCGCTTGTCGTCCTGGACGAGGCTTTGCGCTTGGCGCCCGACACGCCAGCATTGCTCACGGCCATGGCGGTGGTGCTGGACGAACTCGATCGGCCGCTCGATGCGCTAAGGCTGCTTCGCCGCGCCGGCGAGCTTGCGCCGTCGGCGAGCGCCCAGCGTAATCTGCTGTCGACATTGCTCCGCGCAGGTCAGCCCGACGAAGCGCTGCGCATCGTCGGTGAGCTTCGTGTACAGCAGCCGCACGAGCAATACTTGATCGCCTGCGCAACGACCGCGATGCGCATGCTCGATAATCCTGAGTATCGCCTCTGGTGCGATTACGATCGCCTGGTGCGAACCTACGAAATCCCGCCCCCGCAGGGCTTCTTTACCACCCAGGCTTTCAATGCTGGCCTGGCCGCGCTATTGCGCGCCCAGCACCGGACCAACGCGCACCCGCTGGATCAGCATATCCCGCATGGTTCTCAGACAGGCCGGAGCCTGCTTGGCCTCGACGAGCCGGTGATCAAGCATTTCCTCGCCGCGATGGACATCGCCGTACGCGACTACGTCAATCGTTTGACCGACAATGATCCGGTCGGCGCCCGCCGCAGCAAGCATTGCCGCTACCACGGTCTCTGGTCCGTGCGACTGAGCGATGGCGGCTATCAGCCCAACCATGTCCATGACCGTGGCTGGATCAGTTCGGCCTATTACGTGTCGAGTATGCCGGCGGAGCGGCCGGCTGATCACCAGGCCGGTTTTCTCAAGTTCGGCGAACCGAACCGCCCGCCTGCCAGGTGCGGACCGGAGAAATTCATCGAACCGCAGCCGGGGCTATTGGTGCTGTTTCCGTCGTACCTGTGGCACGGAACCGTGCCGTTTGAAGGTTCGGAGCGGCTCAGCATGGGCTTTGACGTTGTCCCGGGCTGACGATGCGGCTCCCGGTCCCGATGCGTTGCCACGGGCGATCGGTTAGGAAGGCGTAATGCCAAAGATCGAAGACGCGATCGCCTTGCCGCGCCGCTTTTACAAGCAGACATCCCTCACCGAGAGCGAGGGAGGCTTTGGCGTGGCGCTCGATGCTCGCGCTTTGCGCACGCCCGGCGGTGCGGTCTTCGTCGCGCCGACGCGCGCGTTGGCGCAACTCTGCGCCGGGGAGTGGGCTGCTCAGGGCGAACACATTGCGCCAGCGACCATGCCGGTGAGCCAGATCGCATTCGCGAGCATCGATTTGACTCCTCGAAACCGGAGCCAACTAATCGATTACGTGGTTTCGTTTGCGCAGACGGATCTGTGCTGCCACCGCGCGGAATCGCCTATCGAGCTGTCGGTGCGCCAGAGCACGCTTTGGGATCCATTGGTGGCTTGGGGCGCAACCGATCTAGCTGCCGCTTTGCCGGTGGTTGTGGGCGTAATCGCAGCGAAGGTTGATGATGCGGCGCTCAGCGCGTTGTCGGGTCACGCCGCGGTTTTGGACGATTTTCGCTTGACCGCGCTGGCGCAGACTGCGGGGCTTGCGGGTTCGGCGTTGATTGCGTTCGCCCTGCTGCGGGGCCGGATAACGCCGGACGCGGCTTTCCAGGCTGCCGCGTTGGACAACCTCTGGAGCCTCGAAAGATGGGGTGAGGACGAAGAAGCGCGCCAACGCCTTGACCGTCAGCGCGTCGAATACGGGGCGTTGGGCCGCTTCCTCGCCGCGCTCGATCCATGACGCCCGACTCGCTGCTCAGCGAGGCGCGGGGCGCGCTGAACGCGGGCGCCTTCGGCGAGGCGGAACGATCCGCCCGCCGGCTGATTGTAATCGCACCGAGCGCGGATGCGTATGACATCCTCGGCAATGCGCTGCGTGCGCAGGGACGGCTCGAGGAAGCGCTGGCGGCCGCGGATGCGGCTTTGAAACTCAGCCCTGGCAGCGCCGTCGCGCAACACGGGCGGGCGCTGACCCTGTCCCGACTCGGCCGCTACATCGATGCGCTTGCGACTTTTGACGCGTTGACCGCGCGCGGCGTCGCCGCAGCAGCGCTATGGCTCAATCGCGGCGTCGCCCTGCTTGGATTGACGCGCGTCGAAGAAGCGGAGGCCGCGTTCGCCGACGGGGTGAAGCGCTGGCCGCAAGACCAGGGGCTGCAGAACGCACTCGCCAGCACACGCTGGATGCGCGGCGACAGCGCCGCCTTCGCGCGCGACTACGAGGCGGCGGTAGCGAGACACCCGGATGCGTTATTGCTGCGGTTGGGCTGCGCCGATGTGCTGCGGCGCGCTGACCGCCGCGAAGCGGCGGAGCGCTTGTTGCGCGAGGGCTTGCGACGCAGCCCAGACGAGCCGCAAATCCGAGGCGCTCTCGGCGTGGTGCTCGATGAAATGGATCGCTCTGCCGAAGCACTGCCATTGCTCGCCGGTGCGGTCGCAGCATCGCCACAGACCTTGTTCATGCGCGGCAATCTGATCGGGGCGCTGCTGCGGTTGAGCCGTTCGCAGGAAGCGCTGCTGCACATCGAAGCGTTGCGGCAAGCGCAGCCTCTCAATGGCGAGTGGATCGCTTATCAGGCCATGGCTTGGCGCCAGCTCGGCGATCCGCGGTATCGCTGGCTCTGCGACTACGACACCATGGTGCGCGCGTACGATCTCGATCCGCCGCCGGGATATGCGACGATTGCGGTGTTCAACGCTGCGCTGCGTGAGCGGCTAAACCGCCTTCACGTGCTCGAGACCCATCCGCTCGATCAATCGCTGCGCAACGGTTCGCAAACCACGCGCAGCTTGCTCACCATCGACGATCCCGTGATCAAGCAGTATCTGAAAGCGCTCGAAGCGCCGATCCGGGCCTACATCGACACGATGCGCGACCCCAACCATCCTTGGAGCGGACGCAAGAGCGATCGCTTCAAATTAGCAGGCTGCTGGTCGGTGAAACTGAAACCTGGCGGGTACCATATTAATCACCTCCATCCCGAAGGTTGGATCAGTTCGGCCTATTATGTTGCGTTGCCCGAGGCGACGCGCTCCGGTGCGGGGCAGGAAGGCTGGATCAAGTTCGGCGAACCGCGCTGGCCGACGCCCGGATGCACGGTTGAGAAAGTGGTTCAGCCGAAGGAAGGCAGGCTGGTGCTCTTTCCTTCGTACATGTGGCACGGCACGATACCGTTCTCGGCAGGCGAGCGGATGACGGCGCCTTTCGACGTCGTGCCGGCCTGAGGGGGCCGCTTGTTTTAGCCGCCGGCCACGCCATAACGGGCGCCAGGAGTCACCCAAAATGAGTCAAGACGCCGCCCTCGATCAGGCCGAAGCCGCCCTCCAACGCGGCGACGCCGCCGGGGCCGAACAGGCCATCGCCAAGCAATGGCGGGACCTCAGCAAGGCGCCGGGCGACGCGCTCCACATCATGGCGATGGTGCGGATGGCGCAAAACAACGTCGTCGAGGGCGAGCAATACATGCGCAGCGCGCTGCGAGCGGAGCCTAACTCGCTGCGCCACCACATTGCACTGGGCCACATCCTCTCGGCCGCCGGCAAACACGGTGAAGCCGTGGACTCCTACACGGCCGCGACCAGGATCGACCCGACTTGGCCGAACCTGTATGTCGCACTGGCGTTCGCCAACTACCACGCCGGCCGCCCGCTCGAGGCGGAGCGTGCCGCGATGGAGGCGCTGAAGAGGCCGAGCGCCGACGGCTGGGACGTGCTGTCCTGCGCCCTGCGGGAGCAGGGTAAGGGCCGGGAGGCGCTGCAAGCGGCCGATGAGGCGCTGCGCCTGGATTGGCGGCACTTGAATGCGCAGAACAGCCGCGGCGCGGCGCTGCTGATGGTCAATAGGCCCAAGGAAGCGCTCGACATGTTCGACGCGATCGCCGCGCAAGGCGTCGACATGCCGGTGCTGGCGATCAATCGCGGGCAGGCGCTGGAGATGCTGGGCCGGCAATCCGAGGCGCGCGCGCTTTACGAAGACGCCGCCCGCCGCTGGCCGAACCTGCCGAACCTACAGGAGCGCCTGAAAGCGAAGCTCCAATAGCGCGCCCTTGTCAGCGAGTGCCGACTCCTGCATCCCGGACCCTAATGGTTCGTCATCCCGGGGTGCGCGTCAGCGCGAACCCGGGATCCAGGGGCAGCGCCAACTCAGTAACCTCCTGGGTTCCGGGTCTCGCGCCGGTCGCCCGGAAACTGAAGGACGTGCGTGCGGAGCGCTCTATGAAAGACATCATCGCCAAGCTTGAAGAAAAGCGCGCAGCCGCGCGCGCGGGCGGGGGTGAGAAGCGCCATGCCGCCCAGCATGCCAAGGGCAAGCTCACTGCGCGCGAGCGGATCGAACTGCTTCTCGACGAGGGCAGCTTCGAAGAGTTCGACATGTTCGTCGAACATCGTTCGCACGAGTTCGGCATGGAGAAGACCAAAATCCCCGGCGACGGCGTCGTGACTGGCTGGGGCACGATCAATGGACGCTTGGTTTATGTCTTCTCCAAGGACTTCACCGTGTTTGGCGGTTCGCTCTCGGGCGCGCACGCCGCCAAGATCGTCAAAGTGCAGGACATGGCGATGAAGAACGGCGCGCCCATCGTCGGCATTTTCGACGCCGGCGGTGCGCGCATTCAGGAGGGCGTCGAATCCCTCGCCGGTTACGCCGACATTTTCCAGCGCAACATCTTGGCCAGCGGCGTCATCCCGCAAATCAGCGTCATCATGGGGCCATGCGCGGGGGGTGATGTATATAGCCCGGCCATGACCGACTTCATCTTCATGGTGAAGGATACCTCCTACATGTACGTCACCGGCCCCGAAGTTGTGAAAACGGTGACCAACGAAATCGTCACCCACGAGGAATTGGGCGGCGCGCGCGTGCATGCGGCCAAATCCGGCGTCGTCGACGGCGCCTACGAGAACGATTTCGAAACGCTGACGCAGATGCGGCGTTTGATCGATTTCCTGCCGCTTTCAAACCGCGAAAAGCCGCCCACGCGTCCGCATTTCGATGATGTCACGCGCGAGGAAGCCTCGCTCGATCGCCTCATCCCCGACAATCCGAATAAGCCCTACGATATGAAGGAGCTGGTCGAGAAGGTCGCCGACGAGGGCGATTTCTTCGAAATCGGCAGCGAATTCGGCAAGAACATCCTGACCGGCTTCGTTCGTCTCGACGGCTCGACCGCGGGCGTCGTCGCCAATCAGCCGATGGTGCTCGCGGGCGTCTTGGATATCGACGCCTCGCGCAAAGCCGCGCGCTTCGTGCGGTTTTGCGATGCCTTCAACATTCCGATCGTCACCTTCGTCGACGTGCCGGGCTTCTTGCCGGGCACGAAGCAGGAGCTGGGCGGCCTCATCAAGCACGGCGCCAAGCTCTTGTTCGCGTACGGCGAGGCGACGGTGCCGAAGGTGACGGTGATCACGCGCAAAGCCTATGGCGGCGCCTATGACGTCATGAGCTCGAAGCATTTGCGCGGCGACGTGAACTATGCCTGGCCAAGCGCGGAAATCGCGGTGATGGGCGCCAAGGGCGCGGTCGAGATCATTTTCCGCGCCGACTTGGGCGATCCCGACAAGATCGCCAAGCGCACCAAGGAATATTCCGAGCGCTTCGCCAACCCGTTCGTCGCCGCGTCGCTGGGCTACGTCGACGACGTCATCATGCCGCGCGAAACCCGCAGGCGCATCATCCGTGCGCTCGGCACGCTCAAGAACAAGAAACTAGAAAACCCCTGGAAGAAACACGACAATATTCCGCTGTGAGAACGCGAACCCTCTCCCTCTTTTGAGGGAGAGGGTAGGGTGAGGGTGGAGCGCAGGCGGCGCGTGATGAGGGGAGCGCAAGCGTATAGAATTCCGCGCCGCATCCTCACCTAACCTCTCCCGCGAATGCGGGAGAGGAACGATGGAACGATACTTGAAAACTAAGCGCTCGGCACGCACCATGCCCAGGATGCGCACACTCATTACCGTCACCGCACTGTTCGCCGCCGCTTGCGCGAGCGTGCCGGCGCCTGAACTGGCGCCAGTATCGCTTGAGCCCCGTATTGAGCAGCTTCAATCCGAAGACGGCACGCCGCTCGAAGCGCACGTCTTCGATCCTGGCCCATCCGCAAACCCGCGCGCTGCGATCATCGTCCTCCACGGCGGCGGCTGGGCTTATGGCGAGCCGAGCTGGGCCTATCCGCGCGCGCGCCGCTATACCGAGCGCGGTATGGTCGCCATCGCGGCGCAGTATCGGCTCTCGGATCAGGCCAGCGTCACGCCGCTGGAAGCCATGGCTGACGCCCGTGCGCAGATTCGCTGGGCCCGCGCCAACGGAGAGCGGCTCAACATCGATCCCGCACGCATCGCCGTCTATGGCTGGTCCGCCGGCGGCCAGCTTGCGGTGACGGCGGCCGAACTCGGCGGCGCCGCGAGCCGCCCCGACGCACTGGTCTTGCTCTCGCCTTCGCTCGCGCCCGAGCGTGACGGCTGGTTTGCGCGTCTGCTCGGTGCGCGCGGAAACGCGGAGGATTATTCGCCGTTGCGCAACGTCCGCGCCGGCATGCCGCCGACCTTAATCCTGCAAGGCGACGTCGATACCGAAACGCCGCTCGCCCACGCGCAAGAATTCTGCGCGGCGATGCAGACGGCGGGGAACGTGTGCCAACTCGAGGTCTACGAAGGCTTCGGCCACCTATTCACGCCCGCCGGCCAAGACGATCGCGGCACGCCCAATCCCGATCCCGCCACCGCGGCTGCCGCCGCCGAACGCGCCGACCGTTTCCTGCGTGAGCAGGGGTTTTTGGACTAGAGCACGTCTGTCCAACACGTTTCGCGCCTAAGCCCTTGTCCGCAGACGAAAGGCACAAAATCTATCCAACCCCTCCAATCCTGCCGCATACTGCGCACGCCTTGACACGGGAGGACTGCGAAGAGCTCCGAAGCTTCTGAAAGATCAGGGCGGCGATCGGTGTGGAGTAAGCGCAGCGATTTTTCGCGTAGCTTCAAAAAAGGCGCAGCGATTTTTCGCGTAGGTTCAAAAAAGGCGCAGCGATGTTTCGCGCAGCTGAAATTCTGTTTGCGGGGAGTGAAACCGCAAAGTCCGAGGCGACGGAGCCCTTGCACATCGAACCGGCAATGCGGGAATGGAGCTAAGCCCCAAGGGAGAGCCGTCGATGGCGGCTTAACCCGGAAGGTCCATCGTCCAGGAGACGGGCCCACGGCAACTGCTCCGTCCGCGCCGGGAAAAAACGATCGCAAACCGGGGCGCGTGAAATGCGCGCGCGACGCAAGTAATGCGAAGCGCACCCTTCGGCACTACGCGGCGCAGCTCACGCGCCCCGCATCCCGCTTTGAGGCAAACAAGCGAACCCGCAGTGCTGGCGCGCGTGCGGCCGGTGTCGTTGAAATCGATGCGGGTGGCAAATGCGACGAAACGTGCTTTCGGCGCGGCGCTTGTCTGCGTGGCGCTGCGCCGGGCGACCAAGGCGGAGCGTTTTGCGATGGGGGTCATCGCGGGCGAACGCCGGCAGGCGTAGAAATCGGCAATGCGTGCCGCCATCGCCGCCGTTCTTGCGCTTATGCTCGCCGCATGCGGCGTGCGCGCCGCACCCGAAACCGACGGGGGCGCGGTCGCCGCACAGCCCCTGACTGGTGATTATAAGCCATCGTCGAACACTGCGCGCGCCATGACCGGCGCGATGGTGATTCAGCGCGGCGGAATTTCGTTCGCCAATGGGGTGATCCTTTACACCCGCACGCTCAACCCGCGCAGCGGCGGCGATCTCATCGCCAAGAATGGCGACAGCTACGCTGCCGCGGTGCTGGGCCCGGGAAATCTCTCCGTCGAACTGCGGCGGGTGACAGAGCAAGTCGTGCCGGCTGGCGTGGTCGGGCTTTGCGGCGGATCGGCGCCGCAATACGTAGCGCTCGCTCACGACGCGCGCGCGACCGTTGTGTCGATGCTGGTGTTCGGCGGCCCGGAGCCGCCCAGTCCGCAGGCCCTCGACAGCTGGGTGTGTGCGAGCTTCCGTTATGTCGCGCCCGAAGGGGCGCGCACACGGGAAGGCGTCGTGCTTTAGTCGGGCTTGCCCAGCGGTGTTGTGGGGTCGCCGAGTTCATAAAATTCCGTGCCCTTCTCCGTCTGCATCAGCAGATAGCGTTTATCGAGTTCGGGATAGGAGACGACATCGATCGGCTTATCCTCGCCGCCCATCAGGTAGACGCATTCTTCGTCGAACCTGTTGCGCAGGAGATGAGGGACGGATGGAGTCGCGAAGCCCATGAAATCCCCTGGGCCGACTTCAGCGCTCTTGCCATCGATGTCGGCGATAGCGCGCCCGGAAATGATGTAAATCCATTCTTCCTCGAGCATATGGGCGTGATATGCGAAGCTGTCCTTGCCGGGCGGCAGTCGCACTAGGCTCACGTGGGCGCGGCTCATGCCGGCCAGGCGCGAAAGCCCGGCGGCGCGGAACAGCGAATTTGAATTGAGCTTCTGTGTGAAGGGCCGCATCGCGGCAGGGATCTCCGCCGCCTTCCACAGCGCCTTGCGCGGGCGTTCGTCCATGCTGTCCTCCGGCCGGCGAGACTAGGCGACCGTCAGCGGCGGCGGAACTGCTCAGTAAGGTGCGCCGTCCGCGATTGCCCTTCCGCACCGTCAGTGACAGGCGTAACTGTAAGCGACAGGGATGATCGCCACGTGCAACCAGAACGGAGAGTCCTTATGCGCGTCCTGCTGCTGAGTTCGGTGTTGTCGCTGGGTTTCGCCTTCGCGCCGTTGGCGGCAGCACAGGACTATGAGGCGATGGCGGCGCACATGGAGGAATCCATGGCCACGGCTCAGGCCGAGGCGAGCCGGCCCGGCGACGAAACTCTCACCTGCGAGCAACTCGAAGCCGAGATGGCCACCACCATGCAGGACCCTGCGGTGCAGCAGGCGATCGCGGCAAACGGCGCCGACGCCCAGGCGCAGATCGACCAGATGAACGCCGCCGCCGGCAGGCAGCGCGCGATGATGGCGACCAGCATGTTCATGGGCATCGCCAGCATGTTCATTCCCGGCCTTGGCTACGCGCAGATGGCGCAGCAGCAGATGCAGGCCGCCCAGTATCAGCGTGAGGCCCAGCAACACATGGCGCAGATGATGGAGATGAGTCAGCGCGTGCAGACAATCATGCCGCAAATGATGCGTGGTCAGCGGGTTTACGAGCTAGGACAAGCCAAAGCCTGCGCGTTTGTACAGAACGCGGCGCCGCAGCCCGAGTGAGCTAGAATTCAACCGGTTCGTACGGACGCCATTCGCCGCCGAGAAGCAGTTCGAGCGGGCGAAACTCGGCCTTGTAGTGCATCTTGTCTGAGCCGGGAATCCAATAGCCGAGATAAAGATGGTTGAACCCGGCCGCGCGCGCCTGCTGGATATGATCGAGGATCGTGTAGATGCCGAGGCTGCGCCGCGAAGCTTTCGGATCGAAGAACGAATACACCATCGAGAGTCCGTCGCCGAGCGCATCGACCAGCGCCGCTGCCGCCAGGCTGCCGCGGTCAGCGCCGCTGGAATGGCGATACTCGACGACATGGGTATGCACCGCGGATTCTTCGACCATCGAGGCAAAATCGGCGAAAGTCATTTCGGCCATGCCGCCATCGGCGTGGCGTGAGCTGAGATAGAGGCGCAGCAGCTCGAATTGTTCCTTCGTTGCCCGAGCCGGTCGCAAGCTGCGGGTCAAATCAGCGTTGCGCAGCATGATCTTGCGCCAGCGGCGGGTGAACTCGAAGCGTTCGACCGGCACCCGCGCTGAAATGCAGGCGTCGCACGCATCGCAGGACGGCCTGTAAGCTATGTTTTGGGAGCGGCGAAAGCCCGCGTTGGTCAGCGCGTCGTGCAGGGCGCCCGCGTCGAGGCCGTCGAGGGCGGTGAACACCTTGCGTTCTTTCCGTCCCGGCAAGTACGGGCAGGGCGAGGGTGCGGTCAGAAAGAACCTGAGGTTCTTGGTCGGAAACGGCTTCGTCACGTCACGAACATGGTCGCCGAACCTCTCACGGCGTCAAGACAGCGCACGCATTGCACGCTGTTAGACTTAACAAACGCTTGTCCGTTCCGCTGCGATCTAAAAATCTGGCCAGATACAACGTACCCGCCCGCACCAAAACCAGTCGTGCGGGTTCCGCTGCGATCTAAAAATCTGGCCAGATACAACGATTGCCTCTCCGAAATGGGGAAATCTCTGTTATCATGCAGACATCTGCCGTTCGGACTGGGGGAGCTGTTCGGCCCGAAACGGACGGAGAGCGCTCATGGCGCAGCCTGTGACGGCCATTCTTTCGCGCCAGGGCGAACTTGCCGCCAAGGCGCGCCAGTTCACCAGTGACACCAACGAAGCCTGCCTTCTGGTTGGCCGCGTGGTTTCCCGCGCGCTCAGCACATTCAAGGAAACGGAGGCAGACGAGGTCATTACCCATGCCATGCGCCGTGATCTCGATCGGCTGATCGAGCAGCTGAAGAAGGCGCGCCACTAGGCCGCGAGGCGCTCCGACCGGCCCAACGGGTCGGGTAAGGCTTCGCCATCCGGCACGAAGCTCAGCGACACCGAATTGATGCAGTATCGCAGCCCGCCGGCTGCGCGCGGACCATCCGAGAAAACATGGCCTTGGTGACTGTTGCACCGCGCGCACCGGGTCTCGATGCGACGCATGCCGTAGGAATTGTCCTCCACGCCGACCACGTGCTGGGCGTCGAAGGGCCCAGTGAAGCTCGGCCAGCCGGTGCCGCTTTCGAACTTCTTTTCCTGCTTGAAGAGCGGCAGGCCGCAGAGGCGGCAACAATAGACGCCGGATTTCTTCTGATTGAGCAAGCCGCCGCAGAACGGCGCCTCGGTGCCATGATGGAGCAGCACCCGGCGCTCTTCCTCATTCAGCGCCGCTTCGAGACGTGAGCGTTCTTCGGCGCTTGGCGCGCTGAGGTCGAAGCCGGCGGCAGAGACGGTCATGGGTCTAACCTGGTGGACCTAGCCGCTTTCGTCCAGGCCGCCGCCGCGGTTACACGACGCCGTCACTTCCCCCATAGAGCTTGCTCAGCTGAGCGACCAGTGTTTGTGCGCCTGCGCTAATCTGATCATCGCTGAACTTGGTGCGCAGCTGGCGGGCGGCGTCGGCAAGTCCCTTGGGTTCGAAGGCGAGTCTGCGCTTGTGCTTCTTGGCGATGTGTTCGATCAGCAGATCAGCTTTCTCGCGCGATGGCCCGAGGATCGGCTTTAGGGTCTGTTCGAGCTCGCGCACCAGCGGATCAGTCCGGGGGCTTGCCTTCCGCTTGGGAGAGGGCTGGGCCGCGGCAAGCAAGGTGCGGTCCGAGTTCGCGCGTACGAGCTTGAACACGCGGCGCGCCTTGGGGCGTGTTTGCCGGCCGACGGCGGCGCGCAGCAATTTGATGTCCGCGGGTTTGAGCGTCATGGCGCAGCTCGCCTCAGAATAGCAGCTGCGGCGCGGGTAAGCGCTTCTTTCGCCGGGCGTCCGCCCACCCGCATCATCGCCGTGACGTTGATTGGATTGGCGGCAAAGCGGTCCGTGGGCGCTGATTGCAGGACGGCTGAATAAGGCACCTCGTCCGCCAGCAAGGCGCTGCCGAAGAAAGGCGCATTCTGAATTTCCGTCCGCGTCAGCGTGTCGGCGTCGCCGGTTTCTCCGGAGCGGGTGCGATCGTTCACCCCGTTAATGAGGACTGAGAATTCCTCGGCTCGCAACGGCCTTCCCCTGACCTCACGCACCACATGCTCCAGCATGTTCAATCCGGTGAGTGAGTACTTTTCAGGCCGCACCGGCGCGACGATGTGATCGGCCGTTGTAATCGCAAGGCGGGTGAGGAAAGTGGCGCAGGGGTTGGAGTCGATGATCACTGCGTCGGCACGGGCCCGAAGTGCGGCAATCAGCGCGCGAAAGCGGGTGAAGGCCTCGGCCTTGTCCCGATCCGGTCGCGTGTCGAGTGTAAATTCGAATAGACGTTCATCGCCAGCCACCAACTCGAAGTTTGGACCTTTACCGCGCTTTGCACGGCTGAGCGGGATCGAAATGGCGCCGAAATCGTTGCGGGGCGTGCTGTGGTCGCCCCGGGCGTTCAGGATGCCATAGAGCGTGTGGTTACGGTCGCGAATGCGGTTTCTTTCGCCCGGCGAGAGAAAGTACTGCGTGAGATTGTGCTGCGGATCGAGGTCGATGAAGCTGATTGCGCGCTTGTCGGCCAAGTGTGCGGCGGCGAACAAATTGGCTGCGAGCACAGTCTTGCCGACGCCGCCCTTGATGTTGAGCATAGCGATCACCCGCCCGCGCCCGCTCGCCGTACGAGCCCGGTCGATGATCTTGGCCAGCACCTCCGAGCGCGCACCCGTGCGCAGATCGATGAAGGCGGCGGCGTCGAGCGTCTGGGAAATCCAGGAGTCGACGGGCAGATCGGCGGTCTGCACGACTATGACGTTTCGGCCGTTATTGAGCGCCGCCGCCACTTCGCGGCGCATCCAGGGGCTGTCTTGCGCGGCCTGTGAGGCCAACACCACAACGATGGCCGCAGCGCCGACAGCCTGGACGAGGGTGCTTAACTTATCCTGAACCCGGGTTTCCGGCCCGGCGTATACGGCGGTCCAGCCGTGAGTCTCGAGTTCGGCCGCGACCGCTCGCGCGGCATCTGCGTCATCAGGTTCGAAGGCGAGGTACGCCGTAGCCGCCATGGATGTTTGCCCCGCCCTCTTGGGTGACCCTAGTCGGCTCCATTAAGCCTTGGCAATGCGCCTATCTCCCCTCCCGGGAGCGGCCACTGGGCTGAAACGGCCGACTCCGCCAAAGCTTTGGGAGCGATGCCCGATCCGGTCCTGATCGACATGTTCCAGCGCCTGGCCATGGCCCTTGGCATCGGCTTTCTGGTGGGCGTCGAGCGGGGGTGGAAACATCGCGACGCGCCGGAAGGAACACGCGCGGCGGGGCTTCGAACCCACGCCGTCATCGGTCTCGCAGGCGGCATGACCGGGGCATTGCTGCCGAGTGTCGGTCATCTCGGGTTCGCCGCGTTGACGCTCGTCTTTGGGGCGGCGTTCGTGACGTTCAAGGTGCGCGAGAGCCAGTTCGATAACGATCTCTCGGTTACGGGGACCATCGCAGGGCTGCTGGTTTTCGCTCTCGGTGTCTACGCGATGTCGGGCGATCTCCGGGTCGCCGGCGCCGCTGGCGTGGTCTTGGTGGGATTGCTTGCCTTCAAAGACGCGTTGCACGGATGGCTCGACAAGGTCACCTGGAAGGAGCTGCGCTCGGCGCTGCTCATGCTGGGCGCCACCTTCGTCGCCCTGCCGCTGCTCCCGGATCGGACCATCGATCCGTGGCAGGCGATCAATCCGCGCGAATTGTGGATGCTCACCATTCTGGTCGCTGGGGCATCGTTTGCCGGCTACCTCGCCGTGCGTATGCTGGGTGGAGACATCGGCGTTCTTGCTGGCGCTGCGGCTGGCTCGCTGGTGTCATCCACCGTTGTCACGGCCGAAATTGGCCGCCGCGTCCGGATCGGCGAGACGCACGCAATGGTGGGTGGAGCGGCCGCGGCGATAGCGGCGGGAGTCAGCATCGGCCGCGTTATCGTTCTCGTCGCGGTCACGGCGCTTCCCATCCTGCCCGAGGCTGGGCCAGCGCTTGCTGCAGCAGTGCTCGTTTTCGCTGCCGGCGCATTTGCGATGCGTCATTTCGATCGTGAAGGCGACAGCGGCGATTCCGGGGAAAAGCTACGCAGCCCTTTGGATCTGGCGTCGGTGGCGCAGTTCGCTTTGTTCTTGGGCGGCGTGATCATTGTCGGGCGCATCGTGTCCGATGCCTACGGCCAAGCGGGGCTCTTGCCGTTCGCAGCGACTGCGGGGCTCGCCGACGTTGATGCGGTTACGCTGGCTGCCGGCAGTTTGGTGCGTGGCGGGCTCGAAGCGACGGTCGGCGCCCATGCAGTGTTGATTGCGGTCCTGATGAATACCTTGGCCAAGGGCGCCATCGCCTTCGTCACCGGAGGGTGGCGCTATGCCGCGCTCTATTTCATGGCGGCCTTGGCCGCGACTATCGCCGCAGCGTCGGTTTGGTTCTTGGTGACGCCCTTGATCGCGCCCATGTTCCAAATCGATCTCGGCTTTGGGGCCTCGCATACGCCTCGTTTATTCGGCTAGGCTGTCGCGTTATGAAGGAAAAATGGACCCCGGCGGGATGGCGCGCGAAACCCGCCAAGCACATCCCCGTCGACTATCCGGATCCGGCTGCGCTAACGCAGGTCGAACAACAATTGCGAACCTATCCTCCGCTGGTGTTTGCGGGAGAAGCCCGCAAGCTGAAGGCGGACTTGGCCGAAGTCGCGGCGGGCAAGGCCTTCTTGCTGCAGGGCGGTGACTGCGCCGAGAGTTTCAAGGAATTTCACCCCGACAATATTCGCGACACGTTCCGGACGCTGATGGCGATGAGCGTCGTGCTGACGTTCGCAGCGTCGAGACCGGTAGTGAAAGTTGGGCGCATCGCCGGTCAATTTGGCAAACCCAGGTCGGAACTTACGGAAACCAAAGACGGCGTCACGCTTCCCTCCTATCGCGGCGACAACATCAATGCGATGGAGTTTACGGCGGGGGCGCGACGGCCCGACCCGGAACGCCTGATCAAAGCCTATTCACAATCGGCGGCGACACTGAACCTGATCCGCGCCTTCGCAAACGGCGGTTACGCGGATTTGCACAACGTCCATCGTTGGATGGTGGGCTTCGTCGCCGACAGTCCGCAGGGCAAGCGCTACCAGGAAATTGCCGACCGCATCTCCGAAGCGATAGCCTTCATGGAGGCTTGCGGGATCACGCCGCAAAGCGTGCCGCAGGTGCGCCATGTCGATGTCTACACCAGTCACGAAGCCTTGCTGCTCGGCTATGAAGAAGCCATGACGCGGGTCGATTCGACCACCGGCGATTGGTATGACACCAGTGCGCATTTCGTATGGATCGGCGACCGCACGCGTCAGCCGGACGGCGCCCATGTGGAGTTTGCGCGCGGGATCAAGAATCCTGTTGGGCTGAAGTGCGGGCCAACGCTGGACCCGGACGAGTTGCTGCAGCTGATCGATATTCTCAATCCGAATGACGAGCCAGGGCGGCTCACGCTGATCTGTCGCTTCGGCGCTGACAAGGTAGAGGCGGGATTGCCCAAACTGGTGCGCGCCGTCACCAAGGCCGGGCGCAAAGTGGTGTGGTCATGCGATCCGATGCACGGCAACACGCTGAAGACCGCGAGCGGGTTCAAGACACGGCCGTTCGATCGTATCCTCGCGGAAGCGCGCGCGTTCACGGACATCCTGCCAGCCGAAGGCGCTTACCCGGGCGGCGTACATGTTGAAATGACCGGTCAGCAGGTGACGGAGTGCCTGGGTGGCGCGTCCGCGGTTACCGAGGAGGACCTCTCCAGCCGCTATCACACGCACTGCGATCCAAGGCTAAACGGCCAGCAAGCGCTTGACCTTGCTTTCCTCATTGCTGAACAGCTGCGCCACGCACGGGGCAATGGCGGCAAGGTGCAGCAGGCCAGGAGATGAAGCCGCTTCGCATCGCCGTACAGATGGATCCGATCGAGCAGATGGTCGTGAACCACGACACCTCGCTCGCGCTGATGGTCGAAGCGCAAGCACGAGGACACGAGCTGTGGTGGTTTTCGCCGGACGACGTGTTTTACGAAACCGGAATTGTGAAAGCGCTTGCGCGGCGTGTGTCTGTGGGTTTCGAAGAGGGCGCGCACTACAAGACGCAGGAACAGGCGGTCCGGGCGGTCGACGACTTCGATGTGGTGCTGGTGCGCCAGGATCCGCCGTTCGACATGGCGTATGTCACCAACACGTATTTGTTGGAACTCACTAAGACGCTGGTGATCAATCCGCCGCGCGGCATCCGTAATATTTCCGAGAAGATGTCGATCCTGCAGTTTCCCGAGCTTACGCCCGAAACATGGGTGGGCCGTGATCTTAATTCTCTTGAGGCATTTGCGAAGCGCTTCGATCAAGTGGTGCTGAAAGTGCTCTATTTGATGGGCGGCGATGGCGTGATCAAACTTGAGAGCGGCGCCCCGGATTTTCGTGACAAAGCGGCGGCGTTCATCGCCGCGTCGGGCCGTGAACCGATCCTGGCACAGGAATTTCTGCCCGCCGTCAGCGGTGGCGACAAGCGCGTGTTCGTGCTGAACGGCGAACCGTTTGCGGCGCTGCGGCGTATGCCGAAGGCGGGCGACTTCCGTGCGAACTTGCATGTGGGCGGGGAAGCTGTCGCGGGTGACCTCGACGATGTGGATCGCGCGATCACGGCAGCCGTCGCGCCGCTGCTGAAGCGCGAGGGCATTGTTTTCGCCGGGCTCGACGTGATCGCGGGCAAGCTGATCGAGATCAACGTTACCTCGCCGACGCTCGCGCAGGAGCTGAAGCGGCTTTCTGGATCGGACTTGCCGAAAGCGTTCTGGGAGCGCGTTGAAGCGTTATTTTGATATATATTAGTCGCCGCGCGCCAGCCGAAGGAATTCCTCCCGCGTTCGCGGATCATCGCGCAGAACGCCCATCAGTCGCGAGGTGACCAGGTTCGAACCTGGCGTGTTGACGCCGCGCATGGTCATGCAGGAGTGTTCCGACTCGATCATCACGCCGACGCCCTGGGGCTGCAGAATGTCGTTGATAGCCTCGGCAATCTCGGCGGTCAGCTTTTCCTGAATTTGCAGGCGCCGCGCGAACGCGTTGACTACTCGCGAAAGCTTGGAAATGCCGACGACTCGATTGGTCGGCAGATACCCTACATGCGCCTTGCCGATGAAGGGCAACATGTGGTGCTCGCAGAAACTGACGACGCGAATGTCACGTAACACGACCAGTTCGTCATAGCCGCCCACCTCCTCGAATGTCTTCTCCAGATAGTCGCGCGGGTTGTCGTCATAGCCAGCAAAAAGTTCGCGATAGGCCTTGGCCACGCGCGCGGGCGTTTCGAGCAATCCTTCGCGGGCTGGGTCGTCGCCTGCCCATTCTATCAACACACGTATGGCTGCCTCGGCCTCGGCTTGGGTGCGCTTGGTCATGGGCGCAACATATGCCTTCAAACGGCAAAGGCCATGCTTCACGCCGCGAATGTCATGATCAGCACGATGGCAGCAAGGTTGAGACCGAAACCCACCGCCAACATGCGTTTCAGCGTCACCATCCCGGAGGAATAGGCGATCGCGTTCGGCGCCGTCGCCACGGGCAGCATGAAGGCGAAGCTGGCCGCGAGAGCCACCGGAAAGCCGAGCTGTTGCAGTGGCGTGTCCGTCGCTGTGGCCACGGCGGCGACGACCGGCAGCATCGAGGTGAGCGTCGCGACATTGCTTGCCAGTTCGGAAACCAGAATGGTCGTCACTACAAGGAGGCCGACGAGCGCGAATGCCGACAGTCCGTCCAGGCCGGCGATGTAGCCGCCGATCCACGCGGCGAGGCCGGTGATTTCCATCGCGGCGGCCAGCGAAAGTCCGCCGCCAAATAGAACAGCGATGCCCCACGGAATCCGTTCCGCCGTCTTCCAATCGATCAGTTTTTCGCCGCCGCCGCGGCCTGAGGGAATGAAGAAAAGCGCGAGCGCGCCAATCATGGCGACGCCCGTGTCGCTGAGCGCATCTAGGCCTGGCAGCTTGGCAAGCTCTGTGCGTGCCATCCATGCCAGCGCTACTGCGGCGAACACCATGCCGATGCGCGCTTCGGGCTTGGTGAGCGGGCCAAGCGCCTCGAGCGCGTCTTTCACGAGGGCGCCAATGGCTTCGAAACGGGCATGACCTTTGCCGAAAAGCGGCCAGCACAACAGCAACCACGCCAGCGGCATCATCAACAGCATGATGGGAACGGCGCGGGCCATCCAGTCGATGAAGACGATCGGTTCGCCGGCGCGTTCGAAGAACGCGATCCCGATCAGATTGGTCGGCGTGCCGACGGGCGTGCCGATTCCGCCGATCGTCGCTGCGTGGGCGACGCCGAGCGTGAGCGCGCCGCCAAGCGCGATGTCGGCCTTTTCGCCGCCGCTCATGGCGCGGGCCGCGCCGATGGCGATCGGCGCCAGCATCAGTGTTGTCGCAGTGTTGGATATCCACATCGAAATCAACATCGAGGCGAGCATAAAGGCGCCGACCAGTGCGACCGGCCGGCCTCCCGCCACCGACGCTATCGAAAGCGCGATGCGCTCGTGCAGCCGCCAGCGTTCGACGCTTGCTGCCAAAATGAAGCCGCCGATGAACAGAAACACGATCGGATCGGCATAAGGCGCCGCCGCTTCTTTCATGGAGGTCGCGCCGATCAGCGGCAAGGCGGCAAGCGGGATGAGCGCGGTGGCGGAGATCGGAATGGCCTCCGTGACCCACCACACCACCATCAGACAGGCGAGCGATACGACCCGCCAGGCTTCATCGGACAAGCCATCAGGGGGCGTCAGGAACTGCAGGCCGAGCGCCAAGGCAGGCGCCAAAACGAAACCGATCCGACGGCCGGTGCGGCCAAAGCCGGTTTCCTCGCCAGCAATGGCTGCGTCGGTCATCGTGTCCCCCGCGTTGGTGCCCCAGGCCCGACTCGAACGGGCACGCAGTTGCCTGCGGCAGATTTTGAGTCTGCTGCGTCTACCGATTCCGCCACTGGGGCTTTCGCCATTGGCGCGGGGCTGGAGGGTTAAAAGGGGCTGGGGGCGCTGTCAAATAGGCCGCAGAAACGCCGCCTGACCTTCGGCGCGAACCGTGCTAGCGCCGAGATTATGCTCGCTGGCATGAAAGACCGTATGATGTCCGCCGCCCGTTCTCCTAATGCGGAACGGGCGCTTTTCGCGATCTCATTCGCCGAGAGCTCATTCTTCCCCCTGCCACCCGATCTGATGCTCGGGCCAATGGCGGCGGCCGAGCCGTCGAAGTGGCTGCGTTATGCGCTGACCTGCACGGTTGCTTCGGTGCTTGGCGGCTTGCTGGGTTACGCGATCGGCCTGTTCCTGATGGACCAGGTGGGGCGGCACATCCTCAATTTCTTCGGCTACAGCGGCGAACGCGAGATGGAGTTGCGTGCGTTCTACGACCAATGGGGCGCGTGGTTCATCTTCCTCAAAGGCTTGACGCCCATCCCCTACAAGCTGGTGACGATACTTTCGGGCGCCTTGCATTTCTCGCTGCCGATTTTCATCGCGGCGTCCATCATCACCCGCGGCTTGCGCTTTTTTGCCGTCGCCTGGATCTTCCAGAAGTTCGGGCCGCAGATCGCGCCGGTCATGGAAAAGCGAATGGGCTTGGTGCTCGTCGCGGTGGCGGTTGTGATTGTGGCCGCCGTGCTCGCGCTTCGGTTCCTGCATTGAGCGCTCCGTCCGCCCTCGACGGGAAGGTGGCGCGGCCGCGCGCCGCAGAACGGCCATGAGTTTCTAGGTTAGATTGACCCTATGCTGGCTCGCCTGCGTCCCTTTTGGCCATCGCTCACATTTATCGCCTCCGGCGCGATGCTCGCGGCGGCGATCCTCTATTTTCAGAACTATCTGGGACTGCAGCCTTGTCCGCTTTGTCTGCAGCAGCGTTACTGGCATTGGGGCGTCGTCGGCGTCTCAGCGCTGGCTTTGTTCGTCTCGTGGCTAAAACCGGCATGGGCTGGTTGGGCGATCGTGATCGTCGGCCTCGTTCTGCTTGGGAGTGCGGCGATGGGCGCCTATCACGTCGCCGTCGAGCAAAAATGGGTAGTCGCGCAATGCGATGTTGGCGGCGCGATCGACCCATCGCAACTTGGACTCGGCAACCTTCCCGACGGCGAACTGCGCCCGCCGCGTTGCGATGAGATCGCGTGGTCGCTGTGGGGCGTTTCGATGGCGGGATACAACGCTATCCTCTCGCTGCTGCTGGCGTTGGCGAGTTTCTGGGTAGCGCTCGCCGGAAAGCGTCAAACATGAACCGTCCGCATCCGCCCATGCCCGGAGAGGACGCGCGCGAACGCCGCCTCGCCGAAATGGTCCGCGTCGACCACGCAGGGGAATATGGCGCGGTACAGATCTATCGCGGTCAGCGCGCGGTGTTCGACCGCATCGAAGGCAAGGCGCACGCGGCGCGGCTCATAACCGACATGGAAGCGGGGGAGCAGGCGCATCTGAGCACCTTCGACCGGATGATCGCCGAACGCGGCGTCAGGCCCACTTTGATGGCGCCGCTCTGGCGCGTGATGGGTTTCTCACTGGGCGCTGCCACCGCGCTCATGGGTGAGGAGACGGCGCACGCCTGTACGGAAGCTGTCGAGGAAGTCATCGAAGAGCATTACGGGCGCCAGAGTCAAGAACTCCAAGGCGTCGACAGCGAGTTGAAGCACGTCGTCGACAAGTTCCGCGCCGATGAAGTGGCGCACAAGGAAACCGCGATCGAACAGGGCGCCCGACATGCGCCGGCTTATCCGGTGCTTTCCGCCGTGATCAAATTTGGCTGTCGCGCCGCGATCCGGATTTCGGAGAAGATTTAGCCTCATCCGGCCTTGTCGCCGGCGGACTGCTCCTTCGTCCCCAGCGCATCCGCCAGCCGCGCCTTCGCGCTTCCGGGCTTCAGCGGCTGCTGCTGGCTTTCGTGCGGGGACCAGCCGGTGGCGGTGAGGATTTCGAAGGTGGCGCGAACGCGACCATCCGCGTCAGAGAAGCGTTCGCGATAGATTTCGAACGCGCGCGCCAAGATGCGACGGCTTAAGGCGCGCGGACTGGGTTCGCGCAGGGCCGAGGTTTCGCCCATGGCGCGGAGATCGGCCAAGAGGCGCATCGGCTCGCCGTAGCGCACGGTGACGACATCGCGATCCGCTGCGGGCAAAGCAAAAGAGGCGCGCTGCAAGAGGCCGGCGATGTCGGCCAAATCGGCGAAGGGCGCGACGCGCATGGCTGCGCCGCCGGTGAGGTCGGACTCCGCTTCCAGCAATGAGAGCCGCAGCTCGGTCAGTGTCTCACCGCCGAACAGCGAGGCAAGCAACAGGCCGTCCGGCTTCAGCGCCAGACGCAGCTGAACGAGCGCTCCGGGGAGATCATTTACCCAATGCAGCGCCAGCGGCGAAACGATCAGGTTGAATGAGCCGGCCGCGAACGGCAGGTGCTCGGGGTCGATCAGATCCAGATCGGTTTCCAGGATCGTGCCGATGCGCGCTGACAGTTGCGGCCGCGCCCGAAGCTCCTCTGAAAACGATCCGGCGCCCCCGATTGCGAGTACGCGCTCGAACCGGCGTGGGATGGCTTCGAGGCGATCGGCCAAATCGGCAGCAACCCTCTGATGCAGGAAGGCCGCCTCGCGCAAAGTCCGGCGCGCGCGGCGCTTGCGCTGACGTACAAGACGTGGCTCGAATGGTCCCGAGACGGGGCTGTTCATGACCTCATCCTATCGCGCACCTGGGGCGTTCCGGAAACGCGGCTTGATCTCCCGGCTGTCAGATTTGATCTGGCCGCCGCGGTCGCTGCTCTCGGATACCATTGTCGATCGGCCCGGCGTGATCGAGGCGGAATTGTGGGGTGAGTTGCGGTTTCTGGCCGACCCGCAGTGCGCCTGTTGCGGCTTTCCGCTACCCGGAGGCGGCGCCCCGGGCGACATATGCGCTGCCTGCGCTGGCCGGCGGCCGGCTTACGACACGGCCAGGGCCGCGCTCGCCTACGATGACCACGCACGCCGGCTGATTCTTGACCTGAAGCGTGGTGGACGCCGCGACGGTCTGCCGGTTTTTGCCAAGTGGATGTCCACCGCCGCCGGGGACGCTCTGGCGAAGGCCGATTTCGTGGCCCCCGCGCCGATGCACTGGACCAGGCTGGCCGTCCGCAGCTTCAACCAGGCGGCGTGGTTGGCGCAGGCGGTGGCCCGTGCCGCCGGAAAACCCTGGAAACCTGGCGCGCTTCGCAGGGTCAGGCGGCGGAAGAGCCAGGCAGGGCTCTCGGCTTCGGAACGCCGCAGGAACGTTGGCGGGGCGATCAAGCCTTGGGGCCGTCATGACGGAAAAACCATTCTAGTGGTTGATGATGTTTTCACCACCGGAGCGACTTTGGAGGCGTGCGCCCGTGCATTGCGTAAGGCTGGGGCTGCAGAAGTGCATGCAGTGACCCTGGCGCGCGTGGTTAGGCCAATTGATATTTCTGTCTGACATCTTGAGTCGGACATGGCCTCGGTAACCGTCTACACGCGCGCCTTTTGCCCATACTGCACACGCGCTATTGCGTTGCTGCAGCGCAAGGGAGTGGATGTGAAAGAGATCGACGCCACCGGTTGCCCGCAGACGCGGCAGGAGATGATCCAGCGCTCCGGCCGCTGGACGTTCCCGCAGATATTTGTCGGCGAGTATCATGTCGGTGGCTGTGACGATCTGCACGCGCTGGAACAGCGCGGCGGTCTCGATCCTTTGTTGGCTGGCGCCTGATGCGCAAGCTCCGCGCCGCCGCCGTGCAGCTCCGCTCCGGAATTGAGCCGGCCGCCAACCGCGCGGCAGCGATGCCGCTCTTGCGCGAAGCAGCAGCGGCGGGCGCGCGCTTCATCGCGACGCCAGAATGCACGATGGTGCTCGACCGCGATAGGGCGAGAATGCTGAAAACTATCGGCTCCGCGCAGGTTGAGAGCGAGATCAAGGCGTGGGGCGCGGCAGCGGCTGAGCTTGGCGTGTGGCTGCTGCTGGGCTCCGGCTCGGTCGATGCCGGCAACGGCAAGGTGTTCAATCGTTCGTTCGTGTTCGACCCTGGCGGCAAGGTCGCCGCGCGTTATGACAAGATCAATCTGTTCGACGTGACGCTGGGCGGTGGCGAGACTTACCGGGAGAGCGATACTTTCGAGGGTGGTTCGCAAGCCGTGCTCATGACAGGGCCGATGGACGCGAAAATCGGTCTTTCCATTTGCTATGACGTGCGCTTTGCGCCGCTTTACAGCGCGCTTGCGAACGCTGGCGCCGAGATCATCACGGTCCCCGCGGCGTTCACCGTGCCGACAGGTCAGGCGCACTGGGAGACATTGCTGCGCGCCCGGGCGATCGAAACTCACTGCTACGTGATCGCGCCGGCCCAGGGCGGCAAGCACGAGGACGGGCGGTCAACTTATGGCCATTCGACGATCATTGACTCCTGGGGCAAGGTGCTGGCGAGGCTCGACCATGACGAACCGGGTTTCATTGTCGCCGATCTCGACCTAGATGCGGTGGGAGCGGCGCGGGTGAAGATCCCGGCCTGGCGGGGCGGACGAGACTTTACTGGGCCATGATCCGGTACGATCTTAAGTGCGAGAACGGCGATGAGTTCGAAGCCTGGTTCGGCTCGATCGCCGATTACGACAAGCAGGCGGAAGCCGGCTTGGTCGAATGCCCGCATTGCGGCTCCAAGCACGTGAGCAAAGCGCCGATGGCGCCGGCGGTGCAGACAGCGCGTTCCAAGGAAGCGAAGAAGGAGCGTGCCGTGGCCATGGCGATGGCGGCGAAGGTGCGCGAGCACATCAAGGACAATTTCGACTATGTCGGCGACAAGTTCGCCGACGAAGCGCGCAAGATGCATGCGGGCGAAAGCGAAGAGCGCGCGATCTGGGGCGAAGCGACGCCAGAGCAAGCGCAAGAGTTGGCGGACGAAGGCATTCCCGCTTCGCCGCTGCCGCCGGAACTGGCGCCGGTGCAGCCGAAGAAGCTGAATTAGGCCGCCTTCCGCCCTGCCATCATGTAGTTGACATCGACGTCGCGTGAGATCGCCCAGCCGCTGCCCAGCGGCCGATAGGTGATGCCGACCGGTTCATCCCATTGCAGCGCCGGCGCGCCGGCGCGGATTTCTTCAGGGGTGACGAGCTTGTCGTAATCGTGCGCGCCTTCGGGCGCCCATTTAAGAATCCGCTCGGCGCCGGTGATGGCGAGGGCGCGGGCTTTCGGTGTCCGGTTGATAGTGGACAGGATAAGAAGTCCTCCGGGTGCGACGAGAGCGGAGGCCGCCGAGAGGAAAGCCTTCACGTCCGCCACGTGTTCGATGATCTCCAGCGCCGTCACCAACTCGAATTGCGCGCCGCGTTCGACGAGGGCCTCGACCGTTCTCGCTTGGAAGTCGATGTCGAGGCCGGCTTGCTGGGCATAGGCGTTCGCCGCGCCGATGGCTTCGGCCGATGCGTCGATCGCGGTGAGCTTCGCGCCCATGCGCGCTAGCGGCGCAGAGACGAGGCCGCCGCCGCAGCCGAGGTCCAGGGTCGTCACGCCGTCGAGCGGGCGGCGGGCGCCGCGGGCGAAGTGTTTCAGCGCCAAATCGCGGATGTATTGAAGGCGCACCGGGTTCAGCCGGTGCAACGCGCCGAACGGCCCCTTGGGATTCCACCACTCGGCGGCGAGCTTCGAGAACTTCTCGATCTCTGCGGGGTCGAGCGTGGCGGCCATGAGTTTCAAATCGGCGCGGGAACGAAGCGGGTCAAGCCGTATCGCCAAAGCCTGGAAGCGTGCTAATGCCGCGTCAATGTCCCGGGCTTGAAATTCGATCCGCGCGTGGGATCATCTGGATATCGAATTTCAAGCCCAACAGGGACATTAGCAGCTATAGGTTTTTGGTGCGGCTTTTGGATTTGAAATTCGCTCGGTGGTCGCCATCGTGCTGTGGCGAATTTCATATCCGCCGCACCAGCGCTCAGGATAACGGCTCGAGTTCATGTCACGTGTGGTGATGAAGTTCGGTGGCACGTCCGTGGGCGACGTGGACCGCATCGCCCGCGTCGCGCGCATCGTCGCCTCTGAACGCAAGCCAGGCCAAGGCCTGGCTGTGGTGGTGTCAGCCATGGCCGGCGAGACCGACCGGCTCGTCGGACTCGCACGCGGCGCCGCCGGGGAAAGCGGCAATGGTGCGCCGATGAGCGCGGGCGACTTCAATGACGAATACGATGTCGTCGTCTCGGCCGGGGAACAGGTGACGACGGGCCTGCTGGCCCTGGCGCTTCGTCGCTTGGGCGTGCCGGCGCGCTCTTGGCAGAATTGGCAAATTCCCTTTCGGACCGACGCCGCCCACGCGAAGGCGCGCGTGGCCGATATTCCCGAAGAGCTGATCGGGAGTTCGATGGACGCCGGTGTGGTCGCCATCGTGCCCGGCTTTCAGGGCGTTACCGACAATAATCGTATTACCACACTCGGCCGCGGCGGCTCCGATACCTCCGCGGTTGCGCTTGCCGCTGCGCTGAAGGCGCAGCGGTGCGACATCTACACCGATGTCGACGGTGTTTACACGACCGATCCGCGCATCGTGTCGAAAGCGCGCCGGATCGAGAAGATTTCGTACGAAGAAATGCTGGAGATGGCCTCGGCTGGGGCCAAGGTTCTGCAGACCCGTTCGGTCGAACTCGCCTTCGCCAAGCGCGTGCCGGTGCGGGTGTTGTCCAGTTTTGTTGAGCCGGGAGCGCCCAATCCCGGCACGCTCGTGTGCCCTGAGGATGAGATCGTGGAAAAGCAGGTTGTTTCCGGCGTCGCCTATTCGCGCGACGAGGCGAAGGTCACGCTTCTCGGCGTCGAGGACCATCCGGGCGTAGCTGCCGAAATCTTCGGTACGCTGGCGGATGCGAACATCAATGTCGACATGATCGTGCAGAGCGAAGCGCGTCAGCCCGAACGGCAGAACATTCTGTTCACCTGCCCAGATCGAGATGCCGGCCGCGCCGCCGAAGCTATCGAGGGCATCAAGGCGAGGGTTGGGGTCGAGGAGATCCATGTCCGACGCGACGTGGCCAAGGTTTCCGTCATAGGCATTGGCATGCGCAGCCAGGTTGGCGTGGCGCGGACAATGTTTGCAGCACTTGCGCAAAAGGGCATCAATATCGAGGCGATCGCCACTTCAGAGATCAAGATCTCGGTTTTGATCGACGCGGCGTACACTGAGCTTGCCGTGCGCGCGTTGCACACTGCGTATGGTTTGGATGCGGCTTGAGCCGCCGCTATGGAGCACGCTGAGACACTATGCCAGGTCCGGCCAACATTGGCGGCTCGCGAATTCTCCTGCGCAAGCTGCGGGAGATCATGGAAGCCGGCGGCAAGGCGCAAGAACGCCTCGACCGCCTCGTTGCCATGGTTGCCTCGACCATGGTGGCCGACGTCTGCTCCATCTATCTCACGCGAGGCGAAGTGCACGAACTGTTCGCGACTCAGGGTCTCAAGCCGGACGCCGTTCACCGTACGACGCTGAAGCTGGGCGAGGGTCTCGTCGGTCTCGTCGCCGAGCAGGCGGCGCCGCTCAATCTGGCCGACGCTCCGCATCACGAACGCTTCTCTTATCGGCCCGAAACCGGCGAAGATCCCTACAGCGCCTTCCTCGGCGTGCCGATCGTGCGCTCGGAGCGCACCTTCGGCGTATTAGTGGTGCAAAATCGGGCAGCCCGCCAATACGGCGAAGACGAAGTGGAAGCGCTGCAGACCATCGCCATGGTGCTTGCGGAAATGGTGGCGTCGGGCGCGTTCGGCGATCTTACCGCGATTGCCGACGTCGAAGCGCTTCCTAGCCGGCCGGAATTGCTGGTCGGTCGATCGTTCTCTGACGGTATTTGTATCGGCACCGCCGTACTGCACGAACCGCACGCGCCGCTCGGCCGGGTTATCGCGGACGACCCGATAAAGGAGGAAGGGCGCCTCGATGCGGCGCTCGAGCAGGTGCGCAGGTCACTGGCCGACATGCTCGAAGGAGATCCTGGACGCATTTCTGGTGTTTCTCGCGAAGTACTGGAGACGTTCCTGATGCTCGCGAGCGATCCGAGCTGGGAGACGAAGCTGAAGCTCGGAGTGCGCGCGGGTTTATCAGCGGACGCGGCGGTCGAACGCGTGCGCGGCGAACACAGGGCGAAGTTCAACGCCACCCGTGACCAATACCTGCGCGAGCGCATGCATGATCTGGAGGATCTGGATAATCGCCTGCTGCGCGCTCTCGCCGGCGTTCAGGGCGGCGCGGCGCAGGCGCTTCCTGAAGACGCGATCCTGGTCGCGCGCGAGTTGGGGCCGGCGGAATTGCTCGACTACGGCGCCCGTCTGAAGGGCGTTGCGCTGGAGGAAGGCGCCAATACCGCGCACGCGGCGATCGTCGCCCGTGCGCTGGCCATACCTATGGTGGGCTCGCTGCATGGGCTGCTTTCCAGGGTGGAAGGCGGCGATCGGCTCGTGCTCGACGGCGAGCGGGGCGAAGTCCGGCTTCGCCCCGAACAGGCGTTCGTTCACACCTACAAGCAGCGAATTAATCTGCGTTCTGCGCGTGCTGAAGAATTCGCGCGATTGCGCAACATCCCTCCGGTCACGCAGGACGGTGAGCGCGTAACCTTGCTGCTGAACGCCGGCCTCGCGCTCGACGTGCATCACCTCGACGAAGCCGGCGCCGAGGGGATTGGTCTGTTCCGCACCGAGTTTCAGTTCATGGTGTCCGAAACGCTGCCCCGGCTCGAGAGCCAGACAATGCTCTATCGGGACGTGTTGGATGCGGCAGGGCTCAGGCCCGTGACCTTTCGCACCCTCGACCTCGGCGGCGACAAGGTTCTGCCCTATGTCGCCGCCGAGCGGGAGGAAAACCCGGCTCTGGGCTGGCGCGCCGTCCGCATCGGGCTCGATCGCCCGGCCTTGCTGCGCTACCAGCTCCGCGCGCTGATCAGCGCCGCCGCCGGCCGGCGGCTTCGGGTGATGTTTCCCCTGGTCACCACGGTGGGTGAGTTCGAGGCGGCCCGGACCCTGGTCGACCGCGAACTCGAATGGTCTCGCAAGAACGGGCGGACAGCTCCGTCCCTGGTCGAGGTCGGCGTCATGGTCGAGGCGCCCGCATTGGCATTCTCGATCCCCGATCTGAAGGGACGCGCCGATTTCATCTCGATCGGGACCAACGATCTGATGCAGTATTTCTTCGCGGCCGATCGCGGCAATGCTCGCGTCTCCGAACGCTACGACATCTTGAGCGCGCCCGCGCTGCGGCTACTGAAGCGTATTCATGATGACGCCGAGACGGCCGGCTTGCATGTGTCAATCTGCGGTGAGGCAGCCGGTCGTCCGCTCGAAGCGATGACGTTCACCGCGTTGGGCTTTCGGCGATTGTCCATGCCTGCCTCGGGTATCGGACCGGTTAAACGCCTCATCCTGTCGATGGAAGTGCATGAGGTGGAGCGGGCGCTGTCACGCTTGATGGCCCGCAACCGTCCCTCCATCAGAGATGAACTCACAGAATTTGCGATGACCGCCGGGTATGCACTGTAACGCGCGTACACGCCGCGTTGAGCTATGCTTGATTCGTGATTAGTCTTTCGCGGTGGCTCAAAATTTGCCTTTGTAAACGTATGGTCTCTTGAGGAGGGACCGCCGGACTGATGCTGCAACCAGTGCCCACCGATCCGACTGCAACCGAAACAGTCGATGCGCGAGCGCAACATCAGGCGCCCAGGCCGGCGCCGCCGGTGTTGGACAGCGCTTGGCGCGCCGGGCGCAAGCTCTTGGAAGCGCGTCAGCAGCGCGGCTGGACCGTGGAGGAGGTCGCCGACCGCATCCGGGTTCGCAAGGAATTCCTCGAAGCGCTCGAGGACATGAACGTCAAATTACTGCCCGGCAAAGCCTATGCTCTGGCGTTCTTGCGCTCCTACGCTCGCGAACTGGGCCTCGAAGAGAAAGCCATAGTCGAGCAATTCCAGGACGAATGTGCCCTTTCCCGGGAAGACCCGACCAAGCCCATTCGCAACCCGAAATCCAAACCTCGCCAGCGTCCTCCCTGGGCAGCTGCGGCATTCATTGTGCTGGTCGCGGCGGGATTCGTTGGCTGGAGGGCCTTGAATTCACAGGTCAGTACTGAAGCTGAGCAAGTTGCACCCGCGCAGCCAGCGCAAAACCAGGGTGTGACGCGGGCATCGACGAGAGCATCGCAAGCGCGGGTGGTGGAGATCCGCGCTCTAACCGATGGCTGGCTGGAAACACGGGGTCCGGACGGCACCGTGTTCCTTTCGCGGACGCTAAGGGCAGGAGATGTCTATCGGCCTGACCCCAGCCCAGGCTGGACCCTGCATGCGCGCGATGGCGGGGCCTTTGAACTCTACGTTAACGGCGTCTCGGCGGGTCTACTCGGGACAGCAGGAATGCCGGTGCTGGGGCGTCAAATCGACGAAATTCAGCCGCTGACCCAGGCCGCAGTGACGAGGCCGCGCAGCTAAGACGCACTGCAAGGGCTGTAAGCGGCACGCAGGCACGCTATTTCCGGAATGAAAGGAAATGCCCATGGACGGCCTCGCCGCCGACCTGCATCACATCCGGCCATGGCGTCGGATTGAGCGTCGGCGCTCTCGCAAGATCCGCGTCGGCTCGGTCGAAATCGGCGGGGATGCGCCTATAGCGGTGCAATCCATGACTAACACCCCCACCGCCGACGCTGGGGCCACCATCAGTCAAATCCGGCGCTTGGAGGAAGCTGGCGCTGATATCGTCCGGGTATCCTGCCCGGATGAAGCCTCGACCGCCGCCTTCGCGGAGATCGCTCGCGCTGCGAATGTGCCGCTGGTGGCCGACATTCACTTCCATTATCGGCGCGCCATTGAAGCAGCTGCGGCGGGGGCGGCGTGCCTCCGCATAAATCCCGGCAATATTGGCAATGCACAGCGGGTGAAGGACGTGATCCAGGCGGCTAAGGATCATGGCTGCGCCATCCGCATAGGCGTCAATGCGGGGTCGCTGGAGCAACATCTCCTCGAAAAGTATGGCGAGCCGTGTCCAGACGCTATGGTAGAGAGCGCGCTTTATCACGCCGCTTTGCTCGAAGAGCACGATTTTCGCGAATACAAGATCAGCGTGAAGGCTTCGGACGTCTTTTTGACGGCCGCTGCTTACCATGCGCTTGCGGAGGCGACAGACGCGCCGTTGCACCTTGGGGTCACCGAGGCGGGCGCGCTACGCACAGGCACGGTGAAGTCGGCCATTGCGATGGGATCGCTGCTGTGGGCCGGTATCGGCGACACCATCCGCATTTCCCTGGCGGCCGATCCCGTCGAGGAGATCAAGGTCGGCAACGATCTGCTGAAAGCGATGGGCCTGCGTCAGCGCGGCGTCACCATCATCGCCTGTCCATCCTGTGCGCGGCAAGGCTTCAACGTCATCGCCACGGTAGAGGAACTGGAAAAGCGCCTTGCGCACATCGCTGAGCCGATCACGCTCTCGATCATCGGCTGCGTCGTGAACGGGCCGGGAGAAGCTCTGTTGACCGACTTGGGCTTCACCGGCGGAGGCAAAGGTGCGGGAATGATGTATGTTGCTGGCCAGCCCGACCATAAGGTCGACAACGCCGAAATGATTGACCATATCGTGGGCCTGGTTGAGGATCGCGCAAAGACACTGCGTGAAGCGAGGGGCTGAGCGATGCTGCAGCAGCATCTGCAAGACACCTACGAGTATTTGTTCGATACGGCTCATCGAGCGCTCAAGGAGGGCGCCTCGTTTGCGCCGTTCGGCGCCGGTATCCGCAAGACCGGTGAGCAGATTCATACCAATGTCGATTTGCCGATCGATCGCTCGGCCCCGCAGGATCACATCTCGGGATTGATCGCGGGATTTCGCCAGGATGAGCAGGAAAACGGTCTAATCGCCGCAGGATTGGTGTTCGACGGCCGCTCGCGCGTCGACGACGCAACGGCGCTCTGCTTCCACATAGAAGGCGCCAACGGGCGCGCCGTCGAGGTAATCGTTCCTTACGCGCGGCGCGCCGCCGATGTCATTGCCTTCGACGAGCCGCAAATCTCCGAAGTCGAGCCCGAGATCTTCTCGGCCATTATGTAGCTCATGTCCGCGTACAATAGATTGGAACGGCGTCTTGCTCAGGCAGTCGACCGGTGCGAGCGCGTCGAAGCGCGTCTGGCGGCTGCGAGCGATGGCGCTGAGATTGTCAAACTCGGCCAAGAATATGCCGAGTTGAAACCGCTGGTGGAGGCGGTGGCCGCAGTGCGGAGCGCGCGCGACGAAATTGGCAGTCTGGAAACGATGCTGAAGGACGGCGATGCAGCCATGGCTGCACTCGCCGAGGACGAACTGGTAGCGCTTCGAGAGAAACTACCGCTGCTTGAGCAAGCCGCGCTCGTCCTGCTGGCGCCGAAGGACAAGGACGAAAGCGCCTCCGCAATTCTGGAAATTCGCGCCGGCACGGGCGGCGAGGAGGCTGCGCTGTTTGCCGGAGACTTGCTGCGTATGTACCAGCGCTACGCCAGTCGCCGCGGGTGGAAATTCGACCTGGAGGATATTTCCGAGACCGGCATTGGCGGCGTGAAGGAAGCGGTCGCCAGCGTCAGCGGCAACGGCGTATTCGGCCGGCTCAAGTTCGAGAGCGGCGTGCATCGCGTGCAACGCGTGCCGGAAACGGAAGCCGGAGGGCGAATTCACACCTCCGCCGCCACAGTCGCTGTCTTGCCGCAGCCGAGCGAAGTCGATGTTCAGATCGATGACAGGGATATTCGCATCGACACCATGCGCGCCTCAGGCGCGGGCGGCCAGCACGTGAACAAAACCGATTCCGCCGTGCGTATCACCCACCTTCCGACCGGCATCGTTGTCATCAGCCAGCTCAAGTCGCAGCATCAGAATCGCGCCCAGGCAATGACCATGTTGCGAGCCAAGCTCTATGACGCCGAGCGCGAACGCCAAGCATCCGCCCGAGCTGCTGAGAGGAAGGGGCAAGTTGGCTCGGGCGATCGCAGCGAACGCATCCGCACCTACAATTTTCCACAAGGCCGGGTTACCGATCACCGCATCAATTTGACGGTCTACAACCTTCCCGAAGTCGTCGGCGGCGCGCTGGACCCAATTCTTGATGCGCTTGCGGCTGAGGAGCAGGCGCTGAAGCTAGCGGCTTTGGAACAGGAAGGATGAGCGAGACTCTCGTTTCGCTCTGGACCAAAGTCCGCAGACGGCTTGAAACAGCGGGGGTCGATACGCCCGTGCTGGATGCGCGTTTGTTGCTTGAGGCCGGCGCCGGTGTCTCGCGTCTCGAAATCGTCACCGATCCGCGTCGCCAACTGACCGCCGGGCAAATCGAAGCCGTCGAAGCGTTCACCGTCCGGCGCGAAGCGCGCGAGCCGGTGAGCCACATCCTCGGCCGCAGACATTTCTGGACGTTAGAACTCGCCGTAAGCGCCAGCGTACTGACGCCGCGTCCAGAAACAGAATTCGTCGTTGAAGCGGGATTGCAGGCATTGAGCCCAGCGAACGGCCCGCACCGCATATTGGATCTCGGCGCCGGGTCGGGCGCTATAATCCTCGCGCTGCTCCATGACCGGCCTCATGCCACCGGTATTGCCGTCGATATCAGCGAAGCTGCGCTGGAGGTGGTGCGCATCAATGCCGGGCAACTCGGCGTCGCCAACCGCCTTGAAGTCCGGCAGGGCGATTGGGCGAGCGATCTTGACGGGGAGCGCTTCGACCTGGTCGTTTCCAATCCCCCCTACATCCCGAGCGGCGACATCGATGGGCTCGCGCCGGAAGTGGCGATGTTCGAGCCGCGCCTTGCCTTAGATGGCGGCGTCGACGGCCTTGCTGCTTACCGCATCATTACCGCTAGTCTGCCGCGCCTGCTGAAGCCGGGCGGCGCCTTCGCGCTTGAGGTAGGATTTGGCCAGGCTAACAGTGTCAACGCTATGGTGGAAGCGGCGGGTCTCGCTGGCGGAGAACCGCGCCGGGACCTTCAGGGCGTTCCCCGCGTTGTTGTTGGCCATGCCGTGTAAATCCCCCGGTCTGGAAAAAGACCTTGGAACGGCTGGCGGGAAGCACTAAGTTCTGAGCCGGAATCGACGACGGAGGGGCTTCGATCGTCGGTTCTATCGGCTGGCAGGCGTTGGAGCGCCGCCGGCGGCTCCCTCAGCAAGAGGTTCAAATGCAGCGCTCGGCGCTGCCTGGCACGGCCCGAAACACGAACGGGCTTTTAAAACGAAGGCGCACTTCGCGGCTGGCTTTGGTCGCGCGTGGCCTCAAACGGACCCTAAGCACAATGGTGAATTGTCAATGAAGCGTCAGCGGGGCCGCGGCCGTAGGCCGGGCGGCGGGCATCATAATCATGGTGGCGGCGGCGGCGGCCATCAAAACCCCAACCGTGCGCTCGAGAGCAACGGGCCGGACACGAAAGTTCGCGGCCCGGCGGCCCACATATATGAGCGCTATCTGCAACTCGCTCGCGATGCGCAGAGCTCGGGCGACCGGGTCCTAAGCGAGAATTATCTGCAGCATGCCGATCACTATTTCCGTCTCGTGCGTTCGATGCAGCCCGCGACCCCCGTGCAGCAACCGCAACAGAACTTCTCCGAGGACGCCGAGTTCGAGGGCGACGATGGCGAAGGCGCGGAAGAGGGCGAAGCACGCGCGGAAGGCGATGATCAACAGCCAGCGCCCGAATCTGCGACCCAGGATGATGCCCGCGATGACCGCGGCGAGGGTGAAGGCGGGGGACGCCGGCGCGGACGCAACCGCCGGCGCTTCCGCTCCGAGGGTGAACGCGGCAGTTTTGAAGCGGGTGAAGGCGATAACGGGCGCGAACCGGGCGAGGGCGAACGGCGCGAACCACGCCGCGAACGAGTGGAAGGCGATGCGCCCCGGGAGTCGCGCCGCGAGCGCCAGCCTCGCGAAGACCGGGAATCCGGCGGTCGTGAAGGTTTCTCAGACGGACCGAAGCCCGCCTTTCTCCGTGGCGGCGGCGGAGAGTAATTAACGCTTCGAGGTTGGCGGGCGGGGCGGCGCTGCCAAGCGCCGCTCGAGATAGTCTCGCGCCAAGCGTTCCACATCCGGCAAGTGGTCCTCCCCTGGATCGCGCCCGCGGAAGAAGTGATCGGCGCCTTCGATGGGGGCGCCATCGACCTTGATATTCTTTTGCGTGCGGATGCGGCCAATGACGCGCTCCATGTCCTGCGCCGTGGTGACGCTGTCGCGCGTGCCATAGATGATCACGCCGGAAGCAGGGCACGGAGCGAGGAACGAGAGGTCGTAATGGTTCGCGGGTGGCGCCACAGCGATGAAGCCATCGATCTCCGGGCGCCGCATCAGCAATTGCAGGCCAATCCAGGCGCCAAACGAATAGCCGCCCACCCAGCACTGCTCCGCGTTTGGGTTCATGCTCTGCAGGTAATCAAGGGCGGAGGCCGCGTCTGATAACTCACCCATGCCGTTGTCGAACACGCCCTGACTGCGGCCGATGCCGCGGAAATTGAAGCGCAGGACGCCAAACCCTTTCTCGGCGAAAAGCTTGTAGAGCTGGACGGTAACCCGATCTTGCATGGAGCCGCCTGCCCGTGGATGGCCATGGAGGATCAGGGCGATCGGCGCACCTTCCTTCGGCGGTTCTTGGTAACGGCCCTCCACGCGCCCCGCAGCGCCCGGGAAAATCACTTCCGGCATTCGTTCTTAGACCCCAACCCGCCGCAGCATAGCCGGCGGCATATTCTTGACCAAAACACTCAGGTATCTTAGCTGACGCTCAAGAGGCCCGACCCGAAGGGGGCGGCTTCTAGCACATGAATTTGGGTGCGTGCGAGGCGGAAGGGTAGACGCATGCGTTTAACGTCGAAGGGTCGTTACGCTGTCATGGCGATGGCCGATTTGGCCCTGCACGGCGGGGACGAGCGAGCCGTGCCGTTGCAGGAGGTGGCGCGCCGCCAGGAGATTTCCCTTTCCTACCTCGAGCAGCTGTTTGCCAAGATGCGCCGTGCGGGCTTGGTGTCCGGCGTGCGCGGGCCAGGCGGCGGCTATCGATTGGCGCGCGGTCCAGAGCGGGTGACAATTGCCGACATCATCGAGGCGGTGAACGAACCCATCAAAGCTACGCGCTGCGAAGAGGGTTCGCCGACGTCCTGCATCGGCCGATCGGGACGCTGCATAGCTCACGGCCTCTGGCAGGAAATGGGCGATCGGATTCAGGTTTTCCTGGCGTCGGTTTCGCTTGCCGACGTGCTTGAGCAACGTTTCGACGGCAGCGCGCGCGTGGCTGCGGAATAGTCCGATGCAGAAGACCCCCGTCTATTGCGATTACAACGCCGGGGCGCCGATCCGAGCGGAAGCGGCGGTGGCGATGTCGCGCGCACTGGCAGCGGGAGGGAACGCGTCCTCTGTGCACGGCGTCGGACGGCGGATGCGCGCCATGATCGAAGACGCGCGGGAACGGATCGCGGCGGCGCTCGATGCAGACGCAGAAAACCTGGTGTTCACGTCCGGCGCCACCGAGGCGCTGCATCTGGCGCTCACGAGCACGGGCGCAGCCTCTTTGATCGTGTCTGCGGTCGAGCATGACGCGGTGTTTGAGCATGCCGTGCGCGCGCTGAAGACAGATTACGTTGCCGTTGTCGGCCCCGACGGCGTCATCGATCTCCTCGCGCTGGAGTGTTTGCTCGCCGCCGCGCCGAGACCTGCGCTCGTGGCGGTGCAACTCGCCAACAACGAAACCGGTGTGATCCAACCGATCGCCAAGGTCGCAGCGCTGTGCCGCGAACATGGCGCGTCTCTGCTGGTTGATGCCGCACAGGCGTTTGGCCGCATCGCAGTCAGTATCTCCGACCTGGATGCGACTTATGTCGTCGTTTCCAGTCACAAGCTCGGCGGCCCTCCTGGCGCGGGCGCTTTGGTGTTGGCGCTTGGCGCGCCATTCTTGGCGATGCGGTTCGGCGGCGGTCAGGAACGAGGGCGGCGGCCTGGCACCGAAAACGGCGC
Organism: Hyphomonadaceae bacterium; assembly: GCA_050250735.1. Classification (GTDB taxonomy): domain Bacteria; phylum Pseudomonadota; class Alphaproteobacteria; order Caulobacterales; family Aquidulcibacteraceae; genus Vitreimonas. The sequence continues at coordinate 425,319 of JBFWOC010000001.1, forward strand.
GGCGATAGTCGGCTTTGCCGTCGCCGTTGAGGGGGCGCTGAAGGATCGCGAAGCAGATGTCAGACGGGTGGCGGCGATGCGCGACCGCTTGGAAGCCGCGCTGCCGACGGACGCTGTCGTCTTTGGCGCGAGCGCGCCGCGTTTGCCGAGCACGTCGAACTTTGCGTTGCCTGGACTCACGGCGGAGACTGCTGTCATCGCCATGGACCTGGAGGGTGTGGCGATCAGTTCAGGCGCTGCGTGTTCGTCGGGCAAAGTGCGCTCGAGCCGGGTGCTCGCCGCGATGGGCGTAGCGCCGGAACTGGCTAAAGCCGCTCTGCGCGTGAGTTTCGGTCACGGGTCGAAGGAAAGTGACGTCGACGAAGCGCTCGCCGCGCTCAACAGAGTCGCAGCGCGCCGCGCCCATGGAGCGGTCGCATGAGCGCCGTGAAGGATACCATCGACAAGGGCACGGTTGAGGCCGCACGCGCGCTTGAGGCGGAGAAATACAAGCACGGTTTCGTCACTGAGCTCGAACAGGAACTCGCACCGCCAGGCCTAAACCAAGAGATCGTCCGTTACATCTCAGCCAAGAAGGCCGAACCGGAATGGATGCTCGCGTGGCGTCTGGGTGCGTTCGAGCGCTGGCAAACGATGGAGGAGCCGACTTGGGCGCTCGTCCGCTATCCGCCGATCGATTATCAGGCGGCGCGCTATTATGCGGCGCCCAAGTCCGGGGCGGCGTACAAGAGTCTCGATGACGTCGATCCGGAGATCCTCGAAACCTATAAGAAGCTCGGTATTCCGCTGAAGGAGGCGGAAGTTCTGCTGGGCGTCGAAGGCGCCCCCAAGGTTGCGGTCGATGCGGTGTTCGACAGCGTCAGCGTCGTGACAACTTTTAAGGCGGAACTGGCGAAAGCGGGTGTGATTTTCTGTTCGATGAGCGAGGCGATCCGCGAGCACCCGCAGCTTGTTCGGCAATATTTAGGCTCAGTCGTCCCCACCTCCGACAATTTCTTTGCGACGCTCAACAGCGCCGTGTTTTCGGACGGATCGTTCGTCTATGTGCCGCCGGGCGTGCGTTGCCCGATGGAGTTATCTACCTATTTCCGTATGAATGCCGAAGGCACAGGCCAGTTCGAACGGACGCTGATCATTGCGGACAAGGGGGCTTACGTCTCGTATCTGGAAGGCTGTACGGCGCCCATGCGCGACGAAAATCAGCTGCACGCGGCAGTAGTTGAACTCGTTGCGCTAGATGACGCCGAGATCAAGTATTCTACTGTGCAGAATTGGTGGCCGGGTGACGCAGAGGGCAAGGGCGGGATCTACAATTTCGTGACCAAGCGCGGCGATTGCCGTGGCGCGCGGTCGAAGATTTCTTGGACACAGGTGGAAACCGGTTCAGCGATCACCTGGAAATATCCCAGTTGTATCCTGCGCGGCGAGGAAAGCTCCGGCGAGTTCTATTCCATAGCCGTCACCAATGGCCGCCAGCAGGCCGATACCGGCTCCAAGATGATCCATCTGGGCAGGAACACGCGCTCGCGGATCATTTCGAAGGGCATTTCCGCGGGACAATCGTCCAACGCCTATCGCGGACTCGTCTCGGCGCATGCCAAGGCGAAAGGCGCAAGAAATTTCACGCAATGCGACTCGCTGCTGATTGGCGCCAGGTGTTCGGCGCATACAATTCCTTATGTCGAAACCCGCACGCCGGACGCGCAGTTCGAGCATGAAGCGACGACCACGAAGCTGTCGGACGATCAGCTCTTTTACCTTCGAACGCGCGGCGTGCCGGAGGAGGAAGCGGTCGCGTTGTTGGTCAATGGGTTTGTTCGTGAGGTGCTGCAGAAGTTGCCGATGGAATTCGCGGTCGAAGCGCAGAAATTGCTCGAAGTAAGCCTCGAAGGGAGCGTCGGATGAACGCCTGGCGTTATGCAGCGGCGGCGATTTTGTTGGCGCTTGCCGGCTGCAATCAGCAGCCACAGCCGGAGGCAGAGGGTTCGGCGCCGCAAGTCGAACCCGCGCCAGAGGTTACCGAAGCGGGCCGGGCTGACTTCCCGCAGGTTGATGCGGCGTTGCTCGCGGCGCCAAACGACGCCTTCACCGCCATCGAGGCGAGCGAAGTGGGAGTTTTTGCTGCGCCCGACGTCATGCAGGCGCTGGCTCCGCTGCTTGGACCCGAAGCCACCGAAGGTTCCATTGTTCATGTCACCATTCGGGAAATGAACGCCGATCTGGCCATTGCCGACATCGTGCGTTCAGGTCTCCAGGACGACTCGGTTTCAGCGGGTCACGTGCGCATCGAATTTCGCCGCGAGGCCGAGGGCTGGTTTCCAACCAATGCCTATCGCCGCACACAATGCGCGCGCGGCGGCGAAACCGGCCAATGGACGGCGGGGAGGTGCCCATGAGCGAGCGCGAGTACTGGTTCGCCCGTCGCTTCCCACTGAAGGACCCGCGTCATTCCTACGCGCCCGTCCATTGGAAGGGTTACGCGCTGACGCTGCTCTTCGTCACCGCGTTGACGGGAGGCGGCGTGGCGTTCGCGTGGCTGGGCGCAAACGGCAGTCTCTTCATGGGCGTCATGGTGTTTGCAGGCGTCGCGCTCGTCGCCGGCGCCTGGTTTGTGCTCACCGCGAAGGCAAACGGCGATCCGGTCCGCACGGTGGCAGACTACAAAAAGGATAGGCAGGCACGTGTTTGAAGTAACCGACCTCCACGTCGCCGTTGGCGGCGTCGAGATTATCAAGGGGCTGACGCTGAGCGTGCCGGCCGGCCAAACGCATGCGATCATGGGGCCAAACGGGTCTGGTAAATCGACGCTCGCCTATGCGCTCGCAGGACGCGATGGCTACGATGTCACGCACGGCGCGGCATCCCTGGCCGGCGTTGACCTGCTGACGCTGGCGCCGGAGGCGAGGGCCGCTGCTGGACTGTTTCTCTCGTTTCAATACCCGATCGAGATCCCTGGCCTCTCGGCTATCGCGTTCCTGAAGGCAGCGCTCAACGCGCAGCGCAAAGCACGCGGACTCGCGCCAATGCCGGCGCCCGAAATGCTGAAGCTGCTGCGTGCGAAAGCCGAGTCATTGCACATCGATCAAGAGATGTTGAAACGGCCACTGAACGTCGGTTTTTCCGGAGGAGAGAAGAAGCGCTTTGAGGCGCTGCAGCTTGCGGTGCTGGAACCGAAGTTCGCCATTCTCGACGAAACGGATTCTGGGCTCGACATCGATGCGTTGAGGATCGTCGCTGCGAGCGTGAACGCGGCGCGTGGACCGGATCGCGGGTTGCTGGTGATTACGCACTATCAGCGGTTGCTCGACTATATCAGACCTGATCGCGTTCACGTGCTCGCCAAGGGCCGTATAGCCGCCAGCGGCGGTCCGGAACTCGCGCTCGAACTCGAGCGTGAGGGTTACGATAAATATTTGAGGGCCGCGTGAACAGCGTGGCCGAACTCCCCACGCGCCGTAACGAGGCGTGGAAGTACTCCGACCTGCGCGGCGTCGTCGGCGAACGGCCGCACGTTCTGCGCGAAGGACGAGACATTATTGAGCGCCTTGCGCCGCAGCTTGATCGCACGACCGTACCGGTCGGGGAAACACGGCAGCTCGTTGAGCGCTTGGATGACGATCGCAATTTGGATGCGCGGTCGCAGGATTTCACGCTGGAACCCGGCGCCACGCTCATTCGTGTCGTGATCCAGACCGGGGCCGATCTGCCGTTGTCGATCGCTCGGGTAAATGTCGGCCCGGGGGCGAAGTATACCCAATTCGTGCTGGCGTTTGGCGCGCGCCTCGCACGCGTCGAGACCCATGTCCGTGTCGACGGGCCGGGGGCTCACGTGACCCTGAACGGGGCCTATCTTGTGCAAGGCGGCCGTCACGCCGACCTGACCTCAGTCATCGAGCACAGAGCGCTCAGCGGGGTGACGCGCCAACTCGTCAAGGGCGTCGCGCGCAGAGGTGGGCGAGGCGTGTTCCAGGGCAAGATCGTCGTTGATCGCGCGGCGCAACAAACGGATGCTTGCCAGCATCATCATGGACTGTTGCTCGAAGACGGCGCGGAAATTTTCGCCAAACCCGAATTGATGATTCACGCCGACGATGTGCAATGTGCGCATGGCAACACGGCGGGAGGGCTGGACGAACGGGCGCTTTTCTACATGCGCTCGCGCGGTATTCCGGATTCGGAAGCTCGAGCGTTGTTGATCGAGGCCTTTTTGGCGGAGACGATACCGGAGGCGCTACCGGACGCGCTTCGTGATGAGATGCTGAGCGCTATCCGGACCTGGCTGAGCGAAGATGCGCCGCTCGCGCCGTCCGCGCGTGACCGGAGGGCGCCGATTTGAACGCGCCGCTGATCCGTCGAACGTTCGATGTTGATGCTGTGCGCGCACAGTTCGCGATCCTCGGCCGCGAGGTGAACGGGCAACAGCTGATCTATCTCGACAATGCAGCGAGCGCGCAGAAGCCGGAGGCGGTGATCGAGACGATGGCCGCGCAGATGCGCGGCGCTTATGCAAATGTGCACCGCGGGTTGCACACGCTGGCGAACGAGACCACGGAGGCGTTTGAGGCGGCGCGGTCCACGGTGGCCCGGTTCATCAATGCACCCGCGACGGAGTGCATTATCTTCACCAAGGGAGGGACCCAGGCGATCAATATCGTAGCCGCCGGCGTGGATGTGCGGCCGGGCGACGAGATCGTACTATCGGTGATGGAGCACCACTCCAATATCGTGCCGTGGCATTTCCTGCGCGAGCGCAAGGGCGTCGTGTTGAAGTGGCTCGATATCGATGACGACGGCGAGATCGATTTGTTGGCGCTCGATGCGCTGATTGGCCCGCGAACCAAGCTTGTCGCCATCACGCACATGTCGAATGTGCTTGGAACCAAGACACCCGCCGCGGAGATGACGCGCGTTGCCCACGCCAAGGGAGTGCCGGTGCTGTTCGATGGCTGCCAAGCCGCCGTCCATTGCCTCGTAGATGTCCAGGCGATCGACGCCGACTTCTACGCCTTCACAGGCCACAAGCTCTACGGACCGACCGGCATTGGCGTTCTTTACGGCAAGCGGGAACTGCTCGGTGCGATGCCGCCATTCGAGGGCGGCGGCGAGATGATCGACGTCGTCGAGCGCGAACGCGTCACCTACAACGAGCCGCCTCATCGCTTCGAAGCGGGCACGCCGCCCATCGTCGAGGCGATCGGCTTGAAGGCGGCGATCGATTGGCTCGAGGGCCTGGATCGGGCCGGCGTCGAAGCGCACGAATCCGCGCTCCGTGATGCCGCGATGGACGCGCTGCGGAGCTTGAATTGGGTGAAGTTGCATGGCGCCGCGCATGACAAAGGCGCCATCATCGCCTTCTCCGTGGAGGATGCGCATCCGCACGATGTGGCCCAGATCCTCGATCGCCAAGGTGTCGCAATTCGCGCCGGCCACCATTGCGCGCAGCCCTTGATGCAGCGCCTCGGCGTCACCGCGACGGCACGCGCCAGCTTTGCCTGTTACAACCGTTTGGAAGAAGTGGACGCGCTGATCCAGGCTCTGCACCGGGCGCGGAAGCTCTTGAGTTGAAGATGATGGACGGCTCCCTTCCCCCCGCACCCGCTCTGGCGCAGACCGAACTCGACCGGATCACCGATGATCTGGTGGCGCAGTTCAAGACCGTTTTTGACCCGGAGATTCCGGTTGATATCTATGAATTGGGACTCATCTATAAAGTGGACATCAACGACGAAGGGTTTGTCGATATCGAAATGACGCTGACGGCGCCGGGTTGTCCGGTCGCCGGCGAGATGCCGGGATGGGTTGAGGCGGCGGCGCGAAAGGTTCGCGGCGTCACCGGCGCCAGCGTAAACTTGGTGTTCGATCCGCCCTGGACACCCGCGCGAATGAGTGACGAAGCCAAGCTCGAATTGAACATGTTGTAGCCGATGACGCGTAAACCGAGACCAAAGATCGTGACCCTGACCGACGCCGCTGCGGCGCGCGTGAAGGAGATCATCGCCAGGGGAGGAAAGCAGTATCTGCGCGTGGGCGTCGTCAACGGCGGCTGCGCGGGAATGGAGTACACTCTCTCCTATGCCGACGGGCCGGAAAAGTTCGACGAACTGGTCGAAGACAAGGAAGTACAGATTCTGGTAGCTGCGGATGCGGTGATGTTTCTGTTGGGATCGGAGATCGACTATGAAGTCGGCCGGCTGTCGGCCAAGTTCGTTTTTCGCAATCCGAACCAGACCGATGCGTGCGGCTGCGGCGAGAGCGTTACCATCGTGCCGGTCAAGGCCGAGGTGATGTAGGCCATGGCCGACAGCTTCCACGAGTTCGTGAAGGAGCTGTTCGCCGGATTAGGTCCAGTGCAGATCAAGCGCATGTTCGGCGGCGCCGGCGGCTACGCCGACGGCGTGATGTTTCTGCTGCTGGCGGATGACGCGATCTACCTGAAAGCCGACGATGCGCTGAAGGCGGAGCTCCGCGCAGAGGGGTGCGGCCCGTTCGTTTGGGAGCCGCAGCGCGGGCCACGCGCCGGAGAGAGGGTCGATCTCGGCTATTGGCGCTTGCCCGACGGTGCGCTCGATGATCCGGATGAAGCCGTGGCGTGGGGCCGCAAGGCTTTGGCGGTGGCGAAGAGCAGAGCCGCCGCCAAGAAGCCGAAGCGGAAGGCCGTGAAAAAGCCGAAACGCCGGCTGGAACGCTAGAAGTCGGCTGTTCCGTCCTTGTCGAGATCGCGTGCGCGTTCGGCCCAATCTGCATCGGGTTCGTCCGGATTGATGCCGAACCATTGAGCAAGCGGGGTCTCGCGCCACGTCGTCGTGCCGATGCCGACGGCGATCAGCGAGGAGGGTATGAGCACGGACGCGGTGAGCAGGAGAGCGGTAAAGCCCTGAGAGCCCTTGATCTGCGCCCAACTTCCGCCTTCGAGCAAGATGCGCATCGGCTCGATCAGCCAAACAAGTTCTTGCATGGCCCCGAGACTGGCAGACTGAGGTTAAGTCCCTTTGAAAGTCGCGGGCCGCTTCTGGAAGAAGGCCTGCACGCCTTCCCGGAAATCCTCGGTGCGCCCGGCGAGTCGCTGCGCTTGTCGTTCAGCCTGGATTTGTTCTTGCCATGTATGGTCGAGTGAAGCCCAGGCCAGACGGCGGATCATGCCTAGCGTCTTGGTCGGGCCGGTAGCGAGATCGAGCGCGATGGTTTTTGCAGTCGAGAGCAGTTCGGCGTCGGGCACGCAGCGATTGACCAGGCCCCATTCGTAAGCCTGTTTTGCCGGAATGCGCTCGCCCAACAGCATCATTTCCATCGCTCGAACGCGGCCGATCATGCGCGGAAGGTGATAGGTAGCGCTGCCGTCAGGGACCAGTCCGATACGGCGAAAGGCCTGCAGGAAATACGCACTCTCGGCGGCTACGACGAGATCGCCGAGCAAGGCGAAGGAACAACCGATGCCGGCGGCGGCGCCGTTCACTGCGGTGACGTAAGGGATCGGCAAATCGCGCAGCATCGTAACAAACGGATTGAACGTTTGTTCGAGACGTCCGCCCAGGTCCGGCTGACCGTCAGCATCCACCGGCGGCGCGCCGCCGGCGAGATTTGCGCCGGAGGAAAAAGCACGGCCTTCCCCGGTCAGCACGACGCAGCGCGCCTCATCGGCGGCGCGCTTGAAGCAGGCCGTGAGTTCGTCCGTCATGGCGACGGTGATGGCGTTCAAAGTAGCGGGGTCGTTAAGCGTGATGAGGGCGACGCCGTCATCGAACTCGTAATTGGCTTTGGCCATTGTTCTCTCCACGCGTCTCGCGCGGAGCATTCTAATCGGAAATCAGGCAAAATGGATACGCTGCCGAAACGGCATCGCTACGCAACGTAAAGCACTGGCGTCGCGTCGGTCGTGGTCTGGTTGCGGCCGTTGCGCTTGGAAGCGTAGAGGCACGCGTCGGCGCGCTCGACCAAGCCAGCTGGCGTATCGCCGGATTGAAGCCGGGCAATGCCGATCGAAACCGTGACCTGGCCCAAGTCCTCATTGGTCGAGCGGCGGCGCAGACGCTTGGCCTGGATCGCTTCGCGCAGCGCCTCGGCTGTTTGCTGCGCGACCCGCTGGCTCAGGCGCGGCATGATGATGGCGAACTCCTCGCCGCCATAACGGGCGACAAGGAAGTCGGGCCGGGCATGGGCCTGCATTGCGCTGGCCAGGAAGCGCAAGATCTGGTCGCCGGTATGATGGCCCCAGGTGTCGTTGAAACGCTTGAAGTGGTCGATATCGCACAACAGCAACGACAGTTCGCTGTGTTGCGCCTTCGCCTCTTCGATGCGCATGCGGAGCGTCTCGTCGAACATCCGGCGGTTGGCGAGGCCAGTGAGGCTGTCGGTAAGCGATTCCATCCGCACGGATTCGAGGCTGGTGCGCAACGAATCGATTTCCTGCGTAGACCTTTTGAGCTGTTCATTGAGCGTTTGATTGTGGTTGGCCATGTCCAGGGTTGCCGCTGCCAGGCTGGCGACGACCTGCCGGATCTGCTCAGGGGCGAGGCCGCGATTGAGGTCGGTGGCCGCGGTTTCCAGGGTGCGGCCGTAATCGCCGCTGCGCTCCTCAGCTTCTTTCAGGAACGAAACGACCTGGCTGAGATCGCGGGCGATCCGTTCGCCGGCCAGCACGATCTGCGCGGAAGCGCCCAGGCCAGTGAAGAACTGCTCGTGAAGTTGAGCGTTCTCCTCGTTAGTGAATGCTGTTCTCGCCGCGATGCGCGCGTCGATCGCTTCGCGCAGGGCCGGATGGCGCCCCAACCGATAGGCGAGCCACACCTCGTAATTCGCACTCGTGGGCGGCACCCGATGCAACCGCATCAGATCGATGGTCTCCAGCGCAACGTTGGCGCCGGCGGGGCCTTGCATCAGGATGTCTTGTTCGGTCACGCGGGCCCCGGAATCTGCAGTCCCAGCGACGCTACGGGGCAGGAGATGGACGAGTGGTAAATTCCTCCGGCCATACTGAAAAAATCAGTAGTTGCGCTTACGTGGACGGTAAGCGGTAGACAGGCCCGCGCCAGCATTGGGAGTCCGAAATGAACCGCCCGGTCCAGCCCTCGATCGAAGAAACCAAGGCTCGCATGATCTCAATCCTGGAGCTGCAGAAACGGCTCCAGATTAGCAAAGGTCCGCCCGACGCACGGCTACGCAAAGACAGGCTGACGCGTGCGATCAACCTGGTCCTTGATCATAAGGATGAATTTCTGGAGGCGCTGAGCGCCGATTTCGGTGCGCGCTCGCGCGAGATGTCCACGTTTGCCGACTTGGCGGGCGCGATCGGTCCGTTGAAGCATGCGCGCGCCCATTTCGAAAAATGGATGGCGCCGCAGAAGCGCGACGTTTCGCCTTCGGCGCTTGGACTATTCGGCGCCCGCGCCGAAGTACGTTACCAGCCGAAGGGCGTCGTCGGCGTGATCTCGCCCTGGAATTTTCCGGTATCGCTGGCGTTCGACGCGATTGCCGGCGCCTTCGCGGCCGGCAACCGCGTCATGCTGAAGCCGTCGGAATTCACGCCTGCGACCTCGGCGCTCTTGGCCCAGACGGTCGATCTCTATTTCGATGAGGACGAACTCGCCGTGATCCAGGGCGGACCCGACGTCGGCGCGGCCTTCGCCGCGTTGCCGTTCGACCATCTGATCTTCACTGGCGCGACCAATGTCGGCCGCCACGTCATGCGCGCAGCAGCCGACAATCTGACTCCGGTGACGCTCGAATTGGGCGGAAAATCGCCTGTCGTGATCGGTCGCAGCGCCGATCTCGTCAAGACCGCCGCGCGGGTGATGCAAGGCAAGACCATGAACGCCGGTCAGATCTGTCTGGCGCCGGATTACGTGCTGGCGGCGCAGGAAAATGTCGACGGCTTCGTTCGTGAAGCGAAAGCGGCCGTCGCCAAGATGTATCCGGCGATCCGGGACAATCCCGACTATACCGCGATGATCAACCAGCGACACTATGATCGTGTCACGGGCCTCATCGCCGATGCGAAGGCCAAGGGCGCTGAGGTCATCACGATCAACCCCGCGAACGAGGACTTCAGCCAGCAGGAGCACCGAAAGATCCCGCCGACGCTCATCCTCAAGGCGACGGACGACATGCAAGTCATGCAGGAGGAAATCTTCGGGCCCGTCTTGCCGATCCGCGGCTACACCGCGATCGAGGAGACCATAAAGGAGATCAACGCCCGCCCGCGGCCGCTTGCGCTCTACTATTTCGGCGACGACAGCGCCGAGAGCGAAGCGCTGCTCGCGCGCACGCATTCGGGCGGCGTCACGATCAATGACGTGATCTTCCACTTCGCTATGGATGATCTGCCGTTCGGCGGCGTTGGCCCCTCGGGCATGGGCGCCTATCACGGCCGTCGTGGGTTCGTCGAGTTCAGCCACGAGAAGGCGGTCTATCGTCAAATCTCGAGCGACCTGCTTGCGATCCTGCGCCCGCCGTATGGCGCAGCGTTCAAGAAGCAAATGGAGTCGCGGCTCAAGCCGTAACCCGGCGACCCTTATTTCTTGGGACGAAGAAACGCAGGCGTGCTGTCGCCGAAGCCCTGCACAGCCCCGCTTTGCTCTTCCCGAGGGATGCTGCGTTCCTTGTCGCGCCGCGGTTGACCGGTGCGCTGCGCTGGACGCGGCTCAGCGTCGGCCTCGTTCCGCTTCACGGGCTCGGTAGCCGCCTCGCCGCGGCTTTCGTCGCGTTTCATGTACTTTTGCTTTTTCTCGGCCAAGCGCTTGCTGTGCTCGCGCTTCAGTTCTTCTGCCCGGCGCCCGCGTCCGCCGCTATCGCGCGGATCGCCCAAGGCGGCTTCGGGCACGCCTTCGATCGCCGCTTTCTCGATCGGTTTGCCGGTGAGCTTCTCGATCGCGTCGAGGCTCTTCTTGTCGCTCGGGCCGACAAGCGTGAACGAGGCGCCCTGGCGACCGGCGCGACCGGTGCGGCCGATCCGGTGGACGTAATCCTCTGCGTGGCGCGGCGGCTCGTAATTGAAGACGTGGGAGACGTCTGGAATGTCGAGACCGCGGGCGGCGACGTCCGAGGCAATCAGGAATTGCAGGTCGCCGGAGCGGAACCGGTCGAGGGTCTTTGTGCGCAAGCTCTGGTCCAGGTCGCCGTGGATCGGCGCCGCGTTGAAGCCGTGGCGTTTCAACGACAGCGCAACAACGTCGACATCTGTCTTGCGGTTGCAGAAGATGATGCCGTTGCGAACGTTGGCGCTCTGCATCACGGCGCGAAGCGCGGCGCGGCGCGTACGCGGATCGCCGCCAGGGAGTGCGACGATTCGCTGTTCGATAGTGCTCGCGGCGGTGGCCGGCTTGGCGACTTCGACGCGCAGCGGATTGTGCAAAAAGGCTTGCGTCAGGCGCGTGATCTCCGGCGGCATGGTGGCCGAGAAGAACAGCGTTTGGCGCGTGAACGGCGTCAACTTGAAAATGCGCTCGATGTCGGGGATGAAACCCATGTCGAGCATGCGATCGGCTTCGTCGACGACCATGACTTGCACGCCGGTCAGCAACAGTTTCCCGCGCTCGAAGTGATCGAGCAGGCGCCCGGGTGTGGCGATCAGCACGTCGACGCCGCGCGCCAGCAGCGCATCTTGGTCGCCAAACGAGACACCGCCGATCAGCAGCGCTTTGGTCAGCTTCTGGTACTTGCCGTATTTGTCGAAGCTTTCGGCGACCTGGGCGGCCAGTTCGCGCGTCGGCTCGAGGATCAGCGTGCGCGGCATCCGCGCGCGGGCGCGGCCGGCGACGAGGATGTCGATCATCGGCAGCGTGAACGACGCCGTCTTGCCGGTGCCGGTCTGGGCGATACCGAGAATATCACGCCCCTTCAGCACTTCGGGAATGGCGGCGGCCTGGATCGGCGTCGGCGTGTTGTAGCCGCTTTCGTGCACGGCCAGCAGCGTATCGGTCGAGAGGCCGAGATCGTCGAAGGTTTGGGTGGTGGCGTGGGTAGTTTGGGCGCCTTCAGGCGCGGGTGTGTCGGAGGACATTCAATCTCACTTGGGGCCGCTGGCTTCGCCTCGGACGCGAAGCACAAGCGGGCCGCTTGGTTGGCGCTATCTGCCCGGCATCCCCGAATTGAGATTGGAGGGCGTCCAGCAAGGGCGAGCACGCCCTCGGGCGCGCACAACGGACAGCGCGCAAATGGGATGATTTGACGGAAAAGTCAATGTTCTCAGGTGATCGGGTGTCACGCCAGCCCAACCATGCTCGCTTGCTCCCATGGACGACCTGTTAAAGCGGATTACCTCGGAGCCGGACAAGTTTGGAGGTCGGCCTTGCATTCGCGGGCTGCGCAAGGCGGCGGCTTCAGTATTCATCACGAAGGATCGTGATTTTGCGGAGTTGGTGACGCGGCTTGGGCCGCCGCCGTCGATCATCCTTCTGTCGTGCGGAAACACGAGCAACGTGTATGTGCGGGCCGTGCTGCGTAATGAGCTTGCGGCGGCGCTCACGCTGGCGCGGAGCGGTGAACCGTTGGTTGAAATCGGCGGCTAGCCTAGGGCGGTCCATCAAGGGCGAGCACGCCCTCGAGCGCGCACAACGACGACGGCGAATTGTTGGATCTGGTGCTGGGCTATCACTTCGCCGCGGGCCAAGTCGCGACCGCCCGTCTCGCCGGCAAGCGGATCAGAGCGGTGATGCATAGCGGCGGCGACGTGATCATCGACCGCCGTTCCGCCGGCTTGCGCGTCAACGCTGCGCGTTTGTGCAAGCCCGATCTCAATGCTCGCAACGGCGTCGTCCACGGTATCGACGCGCTGCTTTGGCCGCGCCAGGCGACTGCTGCAGCTGGTGTGCAATGAAGGGCGCTGTACGATCCTACGACGCCCGCCGGGGCATGGGGTTTATCTCCCCCGATGGCGGCGGCGACGACATTGCGGTACATGCGAATGAGTTGGAAAGCGCCGGCTTCCCGCGCCTGCAGCGGCGAGCGGCTGAGCTTCGACGTGAAGACGGACCAGGCGTTGGGCGGAGGTTTGCGATGAATTTGGGCAAAATCTAGCTCGGTTGCCGCTTCGGCGCTGCCGACAAGGACGGCGTTGCGTTCGAGGTCTGCAAACGCCCGTGCGCGGTGGGTTCAGCTACATCTTGGCGCCGTCGGTGTAGCGGCCCTACTTAGCTGAACGACTCCCGGCGACGCACCTGGGGCCTGATCGTTCATCGTTAAACGTCCACATCCTCCACGAACTTTGCGTTCGCCTGGATATAGTTGAAGCGCAACTCCGCTTTCTTGCCCATCAGCGTTTCGATCAACACTTCGAAATCCGGCGCGCCACTTTCATCCAGCACCACGCGCGCGAGCGTTCGCGTTGCCGGATTCATGGTCGTGTCTTTCAAGTCGGCGGGCATCATCTCGCCCAAGCCTTTGAAACGAGAGATATCGGTCTTCCGGCCTTTGAATTCGCCGTTCAGCAGCGCTTCTTTGTGCGCGTCGTCGCGGGCGTAGATCGACTCCTTGCCGGCGGTGATGCGATAGAGCGGCGGCATGGCGAGATAAAGCCGGCCCGCGCGGATGAGCTGCGGCATCTGCTTGTGGAAGTAGGTGATCAAGAGCGAGGCGATATGGGCGCCGTCGACATCGGCGTCGGTCATGATGATCACGCGCTCGTAGCGGAGATCGTCGAGCTTGAACTTGGCGCCCATCTGCACGCCAAGCGCCAGCGCCAGGTCCGAAAGCTCCTGATTGCCGCTCATCTTCTCGGCGCCCGCCGAGGCGACGTTCAGGATCTTTCCGCGCAGTGGCAGAATGGCTTGCGTTTCCCGGTTGCGCGCCTGTTTGGCGGAACCGCCGGCGCTGTCACCCTCGACCAGGAAGATTTCGGTGTCTTTCTCGCCGGCGCGCGAACAATCGGCCAGCTTGCCGGGCAGGCGGAGTTTTCGAGTCGCGGTTTGGCGGGAAACTTCCTTTTCCTTGCGCCGGCGCATGCGGTCTTCGGCTTGGGTGATGCACCATTCGAGCAGGCGATTGGCTTCTTGCGTGTTGGCGGCGAGCCAGTGATCGAACGGATCGCGGACCGCTTGTTCGACGATCTTTGCCGCTTCGGTGGACACCAGCCGGCCCTTGGTTTGGCCCTCGAACTGCGGATCGCGGATGAAGACCGAAACGAGACCGGCGCCCGTGTTCATCACGTCTTCTTGGGTGATGAGGGAAGCTTTCTTGTTGCTCCGCAGTTCTGCATAGGCGCGCAGGCCTTTGGCGATGGCGGCGCGGAAGCCGGCCTCATGAAAGCCCCCGTCAGGCGTGTATACGGTGTTGCAATAGGAGCGGAGGAATCCGTCGGCTTCGCCGAAACCGTCGCTCACCCAGGTGATCGCCCACTCGACGCGGCCATGGGGACCGTCTTTTTCGGTGCGGCCGGAGAAGGGCTCGGTGACGACCGCGCGTTTTGACTTGGTGAGCTCGGAGAGGAAGTCGGCGAGCCCGTTCGGAAAGTGCAAGATCGCTTCGGCCGGGGTCTCGTCCTTGATGAGATCAGGCGCGCACTTCCAGCGGATTTGTACGCCGCGCTGCAGATATGCTTTCGAGCGCGCCATCTGAAACAGGCGCGCAGGTTTGAACGCGGCGCCCTTGCCGAAAATCTCGGCGTCAGGATGAAAGCGCACGGTCGTGCCGCGGCGGTTGTGCGCCGGGCCGGCTTCGATGAGCTTCGAAGTAGGGGTCCCGCGGGAGAAGGTCTGCCGATAAAGCTTGCGGTCGCGCGCGACCTCGACCTCCACCTTGTCGGAGAGCGCATTGACGACGCTGACGCCGACGCCGTGCAGGCCGCCGCTGGTGTGATAGACCTTGCCGGAGAATTTTCCGCCGGCGTGCAGCACCGTCATGATGATTTCGAGCGCGGATTTCTTTGGAAACTTCGGATGGGGATCGACGGGCATGCCGCGCCCGTTGTCGGTCACGCGCAGGGTTCCGTCGGCTTCGAGTTCCACTTCGATCCGATCGGCGAAGCCGGCGACGGCTTCGTCCATCGAGTTGTCGAGTACTTCAGCGAACAAGTGGTGCAGCGCCCGTTCATCGACGCCGCCAATATACATTCCAGGACGCTTCCGTACCGGTTCAAGTCCTTCGAGGACCTCGATATCCTTGGCGGTGTAAGCATCTTTGGCGGCGGCCGGGGGCGGATCACTTTCACCGAACAGACCGCTCTCCCATAGTTTCTCGTCGTCGCCTTTTGGCATCGTCGATTTCTTCTGCGCCTGCGCCATGGGTGTTCCTTACGGCGCTTCGTGCGCCGCCAGCAATGCTCGCGTTCGGCCGGGAACCGAACAGACTTCGGTATCCGGGGAGTAAATGACACGTAGTGGGGGAATTAAGTGTCATCGAGGTCACGCGCTTGCGTTTGGGGCAGGAAAACACAGTCGCACACGAAACCACCTCGCTCACGCGCCGTTTGCACGCCGTCACGGCATGCGGGGGCCGCTCTCAGAAGGACGAGGAGCAGCAAGCATGAAAAAGTTCGCAATAATGGCCGCAGTAGCGGCGGCGGCGATGATGGCCGTCCCGGCTGTTGCGCATGCGGAATGGTACGCGGGCGCGGCCTATACTCAATATCAGCTCGAAGACGCCGACGTCGGCGGTGTGACCGGCCGCTTGGGCTATCGCATGAGTCCGAACTTTGCCGTGGAAGGCGAAGGCACATTCGGCATCGATGACGACGAAGGCGTGGAACTGAATCACGCGCTCGGCGCCTATGCTGTCGGAGTCCTGCCATTCGGCGATTCTGGTTTCTCCGCGCATGGCCGCGTCGGCTACCAGACCGTAGAAGTCGACACGCCGCTTGGCGATGCAGATGACGATGGCCTCGCATATGGCGTAGGCGTCGGCTGGCAGGCGACGCCGGGCATCGGTGTCCGCGCCGACTACACCCGCATGGAAGGCGATATCGATGACGCCGACGCAATCTCGCTCGGCGCTTCGTTCAACTTCTAGCTTCTACAGAATGTAGAGCGCGGCGGGCCGGAGAGACTGCTCTGGCCCGCTTGCTTTGCGTGGCGGCAGACGCTTAGGGTCGCCTTCCCGGGGCGCAATCGGAGCGGTGGCAATGAGACTTTCGCTGGCTTTCGCCGCATTGGCCATGTTTGCGACCGGTGCGCTCGCTCAAGAGACCGTACCGGATGTGCCGCCATCGACCTGCGCCGCCTTCACGCCTACGCCGTCGCCGCCGGACGGCGCCACAGCTAGCGCCGATCAAGTGCGCGCGGCGGTCGCCGAGTTCGAGGTTTGGAGGGCTGCAACGCAAGCGACGCTCGATTGTCGCTCCGCAGAGGTGCGGGCGCTCGCTGCTCAGGCTGAGACGCGTCGCAATGAGTATGTGGCTGCACAAACGGAAAACCAGGCTGGCGCAACGGCGTTTCAGGCGCAGCTCGATATCTATGCTGCGCGCCAGCGCCGTTAACAGGCGGCGGCGCCAATCAGAACGGCAGCCACCATCGATTGAGGCGACCGTCGCAGCGATCGATCTGCGACGCATAGGTGTTGTAATAACTCTGAACACGCGAAGCGGCGGTCAGCAAGGTCGAATTTCCTTCGTAGCTCCCGCGCCGATAACCGCCGCGGCCTTCGTGGTACGCCAGGTAATGCCCGCGCGCATCTGCATAGGGAAGGCCGAGTTCCCGATGCGATTGGCTGGTGTACCACGAGACGAAATCGGCGGCGTCGCTGAACTCGTTGCGATCGAGGCCGTCATCGCCTCGCGCGCGTTCGTATTCCTCCCACGTGGAGCGCAACGCTTGCGCGTAGCCGTGCGCGCTGGACGCGCGGCGGCCGGGGAAGATGAAGAGAATTCGTCCTCGCGGCGGTCGGGCGTTGTGATCGAAGCCGCTTTCTTGGCGCATGATCGCAAGCTGCAAAGCGGGCGGGGCGCCCCAGCGGCGTTCGGCACGGCGCACTGAGCGCCACCAGCCATCTTGCGTCTCGAAGATCTCGCACGCGTCACCGGGATCGTCGACGGGATCGTTGGTGACGCAGGCGCCGAGCGCAGCCGTGGCGCCGAGGAGGAACAAGCGGCGAAGCATTGATCCGCGCTTTACGGTAGGTCGCGTGCAACGCCAAGGAGACGTTGCACGAAAATTGCCTCGCAGCGTCCCGAGACTCGGCATTGGAGACCCCGGGTCAACGATGGCCTCCCCCCTTTTAGGACCCGTTGCAAACATCTGGGTCTGCTTCGCCGGCGCGCAGCCATATTTCGCGAATCAGCGGATCGCCCGCGACTTCATCCTCGTCGAACACACGTTCCGTGCTGGGAAGGAAGTGTCCACATGCGGCTTCAACAAGCGCGCTCATTGGCTGGGTCAGGCGCTCTATGTCCCAAACGTGAATATCACGGTCGCCCGAAGTGACCACAAGCCGACGCGCATCCTCACTCAGCACAAACCGGGCCGCATCATGATCGAGCGTTCGGATCGCGGCGATTTCCTGACGGCTGCTCGAGTCCCATATGCGCACCGATGCGTCACCGGTGGTGATGACACGTGAGCCGTCCGAAGTAATGGCAGCGTGAGCCACGAGGGCGTCACGGCCGCCAAGCACGCCTACGGCCTGGCCGGAGGAAGCAGTCCAGATGCGGGCAAGCTGAAAGCCCACTACGACGATGTTTGCTCCGTCCGGGGTAAAGAAGACTTCATCGGCGTACGCGGGAAATCTTACGGCGCGGAGTTGGCGGCCATCGCGCACCCGCCAGATGCGCGCCGTGTTATCGATCGAGCCGGTGACAACACGCTCATCGTTCGGATCGAACGCGGCAGAGGTGACCATGTCGATATGGCCCTGCAGATTTTGAAGCCGGCGCCCGGTGAAGGCGTCGAATACAGCGGCGAAATTGCCGCGGTTAGTGGCGACGACGAGCGAGCCATTGTGGCTGAAAGCGGCGCTGAGCACGCCGTTGACGCCTTCTAGCACGGCTAATTCGCGGCCCGACTCCGAGTCGTAGATGCGCACCCAGCCTTCCAGCGGCGCAACCAGCAGGCGGTCGCCGCTTGGACTGAACGCAATGACGCGAATGTCGCCCTCGCTTTGCAGGGTGGCGACCTCGGCGCCGGTCGCAGCATTCCAGAGACGCGCAGTATCGTCATTGGACGCGGTCGCCACCCTGCCTCCGCGGGGTGAGAAGGCGACTTGGGTAATCATCGCCGTGTGTCCGCGCAGTGTCGCGACCTCACGGGCGCTCTCAATGTCCCAAATGCGGCCGACGAATTGTGGTGCGCCGCCACCGGTGACCAGGTAGGCGCCGTCTGCGCTCAGCGCGGCGCTGATGACAACGCTGGTCGGATCGCGCAGCGCCGCAAGTTCGCGACCGGTTGCAGGCCAGCTGCGCAAAATCCTGTCGCCCGCGGTGATAATCCGCGATCCGTCACGGTTGAACCAGGCGTTGGAGACACCGTAAGCATGCGCGCGCATCGCAACGATTTCGCGGCCGCTCGTTGCATCCCAAATTCTCGCGGTCTCGTCCCATGATCCGGTGACGACACGCGTTCCAAGGGGATCGAAGCTTGCGGTAAGTACGTCGCTCAGATGGCCCCGCAGCGCTAAAAGTTCGCGCCCGCTCGCTGCATCCCATATGCGCGCGACGCCGTCACGGCCGGCGGTTACAATGCGAGTTTCATCCGGGCTGAACGAGGCGCGCCAGAATGGCTTGCTGTTTTCTGCGGCAATGGACAGCACTTCGCGTCCTGTGCTCACCTCCCAGATGCGTGCGGTCCCATCGGAGGGCGTCGCCAGTAGGCGCTGCCCATCGCGGCTGATTTCGGCCCTGCCGATGAGACGCAAGTGCGGCGGCGGCGGTGGTGGACCTTCGCCGGGCTCAGACCCGTAAAAAAGCCCGCCAGCGCCCACTCGTTCGACCGTGGCGTCATCGGCGATATCGCTGCCACGGCTCACGACCTCCGGCTCTATCGGTTGGTCGAGATCGCTGGGCGGCCCTACCTCGCCTTGCAACTGCTGGGCGGCAAGCACGCGACCGGTTTCTGCATCCCAGGTGCGAACGAGACCGTCGAGTGCGACGGTCACGATCCGCGCGCCATCTAGTGTAAACGCGGCGCCCGCTACATTGCGCCGATGTCCAGGCAGGATGAGCGGGTTGCGGCCTTCGACGCGAACGGCGACCACCTCGGCGTTGGGATCGAAAGGACCGATCACTACGCTCGGTCTATTCTCGCGGCTCCAGGCGAGGGTGCGCTGACCGTCGGGGCTTCGAGGGCGGCGTTCAAACCAAACCTCTTCCGAAACAGGCAAGCCTTCGTTTGCAAAATGCAGCGCCCGCCCTAGTGCGGCGCGAAAGTCCGGCTCATTAACGGGCGCCACGCGCCAACCTGCGAGCGCGTAGCGCGCGGCTAGCAGATGGTCGCCGCGGTCCATTGCTTGGCGGCTTCGCGCCGCGAACAAACGCGCCAGCGAGTCGCGCGCTTCTGTTCCTCGTCTTCGGGCGAGTTCCCGAATGGCGCCGATCTCATCATTGTATTCTTGGATGGTGATGCCGGCCGATCGAACCGATGAAGGCAAGGGCTGGGCAGCGGCGGTGGCCAGACACAGCAGCGTTGCGGCAAGCACAATTATCGAAGAATTGACCTGCATCCCCAATGCCTCCGCCGCCGAAAGCTTATCGCGGCGTGAGGCTGTGCGCCAGTCGCGGACTGGGCAGACGGGCAGGGAGTGTTCCTCGCCCGCCTGCTTTTGGTACAAGAGTAAGGTCGATTACGCCTTGTAGTACATGTCGAATTCGACCGGGTGCGGGTGGGTTTCGAAGCGGTCCAGTTCTTCTTTCTTCAGGTCAATGTAGGCGTCGATCAAATCGTCGCTCACCACCCCGCCCTTCAGCAAGAAGTCGCGATCCGCATCGAGCGCGCTGAGCGCCTGGCGCAGCGACGACGATACGGTCGGCACGTCCTTC
This sequence comes from Hyphomonadaceae bacterium, assembly GCA_050250735.1. Taxonomy (GTDB): domain Bacteria; phylum Pseudomonadota; class Alphaproteobacteria; order Caulobacterales; family Aquidulcibacteraceae; genus Vitreimonas. The sequence goes on from JBFWOC010000001.1 coordinate 445,210, forward strand.
AGTTCTTCCGGCGGCAAGTCGTAAAGATTTTTGTCGAGGGGTTCGCCCGGGTGAATTTTTTTCTCGATGCCGTCGAGGCCAGCCATCAGCAGCGCCACATAGGTGAGGTACATATTGCCGGCCGGATCTGGGAAGCGAACTTCGACGCGCTTGGCCTTGGCGCCCGTGCCGTGCGGAATGCGGCACGAGGCGGAGCGGTTGCGCGCCGAGTAGGCGAGCAGTACGGGCGCTTCATAACCGGGCACGAGCCGCTTGTAGGAATTGGTGGTCGAGTTGGCGAACGCGTTGATGGCGCGCGCATGCTTGATGACTCCGCCAATATAATAGAGACAAGTTTCCGACAGATCGGCGTAGCGATCGCCGGCGAACAGATTGTTCGAGCCTTTCCAGATCGACATGTGGACGTGCATGCCGGAGCCGTTGTCCTTGAAATAGGGCTTCGGCATGAACGTGGCCGACTTGCCGTACGACGCCGCCACTTGGTGGATGATGTACTTGTACAAGTTCATGTTGTCGGCCATCGTCGTCAGCGTATTGAACTTGAGGCCGAGTTCGTGCTGCGCGGGCGCGACTTCGTGGTGATGCTTTTCAGGCTGCAGGCCGAGCTGGCCCATGATCTCGAGCATCTCGCCACGCATGTCTTGCAGCGAGTCGATCGGCGGCACCGGGAAGTAGCCGCCCTTCGGGCCCGGGCGGTGGCCGAGATTGCCGCCCTCATAGGCTCTGCCCGTGTTGTAGGGCAGTTCGGTCGAATCGAACGAGTAGCCGGTATTGTTCGGATCGGTGGACCAGCGCACGTCGTCGAAGACGAAGAATTCGGCTTCCGGGCCGAAGTAGGCGGTGTCGCCGGCGCCGGAGGATTTCACGTACGCTTCCGCTTTCTTGGCGATGCCGCGCGGACAGCGCGAATAAGGCTGCAGGGTGCCGGGCTCGAGAATGTCGCAGAACATGGCGAGCGTGGTCTGCTGATAGAAGGGATCGATGTGTGCGCCTTTGGGGTCAGGGCGCATGACCATGTCGCTTTCGTTGATGGCCTTCCAGCCAGCGATGGAAGAGCCGTCGAACATCGTGCCTTCGGTAAAGATATCTTTGTCGATCATGGACACGTCGAAGGTGACGTGTTGCATCTTGCCGCGGAGATCGTTGAACCGAAGATCAACGTACTGGACTTCCTTGTCCTTGATCAGCTTCAGAACTTCGTCTGACATCGGAAACTCCCCCGAGCTCGCTTTGATGAAGATATAGAGCGCAGCCGTCTCGGTCCGGTAGGGCGCTCAAGAATCACTTGCGCTTGCGCGATCAGACCGCTGCCGGTCCGGTTTCGCCAGTGCGGATGCGCACGACCTGCTGCACATCGAGCACGAAGATTTTGCCGTCGCCGATCTTGCCGGTTTTTGCCGCTTTCTGAATCGCCTCGAGCGCTGCTTCGACTTGTTCGTCCGAAACCACGACTTCGACCTTCAGCTTCGGCAGAAAATCGACGACATATTCGGCGCCGCGGTAGAGTTCGGTATGGCCTTTCTGGCGGCCGAAGCCTTTCGCCTCGACGACCGTCATTCCCTGCAAACCAATCTCCTGGAGCGCTTCTTTCACGTCATCAAGCTTGAATGGCTTGATGATGGCTTCGATCTTCTTCACCGCATCACCCCTTATCCATGCTCGCCGGCGGAACATCTCTTTGTCTTGAACTGGAGCCGTTGAGTCTGGAAGTTAACGCGCTGTGGTGATCCGGCCCGGCTGCGGTGGCGCCTTATTTCAAGGCGCCCCTGCTCAATGAAGCGGCGGGCGCCGGCGTGCGACGGCAAAAGGGTCCTTGGATGACGCGTTTGTTCCTGATCCGGCATGGTGAACCAGAGGCTGCCTGGGGCGGCGAGGCGGACGATCCCGGATTGTCAGCGCTGGGAAGGGCGCAGGCTGAGGCGGCCGCGGCGACTCTGGCGGCGTGCGGCCGGCTCGCCATTTTGTCGTCGCCGATGAAACGCTGCCGGGAGACAGCGGCGCCATTTGAAGCGCGTGCTGGCGCAAGCGCGACAGTCGAGAGCCGGGTTAGCGAAGTGGCCGCTCCGGACGGGATCAAGGATCGGCGCATGTGGTTGCGGGAGAACTTCCCGTGGGAGGGGAGTGAACGCCGGGCGTGGCGCTGCGTCGATCCGGCGCTGTGGGCGTGGCGCGACAATGTCGTGGCGGCGATGCTGGCGTTGAAGCAGGATAGCGCCGTGTTTTCTCACTTTATCGCCATCAATGCGCTCGCGAGTACGGCCACCCGGAGCGCCGATACGATCGTCTGCTTGCCGGGATACGCGTCGATCACCGAGTTCGCGATCCGTGATGGCGCGCTCGAATTGGTGCGCTTCGGTGAAGCCATGGTGCGAGGCGAAGTGCGGTGAGCCGCGAAATCATCAGCGTCGAAGAGATGCGCGCCATTGACGCGGCGAGTGCGAGAGCGGGCGTTCCGACCAGGACGTTGATGGAAAACGCCGGCCGTGCTGTGGCTGAGGCGATTGTCACCCACTGTGCTCAGCAACCGACCGCTGTTTTGTGCGGTCCAGGCAACAATGGCGGCGATGGCTGGGTGACCGCGCGCTTGCTTCTTGAGATGGGATGGCCAGTTTGGGTGGAAACCGCCGTGCCGCGCGACGCGTTGCGAGGCGACGCCGCCGACGCTGCGCGCGTATGGACCGGCGATGTCTTCGAACTCGGTAAGAGCGAACGGACGGCGAGCCTCTATGTCGATGCTCTCTTTGGCGCAGGCTTGTCGCGGCCGCTTGAGGGAGAGGCTGCGCGACTGGCGGCGATTTTGCCGCCCGATCGGGTCGTCGCGGTCGACTTGCCGAGCGGACTCGATGGCGACGGTGGAACGCCGATCGGCGATGTGTGCTTTGAGGCCGCGCTGACGGTGACGTTCATGCGCAAGAAAGCCGCGCATGTGCTGATGCCCGGCCGCGCCTGGTGCGGCCAAGTCGTGGTCGCCGACATCGGCGCGCCGAGCGAGGCGCTCGCGGCGCAGAACGTCGCGTTGTTCGAGAACGACCCTTCACTCTGGTCACTGCCGTGGCCCGAACTCGATACCCACAAGCATGCGCGCGGGCACGTAATTGTCGCCAGCGGCGGGCACGCCAAGACCGGCGCGGCTCGCTTGGCTGCGCGCGCCGCACTGCGCGCCGGCGCAGGATTGGTGACGGTGCTCAGCCCGAACGATGCGCTGGCGGAGAACGCTGCCCAGCTGACGGCGATCATGCTGCGCGAAGCGTTTGGCGAACCCAGCTACGCCGAGGCTGCGCGGACGGCGCAAGCCATGGTGATTGGGCCAGCCTTCGGCGCCGGCGACGACCGCTACAAATTATTGTTGGCTGCGTTGAACGGGGCGCCCCGTTGCCCTTTGGTGCTCGACGCCGACGCCATCACGCTGCTGGCGCCACTGACCCACGGCCTCGATGCACGTGACGTCATGACGCCGCACATCGGCGAATTTCGCCGCGCCTTCCCCGGCATCTGGAGCGGCTCGCACAATCCGATCGACGCCGCCCGCGCCGCCGCGGCCTACGCCCGTTGTGTTGTACTACTCAAGGGGCCGTCCACGGTCATTGCCGCGCCGAATGGGCGCGCGATCGTAAACACAACCGGCGGCCCGTTTCTGGCGACAGCTGGCGCCGGAGATGTTTTGGCCGGCCTGATCGCGGGACTGATCGCCCAGGGGATGGCCAGCTTTGAGGCCTCGGCCGCGGCGGCGTGGCTGCACGGACGCGCCGCGGAATCCCTCGGACCAGGCCTAATCGCTGAGGATTTGGAACGTCAATTACCGTTTTTATTCAATCAGTTGGCTCCTGCTGGCTGGCGCTGCAGACCGGCCGGTTGAACGGAGCTTCTGCGGCCCCAGTTTTTGCGTTAACCCTTGTGGTGGGACGCGCGCTCCTTTGAGGGGGAAGAGACATGGTTTGGTGGTGGTGGATCATCCCTGGCTTCGTGGCCGTGATCGGTTTGGCTTTCGCGCTGAGCGGACTTGGCTGGATGTTCCGCGGCCGGCCGTTCAAGGGAGGCCGCGGCGTCCTCGGCGGCGCCCTTTTTCTCGGCATTGGCGCGCTGGTCGGGCTCTTGGGCCTGAACGTGCAGAGCTACCACCGGCTCACCTATGAGCGTCCGGTAGCAACCATCGAGTTGACGCAGAAAGGCCCGCAGCTTTTCGACGCCGTCGTCACCGAGCCGCCGACGGAGCAGGACCCCGAGGGCATCACCCGCACTTTCGAAGTCCATGGCGACGAATGGCGAATGGAGGCGCGAGTGTTGCGCTGGAAGCCATGGGCCAATGTGCTCGGACTGGATTCCCAGTATCGCCTGGACCGCTTCTCCGGCCGTTACACCGACACGCAGCAAGAACTGAACGGTGAACGCAGCGCCTACGATATCCGCCCGACCCGCCAATCCGGCATCGACCTTTGGCCAATGGCGCGCGACTACAGCCGCTACGCGCCCCTGGTGGACACGCTCTATGGTTCGGGCGCCTACATGCCGATGGCTGATGGCGCGCGTTACGAGGTGCGCATTACCCAGAACGGCCTGATTGCAAGGCCCACTAACGAAGTCGCGGCCGAAGCCTCGTCGAGCGGCTGGAACTGAATCGGGCGCTGGCTGGTGCGGACGGCGGGAGTCGAACCCGCACGCCTTGCGGCGCTGGAACCTAAATCCAGTGCGTCTGCCAGTTCCGCCACGTCCGCTGGATCGCGCCCCTTTAGTGGCATGACAGGGTTGCGTCCACTCATCAGGGCCCGCCCGTGGACTCTGGCCGGGCGGAGTGCCATAAGCCCGCCTTTCCTGAAATCGCGCCTGCGGTAGCGGATTTGCAGCCCCGGCGCGCATGTCGAAAGCACGTCTTATGCAGCTCACCGAGAGCCGTTCGGAAGGTCTTCTGCGCGTTTACGATGTCGTCGTCCCGGCGGCCGAACTGCAGCAACGGCTCAACGCCAAGATAGCTGAAGTGCAGCCACGTGTGCGCATCAACGGCTTCCGCCCCGGCAAGGTGCCGGCGAGCCATATCCGCAAGGTCTACGGCCAAGGGATGATGCAGGACATCATCAATGAAACGGTGCAAAAATCGACCAGAGAAGGGTTGGCGAACGTGCGCGCCGCTTCCGAACCTTCGCTCGACCTGAAGAGCGACATCAACAAGGTTATGGCCGGCGGCGAAGATCTGAAGTTCGAGCTTTCGCTCGAAGTGATGCCTGACTTCGAGCCGGTAGAGCTGAAAAGCATCAAGATCGTGCGTCCCACCGCCGCCGTGACGGACGAGCAGGTCAGCGAAGCGCTGAACGAATTGAGCAAGGCGCAACGCGGCTTCGAGGAAAAGAACGGCGCGGCCGAGGACGGCGATCAGCTCGTCGTCGATTTCGTTGGCCGCATCGACGGCGAAGCGTTCGACGGCGGCACAGCCGACAATGCCGAAGTCATCATCGGTTCGAACCGCTTCATCCCGGGCTTCGAAGAACAACTCATCGGCGCCAAGGCCGGCGACGAACGCACGTTGAACGTATCTTTTCCCGCTGACTACCCGGTGGCGTCGCTCGCCGGCAAAGCAGCTGCGTTTGAGACCAAGGTGAAGACCGTTCGCGGTCCCAAGGAAGGCGAACCGGACGACGCATGGGCCACCCAGATAGGGTTCGACAGTCTGAACGCCGTGAAAGACGCGCTGAGGCAGCGCATCGAAAATGATCATAACCAACAGTCTCGCGCCAAAGCCAAGCGCCAGCTGTTCGATCAGCTCGATGCAACGCACGATTTCGAACTGCCGCCGCGCATGGTCGACGCCGAGTTCAACGTGATCTGGCGTCAGATCGAGCAGGACCGCCAGCAGGGCCGCGTCGACCCCTCGGATGAAGGCAAGTCGGACGACGACTTGAAAAAAGAGTACCGCGCCATCGCGGAACGGCGCGTGCGTCTGGGGTTGCTGCTCGCCGAGATCGGACGCCGCCATAAGCTCGAGGTGTCCGACGAGGAGGTCGGCCGGGCGATCGCTGCGCAAGCGCGCAATTTCCCGGGCCAGGAACAGCAGGTGTTCGAAACCTATCGCCGCAATCCGCAACTGGTCGCCCAGGTGCGCGCGCCGCTCTACGAAGAGAAGGTCGTCGATTACATGATGGAGCTCATTAGCGTCACGAACCAAGCCGTGAGCCGCGACGACCTCTTCGCCGACGACGAACCGCCGGCGCCGGCGCCAAAGAAAGCCAAGAAAACCAAGGCTGCCGGGGTGGAAGACTGAACATTAGGCCGGGCTGCAGTAGCCGGGGCTTGCGGGGCGCGGTTAAGCGGCAAATATGAGGCGCGCCGGGATCAAGCGATTCCGGCGGCTACGAAAGGTCCCCATGTCGTCGTTCGATCCCATCGCCACTTACGCCAACCTCGTACCGATGGTGGTCGAACAGACCAGCCGCGGCGAGCGGGCTTTCGACATCTTCTCGCGCCTGCTGAAGGAGCGGATCATCTTCGTCACAGGCGGGGTGGAGGATGGGCTGGCGAGCCTGGTCACTGCGCAGCTCTTGTTCTTGGAATCCGAGAACCCCAAGCGCGAAATCGCAATGTACATCAACAGCCCCGGCGGGATCGTCACGTCGGGCCTCGCGATTTACGACACGATGCAATACATCCGCAGCCCGATTTCCACGGTCTGCATCGGCCAAGCCGCTTCGATGGGATCGCTGCTGCTGGCGGCCGGTGAAAAGAACCTGCGCATTGCGCTACCGAACGCGCGCATCATGGTCCACCAACCCTCCGGCGGCTTCCGCGGTCAGGCTTCGGATATCGAGCGTCATGCCGAGGACATCATCGCCACCAAACGCCGTCTCAACGAGATTTATGTGAAGCATACGGGGCAACCGTATGAGCGGGTCGAGAAGACGCTCGACCGCGACCACTTCATGACCGCCGAGGAAGCGCGCGCGTTCGGCATCGTCGATCGCGTCTACGAGAAGCGTGAACTCCCCGAGAACGCCGGCTTCGGCGCGGCATAACCGCTCGTCGCATATCGGCCATTCGCCAGCTTCACGGCTGGCGTTCCCCGTTGTTCGCGCCAGCCCCGGCCGCTAAGCTTCGTTGGATTCACGGGGGATTCCGATGCGTGCCACCATTTTCTCTGTTGCAGTTGCGGGCGCTATGGCTCTGGCGGCCACGGCCGATGCGCAGGCCCAGGATCGGACCAGAGCATTCGTCGATCAGATCGCGCTTCAGTCCGACGAGCGCCCGATGGCGCGGTGGGACGGGCGTATCTGTGTTGGAGCGGTGGGGCTCGCCGCCACCGAGGCGCAGCTTCTCGTCGACCGCATCTCCGCCCGCGCGCAATCTGTCGGCTTGCGACCAGGCGAGCCGGGGTGCCGCGCCAACGTCATGGTGATCTACGCACCGGATTCCGACGCGCTCACCCGTCAGATCGTGGATCAGCGTCGTGATCTGCTGGGTTATTACAGCGATGGCAGTCAGGTCACGGCTGGCCGCGATCAATTGACGGCATTCGCTGAAACGCCACGCCCGATCCGTTGGTGGCAGGTCTCCGATGCAGGCGCTGGCGTGATCACCGACCGGCCTGGCGCGGCAATGGATCGGCAAAGTTCGGGGCGCGGATTGGCGGCAGCCGGCGCGGGCGACAGCGGCGCAGCCGGCGGCACCGAATCGAGCACCGATATTCAGGGCATGGACGCGGTTCGCGCCAACGGATCGCGGATGCGCACCGAAGAGCGAAACGACTTGAGCTACGCGCTCGTCGTGGTCGACGCGCGCCGCGTCGCCAGTGTTCAACCGAGTGCGTGGATGGATTACGTGGCGCTTGTCTCGTTGGCGCAAATCGACCCTGAAGCCAATCCGAGCGAATACGACAGCATTCTGAACCTGTTTACCGCCCAGAACTCGTCGCAATCGGGCCTGAGCGCTTGGGATGAAGCCTATCTCAGCGCACTCTATCGAGCCCGGTCGAACGTGAGCGCAAACCGTCAGGCGTCGGATATCGCCCGGCGAATGTCCGACAGCGTGGGCGGAAGCTGAAACGCTCCTTCTGTTCATTGGTCTTAAATCCGCACGCTCCGGTCGCATCCGGCTGGGCCCGAGTCGCCGCGGTCCGTAGCGTTGCAGCTGGCGGTTTGGGCGCGAGGAGGAGCCCTTTATGTCACGAATTCAAGCCAAGGCGCACACGCGGAGCGTGGCGCTCCTTGCCGCTGCCGTCCTGATGTACGGTCCGGCCGCCGCGCAAACCTCAACCGAAAGCGATATCGTCGTCACTGCCGCGAGCCGCGAGCAGACGCAGGCGTTCGTGTCTCAAGTCGCGATTGCGCCGGCAGCGGCCGACCAATTGGGCCGATGGGACCAGGCGATTTGCGTGGGTGTTGCTGGGCTGCCGGCCCGGCAAGGCCAATTCATCGCCGATCGCGTAGCGCAGCGCGCATTTGCGGTCGGCTTGCAGCCCGGCGCGAGTGGTTGTCGTCCCAACGTCACCATTGTCGTGGCGCCGGACGGCAACGCCATGGCGCAGCGGACTTTCGAAGCGGAGCCGAGTCTCTTTGCGCTCCGTTACGAAAGCGGCGTGCGCACGCTTGGGCAGGAGGCCCTGACCGAGTTCTTGAACACGGCGCGGCCGGTGCGTTGGTGGCACGTGACGCGCGAGGTGAGCGCCGACGGTGAAATCCTGAGCAGTGACAACACCTCCATGGGCGCCGACGGCTGGAATTCCGAGGTCGTTCGCTCGAACGGCTCGCGCCTGGCGAACACTACAAGGCAGGATTTTGCGCGCGTTATCGTTGTGGTCGACGCCAATCGCGTGGGCGGGGCGCAATTGGCCGCGCTTGCCGACTATATCGCGATGGTGACCTTGGCGCAGATCAACCCGCATGCCGACACATCGTCGTATCCAAGCATCATGAACCTGTTTACTGCGCGCGGTTCCTCGGCGCCGTCACAGATGACCCAATGGGATCTGGCGTATCTGGAGGCGCTCTATTCCACTAGCCGCGATGCCGCCTCGACTACGGCGCAGCAAGCCGACATTGCTCGGCGCATGGTCGGACGGCGCGCCTCATAAGGGCGTGAACGGTGCGGCGCTTAGCTCGATTTCTTCCGGACCCTGGCTTAGGCTCGGGTCCGGGAGGTTCGGGGTACATGCTGCGTTTATTTGCACTCGTGCTTGCCGGTTCGGCGTGCAGCGTCGCGTTGCAGGCCGCCGAGGCCCAAGAAGGCGCGCTCCAACCTGATATCGTGGTGACCGGGGTGCGCCCGGAGCAGGTTCAGACTTTCGTCACTCAAATCTCAGCGGCGCCGCCCTCGGTGCAGCAAATCGCTCGATGGGACGACGACATTTGCCTGAGCGTCGCCGGGGCCAGCGAAGAACACGCCCAGTTCCTGGTCGACCGGATTTCCTATCGGGCCGAAGCTGTCGGGCTGCGGCCGGGCGGCCAGGGTTGCCACCCCAACGTGTTCGTGTTCCTGGCGGCCGACGCCGATAGTTTCACCCGCCGCCTCGTGGACGAGCGGAAATCGCTGTTTGCGTACTACCATGAGGAGCACATCGTAACGATGGGCCACGCGGCGCTGGCTGACTTCGTGGACCATCCGCGCACCGTCCGCTGGTGGCATGTCATCCAGACACGCGGAGCAGACGGAGATAGATTGGGCAGCGATCAGGCCGGAAACGCTTCGCCGCCGCCGCCGCGCAACGTAGACATGGTCACGCCGCCGGATGCCGACGCCATCACCGGCGCGCAGGCCGTGCGCTCTTACGGCACACGTCTGCGCGCCGCCGAACGGCAGGACTTCAATCGCGTTATCGTGATCGTCGATGGCCAGCGCGCCGCCGGCTACACGCTCGAATCGCTCGCCGACTACATCGCCATGGTTACGCTGGCGCAAATCGATCCCAACGCCCGCACCGATGCTTATCCGACTATTCTCAATCTTTTTGCGGAACAGCCTGAGACAGCGCCGGACGCCATGACCCAATGGGATTTGGCGTATCTCGACGGCCTGTATCGCACCACGCGCAACGCCGCCAGCGTGACGCAACAAGTGCGCGACATCAGCCGCCGCATGGTGGGCGGCGAAGACTAGCGCGCCTTTGCTTACGAAATTAGCCTTGGCCATGCGCGAACCCTCGTGCAACTCGGGCGCAGCCGGCTACGATACCAGGATGGGGAGGGGACCTTGATTGGACGCGCTGTAGCTTTGGTCATTTGCTTACTGCTTGTAGCTCCCGCTGCCGCCCAGCCGCAGACGCCGCAAGCGGACGAAGACATCGTGGTCGTGGCGGAGCGCTTGCGAGAGATGGTGCGCCAGTTCGTAGGCGAGGTTGCGGTCGCGCCAAGCAGCGAACGGCAGATCGCCCGATGGGACCGAAAGATCTGTCCGTTGGTCGCGGGATTGCCAGCGCGGCAGATGCAGTACATGGCCGACCGCATCGCTCAGCGGGCGCATCAGGTCGGCCTCGAACCGGAAGGGGCGGGGTGCAAGGCGAATATCCTCATTTTCATCACGCCGGACGCCGGCCGCTTTGCCGAGGGGATCGTCGACGAGTACCGGGAACTCATGGCCTATTATTCCACCACCGGCATCAACACTCTCGGGCGGGGGCCGCTTGAGGATTTCACCACCTCGACAGCCCCGGTCCGGTGGTGGCACGTCAACCAGACCGTCTCCGCCGATGGGCAGCAATTAGGCGGGGACACCGGCAATGGCGACGCCCAGGTGCTGCGGTCCGGGCAGGCCCCCGGCCGCCTCCGCCGCGCCACCCGCCAAGATTTTTTGCGGGTGGTGATCATCGTCGACGCCCGTCAAGCCGCCGGTGTTCAGCTCCAGGCTCTTTCGGACTATGTGGCCATGGTTTCCTTGGCCCAGTTGGACCCGGCAGGCGAAGCCACTAGCGTCCCGAGCATCCTGAATCTGTTCGTTGAGCATCAATCCGGCCAATCGGGCCCGGCTGCCATGACCGAATGGGATGAGGCTTATCTGGACGGGCTCTATAACGCCCGCAGAACCGCGCCCAGGGAGGTTTGGCAGCAGCGGGACATCGCCGACCGGATGGTGGATAACCTCGGCACAGCGGCGTCTCCGCAGCCCCAGCAATAGGGCGCCTACGCTTGAAGAGGCTGCCGCGCCGGCCCATTTACGGTCGGCCCCGGCCCCTCTTCCTGGTTTAACAGCAGGGTTGTACCCTCTAAACTGGGACTGCTTCGCTGGGTGGACGGTTTTGGGCGCATGCCCCGGGCGCTTGCGGCCCCAACCTTGCTATGTTCGAATTGCCCGAGCCCTCAGGCGGGCGGGTGCAACGTTTTTGAAAGGGATCGTGGTCAACCATCTGTTAGCAGGGGAGTTATCGGGGGCCATCAGCCCGCCGCTTTCACCCCATATCCGTATGGTCCAGGACCTTTGAAGGATCGCGTATGAGCAAAGCCACGACCAGCGGAGAGTCCAAAAACACTCTCTATTGCTCGTTCTGCGGCAAGAGCCAGCACGAGGTCCGTAAGCTTATCGCCGGGCCCACGGTGTTCATTTGCGACGAGTGCGTCGAACTCTGCATGGACATCATCCGCGAGGAGCACAAGACCTCCTTGGTCAAGTCCAAGGAAGGCGTGCCGAGCCCGAAAGAGATCAAGGGCGTTCTGGACGATTACGTTGTGGGTCAGGACCACGCCAAGCGCGTGCTCTCCGTGGCGGTGCACAACCACTACAAACGCCTCAATCACGCCAGCAAGAACCAAGACGTCGAACTGGCGAAGTCGAACATCCTGCTTATCGGCCCGACCGGCTGCGGCAAGACACTGCTAGCCCAAACCTTGGCGCGCATTATCGACGTGCCATTCACGATGGCGGACGCCACGACGCTGACCGAAGCGGGCTATGTCGGTGAAGACGTCGAAAACATCATTCTGAAGTTGCTGCAGGCGGCCGACTACAATGTCGAGCGCGCGCAACGCGGCATCGTCTACATCGATGAAGTCGACAAGATCAGCCGCAAGAGCGACAATCCGTCCATCACCCGCGACGTTTCGGGCGAAGGGGTTCAGCAGGCGCTGCTGAAGATCATGGAAGGCACGGTGGCGAGCGTGCCCCCGCAGGGCGGCCGCAAGCATCCGCAGCAGGAATTCCTCCAAGTCGACACCACGAATATTCTGTTCATCTGTGGCGGCGCGTTTGCCGGTCTGGACAAGATTATCAGCCAACGTGGCAAGGGCTCCTCGATCGGCTTCGGCGCGCAGGTGCGCGACGAAGAAGACCGCCGCACTGGCGAAATCCTGCGCGAGATCGAGCCTGACGATCTGCTCAAATTCGGCCTGATCCCGGAATTCGTCGGCCGCCTGCCGGTGTTGGCGACGCTTGAGGACTTGGACGAGCCTGCGCTCGTCACCATTCTCACCGAACCCAAGAATGCGCTGGTGAAGCAGTACCAACGCATGTTCGAGATGGAGAACGTCAAGCTCTCGTTCCCGGACGAGGCGTTGCGCGCCATCGCCCGCAAGGCCATCGCCCGCAAGACCGGCGCCCGCGGACTGCGCTCGATCCTCGAAAGCATCCTGCTCGACACTATGTTCGAGCTGCCCTCGATGCGGGGCGTCGAGGAGGTGGTCGTTTCGGCTGACGTTGTGGAAGGCCGGGCAAAGCCTCTGCAAATCTACGCGGAACGGCGGGACGGCGCTGGCGCCGCAAGCTGAGTTCAAGCTGGGCCTGACGAATCGAGCGGTCTTGACCGCGCGAAAGCGTGGAACTTTCGCCGCGCGTCCGCTCCGCCGAGACTTGAACGGGCGACACTTGAAGCCGCCCGCGAACACTTCCACATTTTCAAACGTTAAGATCGGGCGTGTGGGCTGCCTCCAGACGCATATCCCGGTGAAGGAGCACTAGATGGCCGAAAGCCGCGTTTTCCCCGTCCTGCCGCTTCGCGATATCGTTGTCTATCCGAAGATGGCGGCGCCGCTGTTCGTCGGCCGCGAGAAGTCGGTTCGGGCGCTCGACGAGGTCATGCGCAAGGACAAGCAGATCCTGCTCGCCGCACAGATGGATGCGTCGGAAGACGAGCCGAGCACAGATCGCATCTTCACCGTCGGCACTGTGGCCACGGTCGTGCAATTGCTGAAGCTACCGGATGGCACGGTGCGCGTCCTGGTCGAAGGCGCCTACCGCGCGAAAATCACGAACTTCGTCGAAAACGAGAGCTACTTCGAAGCGGAAGCGGAGGAATTGCCGGACGAGAACGCCGACACCGCTGAGGCGCGGGCAGTAGCGCGTGCTGTCGTCGACCAATGGGAAAACTACACCAAGCTCTCGCGGAAAACTCAGCCGGAGGTTCAGCAAGCTATCAGCGCGATCACCGAACCCTCGCGCTTGGCGGACTCGGTGGCCGCGCATCTCTCCGTGAAAATCCCGGACAAGCAAGCGCTGCTTGAGCTTGCCGATGTGCCGCAGCGCCTCGAGCGCATCCTGTCGCTGATCGAAGGCGAAGTCGGCATGCTTCAAGTCGAGCGCAAAATCCGCAATCGCGTGAAGCGCCAGATGGAGAAGACCCAGCGCGAGTATTATCTGAACGAACAGATGAAGGCGATTCAGCGCGAGCTGGGCGACGGCGACGAGGGCCGGGAAGACATCGCCGAACTCGAGAACCGCATCAAGAACACCAAGCTGTCGAAGGAAGCGAAGACCAAGGCGGAAGCCGAGTTGAAGAAGCTGCGGCAGATGTCGCCGATGAGCGCAGAATCAACGGTGGTGCGGAACTACCTCGACTGGCTGCTCTCGCTGCCGTGGGGCAACAAGAAGAAGGTCAAGAAAGACATCGATGCCGCCCAAACGGTGCTCGATGAGGATCATTACGGGCTGGAGAAGGTCAAAGACCGTATCCTCGAATATCTTGCGGTCCAGGCGCGCACGAACAAGCTGCGTGGCCCGATCCTGTGTCTCGTCGGTCCGCCGGGCGTCGGCAAAACTTCGCTCGGCCGCTCGATTGCGAAAGCCACAGGGCGAGACTTCGTCCGCATGTCGCTCGGCGGCGTGCGCGATGAAGCCGAAATCCGCGGTCACCGCCGCACCTATATCGGTTCGATGCCGGGGCGCGTAATCCAGTCGATGAAGAAGGCGAAGAGTTCGAACCCGCTCTTCTTGCTGGATGAAATCGACAAGTTGGGCGCCGATTATCGTGGCGATCCGGCGGCGGCGCTGCTCGAAGTGTTGGATCCCGAGCAGAACAACACCTTCAACGACCATTATCTCGAGGTCGACTACGACCTCAGCGACGTGTTGTTCATCACCACGGCCAACAGTCTCAACATGCCGCAGCCATTGCTGGATCGCATGGAGATCATTCGCATCCCCGGCTATACCGAGGATGAGAAGCTCGAAATTGCGAAACGCCATTTGCTGCCGAAGCAATACGAGAACAACGGGCTCAAGAAATCGGAATTCAGCGTTTCCGAGGACGCGCTGCGGGACTTGATCCGCCGCTACACGCGCGAAGCCGGCGTGCGCTCGCTCGAACGGGAGATCGGCAATCTGGCGCGCAAGGCGGTCCGCCAACTCGAGCAGAAGAAGTCGGAAAGCGTAGAGATCACGGCGGAGAATTTGCCGGACTATGCAGGCGTTTGGAAATTCCGCTTCGGAGAGACCGATCTCGAGGATCGGGTCGGCGTCGTTACCGGACTTGCTTGGACCGAGGTCGGCGGGGATTTGCTGACGATCGAAGCGGTCGCCATGCCTGGCAAGGGCGCGATGACGGTCACGGGCAATCTGCGCGACGTCATGAAAGAGTCGATCTCGGCCGCTTCGTCGTATGTGCGCGCGCGTTCGATTCAGTTCGGGGTAAAGCCCCCCGTGTTTCGGTCGCGTGACATCCACGTACACGTGCCGGAGGGCGCCACGCCGAAGGATGGCCCATCCGCGGGCGTCGCAATGGCGACAGCCATCGTCTCTGTGCTGACGAACAACCCCATCCGTAAAGACCTCGCCATGACCGGCGAGATCACTTTGCGGGGGCGTGTGTTGCCGATCGGCGGCCTCAAGGAAAAGCTGCTGGCCGCACTTCGGGGCGGTGTGAAGACCGTGCTGATTCCGAAAGACAACGAGAAGGATCTGGCCGATATCCCGGACAACGTGAAGCAGGGTCTCGAAATCGTGCCGGTTTCAACCGTTGACGAGGTGTTGCAGCGCGCGCTCACGCGTCCGCTCACGCCCGTCGAATGGACCGACGAGGACGAACTGGCCGAGACGCGCCGCAGCGAAGGCGGTGGCGAAAACGAAGCGGCGCGTCCCCATTAGGGCGCGTCGCCAAGCGGATTCCGGACGTTTCGCACCGCAATAATCGGCTGTTTTGCTTGGCCTGACGGGGAAATCCTCTTAGCGTCCGCCTCGATGCAGCCGGAATCGGCGCGCTTGACCTAAGCGGGATAGGGGCTTCCACACATGAACAAAGCAGAATTCGTTGCCGATGTATCCGAGCGTATCGGCGAGTCCAAGCAACGGGGCGAAGAAGTCGTCAATGCTGTGTTTGAATCGCTCACCAACGCGTTGCGGCGCGGCGACGAGGTTCGACTGCCGCAATTCGGCGTGTTCCTGGTTTCCCAGACCAAGGAGCGCAAGGCGCGCAATCCCCAGACCGGGGAAGAGGTCGTCGTGCCCGCCGGTAAACGGCCAAAGTTCCGCGCTGGCAAGGCGCTCAAGGAGGCGATCGGTTGAGCGTCGTCGCAGCGTTATGCGAGGAGGGCGGCGTGGATGCCGCCCTTTTCATTTGTGCCGCGCGGATGTAGCCAACCGGACCACGAGGTCACCGAATGCTGGCGAAGATCTACCGACCCGCAAAGAACGCGATGCAGTCCGGTCGGGGCGCATCGAAGAAGTGGCGGCTGGAATTCATTCTGGCCAGCGCGCCGAGACCCGACGCGTTGATGGGGTGGATCAGCGGCGCCGATCCGAATGGCCAGGTGCGCATGAGCTTCGACACCAAGGAAGCAGCGGTCGAGTTCGCGCGCGCCAACGGCATCCCGCACCAGGTGGTCGAGCCGCCGGAAGCGAAACGCCAGATCAAGACCTACAGCGACAATTTTGCGTTCCGACGGCGAGAGCCCTGGTCCCACTGACGGTGGTATCGGAGGATTGCGCGCCGCCGCACTTTTCTCTTATTTGCGTCCCTGCCTATTGCCCAACCGCCCAGCCAGGGCCCCGTAGCTCAACTGGATAGAGCATCCGCCTTCTAAGCGGACGGTTGCGTGTTCGAGTCACGCCGGGGTCGCCATCGGCCGAGAGGCCGCCCAAGCGCTGGCTTGAAAATCATCAAATATGAAATCAGCTTGCTCAGGTAAGCTGGTCTTGGCCGATGGGCTCGGCGCCAAGGCCGTCAGCGGACCTGAGCGGCTTGTTGTCACTTCTCGCGCGGTTGTACAAAGTAGCGATGGGCGGCTACCTCCTCACCGACATAGATGGCAGCACGGAGCGCTGGGAGCGCACGCCCTCGGCGATGACGAGCGCGGTGGCGCTGCACAATCGGATCATTGATGAACTCGTCGAGCGGCACGGCGGCATCGTTAAAGACCATGCCGGCGACGGCGTATTCGCTGTCTTTCACGGCGGCGACCCGCTGCAGTGCGCGCTCGACATCCAACTCGCGCTGCAACGCCAGGATTGGAACGCTATCGGCGGGCTCGCAGTCAGAATAGGCGTCCATGCGGATGAAGAGTCCGCTGCGCCGCAGCAAGCCGCCATCAACCGGGCGGCGCGAGTAACCGAGAGCGGCTGGGGCGGCCAAATTGTTTTGACCGCCGCTGCCGTGACCGCCTTCGGGCTTCCTCAGGGCTGCTGGCTGACGGATCTCGGATTTTCCCGCTTCAAAGGGATAGACGAGCCGTTGCGGCTCTTCAGCCTGGCGCATCGGGAAATGCAGCGCACCGATTTCCCTCCGCCGCGCACCAGCATCGTCAGCGCGTCCCCCGCACCGACGTTTGTGTGTCCTCTCTTCGGGCGAGAGCGTGAGTGCGGCGACCTGATGCAAATGCTCGAAGCCGATCAAACCCGGATAGTCAGTTTGGTGGGCCCCGGCGGCAACGGGAAGACACGCCTCGCAGTCGAAATCGGAGCGCGCGTTCAAGAGCACTCTCCGGTGTGGTTCGTTCCGTTTGAAGGTCTTTCTGAAGACGGGGATTTGATCGCCGCTGTGGCGCGGGCGCTTCGCGTTCCCCTCCATGGCGGCGCGCCGCCATCGAGCCAGGTGGAGGCTTACCTGGGTGACAAACAAGGCCTGCTCATTTTGGATAATGTCGACAACGTTGCATCGGCTGCTGCGGCGTTCATCGGATCGCTACGCGTGAGCTGCAACGCATTGCGGGTGCTGATCACCAGTCGGGCGCCGCTTCCGCACGGCGATGCGGCGCTTTATCGCGTTGCGGGACTTGCCGCGGCTGGCGCGAGCGACCTGGACCTTATCAATGCGCCATCGTTCCAGCTCTTTGTTCATGAAGTCAGATTGTCGCGACCGGACTTCGTATTGGACAGAGCCGAATACAGTGCTTTCCGCGAACTCTGCACAGCCCTCGGGGGATCGCCCTTAGCGCTGCGCCTGGCCGCGCAATGGCGGCGGCTGGTCCCCGTCCCAGAAATATTGGTGCGTATCCGCGACGATCTCGACTTTCTACGCGATAACGACGTCGACCCAGTCAACCGCCAAGGCAGCATACGCCGCGTGTTCGAAGGATCGTGGGCGATGCTCTCGGAGCGGGAACGCCGCGGATTGATGGGTCTGACTGTGTTCGCCGGCGAGTTCGACGCTTTGGCCGCGGAGCGCGGCGCCGGCGTCCCTCTCGGCGTGTTGCGGGGGCTCGAACGGGCTGGCCTGATCGAGCGGTCGGCTGATGACCGTTTCACGATACACGCTTTGATCAAAGGCTACGCCAAAGAGAGCTTGGCAGCGTTAGCGGACACCGAACGTGCAGCTGCCCACGCGCTGCACGCCGATTATTACCTTGGCTTGGTCGCGACCAAGTTTGCGCATGCGGCGTCCGACGGCCACTATGCCGCACTGACCACGATCGAGCGCGAGAATGCGAACGTTCTGGCGGCGTGGCGCTACGCGCTGGAAAGCGCAGACTGGCATCGCATCGCGAACACGGCAGAGGCGCTTTTCTACGCGCTGGTGTTGCGTGCACGCTATCGCGATGCAGTCGTCTACTTTGGCGGCGATACGGGCAATCCGTCGACCGACGCTTATCTGAGCGGATTGCGCGCGAATTGCTTGATCCAATTGGGAGACTTGGAGGAAGCCGCGCGCGCAGCGCAGGCGGCGCTGGAACCGAGCGAGTTTGCAGCGGCAGACGGGCACGCGCAGCAAGCGTTGGGCTTGCTTGCGCATGCGCGTGGAGCCTGGGAGGCGGCGCTCGGGCATTACGAAACGGCCTTGGACGCCCGCTGCAATCGCAACGACAGTTTTGGCTGCTTTTATTCGAAGGCGGCGTTGACCATTCTGCACATCCAACGCGGCATGCTGGAGCACGCGCGCCAACGCATCAAAGAGACCTTCCTGCTCTGCGAACAGTCAGGCAACCAGACTGGCTCGATGATCGTACATTCGCTCGCCGCGGATCTCGCTGTCCTGGAAGGCAGATCCGAAGACGCCCAAGCCGGCTATGTTCGCAGCCTCGAACTGGAAGCGGCGGTGCATCACCCGCAGCATCGCGCCCGGGTATTGATAAAACTCGGCGCGGTGGCGACGGGGATGAGCGAGCATGCTAGCGCATTGCGCTATCATCGGCAGGCGCTGGCCTGCGCCACTCAGATCGGCGACGTCCGGCACAAGGTGGAGGCCTTGCTGGCCATCGGCGGCGATTTGCAGCGGCAAGGCCAAGCCGAAAAGGCGAAAATCCGGTTCATCCAGGCCGTGCGTCTGGCCGTTGAAATGGGCGCGCGTCCGCTCCTGATCCGCTGCTTGATCGACGTCGCCGAACTCGAGGCGGACATGGGGGATACTCGGCGCGCCGAGCAGCTGGCCTCGGTGTTGGCCGCTGCGGATCTTGGACAAAGCGAATCCAAGTACAAGGTGTTGCTCGCCCGCTTGCCGGCCGTATCGCGGCGGACGCCCGAGGTCACGAGCCCCGAGGCGATCGGGAGGGAACTCGTCACCGAAGCGGATCTGGCGCCCTTGCGCCTCTGAATTCATGTCTGCCAGTCGAGCACTTGCGTCGCCGTCAATCCCGCGCGCTGTTGAACCATCTTCTGCAACTGGCCGAGGTCCTTGATCAACAACTCCCGCCGTTTGTGCTCGAGGATGTTCATTGCCGTAAGCTGGCTGATTTCTCGCGTAACCGCCTCGCGCTGAGCGCCAATTGCAGCCGCCATCATCTCATGGGTGGGGGCGTCTCGCACCAATATCCCGGCGCTGCTGGTTTCGCCATGGTGCGCGAGGCGCAGCAGTTCAGCATAGAGGCGAAAGCGCACTTCCAGTGCGGCAAGCTCGAACAAGCGATCCGTAAGCAGAATGACGTTGCGGGCCAGCGATGCGGCGATGGCCTCGGCAAAGAGCGCGTTGTTCTGCATGGCCTGTTTGAACATCTGCGGAGACCATTCGGCTACGAGTCCGTCGGTCTCCGCGATCACGCTTACCGAGCGAGGTGCGCCCGTAAGCGCCGCGATTTCGCCGATATGCGCGCCGGCATGCAGTTTTCGAATGGCGACGGTCTTGCCGTAGGCCGTTGTCATTTGCGCCCGGAACACGCCCGTTATCAGAAAGTAAACCTGGCTCGATGTCGTAAGATGCGACAGCACCTCTTGGCCTTGGCTGACGCGATGCCACAGGGTTTGCGGCAATAACTGATCAAGTTCGGCATCCGCCAAATTGGCAAGAACGCCTATCGATCGAAGCAAGCGCCGCTGTTCAGCGACATCCCGGTCCTCACTGCTCATCGCGCGTTGTTTAACATACAGGTGGACGTTTCGCACGCGGTGGCGCGGCTCATTCCCCTGTCACGATAGGGGTGTCGCTTCGTCCGCCCCATTCGGCCCAGGACCCGTCATAGACGGAGGCGTCCCAGCGACCGACTCGCGCGAGACCGAGGGCGAGAACGGCAGCCGTGATCCCGGAACCGCAACAGCATATCGGGGCGGTCCTTTGATCGATTTCTGCCGCATCGAAAATTTGTTTCAACTCTGCCGCAGTCTTCACCGCGCCATCGGGGTTGAGCAGGGATGAGAAGGGAACATTGACCGCGCCCGGCATGTGCCCGCCCCGCAGACCTGCGCGAGGCTCCGGGGTTTCACCGCGAAAGCGTGGAGACGCGCGGGCGTCAAGGATCGGATTAGCGCCGGTTTCAATGGCGCGCCGTACATCGCTGAGGTTGCGAACGAGGTCGCCGCGCATGCGAACGGTGAAATGTCGCTCCATGCGCCGTGCGGGCGGACCGGTCTCGATCTCGTAACCGGCGCGTTCCCAGGCGGGAAAGCCGCCATCCAGAACAGTCACGTCCTCATGGCCGAAGACGCGAAAGGTCCACCAAACGCGGGCTGCGCTCATGAGTCCGTGATTGTCGTAGACGACGATGCGCGCGCCGTCTCCCACCCCGAGTTTCTTCATGCGCGAGGCGAACTTCTCGGGCGGCGGCAACATGTGCGGCAAATCTGACTCGGTATCGGCGATGTCGTCGATGTCGAAGAAGATAGCGCCGGGGATGCGACGTTCAGCATAGAGCGCTTTGGCGTCGCGCGGATCGTTCGGCATGAACCAGGTGGCGTCGATGACGCGCAAATCGGGTGAGTGGAGGCGCTCGTTGAGCCAAGCAGCGCTTACGATTGGATCGTTCATGCTCCTGACGCTAGGCCGCCGCGGGCGCCGCTTCAACTATCTGAGCGAAAATGTCAGGCCGGCTTGACCAACTGGAGCTGGACGACGTCGGTACGCCCGGTGCGGAAGCCCGCTTCGCAATAGCTGAGATAGAACAGCCAAAGCTGTTTGAAACGTTCGTCGAAGCCCATGGCGCGAATATCGCTCCACTTCGCCGTGAACCGGCGCGCCCACTCGGAGAGCGTAACAGCGTAGGAATGGCCGAATGCTTCCAGCTTGCGCCATGCCAGACCGGCCTCAGCGGCTTCCTGTTGTAGCCGGTCCACACTGGCAAGCATTCCTCCCGGAAAGACGTAACGCTGAATGAAGTCTGCCCGCTTGCGATAGGTCTCGAAGAGTTCGTCCTTGATGGTTATGATCTGCAAGCCTGCCTTGCCGCCGGGTTTCAAGACGCCGGCTATCTTGGCAAAGTACGTGGGCCAGTACTTCTCGCCGACCGCCTCGAACATCTCGATCGATGCGACCTTGTCGAACTGGCCTTCCACATCGCGATAGTCTTGGCGGAGGATCTCCACCCGCTCCGAGAGCCCGGCTCGCTTCATGCGCGCGCGGGCGTATGCAAGCTGTTCGTCGCTTATGGTGATGCCGGTCACGCGAACGCCGTATTCCCGCGCTGCGAACTCGGCGAACCCACCCCAGCCGCAGCCGATCTCGAGCACGTGGTCGCTCGATTTTAGCTCCAGGTGCTCGGCCAGCGCCTGATATTTCGCCCGTTGCGCGGTCTCGAGATCGCGGACCTTCACGTCGAAACGTCCGGCGGAATAGGTCATCGAAGCATCGAGCCAGGTTGCGTAAAACCGGTTGCCGAGATCGTAGTGCGCCAGGATGTTGCGGCGGGCGCCGCGTTTGGTGTTGGCGTTGGAGAGATGACGCAACCAATGCAGCGCCCTGCCGATCACGCTGCCCTCGAGCAACCGCGCGAAACGCTCGACGTTTCCGGCCAGCAAAGTGAGCAGTGCGGACAGATCACCGCTTTCCCATTCACCGGCCATATAGCCTTCAGCGAAACCGATGTCGCCGCTCAGCAGAACACGGCGCGCGAACCTGTAGGAGTGAATGGTGATGTCGGCCTTTGTCCCGCCGCCGTCGCCAAATCTCAGTACGCGCCCGTCCGGAAGCGTGACGTCGACCGCTCCGGCGCGGAGCTTGAGCAACGCCAGCAACACAGCCTTTGCGCTCGCAGGCGCACGCAGGCTGGCCACGATCGCCGCCGTGGCGCGGAGGGGCTCCCCGATGGGGGCGGGCTGTGCAATGAGGGGCTGCATGCAAGGCGTCCGTGTCAACTAAAGCGCCTGCGGGGCGGCGCTGTTCCCTCTACGGGCGGCAATGGCGGCCGGATGACTAGGTTTTGCCTGCTTTCCTTTCGTCCCGCCGGCGCAGGTAGATTTCCAGCATTTTTGCATCTTTCAGCCAGCGACCATGGGCGGCGATGTTGGCGACCGCAAAGCCATACCAACCCTCCCGCCAGAGCCCGCGGCGCACATAGTGATTGAGGAAGTAGAACGGACGCGCGAACAGAAGGCGCAGCGCCAGGTACCAGAACGATTTGAGTTCGGCGTTCTTGGCGCGTGACGACGATGTCTTATTGAACTTGTCCTGCAGCTGCTCGAGCCCGGTGAACGAGACGTGCAAGATCTTGTGTTTGAACTTGCCGACGCGCATCCCCGCAGGAATTTCGAGTTGATCCCAGCCGGCATGATCGCGCGCCCGAATCCGGCGCCGGTCGTAGAAACGATTGCGCTTGACGACGCTTGCATTCCACCAAGGCGCCCCGACCGGCGGCTTGGTGACAAGTTCGAACTGATAGACGGGATAGGGCGGCTCACGGCCATCGGCGAATAGCGCGCGGATTTCCTCGGCCAACTCCGGGGTAATGATCTCGTCCGCGTCGAGGTCAAGCAGCCAATTGTGCTTCGAAGCATCTTCCCCCAAACGCTTCTGCTTGCCGCCGCCGAGCCAGGGTGATGGCACCACCCGCGCGCCGGCCGCCTCGCTGAGCGAGATGGTCTTGTCAGTTGAGCCGCTGTCGATGACGACCACTTCATCGGCCACTTGCAGCGCAGCAGCGATCACGTCGGCAATCAGCCGTTCTTCGTTCTTGGCGCGGATGTAACAGGAGATCGGAGGATTGGCGGGCATTGGTTGGCGGGCAGAAAGCGGAGCCGGCAGGAAATTGCAAGCGGTCTAGCCGGAGCGGGCGAGTTCAGCCGCCTCGGCATAGCCAAACGCGGCCAGCACGAGCCGGATGGCTTCGCCGCGCGGCGTGTTCAGGTCTGGGTCGCGTTCTACGGCCAGTCGCGCCTCCTTGTCCGCCGCACCCAACATGTCGGCGTGGGCTTCCGGCGAGACCAGGCGGAAGGGGGGCAAGCCGGATTGTTGTGTGCCAAGGACGTCGCCGGCCCCGCGGAGCTTGAAATCAATTTCGGCAATGGCGAAGCCGTCGTCGTGACGGCGAATGGCGTCGAGCCGCGATTTTGCGCCTTCGCCGAGCGGCGCCTTCCAAAGCAGCACACACGAGCCTTGCTTCTCGCCGCGCCCGACGCGGCCGCGCAACTGATGGAGTTGAGCAAGCCCGAAGCGTTCGGCCTGCTCGATGACCATGATCGTCGCCTCCGGCACGTTTACGCCGACTTCAATCACCGTCGTGGCCACCATCAGGAAGGACTCGCCGGAACGGAAGCGGTTCATCGCTGCTTCGCGCGCCGTTGTGCTCATCTGCCCATACATGATCTCGACGCCCGCGCCGAAATACGTTTGGAGCTGTTTGTGCCGATCGAGCACGGCTGGGAGATCGACTGCTTCACTTTCCTCGATCAGCGGACACACCCAATAGGCGCGCTCGCCTCGCTTCACCGCGTCGCCGATCGCCTCTATCACCTCGGCGATCCGCGATGTCGGCATCGTCGCGGTCTTGATCGGCTGACGGCCTGGCGGTTTTTCATCGAGTACGGACAAGTCCATGTCGCCGTGGATCGAAAGGGCGAGCGTGCGCGGAATCGGCGTGGCGCTCATCACCAGCACGTGCGGAGCAAATCCCTTCGCGACCATGCGCATACGATCGGAAACGCCGAAGCGGTGCTGTTCGTCGATAACGATGAGACCGAGGTCGTGGAAGGTCACGTCGCCCTGGAACAGCGCGTGCGTGCCGATGATCACCTGCAGGTCGCCGTTGGCCAGACCTGCAGTCACGTGATTGCGGTCGCGCGGCTTATCGCGTCCCGTAAGGACAGCCATTTTGATGCCAGCCGCCGCGAGCAAGGGGGCCAAGGTCGCGCCATGTTGGCGCGCGAGCAGATCGGTGGGCGCCATCAGGGCGCTCTGGAGACCCGCCTCGGCCGCTCGCGCCATGGCGAGCGCGGCCACCAGCGTCTTGCCGGATCCCACATCGCCTTGCAGCAGCCGCAGCATGGGCGCGGGTTCGCTCATGTCAGCATGGATTTCGGCGATAGAACGCCGTTGGGCTCCCGTCAGCGCATAAGGGAGGTTTGCGATCAACGCCTGGCCGAGACGACCGTCTCCGACGACCGCTCGACCCGGCTCTTTGCGCCGGTGTTGACGGCGCAAGCGCAACGCACACTGACGCGCGAACAACTCGTCATACGCGAGGCGCGTTCGAAAGGCGCTTTGCGGCAGAACATCTTCCGGTGAAGCAGGCCGATGAAGATGTTCCAGGGCGGTCCTGAAGTCCGGCCAGTCATGCGCCTTCACTGTCGACGGCTCCAGCCATTCCGGTGCTTCAGGCACAGTATCGAGGCCGGCAAGCAATGTGCGCGCGAGTGTTCGCCCCGCCAACCCTTGCGTCAGTGGATAGACAGGCTCCACCCTCGGCGGCGCCTCGCCCTTGCTAGGATCGACGACGTGATCGGGATGCAGCATTTGGCGCATGCCGTCGTAGATTCTGATCTCACCACTGACGAGACGTGTCTGGCCGACCGGCCACATGCGCTCCAGCATCTCGGCAGCGCCGCGAAAATAGGTGATCGTCAGGAACCCGGTTTCGTCGCGCAACCGAACGCGATGCGGCAAAATCTTCTGCCCAACCCTCCGCGCGGCGATGTGACCGTCGACTTCCGCTTCGATGGTGGCGATGTCGCCTTCGTTGGTTTCGCCGATCGGCACGCGCAGCCGCCGGTCGATGGCGCTGTTGGGCGGCAAGAACACCAGATCGCGCACCAGCCGCCCGCCGGTCACGTTGGCGATGAGGTCCATGGTTTCCTTGCGGGCGCCCTTCGGCGCGCGGGCGGGGGCCAGCAGCGCATCGAGCACGGTTTTCGCAGCGGAAGGGGCGGCGGCGTCCATCTCAACTCTGGCGGCGCTGACTCGGCGCTCCATATGGGTTATAGCGCGGCCCCCTCGCGTTTTGCCTAGCTCATCGGGGCCTATGGACGACCGCCGCAAGAAGCTGAAATTCCGAGCATGGCGCCGGGGATTTCGAGAGATTGACCTGATTCTTGGCCGTTTCGCCGACCGCCGTCTGTCCGGCCTCGACGAAACTGGGCTGGACGCGTTTGAACGCCTCCTCGATGCGCCGGATCAGGACGTCTACGAGTGGGTGACAGAACTGACGCCCGCTCCGCGTGATCATGACACGCCGGTGCTGGCGTCGATTCGCGCGTTCCGTTCCGAAATGAGCACCAAATCCGACTGATGAAAGATCCGGCCCTTCCACAAAAGTCGATCGAGACCTTGGCGAGGTCGAAAGGCGAACTCGTGATCTCCGGCGCGCCGGAGGGCGTGGACGCGGCGGGTCTGGCGGAGGCGGCGCGGCTGCGCGGCGGCGTCAGCGTGTTCATAGCCCGCGATGAAACCCGCGCGTCGCAATTCGAAGCTGCGGCCAAGTTCTTCGTGCCGGAACTGGAAACGCTTAGACTGCCCGCCTGGGATACCCTCCCGTACGACCGCATCTCACCGGCGGCGGCGGTAGCGGCGCAGCGTTGTGCGGCGCTCACGCAGCTTGCGCGGCGGGGCGAGAAAGACGCGCCATTGCTGGTGGTGGCCACAGCGTCTGCAGTTGCGCAGCGGGTGCCGCCGCGGCTCCGCCTGGCCCAAGGCGCTTTCGCCGCCGAAGCCGGCGCCGAAACCTCCATGGAGCAGCTCGAAGGCTATCTCGTCGTCAATGGCTATTCGCGTGCCTCGACGGTGCGGGCGCCTGGTGAGTTTGCTGTGCGGGGCGGCCTGATCGATGTGTTTCCACCAGGTGCAGCCGAACCGTTCAGGTTCGATTTCTTCGGCGACACTCTGGAAACCGTGCGCAGTTTCGATCCAGAAACGCAGATCTCGAGAGCGAAATTCAAGCGCGCATTGCTCACCCCGGTCAGCGAAGTTTTGCTTGATGAAATGACCGTGCTTCAATTCCGTCGTCGTTTCACCCAGGCGTTCGGGGCGGTCACCGATCCGCTTTATGACAGTGTCAGCGCCCGCATTCGACGTCAGGGCGTCGAACAATTTCTGCCGTTCTTTTATGAACGGCTGGAAGCGGTGTTCGATTATGCCGGCGAAAACGCGCTGGTGGCTTTCGATCCGTTGGCGGCGGAGGCGATCAAGGAACGAGTCGAAACTGCCCGCGACCACTACGAATCGCGCAAGAGCGCGCCGCTTCCGCGCGGCGGCGCGCCGTTTCGCGCGCCCGAGCCAAGCCTGCTTTATCTGGATGACGAGGCCTTGCAGGCGGCGCTTGGCACGCGGGCAGTGCGGCGCTTCTCGCATTTCGACACCGGAGCCGGCAAGACGCTAGACCTCGGCGGACGCCCCGGGCGCGACTTCGCGCCGGAACGCCAGACTGCCGACGTCAACGTGTTTGAAATTGCCGCACAGCATATCGAAACGCTGACCAAGGCCAAGAAGCGCGTGGTGATTGCGGCGTGGTCGGACGGCTCCGCCGATCGACTGGCCGGTGTGCTCGCCGATCACGGCGTCGAGGCTGTCGTGCGCAGCGACTCGTGGAGTCACGCCGCTGCGTTGCCCAAGGGCGCGCATGCGCTGGTTGTGCTGCCGGTAGAACATGGTTTCGAAACCGACCAATTCGCGCTCATAGCCGAACAGGATATTCTCGGCGATCGTCTGGCGCGGCCGCGCAAGCGGCGCAAGGCAGCGAGCGTCATTGCCGAAGCGGCGGCCATGAATCAGGGCGATCTCATCGTCCACCAGGATCATGGCGTCGGCCGCTATGAAGGTCTGAAAACGCTCGATGTGGCTGGAGCGCCGCACGATTGTCTGGATTTGACCTATGCCGGCGGCGACAAGCTCTACTTGCCGGTCGAGAACGTCGAACTGGTCAGCCGCTATGGCGCGGAAGACGCTGAAGCGCAGCTCGACAAGTTGGGCGGCGTCGCATGGCAAAGCCGGAAGGCGCGCGCGAAGCAACGCTTGCGCGACATGGCCGAAGAATTGCTCCGCATTGCAGCGCTCCGGGCGACGCGGGTGGCCGAACCCGTCGCGCCGCCGGAAGGGATGTGGGACGAGTTTTGCGCGCGCTTTCCTTACGAGGAAACCGACGACCAACTCGCTGCCATCGACGATGTGGTGACTGATCTTTCGGCCGGCCGGCCCATGGATCGGCTGATTTGCGGAGATGTCGGTTTTGGCAAGACTGAGGTTGCGCTGCGCGCAGCGTTTTTGGTGGCGATGACAGGCAAACAGGTCGCTGTTGTCGCGCCTACGACGCTGCTTTGCCGTCAGCATTACCGTACGTTCTCCGATCGTTTCCGCGGATTGCCGGTGCGCGTGCGTCAGCTGTCGCGATTGGTCGGCGCCAAGGAGGCCGCCGAAACCAAAGCTGCGCTTGCCGAGGGCGGGATCGAGATCGTCGTCGGAACGCACGCTCTGCTCTCGAAAACCATCAAGTTCGCCGATCTCGGGCTGATGATCATCGACGAGGAGCAGCATTTCGGCGTCAAGCACAAGGAGCGCCTCAAGGACCTGCGCGCCGAAGTCCACGCCCTGACGCTTTCGGCGACACCGATTCCGCGAACCCTGCAGCTGGCGCTTGCCGGCGTGCGGGAAATGAGCCTGATCACAACGCCGCCGATCGATCGTATGGCGGTGCGCACTTATGTCACTGCCTTCGACGCATTGACGGTGCGCGAAGCTCTGTTGCGCGAAAAATATCGTGGAGGGCAGAGCTTCTTCGTCACCCCGCGCATCGCCGATCTCGATGAAGCCGCGGAGTTTCTCCGCCGCAACGCGCCCGAGGTAACCTTTGCGGTCGCCCACGGCCAGATGGCCGCAGGCGCGCTCGACGAGATTATGACCAATTTCTACGACGGCGGGTTTGACGTCTTGCTGTCAACCAGCATCGTCGAATCCGGCTTGGACATCCCGCGCGCCAACACGCTGATTGTTTTCCGCGCCGACATGTTCGGCCTCGCGCAACTGTATCAGTTACGCGGCCGAGTCGGCCGTTCGAAACTACGTGCTTACGCGTACCTGACTACTGCCGCTGAGCAGGCGCTCACAGTCAGCGCGGAAAAGCGGCTCAAGATTCTCTCTTCGCTCGACAATCTCGGCGCCGGATTCACCTTGGCAAGCCACGATCTCGACATGCGCGGCGGCGGCAATCTGTTGGGTGAAGAACAATCGGGACATATCCGCGAAGTCGGCGTCGAACTCTACCAGTCTATGCTCGAGGAGGCCGTTGCCGCGTTGCGCGACGGCGCGGATGAGGCGGTCAGCCAGAAATCATGGTCACCGCAGATCAATGTCGGCGCTTCGGTTTTGATTCCGGAGAGCTATGTCGCCGACCTGAACGTGCGCATGGCGCTTTACCGCCGTTTGGCCGATCTGGACACGGATCAGGAACGTGAAGCCTTTGCCGCGGAATTGATCGATCGGTTTGGGCCGCTGCCGCCGGAAGCGGATCAATTGATTGCCGTGGCCGCGCTGAAGGCGCTCTGCCGGCGCTGCCAGATCTCGAAACTCGATGCAGGCCCCAAGGGCGCCGTGCTGACGTTCCGCGAAACCGGGTTTCCTGACCCGTTGGCGCTGGTGCGTTTCATCACCGAGCGCCCCGACGACTACAAGATGCGTCCGGATGGCAAGCTTGTCATTCAGGGCGGCTGGCCCGAAGCGGCGCAGCGGCTGAAGGCGCTGCGCGGGGTGCTGGAGTCGCTGGCGCGTCTGGCAGCGCGCAAAGCCGCCTAAGCCGGGATGCTTTCGACTTCGATCGCCCGCAATGCGCGCGCCAACAAGCCTGCGCCGCTCTCGCCCGGCTGGAGCTCAACCACGCTCTGCTCGAACACTAGAGGTCCCGCGCCGCCATCGCCGGAAGCAAAAGCGGTGCATTCGGCGACAGAAGCTATCCGCTCGGCCGTGCGCCGTGCGCTTCTCAACGAAGCAGCGGGCAGGGCAAGGGCGATGAGATCGGCGCCGAGCGTAACGCCGCTATCGGCGTCCCGGATCAGACGCGCTGCCAATGAAGCAATTTCGATGAACCCTTTGCGCCATACGTCTTCAGCCGGTTCGCGGGCGCCGATTGCAGGCGTAACCCGCAGCGCCACCAGGCTCATGGGCCTGCCGCTGACATGGTGATCACTGGCCATTTGCGCCAAATGCGCATCGAACGGCGGCCGACGCCACAAGCCAGTGCGCGCGTCCCCCATCAAGTCGCGCAGCGCGCGCATCTCGTGTTCTGAGGCGCGGCGGCGGCGCTCGCGCCCCACCGCTTCGAATAGCCACCCCAAGCTCGCGGAGCAGGGCATGGTTTGGGCGCAGATCGCCGAGGCGCCGCGGTCGATGGCGGCAGCGGCGGTGGCGCTATCGCCGGGCTTGGTCAGCACCAGCGTCGGCAAATGATACAGCGTGGCGTTGCGGCGAAGCGCGGCGCAAAGCGACACCGCCGTACTTGGATCGTGCGCCCCATTGAGCACGACGGCGTCGAAAGGTTCGTCGTGCAAGTGATCGAATCCAGCGTACGAGGAGAAGGCGGCGGCCACGAGCCCCCCCTGCTCGGCGAGCACGCGCTCGAGCGCCAGGAACATGGAACTGGGCGCCCCGATATACAGCGCCTTCAATTTGCGCGTTTCCGGCGGTTGCGGCGCCGGCACGCCCAATGTCGCCGCCGTCGCCACGCGGCGCGCGCACTCTTCTTCGGCGACGGCGACGCGCATCCACGCATCGACTTGCCCGCGCAGCAGTCGGGGCGGGGCGTCCAGTGAAATTGCGCCGGAGAACGCGGTCGTCACGCTCAGGTCGAGCGGCGGCGGCGCCATGTTCGCATAGCCCGCAAGGCACGCGATCGGCGGGCAGGCGGAAGCGGTCGCTGCCGACGCGATCGCACCAGCGCTCTCACCCCCGATCGGCACGATGCAGATGTCCTCCCCGTCAGGAGCGGGACGATAGGGTCCCGTGAGCGCTGTCGCTTCAACACCGGCGCCGGCGAGCAATGCCTGGGCGTCACGCGCCACGCGCGCGTCGGCGGCTCTCACCACAATCCGCAAAGTTAACGCTCCGGCGCCCCGCGACGACGCGATTTGAACGAGTATAAGTACCCTCAGTTAGCATAGCTCGAAACCGCGAGGGTAAATGCACGATGGGTCAGGGACCGCTTTCAGGCGTAAGGGTCGTTGAATTTGCGGGCATCGGACCTGGCCCTTTCTGCTGCATGCTGCTTTCCGACATGGGCGCCGACGTCGTGCGCATCGATCGCAAAGGCGGCCGGCCCAGTTTCAAGAACGATATTCCGGGGCGTGGACGCCGCCATGTGGTTCTCGACCTCAAGAACGCCAACGATACCGCGGTAGCCTTGGCGATGATCGAAAAGGCAGACGTTCTGATCGAGGGTTTCCGGCCCGGCGTCATGGAGCGCCTTGGTCTCGGCCCGGACGAGGCGTTAGCGCGTAACCCGAAGCTGATCTACGGGCGCATGACCGGCTGGGGGCAAAATGGCCCGCTCGCCGAGGCGGCCGGTCACGACATCAACTATATCGCCATTTCCGGCGCCTTGCATGCGATGGGCAGGAGAAACGATCCTCCCGCGCCGCCGCTCAACCTTGTCGGCGATTACGGCGGCGGCTCGCTTTATCTCGCCATGGGCGTGTGTGCGGCGCTCTATGAAGCGCAGCGCTCCGGGAAAGGGCAAGTGATCGACGCCGCTATAACCGACGGCGCGGCCTCGTTGATGAGCGTCATGTACGGGTTGCGCGCCTCGGGCATCTGGTCGGACGGTCGCGACGAAAATCTCCTCGACGGCGGCGCCCCGTTCTACGATGTTTACAGAACCAAGGATGACAAGTTCGTCGCCATTGGTTCGCTGGAGCCGCAGTTCTACGCTTTGCTGCTGGAAAAGACGGGCCTGAAGGATGATCCTGCCTTCGCCGCGCAGATGAACAAGGCGGATTGGCCAGCGCTGGCGCAAAGGTTGGCTGACATCATAGCCGCCAAGACCCGCGACGAATGGTCAGTGCTTATGGAAGGCACCGACGTCTGCTTCGCGCCGGTTCTCTCCATGGCGGAAGCGCCGAATCATCCCCACAACGCGGCTCGGGCTACCTTCGTCGACATCGACGGTCTGGTTCAGCCGGCGCCGGCCCCGAGATTTTCGCGCACGCCATCGGCGATTCAGGGAGCGCCCGGCGGAATGGGCGCAAAAACCGAGGAAATTCTGGATTCTTGGGGGATTTCTGAACGGCCATTATGACTGGCGGCCTCAGCGTCCATTCAGCCGAATTATCGTTTTATCATCCCCGGTTCCGGACGATTTTCGTCCCTCGCTCGTACCGGGGCCAGGTTCTCATCCCACCTCAGGGATGAAGCGAAAGCGCCGGCGGCCGGCTCAGCCGCCGGCGCAATTCGTTTCTGAAACCTGCATATCCGTCGCGGCATGTTGCGCCACAGCGCGCCGCTACGTAAACGGCTGGCATGGTCAACAAAGTCTATCCAAACGCGCGGTCCGCACTTGAAGGCCTGACCTTCGACGGAATGACTGTGATGAGCGGCGGCTTCGGCCTGTGCGGCATCCCCGAGAACCTCATAATCGCGCTCCGAGACACCGGCGTAAGGGACATCACGGTGATCTCCAACAATGCCGGAGTCGACAGCTGGGGCTTGGGCCTGCTGCTGGAGACCAAGCAGATCAAGAAGATGGTCAGCTCCTATGTCGGAGAGAATAAGGAGTTCGCGCGCCAATATCTCGCTGGCGAACTGGCGCTCGAGTTCAACCCGCAAGGCACGCTGGCCGAGCGCTGCCGGGCAGGGGGCGCCGGTATTGCCGGTTTTTACACCAAGACCGGCGTCGGCACTTTGGTGGCTGAGGGCAAAGAGACGAAAGAATTTAACGGCGAGAAATACGTGCTCGAAACCGGGCTGGTCGCCGATCTTTCGATCGTCAAGGCCTGGAAAGCCGACAAGGAAGGCAACCTGATCTTCCGCAAGACGGCGCGCAACTTTAACCCAATGATGGCGACCGCAGGCAAGAAATGCGTCGCCGAAGTCGAGATCCTCGTCGAAACCGGCGAACTCGATCCCGACGCCATCCATACGCCAGGCATCTATGTTGACCGGCTCGTAAAGGGCAATTTCGAGAAACGTATCGAACAGCGCACTGTCACCAAGCGGGAGAACGCCTGATGCCGTGGACCCGCGATCAGCTCGCCCAACGCGCCGCCAAGGAATTGCGCGACGGCTATTATGTCAATCTCGGCATTGGCATTCCGACTTTGGTCGCGAATTACATTCCGCAGGGCATGGAAGTCACGCTGCAGTCGGAAAACGGCATGCTCGGCATGGGCCCCTTCCCGTATGACGAAGACGTTGACGCCGATCTGATTAACGCCGGTAAGCAAACCATAACGGCGCTTAAGAAGACCTCGTATTTCTCGTCCTCGGACTCCTTCGCCATGATCCGCGGCGGGCATATCGACCTTTCGATCCTGGGCGCCATGGAAGTGACCGACCGCGGCGACCTCGCCAACTGGATGGTCCCCGGCAAGATGGTGAAGGGCATGGGCGGGGCGATGGATCTCGTCGCCGGCGTCAAGCGCGTCGTCGTCGTGATGGAGCACACTTCGAAAGACGGCGCCTCGAAGCTTCTGAAGAAGTGCACGTTGCCGCTCACCGGGGTGAACGTGGTTGATCTGGTGATAACCGACCTCGGCGTGTTCGAGATCGACAAGCATGGTCAACAACCGATGAAGCTGCTGCAGCTCGCCGATGGAGTGACGCTTGAGGAGATCACCGCCAAGACAGAGGCGGGCTTCATAAGCACCCTGCGCTGAACCAGGCATCTCCGCGCGACAAGACAGACGGTGCAAATCCGAACGCGCGAACGTCGAACGATGTTTGCGCGCCTTCACTGTTTTTCATCACCTGTCACGTACGTTGCCCGGAATAATTCGTGCAGAGAGGGCGCCATGTGCAGCCCTCCAAACTGGGTCTGGTGATGCTTCGTGCCGGAATGAAGCGAACGGTGAATCGCCGCGCGGCGAAACTGGCTGCGTGCGCGCTTGCCGCGTTCTCAGTGCTCTGGAGCGGGGGCGCATACGCGCAGTCCCTCCCCGCCAACGATTATTCGCGCGTTTTCGAACTGCTGACCAACCAGGAACGGCGCCTCACCGCGCAGGAACGCGAACTGCAAGAGCAACAGCGCTTGTTGGAGGAACAACAAGCGCTGATCGACCGGCAACGGGCGCAAATCGAAAGTCTGACGCGACGGTCCGCAGCCGATCGAGAGATACAAGGGCCGGAACTCGAGACATTTCGCGGCCAGGGCGCCATTCAATCGGGCCTCAGCTACGGCGAACTGGATCCCGACGAGCCATTATTTGCCAACCGGCGCGCGCCAATCCGCACTTTGATGCAGACAGAAGGCGGCTCCGCGCCCCAACCCACGCCAGCCGCCGCGCCGCAGGGCCCGGTCGGCGAAGCGCCGCCCGAAGAGACGCAAGTTTCGACGGTGGAAGCGCTTCCGGAGGGGCAGAATGCCCTTCTGGGCCGCGGCCGGCTGGTGATAGAGCCCTCGATCGAATATTCGCGAAGCTCCGGCGACCGCTTCATCTTCCGCGGCGTCGCGGTCACGACCGGCATCAATATTGGCTTGATCGAAGCCAATGACACTGCCCGCGACACCGTCGCCGCGTCCGTCGCGGTCCGCTACGCATTGACCGATCGGCTCGAAGTCGAGGCTCGGGCGCCGTTCATGTATCGGCATGATCGCGTCACCACGCTCGCAACCGGCAGCACCACCACAATGCGCACCTACGAACTCGACGGCGCCGAAATCGGTGACGCCGAGATTTCCGCGCGGTATCAGCTGAACAATGGCCGCAATGGCGCGCCGATCTTCGTAGCCAGCGCGCGGGTCAAATCCGACACCGGCCTCGGCCCATTCGATGTCGACCGCGACGCTCAAGGCGTCGCCACCGAACTCGCGACCGGCTCCGGCTTCTGGGGCGTGCAGGGCGGCCTCTCGGTGCTTTACCCGACCGACCCGGCCGTC
The DNA here is from genome assembly GCA_050250735.1 of Hyphomonadaceae bacterium. Lineage (GTDB taxonomy): Bacteria > Pseudomonadota > Alphaproteobacteria > Caulobacterales > Aquidulcibacteraceae > Vitreimonas. The sequence goes on from JBFWOC010000001.1 coordinate 479,460, forward strand.
CTGTTCGGCAATATCGCGTACTTGCACAATATCGGCGACGATATCGACCGCAGCTTCGGGCAAGCCATTATCGGCCATGTCGATCCGGGCGATTCGATCAGCCTTGGCTTCGGTTTTGGCTTCGCCATGAACCCGCGCTTTTCCTATTCGCTCAGCTACTCCCACTCCTACGTGCGCCCGACTGAAACCGAAATCAGCGACGCCAACGGCGTCATGGTCAATCAGGAATCGCCGGAGCTCCACGTCGGCGCCATGCAGTTGGGCCTCTCATTCCGCGCCACCGAGCGCTTGACGATCGCCACCGCCGTCGACATCGGCGTTACCGAAGACGCCCCGGACGTCCGGATCTCGCTGCGCACGCCCTTCCGCTGGTAGGCCGCACGGAAAGCTACGTGGGGCCGATACAAAGGGGCTTGCGTGCTTGCGCGCGAGCAAAGGCGCTGATACCCGCCACCGGTCCGGAGGGATGGCCGAGTGGTTTAAGGCACCGGTCTTGAAAACCGGCGTGGGCGCAAGTCCACCGTGGGTTCGAATCCCACTCCCTCCGCCATGTACGCCGCGGCCAAGCTTATCGTCGCTCCGCATCTCGACCGCTCACCGTTGATATTGGTCAGCGTTCGGGTTCGTGGTTGAAGCGATGGTTGATGGTGTTGCCGCGAGCGGGCGTTGACATCGCGTCCAAGGAATCTTGCGTCGTCGTGCCGTTGTTCGCACACCTATGTTAGGCCGGCGGTGGCGCCATGCCGTAACGGTTCCATTTCCACTCATCGCTAATCATTCAGCTTTACGAGAAGTAAGCGGGACAGCGCGTACACCAATTGGTCAAGAGCCTGGGTTGGACGCGGGTGACCAAGATCAAGAACCCATACGTGCAGATCGCGAGCGTGGGCGTCGTTGCGAAAGCACTGATGTTCGCAGGCGTCGCCGCGCTCGCGCCGATCAGCGTGGCGATGTTTGCGCTCGATATGGACGCCGCGCGGCTGCTGGGCGTGATCGCGAGCCTGGTAAGCGCGGCGGCGATTATCGGGCTCGCGTTCGCCTTGCGGCCGGTCTTATGCGTCGCCAGCCAACTCGACGCGCGATCGGGTGACGCCGGCGAGTGTCGCGCACGCGATAACGGCGAGCGTCTCAAAGCCAACGTGGCGGCGATCGTCGCCAGGCTCGACGCCTCGACCGCAGAGCGGACCCATCCCGTGACCGGACTGCCGGTCCGCGAGGACTTCCTGATGTCGGTGCGGCGCGAACTCGACAAGTCGCCCCATGGTTCGCTGAGCCTGGTGCGTCTCGCCAATTTCGATCAGATCGTCGCCTTCGACGGTCCAGCAGCCGAACGCTTTATTGCGGCGATCGCCGCCCGCCTGCGCACTGCGGTCAAGACTGGACGGCCGATGGCGCATCTCGACCGCGACTGTTTTGCCGTGTGGTTCGATGGTGAGCCCGCCGAAGCCGCGGCCGAGCTCGAAGCGTTGGGTTATGTGCTGGGTCAGGAGGTAGCCGACGGCGCTTTGACCATCACCCCGGATGTGCAATTTGGCTCCGCCGTCTATCCTGTAGACGCAGACGAACCCGGCAATCTGCTCAACCGGGCGTTCGTTTCGCTGGCCAGACCACAGCGCACCGAAGCGGGCGCCATCGCCTTCTTCGCTCAACCTTCGGCCCAGGAAGCGCGCCGCAGCTTTACCATAGAGCAGGACTTGCGCCGTGCAATTCAACGCGGCGAGCTTGCCCTTCACTACCAGCCGTTCGTCGATCTCGCGATGGGCCGCGTTGTCGGCGCCGAAGCACTGCTGCGTTGGCGCGCCGAAGCTCATGCTTCGCTGTCGCCCTCACAAGTCGTGCGCGTTCTGGAGCAGGCGGGACTGGTTCACGATGTCGGCCTATGGACCCTGAACGCCGCTTGCCGGCAGATGCGAGTTTGGCGCGAGGCTGGCGTCAGCGACTTCAAAGTCGCGGTTAACGTATCGGCGGAGCAATTGCGCTATCCCAGCTTCGTCTCTTCGGTCGAACGCACGGTGGCGTCCCATGGCTTGGCGCCCTCATGCATCGAGCTCGAACTGACCGAGAGCGCGACCATGGCCGACATCGCCGGGACGCACGCCTTGTTCGAGCGGCTGCGAGAAATCGGGTTCAGTCTGGCGATCGACGACTTTGGCAGCGGCTATTCCAGTCTCACTTATTTGCGCCGGCTGCCGTTTCAGAAGCTAAAAATCGATCGTGAGTTCGTGACCCAGGTCGACCGGCGCGCCGACAGCAGGACCATTTGCAAAGCGCTGATCGATTTGACCGCCGGCCTCGAGCTGTCCGTGCTGGCGGAGGGGGTCGAACGGTTCGAGGAGGTTGAACTCCTGCGCACGATGGGATGCTCGACCTTCCAGGGCTATTACTTCGCGCACCCGCTCCCAGCGGAGGATTTCATCACCACCGTCACCGACGCCGCCTGGATGGCGCGCGTTTCCTCGCGCGTGCACCGCGAGCGCGACGAACTGCGGAGACGCCTGCCATGAGACCGTTCTTTCGTTTGATCGTCGCCGCATTCGCTGCATCCGTGGCGGGCGCCTGCTCGCATTTGCCTCCCTTGGCGGGCATGTCGGAAACCGCGCCGGTTTCAGCGGCTGGGCCCCGTGAGCATGTGCGTGCAGCAGTGGACTTGCTCGGTCGGGGCGAGGAGAGCCAAGCTCGGGCTGAACTGCGCGCGGCCTTGGAAGCGCGGCCAGGGAACGCAACCGCGCAGCGGCTGCTGCAGCAGCTCGACGCCGATCCGCGCACCCTGCTGCCGGGCGCGCCACGACCGTACATGGTGCGTCCCGGAGAAACCATGTCGCAGCTGGCCGAACGCTTCTTCGGCGACGGACTGCTCTTCTACGCGCTTGCGCGCTACAACGAGATCGACGCGCCGAACCAGCTCGCTGCCGGCCAGATTCTGATGATCCCGCGCCGGCCGGGCCAGCCGGCAGAAGAGGCGGCGCTCGACGACGTCGCTCCGCTCGAGCAGCGCGCACCCGACGCGGCGGCGCCGCCCCGCTCAATCGACGCTTCGCGCGCTAGTCAATTGCGGTTGCAGGCGCTGCAGCAGCTCAATTCCGGCCGGGTCGACAGCGCGGTGGCGCTGCTTCGGCAAGCGCGGTCGCTCGATACCGGCAACGCAGCCATTCAACGTGATCTCGATCGCGCAGTGCGCCTGCAAGGCTCGCTGCGCTCTCGCAGCGGCTAGGGGCAAGAAGAGTGAAGATCGTCGGCCGATATCACATCCAGGGCCGCCTCGGCGAAGGCGCGATGGCGCACGTCTACAGGGCGTACGATCCCGAGATCAATCGCGTGCTCGCGATCAAAGTGCTGAAACGGGAATTCTGCCGCGATCCGCAGTTCGTTGCGAGGTTTCTGCGCGAAGCGCGCGCAGCCGGATCGCTCTCGCACCCCAACATCGTAACGATCTACGACGTCGGCGAAATCCAGGGCTTTCCGTATATCGTCATGGAGCTGCTGGACGGCGAGCCGCTCGACGCTGCTGCACAGCGGCTCGGCGCATTGGCGCCGGCAACCGTGGTTCAGATCGGTTGTCAGTTGGCAGATGCGCTCCGCTATGCCCATGAGCAGGGCATTGTTCACCGCGACATCAAACCTTCGAACATCATGCTCGCCAAGGATGGGCGCGCGATCAAAATCTTGGACTTTGGCATCGCTCGGCTCGATCGTGACGAGGCCGCCGAACCAGGCGCCTTGGCGAAGACTCAGTGCGGTCAAGTGCTGGGCACGCCGCGTTACATGAGCCCTGAGCAGGCTCTGGGTCAGGAACTCGACGGGCGCTCGGACCTGTTTTCCGTCGGCGCGGTTCTCTACGAACTGATCGCCGGCAGGCCGGCCTTCGACGGGACGAGCGCGGCCACTCTGGCGCTGCAAATCACGCAGAAAGAGCCGCCGCAGATCGACCCGTGTTGCCCCCGAGGGCTGCGATTCATCATCGACAAGCTCTTGGCGAAGCGTCCGGAAAAGCGCTTCCGCAATGGCGCCGCGCTGCTCGAGGCCTTGCGACGGGAAAGTGACGCCCAAGCAGCTCAACAAACCGAAGGCGCGCGGCGTTGGCTCGGCCTTCAGGCCAAAATGGCGCTGGTGACAGCCGCCATCACTGGCGCGGTGCTCGCGCTCAGCATCGGCATTGTCATGGAGCGCCAGTATAAGGCCATGGAGCGTGTCGCGCTTTCGTCGGGATCGTCGATCGCGTCGTTCGTCGCCAGCAACGCCGCACTGGCTGCCGCAGAAAACATGACGCTGCCGTCCGAACAGCGCGACTGGGTGCCCGCGCAGGCTTTTGTGAACAGCGCCGCGAGCGACCCCAACATCTCGCAATTGCTGGTCGTGGATCATGAGGGGATCATCCGGGCGGCGAGCGATCCGGATCTGGTCGGCGCGCGCTACGCCCAGCCCACCGGCAGGCGCATCCTCCGCGATCGGCCGGATATCGCCGTCACCACGGTGCGCAACTTGAGAGGCGAAAACACGCTACGGTTTTCAAAGTCCATCGAATACGCCGGCGCACGAGTCGGCGCCATCGATGTGAGCGTACGCCGCACCGAACTGGACTCTGCGGCCGGCCTCACTCTTGCGCTGTTGCTCGGTCTGGGTGCGATGATGCTCGCCGTGGCAGTGATGCTCGCGATCGGCGCCTCCCAGCTCGTGCTGCGTCGTTTGCGGCGGCTGCAAAGCGCGTTCGAGGACGCCGCGGCTGGCGATCTCGACTTCCGGATTTCGCATCAGCGGCGTGACGAATTCGGTCAAGTGTTCGAGGCGTTCAACGGCTTCGTCGCTTCGGTTCAGAGACGGCTCGAAACCAGCGCGCATGCGCAAGGTCAGACCGTCGATCCTGACGCCACGACTATCAGCATGCCCGCCAATGACGGCGAACCGCTGCGGGCGTTTGGGGGCAAGCAATGGTGACGCTAAGGCTCTTCCACGCCGCCAACCCATTTCGCCCCATCGAAACCCGGTCGTTGGAGGCTGGCGAGATCTGCATTGGCCGCGATCCTGCCGCGGACTGGCCGATCGAGGACGCCGCCTGCGAACTTTCGCGTCGGCACTGCGCCATTCGCTATGTCGACGGTCAGCTGCGGGTTAGGGACATGAGCGCAAACGGCGTCTTTGTCGGACAGCGCCGCCGCCGTCTCGCCCGCGACCAGGAGAGCGAAGTTCAAGTCGGCGAACCCATCTATATCGGTCAATACCTGATTGCCGCCGAGTCCGGCGCGGCGCCCGCGAATGATCATGCGCGCGAGGCTAGCCTCGATGCGCTGTTCCATTCCCCGATACTGCGCGAGCCGGAATTGTCGCCCGACGCCTTCCAGGTGCGGAGCTCGTGGCCGGCGGCAACGCCCTCGAAACTGGAAACCGATCGCGTGCGCCTGCCTGACGCTGCGCTATTGGAGGCGTTCTGCGAAGGCGCAGGCCTCGATCCTTCGATGTTCATGGCCGAGGACGCAGCAGACGTCATGCGCCGCGCCGGTGCGGTTTATCAACAGGCCGTGCTTGGTTTGAGTGATTTGATGGGCGAACGCACATCGCTCAAATCCACCTATCGGATGGACCGCACTACCGTCGGGGCCGCCGACAATAACCCGTTCAAGTGGGCCGATGCCCATCGCGTGGCGGTCGACTTGCTGCGCGCCAATTCCGGTCCATTTCTCGGCGGCGCAAGCGCGATCAATCATTCGTTTCAAGACCTGAAAAAGCATCTGCTCTGCCTCATGGCCGGTTCACGGGCGGCGGTGAGCGCGGCGCTGGAGGATTTGGCGCCGTCGCGAATTGAACAGGAAGCGTCTTCCGGGCTGTTTCAGGGGAAAGCCGAGGCTTGCTGGCGCAATTATCAGCGTCGCCACGAGGAGATTGCCTCGGATGCGCGCGAGAGCGCCGATGGCGCCATCAGCCTTGCATTCAAGGCTGGTTACGAACGCCATGTGGGCAAACTCAGTGGTTTGGGAACGCTCGCATGATGGCTGCAACGACCATTCGCGCTTGCCCTGAGCGCGCCGATCATCTCGGCAATTTCAAGTTTCTGTCGATCGGACGGAGCCATGTCGGCTGCGTGCGCACGCTCAACGAGGATTCCTTCCTGAACCGCCCCGAGAAGGGCGTCTGGGCGGTGGCCGACGGCATGGGCGGCCATGAGGGCGGCGAGTTGGCGAGCGCCCGCGTGGTTGAAGCCCTGGACGGCATCGGCGCCTGCGCGAACGCCTATGCGCTGCGTGACGGCGCGACATCGGCCTTGCAGATGGCAAACGAGGATCTCGTTTCTCGCGGCCGGGAGCTTTTCGGTGGCGCGATCGGCTCCACGGTAGTCACGCTTCTGGCTTATCGTGGCCATTACGCCTGCATGTGGGCCGGGGACAGCCGGATTTATCTCTATCGCGCGGGCCAGATTCGCCTGCTTACGCGAGACCACAGCTATGTTCAGGAGATGGTGGATGCCGGCGTCCTGGGCGCCGGCGAAGCGCGGCTACATCCGAAAAGCAATGTGATCACCCGGGCTGTCGGGGCGCGCGCGTCGCTGGAGCTTGACGCCGCCTACGGCGACATCCGCGATGGCGACCGCTTCCTGCTCTGTTCGGACGGCCTCAGTTCGGTGCTGGCGGAGCGCGAGATTGCCGCAGAACTCAACCGCGCGCCGGCGGAACTCGCCGCCGATGGTTTGATCAGCCGAGCTTTGGCCCGCGGCGCTGCCGACAATGTGACGGTGGTGATCGTCATCGCGGCTGAGCTCTAGGGGAGGGGCGGGAGCCGATGTCGATCTCCGACCGCCTTAGGAGCCGGATCGCCAAGATCGCCGGCGCCGGCGTTAGCCTGTCGCGGTTGCGGACAAGAACGCCGCGTGAACCGACATTCCGGGCCGGCATGCTGCTGCTGGACAATGGCGAGCGCATTCCGGTCGTGATCAAGGACGTGAACAAGACCGGCGCCCGTATCGAGTTTGTCCGCCGGGTCGAATTGCCGCCCACGGTCACCCTCATCGAGCCCACGCTGAACCTCCGGCGTCGCGCCGCCGTCGCTTGGCAGGATGAGAGCGCCGCCGGTCTGCGGTTCTGAGGTGGCTAAGAACTAGACCCGTGCGCGTTTCCGCAATCGGCTTAGCTCCCACAAGTCGTTGCGGCTGAACGCGAGCTGGGTTTCGATCGCTGCGATGACAGAGCGGCCGAGACGGCGCTCCAGTGCTCTGAGGCGCCCGAGCTTCTCGCGGTCTGCAGCGTCGATTTCAGATGGTGCGCCTGCTTGAGCGGCATAGATGAGTTCTTCGGCGCGCAGGATGAGTTCTGTTTTCAACTCGGCATAGGCCAGCGCGTCCGAGGCCGATTTTGCACCCAGCCGATTGGCCGCATCCTTGACCGCGTGGCCGCGCGGGCTTTCGGCGAACTGCCCGGCGCGGATCTCGGCTAACAACTTTTGATGCGCCGCCCTGTCGGCCTTCAGCCATTGCTGAGTGGCGCGATCGCTCCGGATCAGCGCCAGGAAGATCGTCGCCGGCGCAAGCAGAAGCGTCATCGCCATGATCACCAGCGGCTCGTGCGGGAAGTGATTGAAGGCGGAGTGGATCGCCATTGCGATCAGAAGGCCAGGGACGAACAACAGCGGATCGAAGCGGTAATGCACCGCGGCGCCTTCCGCCTGCCGTTCGGTCATTTCATGCGAAATGATGGCGAAGATGGCGGTGGCGCCGCCATGCATGATCGCGGTGCCAAAGCCGCGCACCAGCCAGGCAGTGACATTCGCATCGGTGATCAGAAACAAGTACCAGATATTCTCTACCGCCGAGAACCCAGCCCCCACGGCGAATCCGGCGATTGCCGCATCGACTTTGAATCCCAGCCTGTTGCGCGCGAACAGATAGATGATCGGCGCAGCCTTCATGGTCTCCTCGATCACGGGCGCAACATATCGGCTGTACGCGCTGAACCCGATGGGAAATCCGTCCATGACCCTGAGATTGGCCAGGAAACTCAGAGCAGCGAGGGCCCCGCCGACGCTCAGCAACACAGCGATCTCTCGCATGCTGATCAGGTTAAAGGCGTCCAGGCGATCGAACACGAAAAGCAGCAGCGCGACCGGCGCCAGCGCTATGAACGCCTTAACGTACAGATCTGGGTCCATCACATGATTTTCAGAGAGACAAGCACTTCGCCGCCCTGCCGTTCGCCGTCCTCGAAGCCCTCGGCGTAGCCCAAGGACAATACCATCGGCAAGCGGTGAGCAACCGTGAAATTCCAGTCCGTCTGCAAGCCGATGGTTTGCAGCGAACGCCTTTCTCCTGTGCGGGGCTCGGCTTCCAGTGCGCCGGCGAAGAGAGCTGGCCGCACAGAACTGAGAAATAGGCTCGCGACGCCAATATCCTCGAACCTGACCGGCGGCAGGTTGATCTCGCCGATGACGCGGGCGAAGCGCTGTGCCTCGATCTCGTTGATCTCGAAGCCCGGGAAGCTGTCGAACTCGCGATAGCGCTTGATCTCTCTATCGTCGACGTAATTGTTGCCGAAGGCGCCCATGTACCAGGCGCTGAGCGGGCTGGCGTCGTCGCCGCCGACCGCGCCCGCCGCGGTGTAAATCCAGGCTGACGAGTTGTTCAACGGCAGCGGCAGTCCGAAGTCGATCCCGCCTCGAAGGCTCGGATAGGTCTCGCCATTGGCATGGTCGGCGCCGCCGGCCAAGTTCCAGCGCCAGCCACGTTCGTGATCGACGGCGCCGAGCGACCGCGTCGTATTGGTGTAGTTGAGTTCGGCGCTGACGGACGCGAGTTCGTCAAACGTCGTCGAGACTTCCTGCGCGCCCGGCAGTGTGTCGAGCCCGGTGTAGTAAGCGGCGTCGACGCTGAAATCGAGCTGGCGCGGCGGGTCGTAAATGAATGAGTTATGGTACCCGACAATCAAGGCGTCGCCGGCGCGCGCGCGCTCGGTTGGGCCGAACAGGTCGTAGAAGTCAGCGTCGTTGTGCCAATAGCGAAAGCGCCAGCGAAGCGTTTTATATTCGATATCGAAGTGCCAATCCTGATCTTCGAATGGCGCATTCGGCAAGTATGACAGCGTGGCGTGCAATTGGTTGAACTGCAGCGGATCCTCGAGCACGACGTGATAACCGATCGCCGCGCGCCCGCGATAACCCTCGATCACCGGGTATGCCGCGCCTAGCTGCATCTCGTCGCGCGGCACATAGTGGCCGCGCTCGGTAATTCGGCTGTCGAGGTCGATGCCCGCAGGAGAACCAGCCGTCCAACTGGTGACGACAGGATGACGCTGGGCAATTTCGGCGCCCAAGAATCGGATTGTGCCGAGATCGCTCAGCGGCGTCGGCTGAATGGTCACCGGCTGAAATCCTTGGCCGGTGTATTCATAGACGATCAGTGAGCCGTCGGTTTGCGGGATAGGACGGAAGAAACCCGTTTCCGCGTTCGATACCGCTTCGACTTGTTGTGTTGCGATCTCGAAGCGAAAGATGTTGGACACGCCGGTGTAATAGGCGCTGCCGAACAGGTAGCGGCCGTCGGGTGAGAACACGAACCCTTCCGGCGTCGCCGTGCCGAGACTGAAACTGGCCACCGGCGCCGGCGTGGCGCCGATTTGCAGGTCGGCGATCCGGAAGACTTGCACCGATTGATCGCCGTTGATTTCTCCCACCGACGCCGAAAGCAGCGCGCCGTCGGCGGAAATATCGAGGTCGAACGGCACGCGGCCGAAGGGAAAAGTGTAGATCTGATTCCAGCTCGTGTAGGGCTCTGGAATGCGAACCAGGGTGACGTAACCGTTGAGATGCCGGAGGCCCCACAGCGAACGGTCGGCCGGGTTGAAGACAATGTCGCCGATGCGCGCGTCACGCAGCACCATGCGCTGTTCGCCGGAGGCGACATCGATCTGCATGATGTCGCGATAGGCGTAATTGTCGGTCGTATACCAAGCTGTGTTCGTCGCCGCGTCGTAGGCCAGCGAGGTGACGCGATAGAGCATCGCGCCCTTGATGTCGGTCAGGCGGCGAACCTCGCCGCTCTCCCGCTCCAGCACGCCGACGTGTCCGATCACGCCGGGATAGCGGAACGCCCCAATCAGGTCACCTGTTCTGGGATCCACAAATGTGCGTGAAACAGACCCGAGCGCCCGCGGGGAAAGCGTGACCGCCTCGGTCAACGGATGTGCGCGCAGCGCGCCGAGATTGGCGTGCTGAAAATCGTGCTCCCACGCGATCCAATCCCGCCACGCTTGCTGCAGCGGCAAGTCGAAGACACGCCGGAACTGGCTTTGATAATACGCTGCGCTGTCTTCGTCGCGGCGCAGCCACTCCACTACCTGCTCGGGCGAATACTGCATCGCCAAGTAGCTGAAGAAGCGCGTGCCATAGAGGTAGTCGTTCACGCCGACTTGGAAGTCGACGAAGATGCCCTCGGACTCGAGCCCGACGGGCGAATAGAAATGAGCGTCGTCGCGCACCATGGAACGGAACACCATCTCGTCGTAGGCGCCCTGGGCGCGGCCGAAACCGCCGGCCATCCATGTCTCCATGAACACGGCGCTGCCTTCGAGAAACCAACGCGGTACGTTCACGCGCGGGGTGGCGAGGTAATTGTACAGGATCGATTCTGGATGCTCTGCGACCGGCATCGGTTTGCCGCCGAAAATCCGCCGCCACATCGCATCGCGCTCGTTCCACACATCCATGAGCGCGACGTGAGTCACCTCGTGATTGGTGAGCGTGTAAAACCGCTCGCCGGGGCTGAAGGTCTCGTAGGCGAGGCTGAGCGGCGCGATGTCGATCAGCAGCGCATTATTGGGCGAGGACCGCGCCGCAGCGTTGCCGTAATCGCCGAAATCCTTGAGCAGCAGCGTGACTTGATCCCACGGCTCCCAGCCGAAAATCCGCTGCTCGAAGGCAAGTGCATTCTCGAAGCTGCGGCCGACATAGGGGGTAAGATAAGTTTCGGACGGATCGAAATAGAGCAGCCGCAAATTCTCGGTTTCGAGCACGGAGAGATCGATCAGCGGAATGTCGTCCGGCGCGCGGCTCGGCGGCGGAGCATCTAGCGGTGATGGCTCGTCGGTGACGGGGGCGGCGACGTCGCCGGGCGCCGGCGCCGCTGGGGTGTCACCCGGCGCCTGCGAAGCCGTCCCGGTCTGTGCTTGCGCCTGAACGATCGGCGCAAGCGTCAGAGCAGCGGCATAAAAGAGCGTGCGGACCCCCACCATCCCCACCTAGCACGCTTCAAAAGCGGACACGCCGCGTCTCACTCGACGCGGCGTACCGCGTCGTATCAGTTCGCTCGAACAGCGGCGGCGAAGTTTGCATCACGCGCCATCGCTGCGAAGGCCGGTTCACGCGCCAGCGCTGCAAACGCCGGCTGCCGCGCCGCCGCCGTAAATGCGTCGGCATTGCGCGCGAGCGCATCCAAAGCCTGGGCATTGCGCGCCAGCGCTTCGAATGCCTGCGGGTTCTGGGCCATGGCCGCGAAAGCTTGCGGGTGGCTGGCAAGAGCCTGCATCGCCTGGGCGTTGAGCCCTTGTGCGTTGCGCGCGATCGAGGCTTGCGCCTGGAAGGCTTGCGCATTGCGCGCCATCGCTGCCAGAGCCTGTGCGTCACGCGCTGCGGCGTTGAAGGCCTGGGCGTTGCGACCCATTGCCTGGAAGGCCTGCGCATTGCGCGCCATCGCCTCGAACGCTTGCGCATCACGCGCCAGGGCCTGGAACGCGGCGGCGTCGCGCGCCATCGCCTCGAACGCCTGCGCCTCGCGGGCGAGCGCATTCATCGCCTGTGCGTCGCCGGCGAGCGCCTGGAATGCCTGCGCGTCGCGCGCCATCGCGGCGTTGGCCTGCGGGTTGCGCGCCGCCGCCGCAAAGTTGGCATTACGGGCGAATGCTTCAAACGCCTGCGGGTTGCGCGCCATCGCCGCGAAAGCTTGCGGGTGGCGGGCAAGAGCCTCGAACGCATTCGGGTAGCGCGCCATCGCCGCAAACGCCTGCGGCTCACGCGCCATTACCGAGAACGCCTGCGCGTGCGCGGCCAGAGCGGAGACCGCTTGCGCATCGAGGCTCCTTGCTTGCGCCTGGAACGCTTGGGCGCTGCGGGCCATGGCCGTCAGCCCTTGGGCGTCACGGGCCAAGGCGCGGAAGGCCTCGGCGTTGCGCGCCATTGCTTGGAAGGCTTGCGCCTGCCGCGCCATGGCGTCGAAGGCTTGTGCGTCGCGCGCCAAGGCTTGGAACGCAGCTGCGTCGCGCGCCAATGCATCAAACGCTTGCGCGTCAGCGGCAAGCGCGCTCATCGCCTGCGCGTCGCGAGCCAACGCTTCGAACGCAGCCGCATCCCGCGCCATCGCCACGTTTGCCTGCGGGTTGCGAGCGGCGGCCGCGAAGTCGGCGTTGCGCGCAAACGCCGCGAACGCCTGCGGGTTGCGCGCCATCGCCGCGAAGGCCTGCGGATGGCGCGCGAGCGCCTCGAAAGCCTGTGGATGGCGCGCCATCGCCGCGAAGGCTTGCGGTTCACGCGCCATCACCTGAAACGCTTGTGCGTTCTGCGCCAGCGCCGTGAACGCTTCGGCATTGCGGGCCTGCGCATCCATGGATTGGGCCTCTCCAGCCTGTGCCGCACGAGCCAGAGCGGCGAAAGCTTGCGGATCGCGCGCCAGCGCCGCGAAAGCTTGAGCGTCCCGGGCCATGGCGGCGAGGGCGGCCGGATTCTGTGCAAGGGCCGCGAAGCCCGGATCGCGGGCGAGCGCGCGGAACGACGGGTCGTTGACCATCAGGTGAAATGCATCGGTCTGCATCAGTTGAGGAACGGAATCGTCGCCGAGTGTGACGTCGCCGTCCGTGACCTGAGCCGAACGATAGCGCTCGGCCGGCGCGATCGTGCCCACATTTAGCCCGCCTTGCGGTGGGAAGATTGTACCAATTGCGACCGCGCCGACGGCCAGAAGTGCAACCACGCTGGTTGCTGCTATGCCCAGTTTTGCATTGTTCGACAGTGCAGTTGACATGCCGCTATCCTACTCAATCAAAACCGCGCACCTCGAATTGCCGCTAATATTTTGATTAGGTCAATGAAAATCTGGATAGCTCGGCTCTTGTGTGCACCTGCGAAGGCCATCGCACCGGTCCCGTTCTACGTTGAATTGGTTTGAGTTTTATCTGGCGAACAGCGGAGCGGCAGGCATTGCCCGCTCCCTTGGGAATTCGTAACGTGGTGAGATGCTGCGACAGCAAAGGGGAAGACGATGATCGTTCGCTGGATGGCCGTGGGCTTTGTGCTTTGGATCGGTATCGCGCTGGCGTTTCGCTTCGTGGGCGAGACCATGTTTCAAACCGGCCCGGGCGGGGTGTCCTGGCTTTTCATGACGCTGCCGGTGGCGCTGCTCGTGATCACCTACCTCTTCTTGAAAATTCTGCGCGTGGCGCCCACCGACCGGGCCGAAGCCGCATCGATCATGGCGGTGCCGGGCCTTCTCGTCGGCATCTATGAAATCAACAGCTTTCGAAACCTGTTTCCCAACCTCGACGCTTCGCTCGGCGCCGAATTCGCCGCGCTGATGTTTGCTTGCTATGCCGCGGTGATCATAGCCGGCATTGTGAGTTCGCGCCTCGAAAGCATCTGACCAAGAAAGTGTCAGCTAAGATCGCGCTCGATGACGATGCCAGGCGGCCGGCGCTCGTGCCGGCCGGCGAGCAGGCGCCATGAGCGCGATCAACGACCGTAAAGAGACGTTCCGAAAGTTTGCGCTGCAGACGGCGATTTTGGCGTGGGCGGCGCTGATCGTCTTCTGGCTGCTCTACGCCGCGGACCACTACGTCGCGCAGATGCTGCGCGGCGTCGTCGAGTTCACCGATCCGGTCTCTCGCTATTTCGCTTTTGACCCCGACACGGACGCCGTCGCTTCCATTGCCGGCGTCAATGTTGCGGTGTTCGGCATCGTCATCACCATCGTCAGCATCATCGTTCAATTGTCGGCCGATCGTTACACCGGGGTCGCCCGGATGTTCCTTCGCGATCGGGTGAATATTCGCGTCGCCGCATATTACGTCATCACCTGCGTCGTGGGCGTATGGCTGTCGTCCTCGATCCAGAACAACTACATGCCTCGCACCACGCTTGTGGCCATGCTGTGCCTGACCACCGGCGGTCTGGTGATCATGATGCCGTACTTCGGCTACGTGTTCTGGTTTCTCGAACCGCAAAATCTCATTCGCCACATCCGCCAGGACGCCATCGTCCGCGTCAGCGGCGGCGCGCTCAAATCAGATCAGGCCAATTGCTTCGAAGCGCAGGCGCAGATGTTGTTCTCGCTCGAAGAGCTGACCGACATCGCCAACAACTCGATTTCCGGCAAGGACAAGATCATCGCCAGCTCCGCCGTCGATGCGCTGAAGGATTTCGCCATCGAGTATCACAAGGTGAAGCCCCAAGCGAGCGAGGCCTGGTTCTTGATCGGCCCCGAAATTCGCTCCAATCCCGACTTCGTGGCGATGGATGCAGAATCTCTGTCCGACCTCGAGACCCGGCGCACCTGGGTCGAATGGAAGGTCATGCGGCAGTATCTGAGCATCTATAACGAAGCGCTGAATTCGATGCGGGACATCAATTACGTGATCGCCATCGATACACGCTACATCGGCGAAGCCGCGGCGCGGTCGAATGACGTCGCACTGATAGCTCTCGTATTCCGGTTCTTGAATTCGTACCTGCGTTCGACTCTGAACGCGCGAGACGTCCGCACCGCCTATAACGTGCTCAATCAGTATCGGAAGCTGGTCGAGTCGATGCTGGAGCAAGGCCAGCATAAAGCTGCTGCCGATGGCGTCAGACACATGAAGTACTACGGCTTGGTCAGTTTCGAGATGGATCTGAGCTTTGTCACCGAAACAGTCGCGTATGATCTCTCAGCCCTGGCCCAACATGCAAACGAGCTCGGCTCGCCGGCGGAAAAGGAAATCCTGGCGGATTTTCTCGAGCTCGATCGCCCGCCCTTCGTCCGCGGGCAGGAGCGAGCGCTGATGGGCGTGCGCAAAGCTCAGGTGAAGCTCGCGGCCTATTACTTGGCCAGCGGTCAGGAAAATCGAGCCCGCACGATCGCCAACGACATGCGCGACGAACCGGCTGAACGCCTCCGCAATATCCAGCGCCAATTGGAAACCGTGGAGAACAAGGACTTCTGGGAAATCATCGATCGCGGCCGGAATTTCGAATACATGCCGCCGCCGCAGCGGGAGCGTCTGGCGACCTTCTTTGCCTGGCTCAATGTCTCGGTCGACGCCGGTTAGCACTCACGCGATGCTTAATCTCGGTTAGTGATGAAACCGAACTAAGGATAAAACCTTACGCGGTCTAAAGTGCCGCGCCCGTATAAAGCGCGTCGCATTCTGCGTTGGTGTCCATATGCTTCGTCCGCGCGTACTCGTCGGCTGTTGTCTGGGGTTCCTGGCGTTCGCCACATCGGCGGCCGCCCAAAGGGCGCCGATCACGTACGCAGGGCAGGGCGCCGCCGCGACCGAGACGGTCGCGCTCGGCGTCGCAGGGCTGACCGGCGGCGACGACAATTCCTATGGCTATGGCGGTGCGTCGCGCGGTTCACGCGGCGCCCTGATCGATCTGCGCCGGCCGGATCTGCGCCGCGCGCAGCCGGTGACGATCGAACAACCCGTGATGGAAACCGAAGCCGAGGAAGCACCGCTTGGCGCGGCTGTTCCGATGCAAACGCCGCCTGATAATGCGCCGGCGGCGTCGGAGCAGGGCGCCCAGCCATGGCTCGACCGTGAACGCGTTGGTCCGCCTTACGAGGCCAACGGGCGCTGGTACGTGCCGACGCCGGAACCCGGCTATGAACAAGTTGGGACCGCCTCTTGGTACGGCGCGCAGTTCCACGGTCGCGCCACCGCAAGCGGCGAGCCCTTCGATCAGCACGCGCTCACAGCGGCGCATCCGACGCTGCCAATTCCCAGCCTGGTGCAGGTCACTAATCTCGAGAACGGCCGCGAAATCATTGTCCGCGTCAACGACCGGGGACCGTTTGTCGGCGAACGCCTGATCGACCTGTCGCGCGGCGCCGCGCAGGCGTTGGATTTCGAGCAGAACGGTCACGCCCGCGTGCACGTGCGCTACCTGGGTCCTGCCCCGCGGCGCGTGAATGGCGATGGCGCGCCTGCTCCAGCTTCCACGCAGCTCCCGGCTGCGCCTCCTCCCGGCGAGCCCATGGAGGAGGGGCCACGCTCCCTCCTCCCGCCGGCTGTCGCCGTCACCGAGCTCGCCGGCGCGCCGCTGGAAACGGCGCCGCCGCCGGTTTCGGTTGCGGGTCATTTCTTCGTCCAGGTCGGCGCCTATTCCGATCCGGCCAACGCGCAGCGCGTCCGTGCCGAGGTGGCGTCTGCGGGCCCGGTGGTTGTGGATGTCCGCTCGACGGCGTCCGGCGATGACCTGTTTCGAGTGCGGATCGGTCCGTGGGCAAGCCGCGAGCAGGCCGACGAGGCGCGACGGGCCTTGAGTTCCCTCGGCTATGCCGACAGCGTCATCGCCGCGCAGTGAGCGCCGGTTTGTTGACGTGAAAGCGCCGCGCCGCTCTGCTTCATAGAGCCCGCGCGCCTTGCGCTAAACGATTCGGCGGAACCAATGGACTTACGGCGCAAGCTTGGCGCACTTGCCTTGATCGCACTCCTGGTGTTGGCGCTGGCGCCCGACGCCGACGCGCAACGGCGCCGTTCGCGGCGCACGCCGGCGCCGCCGCCGCCACCCGCGATCGCACAGCACGTCACCCTCATGGACGGCGCCTCCGGCGCCATCCTGCTTTGCGAGGATTGCGAAGCACCGATTCCGCCCGCCTCGATGGCGAAGCTGATGACCGTGCTCATCGTGCTCGAGAAGCTGCGCGCGCGCGAAATCAGCATGAGCACCCGCTTCCGCGTGAGCGAGTATGCCTGGCGCTCGCATGGCGCCATGTCTGCGGGTTCGCACATGTTTCTGCCGCTCGACGCGGAAGTGTCGGTAAGCGATCTGCTGCAGGGCGCCGTCATCGTCTCCGCCAACGACGCCTGCGTGGTTCTGGCTGAAGGCATCGCCGGTTCGGAGGAGGCGTTTGTTGCGCTAATGAATCGGCGCGCCGAGGAACTCGGCCTGCGCACTGCGCGATTCCGGAACGTCACCGGCGTTGACGATCCGGAGCAGCGCATCAGTTCGGCCGATCTGGCGCGCCTCACCCGCTATTTGATCAACACTTACCCGGAATTTTATCCGGTCTATGCGCGCCGGCAGTTCACTTTCAACAGCCATACTCAGCAGAACCGCAATCCGCTGCTCGGCGCCTTCGCCGGCGCCGACGGCGTCAAGACCGGGCACACAGACGATTCCGGTTACGGCCTGATCGGCTCGGCGGTGCTCAATGGCCAGCGCCGCATCATCGTCTTCAACGGCTTGCCGACCATGGCGGCGCGCAACACGGAGGCGCACCGGCTGATGCGGTCGGCGTTCAACGATTATTCGGTCGCGCAGATCGCGGCTGAGGGAGAACAGGTGGGCGAGGCCCGGGTGCGATTGGGCTCACGGCGCACTGTGCCATTGGTGGCGTCCGAGAGCATTCTCATAGGCGGTCCGCGCGGCCTACAGCAAGGTTTGAGCGCTCATATCGTATACAATGGGCCGTTGCGGGCGCCGATCGCCGAGGGCGACATCGTTGCACATCTTGTGATCGAAGGGCCGAACTTCCAGACCCAGGAATTTCCGCTGGCGGCCGGCCGCCGCATCGGCCGCGCCAACTGGTTCGCCCGCGCATGGGAAGGCTTGCGCTTGAGCCTCTTCGGCCCTTCATAGCAACGATGAAGGCCGAAAAGCCTGCCCCCGAACTGGACAAGGAACCCGGCGCGCCGCACCCGCGGGAAACGTTTTCCTACGTTGGTCATGACGCCGAAGAGGAAGCCTTCGCCGAAGGCCTGCGCGGCGGACGCATGCATCACGCTTGGCTGCTTGCGGGACCTAAAGGACTGGGGAAGGCGACGCTCGCCTATCGCGTCGCGCGCGCCGCGCTGGGCGCGAGACGCACCGGGTCGCGGCCGCTCGATGTCGATCCAGAAGATGCCGTCGCCCGTCGCATTGCCGCGCTTTCGCACCCGGACCTTTTCGTGCTTCGGCGCGGTTTGAACGAACGTGGCAAACCGCGGCGCGAAATCGCCGTCGATGACGCCCGCGAACTCGGCCATTTCTTCTCCTTGGCGCCGTCCGAGGGCGGCATGCGCGTCGCGGTCGTCGATGCGGCCGACGATCTCAACCGCAACGCAGCCAACGCGATCCTGAAGACGCTCGAAGAGCCGCCGGCGCGCTCGATTCTCCTGCTGGTTTGCCACGCGCCAGGTGCAATCCTGCCGACCATCCGCTCGCGCTGCCGTCGCCTCGCGCTGCGGCCGCTGAGCGACGACCTGGTGCGCGCGGCCAGCAGCGCCGAGGCGGGCATCATCGCGCTGGCCAAGGGCCGGCCGGGCCGAGCCATTGCGCTCAAGGCCCAGGGTGTTGATCCCCAAGGCGCCGACCCGCGGCGCGCGCAGGTGCAAATCGCACGCGGCGAGTCCGCGCTGCTGCTGGGCGGACTCTATGACCGGATGAGCGGCGAGCCGTTCGAAAAGCTCGCTGGCGTGCTCGAACTCGCCGGCGAATGGACGCGTGCAGCCGGCGTCGAGCAGGGCGGTGAGCAATGGGCGGAAGCCTGGTCCGCGCTCGAAACCTTGCGCGACGAAGCCGAAGGCCTCGACATGGACCCGCGCCACGCACTGGCGCGCGCCGCGGGGGTGCTCGATCGTGCAGGAGCGGCGCGCCGGTGACGCTACTGATCGACAGCCACGTCAACCTGCATCATCACGCCTTTGCCGAGGACCGCGAAGCGGTGATCGAACGCGCTCGCGCTGCCGGCGTCCGCCGGATGATCACGATCTGCGACAGAATCGAGAACTTCGACCAGGTCATCGCCATCGCCAACCAACACGAAGACATCTACGCCAGCGTCGGCGCACATCCCCATTATGCCAAAGACCATCTCGATTTGACGGTGGAGAGGCTCATCGAACTTGGGCGGCTCGACAAGGTGGTAGGGGTAGGGGAAACCGGTCTCGACCAGCACTACAAGTTCAGCCCCTTTGAGGACCAGGTCGCCGTTTTTCGCGCCCACGCAGCTGCTGCGCATGCGCTCGGCAAGACGCTGATCATCCACACGCGCGAAGCCGACGATGCGATGGCGGAACTGCTGGAAGAAGAGGCGGGGAAGGGCCCTCTCCGCATCCTCATGCACTGTTACACATCAGGCTCAGAACTCGCTCGCCGTGCGCTTGCACTCGGCGCCTATTTTTCGTTCTCAGGCATCATGACTTTCAAGAACGCCGATGGCGTGCGCGCGATCGCGCGGGAAGCGCCCTTGGACCGCGTCATCGTCGAGACCGATTGCCCGTATCTGGCCCCTATTCCGCACCGCGGGCGACGCTGCGAGCCGATGCATGTGCGCGAGGTGCAAGGCGCGTTCGCCAGGCTGCGAGGGTTGCGTGAGGAGGAGTGCAGCGCCCTGCTCGCTGACAACTTCCACCGCCTCTTCCCGACCATCCCGCGGGTGACGCAATGAGCGCCACGCTGCGAGTCACCGTGCTCGGTTGCGGCTCGTCCGGCGGCGTCCCGCGCGCCACCGGCGATTGGGGCGCGTGCGATCCGAACGAGCCTCGAAACCGGCGCACACGATGCGGACTGCTGCTGCAGAAGTGGAGCGGGGCGCCGGGCGCAGCGGAAGAGGCGACTACACTGCTGATCGACACGCCGCCGGAATTGCGCCAGCAGCTGGCCGCCGCTGGGCCATCGCATCTCGACGCCGTGCTCATCAGCCACGACCACGCCGATCAGATCCACGGCTTTGACGACATTCGCGCGTTCTTCATCAAGCAGCGCCGCCAAATCCCAACCTGGATCGACGCCGGCACGCGCGCGAGCTTCATGCAGCGTTTCGGCTATGCTTTCGTCAGCGAGGGCGGCTATCCGGCGATCGCGCGCGAAGCTGGCCGCATCGCGCCGCTCGTACCGGTGACGGTCGAGGGTCCTGGTGGTCCGCTCGAAGCATTGCCGTTGGAACAGGATCATGGCTTCTCGAAATCGCTTGGCTTTCGCATCGGGCCGGTCGCGTACTCGAACGATGTCGTGGCCTTGCCCGAAGCGACGTTCGCGCAACTCGATGGCCTGACGCTGTGGATCGTCGATGCGTTGCGCGACACGCCGCATCCGACCCACGCTCATGTCGGCCGCGCGCTCGAATGGATTGGGCAGCTGAGGCCGCAGCAGGCGCTGCTGACCAACATGCACATCGATCTGGACTATCAGGCGCTGAAGGCGAGGCTGCCGGCCGGGGTCGAACCCGCGTACGATGGCTGGGTTCGCGACTATCCGATCTGAGTCGCGACATTGTTTCCCATAATCTATCTTATGCG
This sequence comes from Hyphomonadaceae bacterium, assembly GCA_050250735.1. Lineage (GTDB taxonomy): Bacteria > Pseudomonadota > Alphaproteobacteria > Caulobacterales > Aquidulcibacteraceae > Vitreimonas. Next base: position 499,898 of record JBFWOC010000001.1, read on the forward strand.
AGATTTGGATGGCCACGCAACCCACTGAAAAGATAGGTGAAACTGGCTTACGCACGCTCGCCCGCAATGCCGCTGCGACCCAGTCCGTGCTCGACGTGATGGCGAGGCTGCGCGATCCGGAGCACGGTTGTCCGTGGGATATCGAGCAGACTTTCACGACCATCGCGCCGTACACGATCGAAGAAGCCTACGAGGTGGCCGACGCCATCGAACGCCAGGATCTGCCGGCGCTGAAGGAAGAACTGGGCGACCTCTTGTTTCAGGTCGCCTTTCACGCCCGCATGGCCGAGGAGCAAGGCGCGTTCGACTTCGCCGCCGTCGCGCAAGCGCTCGCCGACAAGATGATCGAGCGCCATCCGCACGTGTTCAGCGATAAGGTCGAACGCACGGCGGAGGAGCAGACCCAGGCCTGGGAGGCGTTGAAGGCGCAGAAGCGCGCGGCCTCCGGCGCCTCGCTGTTGGACGACGTGGCGATGGCCCTTCCCGCTCTGATGCGCGCCGAGAAGCTGACCAAGAGAGCCGCGCGCATCAATTTCGATTGGCCGACGCCGGACCAGGTGCTGGAGAAGCTCGAAGAGGAGTTGGCCGAGCTGCACGATGCGCGCCTCCGGGAAGACCACGAAGCGCTCACCGAGGAAATGGGCGACATTCTCTTCGTCATGGCCAACCTGGCGCGCAAGCTGAAGGTCGATCCCGAAGAAGCGCTGCGGCGGGCCAACGCGAAGTTCGTGCGGCGGTTTCAGTACATCGAGCGCAAGCTGGCCGAAGCTGGCCGCACCGGCCCGCAGCCGCTGGACGAGATGGAAGCGCTGTGGCTGGAGGCTAAACGGGCGGAGAAGCGCTGAGGGCGCGCCGTTCGCTTGCCCATCGTCATCCTGGGGCTCGCGAAGCGAGAACCCGGGACCCAGGGGCAGACAGATCGCTCTGTGTTTCGTTTCCTGGTTTCCGGATCGCGCTGCGGAATGACGAAGTTTGCTGGTGGCAAGTGCTTATTTCCGCAGCGCCCCGAACGGCACGACCTTGTTCTCGACGTCGTGGCCGATATCGGCGCGGCCCAAATACGGAATGTCGGTCTTCGCGCACCAGTAGCGGACGATTTCTTCTTCGTTGGCGCCGAACGGTTTGTCGTTGGCGATGATGTCGCTGACGCGACCGAGCTTGATGCCCTTCGCGCGGCGGATGTTGGCGGAGGCGGTGATGTGGAAGAGGGCGCGATCGATGCGATAGAGATACTCCCCCACCTCTTCCAGCATGATCACATGGCCTTCGAGATCGGGCTCGAGATCAGTGCCGACGATGGTGGCGAGAACTTCGATGTTGAAAGCAGCGGTCTTGGCGTCGAACATCACACCGAGTTCGAGGCTCTCGGGGGAGCGGTCGATAAGCCATGCGAGCGCCCTCTTCACCGCGCCCTCGCCCCCTGCCCGGATCAGGTCCACCGGCATCGGCCCGTGCGCGACTTCGGAATAGCCGCGCTTGTAGAGGCCGCCCAACAGCACGCCCGCGTCGCTGTAGCCGAGATAGGTTTTCGTACGCGAGGCGCCGTTGAGTTGAGACAGCGCCGCCTCGGCGATCCTGCACGAACCGTAGCCGCCTTTCGCAAACCAGATCGCGTCGAGCGCGGGATCGTTGGCGAATTCTACGAACGCCTTCAGCCGCGCCTCGTCGGCGCCGGCGAAATGTCCGGCGCTGAGGAAACATTGCGGGTGAACAACGATTTCCGGCGCACGATCGAGAAAACTGTCCGCCGCGAAGGCCTTGAGCCGCTCGGCCAGCGCCGGTTCGATGCGGTTTGCCGGCGCGACAACGCCAATGCGGATCGATGGCGCCATGATGCTGCGTTCGTCTCCTTGCCGGTGGGCGGCGTTTCTCGTCATAACCGGGCCAAATGAGTCCGGCCAAATCCTATTTCATGAGCGGCATCGGCGGATCTGGCATGCTGCCGCTGGCGCTGATCCTGCGCGCGCGCGGCCATGAGGTGGCCGGTTCCGACCGATCGCTCGATCAAGGCCGCTTGGGCGCCAAGTTCGAATACTTGCGGGCCCACGGCATCACCCTTTTCCCGCAGGACGGTTCAGGCGTCGTGCGTTCCGAACAAATTCTGGTGCGCTCGGCGGCGGTGGAGGACACCGTGGGCGATGTCGTCGCCGCCCGGCGCGTCGGGGCGCGCGACATCAAACGGCCGGAACTGCTGGCGGAGCTGTTCAATTCGGCGCCCGTGCGCATCGGCGTTGCCGGCACCAGCGGCAAATCCACCACTACGGCGATGATCGCCTGGATGCTTCACCGCGCCGGGCGCGATCCCACGGTGATGAACGGCGCGGTGATGAAGAACTTCGTCACGCCCGAGGCGCTGTTCGCCAGCGCGCTGGTGGGCAAGGGCGACGCCTTCGTCAGTGAGGTTGACGAAAGCGATGGCTCGATCGCGCGCTACGAGCCGACTATAGCCGTCGTCAACAACATTGCGCTCGATCACAAGAGCATGGACGAACTGCGCACGCTGTTCGGCGGTTTCGTCGGCAGGGCCGAGATCGCGGTTCTAAATCTCGACAACGAAGAAACCGCCGCGCTGCTGATGAAGACGCGCACGCGTACGCGGACGTTCTCGCTGCGCAGCGGCCTCGCCGACCTCCATTGCAGCGAAATTCGGCTTGCCCCCGACGGCGTCTCGGTCGACGTGCTGGAAAAGGAGACGCGCCACTGTGCAACCATAGAACTCGCCGTGCCGGGCGAGCATAACGTTGCCAACGCCCTCGCCGCGCTTTCCGCGGTGCGCGCCTACGGTCTTTCGCTGAAGGAGGCCGCCCAAGCGCTCCAGGGCTTTGCCGGCACGAAGCGCCGTCTCGAGATCGTCGGCAAAGCCAATGGCGTCCTCGTCATCGACGATTTCGCCCACAACCCCGACAAGATCACTGCAACGCTCGCTACGCTGCACGCCTTTCCCGGCCGGCTGCTCATCATGTTCCAGCCGCACGGCTTCGGACCGTTGAAGTTGATGCGTCAGGAATTCATCGATGTCTTCGCCAATAACATGGCCGACGACGACGTGCTGATCATGCCCGACCCGGTCTATTTCGGCGGCACCGTCGATCGCAGCGTCACCAGCGAACACATCGTCGCCGGCGTGCGCGCACGCCATCTGCAAGCGATGGCTTTCGCCGAGCGCGGCGCCTGCGGCGACAAGCTGATCGAACTCGCCGAACCCGGCGACCGCATCGTCGTCATGGGCGCACGCGACGATACGCTCAGCGTATTCGCGGCGGAATTGGTTGCGCGACTATCTCGATCTGCTCGCCCTTGATGGGTGAGCTGTCAGCGCGCGAAGCGCGATGACTGAGTGGGTGACGGCGCCGCTACACGAAGGCGTGGTCGCCACCCACACCGGCGCCGCCAGTTGCGGTGCTCCAGCGGATGAGCCGCGATACAGGCGGGGCCACCTCGCCCATGAAAGGCGACAAGGAGGCTCCCCTACTCAGCCGCTGGACGCAGTGCTTCGGGCAGGGGTTCGAGCGGCGCCAACCGCGCTGCGTCCTCGACCAGCAGTTCTGCACGCAGCGTGTGATGGCCATGCTCGTCAGTGCTCTCTTCGAGAATTTTGCCGGCCGCGGCGATCTGCGCGCGCACCCGCCCCGCGTCGTCCGGCGGCAAGGTGAGCGTGACGACGCGGGTAGCGGAGAAGGCGGCGCGATCGATCGCGGCGAGGAGGGCGCTCATGCCCTCCCCCGTCTCGGCCGAAATAGCCACGGGGGGCAGGGCGCCCTGCCCCTGTCCCGCTGCTTCGGCGCGGCGGACGCGGCCCGCGCGCGTGGCCTCGTCGAGCAGGTCGATCTTGTTCCAGGCTTCGAGCACAGGCGGCATCTGCCTGCCCGCACCGCTTTCGATCTGAGCCAGCACTGCGAGCACGTCAGCCTTCTGATCCTCGCTCTGCGGATGGGCGATGTCGCGCACGTGGATCAGGAGATCGGCCTCGGTGACCGCCTCGAGCGTCGCCCGGAAGCTCTCGACCAGTTCGTGCGGCAGGTCGGAAATGAAGCCGACCGTATCGCTCATGATCACGGCGCGGCCGCTCGGCAGTTTCACTTGCCGCGCCGTCGGATCGAGCGTTGCGAATAACAAGTCCTTCGCCAGCACGCCCGCCTGCGTCAGCCGGTTGAACAATGTCGATTTGCCGGCGTTCGTGTATCCGACCAGCACCACCGCTGGCAGGCCGGCGCGGGCTCGCGCTCGCCGCTGCAGGCCACGTGTGCGCCGGACGTCCTCCAGCTCTTTCTTCAGCTTGATGATGCGGTCAGCGATAATTCGGCGGTCGAGTTCGATCTGGGTTTCGCCGGGACCGCCGGTTTTTCCCAGGCCGCCGCGCTGACGTTCCAAGTGCGTCCACGTGCGAACGAGGCGGGAGCGTTCGTAACCCTGGCGCGCGAGTTCGACCTGCAGCTTGCCTTCCTTCGTCCGCGCGCGCAGTCCGAAAATTTCCAGGATCAGCCCGGTCCGGTCGATGACCTTTGCGCCGATGTCGGCCTCGAGATTCCGTTGTTGGACAGGCGAAAGCGCGGCATCTATGACGATGACGCCGACCCCGAACTCATCCGCTTGATGCTTCAGCCGCTCGACGCGGCCGGAGCCGAAATAGGTGCGCGGGCTGATTTGGCGAAGCGGCGCCGCTTCCGCGCTCGTGACCTCGAGTCCCAGAGCCTGCGCCAGTCCAACAGCCTCCAGCAGGCGCGCCTCGCCGTCGCGCACGCTCTCCTCCGCGCTCGCGAGCGGGCGCAGAACGATGGCTTTGTTCAGGTCCTTGTCCGGCGTCTCAGCCGTCGGCTTCATCTACCGCCTTGTCGATTTCGAAGAGTTGTACCGGTGCGCCCGGCATGATGGTAGAGATCGCGTGCTTGTAAACCAGCTGCACCTGGCCGTCGCGGCGCAACAGCACACAGAAATTGTCGAACCAGGTGACGACGCCCTGCAGCTTCACGCCATTGACCAGGAATATCGTCAGCGGCGTCTTGGCCTTGCGAACTGCGTTGAGAAACGTGTCCTGGAGGTTTTGTTTCTTATCCATGGTGTCAGCCCCATGTTCCAGTTTTATGGCGCCTCGTCGAACGCGAGGCTGCGTAGTTCTGCTATAGGGTGCGTCGCGACGTTCGCCAACTGAAACGGAATCAAATCCGGTCAAGCGTCCAAATATGCGGCTCGCAGGGCTTGGGTGACCGGACCAGGCCGGCCATCGCCGATTTGTACGCCATCGATTTCAATCACAGCCGTCGCCGCATTGGACGCGGCGGTGATGAACGCTTCGCGCGCTGTTTGCGCCTCTTCGATCGAGAACGGGCGTTCTTCAACCCGCAGCTGCCGCTCGCGGGCAAGCTTCAGCACCGCCGCCCGCGTCACACCGTGCAGTATGTCAAAGGACAGTTCCCGCGTCCGGAGGACGCCGGCCGAATCCACGATCCACGCCGTGGACGACGTGCCCTCCGTTACGCGGCCTTCCGCATCGACGAACCAGGCTTCGAATGCTCCCTGTTCCTTCGCCTGCTGCCGAGCGAGCACGTTCGGGAGGAGGTTGACCGACTTTATATCGCGCCTGCGCCAGCGCGTCTCGGGCGCGCTCGTCACCTTGACGCCCATCGCCGCGCGCCTGGCGATTGCAGACCGGTCGAGAGTCTTGGCGGTCACGACGAGCGTCGGTCTGATCGACGCCGCAGGAAAAACGTGGTCGCGGTTGGCTGCGCCCCGGCTGACCTGCACGTAGACAATGCCATCACGCACGCGATTGCGGCGCATGGTTTCGCGCATCACCGCCATCAGCGCGGGCGCGCTCATTGGCGGCGTTATGCTTAGTTCAGCGAGCGATCGCTGCAACCGCGCCATGTGCGCATCGGCGTCGAACATCCGTCCGCTGCGTATGGCCCAGACTTCATAGATCGAATCCGCGAATTGAAAGCCGCGGTCCATGATCGAGATGCGCGCGCTGCGCAACGGCGCGTAGGCGCCGTTGACGTAGGCGACCCTGCTCATTCGGCCTCGGCGCCATTGCGGCCGGGGGGATCGACGCCCAGCGATTTGAGTTTGCGGTGCAGCGCCGAGCGTTCCATGCCGATGAACGCCGCCGTGCGCGAGATATTGCCGCCGAACCGCGTGATCTGGACGTTGAGGTACTCGCGCTCGAACCGTTCGCGCGCGTCGCGAAGCGGCAGTCCGATCACTTGCTGCAGGCCATCGCGCTTCGAGAACCCGGCTTGCGGCCAAGCGTCCTCCGGCAACGCGTCGACGGTGACCGGAGTGCTGGGGTCGCCGGTTGCCAGGATGAGAATACGCTCGATCACGTTGCGCAACTGGCGCACGTTGCCCGGCCACTCCGCCGCCTGCAGCGCCGCCAGCGCATCTTCACCGATCTGCCGCGCTGGCACGCCGGACATGCCCGCGAGGCGGCCGACGAAATAGCCGGCAAGCTCCGGAATATCCTCGCGACGCTCGGCGAGGCTCGGCGCGCGCAACGGGACCACGTTCAGACGATGATACAGATCTTCGCGAAAGCGGCCCGCGGCGATGTCGCCGCTCAAGTCTCTGGATGTGGATGAGACGACGCGCACATTCACCTGGACGTCGTTAGCCCCATGCAGCCGCTTGAATCGCTGATCGATCAGCACGCGTAAGATTTTCGACTGCGTTTCAATCGGCATATCGCCGACTTCGTCGAGGAAGAGCGTGCCCATGTGCGCCTGTTCGAACACGCCAATCTTCTTCGGCCGGCCATCGGCGCCTTCTTCGCCGAAAATCTCGCTTTCCATCCGTTCCGGGGCGATCGAAGCGGCGTTTATCGCCACGAACGAGCCTTGAGCGCGCGGGCTGCGCTCGTGCACCAGGCGGGCAACCAGTTCCTTGCCGGCGCCTGCGGGCCCGGCGATCAAGACCCGCGAGTTGGTTTGCGCCACGCGGTCGATTGCAGCCCGCAGCGCCGCCATCACCGGCGACGAGCCGATCAACATGTCGCTGGCGGCAGAACGGGCTTTGAGTTCGGCATTTTCGCGCTTTAGCCGCGTCGCCTCCAATGCTCGCGAAACCACGTGAAGCAGCCGGTCGGCGGTGAATGGTTTTTCGACGAAATCGTAGGCGCCCTTTCTGATCGCCGCCACCGCGGTCTCGATGGTCCCGTGACCGGAGATCACCACGACCGGCATGTCGGGATCGATCTCCTTGAAGTTCGCCAAGAGATCGAGGCCGTCCATGCGGCTGCCCTGCAGCCAGATATCGAGCACGATCAGCGACGGCTTGCGTTTTCCGAACGCGCTCAGCGCCTCGTCGCTGTCGCGCGCCGTGCGCACTTGGTGGCCGTCATCCTCGAGAATGCCGGAAATCAGATCGCGGATATCGACTTCGTCGTCGACAACCAGAATGTCTTGCGTCATAGGGAGGCTCCTGCGCCGTGTTCTGCAGCGGGTTCGGTCGCGTCATCGCCGCGTTTGGGAAGGACAAAACGAACGACGGCTCCGGGCCCCCCGCCCGGCGCGTCATCCAATTCGATAAGCCCCCCGTGGTCTTCGATAATGCGCGCGACGATGGCAAGGCCGAGCCCTGCGCCTCTCGTGCGCGTGGTGACGTATGGTTCGATCAAGCGGTGCCGGTCCTTTTCGGGAAAGCCCAGCCCGTTGTCGATCACTTCGAACTGCACGCCAAAATCCAGATCGCGCAACCGCAAGATCACGAATCCATCCTTCGGTTCGCCGTCTCGCTCGCGCCGCGCCTGCACGCTTTCGCTGGCGTTCTTTATCAGATTGAGCAGCGCCTGGCCGATCAGACGCTCGTCGCTCACCAGCCCAATCGGCTGTTCGACGCCCTCGACTTCGATGCGCACATCGGGAAACACCAGGCGCTGTGCAAACGCGGTGGAACGCGCCACTTCGCTCACGTCGGAGAACGCCATCACCGGCGTCGGCATGCGTGCAAAGGAAGAGAATTCATCGACCATGCGGCCGATATCGGCCACCTGGCGCAGGATCGTGTCGGTGCATTTGGCAAAAGTATCGGGATCCGATGTGATCTCGCCGCTGTATTTTTTGCGCAACCGCTCCGCCGATAGCTGAATCGGCGTCAGCGGATTCTTGATTTCGTGCGCAATCCGGCGGGCAACGTCCTTCCAGGCTTCCTGGCGCTGCGCCGAGATCAGCTTGGTCATGTCGTCGAAGGTGAGCACCAGCCCCCCGTCCGCCTCGGGGCTCATGCGCACGCTGAGATTCACCGAGCCGCCCTCGCGCATCAAATCGACTCGTTGCGGCGGCTTCTCCGCCGCCGCCGGCGGCTGGTTCAGCAGATCGGTGAATTCCGGCGCCAGATCGATCAGACGCCGGCCGACGATCTCGGTGTTTTCGAGCCCGAGCAGTTGCACTGCCGAACGGTTCGCGGCGCTGATGCGGCCGTTGTTGTCCAGCCCCATCACCCCGGCGCTCACGCCGCCCAGCACTGCCTCGATGAACGAACGGCGATTTTCTGCGTCCTCCTGCGCCGTCACCAGATCGCGGCGCTGAGCCTCGAGTTGCGCCGTCATCCGGTTGAACGCGCTTGCCAGCGCGTCCACTTCGTCACGCTCTTCCCCGACCGACACGCGCGCCTTCAGATCGCCGGAAGCGACACGGCGCGCCGCTCCCACCAGCCTGCCGATCGGTTCGGCGACGCGCGTTGCGCTGGTAAGTCCCACCCATCCGGCCGCGAGCAACAGCAGCACCGCGGTGGAAAAATAAGCCATGCCGAACAGGCTGCGCAGTGAATTCTGCTGCAAGCGCGCGGCGCGATACTCGTTCACCGATTCTTCGAACTGCCGGAGTTGCGTCACCAGCCCGGTTTCGAGCCGCTTGGCCGCCAGCACATAGGCATTGTTGTACGCTGCCAGCCGGTAGAGCGCGACGAGTCGATCGTTGTCCTGATCGAAACGCACCGAAACCTGACCGCGGTCGGCCGTGGCGAATGCTTCGGCTGACGGCGGCTGATATTGCGCGGCATCGTTCACGACCGCGCCCCCGGCCAGCACGCTGCCGCCGTCGTCGATGACATAGACCGACGACAACTCGCGGCGTTCGCCCTGCAATTGCAGGAACGCGGCGTAGCGATCGGGATCGTCTGTCAAACCGCGGCGGGCATTGTTCAAATCTTCCGCCATGGCTTGCACTTCTCCGCCGAGTCCGCCGGAAGCCAGTTCGACGTAGGCGCGGCCAACGTCGGCGGCGTTCTCGATCGTGCTTTCGACGCGCTGGCTGAACCAGCGCTCGACGCCTTGGGTGAAGGTGAAGCCAAGAAAAGCGGCGACGATGATCGCCGGCGCCAGCGCCGCCAGACTGAACAGGGTCACGAATCGCAAGTGCAATCGCGCACCTGTGGCGGCCGCGCGCCACGATCGGGCCACGCGCAGGAGCCGGTGCACGAAAATTCCGGCAAGGCCTGCGGAGATCACGAGACTCGTAATGAGAAGCCCGCGGATGACGCCGTTATTCTCTCCGGCCAAGCCGTCGCCCAGCAGCAGCGTGATCGTGGCGACCGCCGTCAGCGCCGCGGCTACGCCCAACCCGACGAGGAAGGTCAGCGCGCTGCGGCTCTGCGGCTGGTCGCTAAGAACAGCGACGTCCGCCGGCTTGTTTGCCGTGATTTCTGCCATGGCCGGGGGTCACCATGTTGCGGATAAGCAACAAGGTGTTGAACCAATATCACGCTCAGGTCAATCGCCTCGCCCAGTAGAGAGGCCAAGGGCTTGGATTTTCTTCCTCAGGGTGTTGCGGTTGATCCCGAGGATGGCTGCGGCCCTGATTTGGTTGCCACGAGTAGCCTGGAGCGTCTCTCTCAACAGCGGCCGCTCCACTTCAGCCAGAAACCGATCATAGAGTCCGGACGCCGGCAAGCCAGGACTTGCAGCAGCGAACTCGTTTTCCAGTCGTCGAGCGATCGCTGCTTCGAACCCATCGGAAGCATCTTCGGCCACGACGTTATGTCCGGCGTGGCCGAGTTCGCGGCCAATCTCGCGCGCGGTGATGACGCTCGCCGGGCTCAAGGCTGTCGCGCGGCGCAGCAGGTTTTCGAGCTCACGCAGATTGCCGGGAAAGCCGTGCGCCTTGAGCCGCTCGATTGCGGCATTGTCGATGGTTTTGTCCGGCAAACCCTCGCGCTTGGCGCGAACCAGAAACGCACGCGCAAGATCGCCGATGTCCTCCAGACGCTCGCGCAGCGGCGGCATGCGGATGACCACGACGTTCAGCCGGTAGAACAGATCCTGGCGGAACGCACCTTGTCGCGTGAGCGTCGCCAGGCTGCGCTGCGACGACACGATGAGCCGCGCATCGGGGCGGTCGCCGGGTTCCTCGGCGTGCAGCAGGCCGGCGAGACGCGTCTGCGAGTCGGCGGGCAGCTCATCGACGTCTTCGAGAAACAATGTGCCGCCTTGCGCTTGAACGAACTTGCCCTGCGGGCCGAACAAGTCGCGCTCGAGCGGCGTCGATTGCGCACCAGCCAGACTCATCGCGATGAACGGGCCGTGGGATCTGCGGCCGTGATCGTGGATCGCCCGCGCCACGCGTTCTTTGCCGGTGCCGCTTTCGCCTTCGATCAGCACGGTGAGATCGGTGCCCGCCACGCGCGCCATCACCCGATAGACGTCCTGCATCGGTGCAGAGCGTCCAATGAGCGGCAGACGCTCCTCCTTCTCCGCTCTCGAAGCCTGGGCGCGCGTAGCAGCGTCAGGCCCGCGGGTCAGAGCGCGTTTCACCGCCGCCATCAGATCGTCGAGATCGAAGGGTTTCGGCATGTAGTCGAAAGCGCCGGCGCCGGCTGCGCCCATGGCCGTGCTCACCGTGCTTTGCGCGCTCATTACGATCACCGGCAAGTGCGGCCGCGCCATCCGTAGCACCGGCAGCACGTCGAACACGCAGTCGTCGCCCATATAGACGTCGCTCAGCACCAGGTCGCCTTCGCCGTCGCGCACCCATTTCGTGAGCGTCGCCACGTTTCCGGTGGCGCGGACCTCGTAGCCTTCCTTGCCCAGCGCTTGCGACAGCACCAGCCGGAGCGAATTGTCGTCCTCGGCGAGAAGAATGCGCGCGCTCATGCGATTTCGTCCGGATCGATGGGAAGGAGAATTTTGAAGGCGGTGTGCCCGGGTGCGCTCTCAACCTCGATGCGGCCGTCGTGGCGCGCGATGATGTCGGCGGCCACCGTGAGCCCAAGCCCCATGCCGCTGCTCTTGGTGGTCGAGAAAGCTTCGAACAGTCGGTCGGCCACATCCGCATGCAGGCCCGGCCCATTATCCACGATCTGCACCTCGAGCTGCGCCCGCGCCGCGCCGCTCGCGGCGGAGCGGAATTTGACGCCAGACCGATACGAAGTCGAAATCGCGATCTCACCGTCGGCCTGGTCCGCAACGGCTTCGGCGGCGTTCTTCGCCACGTTAAGGAAAGCCTGGATCAGTTGGTCGAAATCGCCGCGAACCTGCGGCAAGCTCGGATCGTAGCGTTCGCGGATCATCACGCCAGGCGCGCTCGAACCGATCAGCTTGCGCACGCGGTCCAAAGCTTCATGGATATTGAAACGCTCAAACCGCGGCGGCTCCACCGCGCCCAGCGGATCGATCCGATCCGTCAGGCGGCGGACCCGATCCACCTCATCGACGATCAGTGTCGCCAACGCCGCCGCCTCCGCGTCCTCGCCGCGCGAGATGAGCTGTGCGGCCGCGCGAATGCCCGCCAACGGATTGCGGACCTCATGGGCAAGCGTGCGCGCGGCTGAACTCGCAGCTGCGGGGGGCGCCGCTCGCGCGCGCGGCGGCCGCGTCAGCACCAGCGCGATATAACCATTCTCCCCTACCGGCGCGGCAGCGACAGTCGCATGGCCTAATGCGAATCCGGGGCCCACCAAGGCGACGTCAGCTTCCGCCACGCCGCTCGCCCCCGCCAGAGCCCGCCGCGCCAGCGTTATGATCGGCGCGTCGTTGCCGAAGATTTCGTCCAGCCGTCGTCCCAGCAGGCCACGGCCGACGCCGGCAAGCAATTCGGCCGCGGCGGCGTTCGCAAACCGAATGCGCTCGCCTGCATCGATCCCCACTACCGGCGCCGGCAAGGCCTCGAGCCACCGTTCCGCGTCGGGGGCTGGCATGCGCGGCAGCATCGGTGTGACTGCGGGATCGCTCATGCCGCCGCCCGCTCCGCGCCTTCGTCGAATAGCCGGATCAGCGCTTCGCGCACGCGGCGCGGATCGTCGAGCATGCAAATCCGTTTGCGAATCTCACGCGCATCCGTCCCGAATTCGGCATCGATCATCCAGGCGATGTGCTTGCGGGCGATCCGAACGCCGAGTGCGCCGTCGTAGAACGCCAGCGTATCGTCATAGAGCGCGAGCAAGCTTTGCAGCAGGCGCGCGCGTGGCGGAGGCGAAGCTTCGCCGCCACGCCTGAGCGCCCGCGCGATTCCGCCTGGCAGCCAAGGCTTGCCTTGCGCGGCGCGGCCGATCATTACGCCGGCGGCGCCCGAAAGTTCCAACGCACGGCGCGCATCAGCCGCCGTACCGATGTCGCCGTTGGCGATCACTGGGATGCCGACTGCCTGGACCACCTCCGCGATCGCTCGCCAATTGGCGGCGCCTCTAAAGAACTGGCTGCGAGTCCGCCCATGGACGGTAAGCATGCGCACGCCGGCATTCTCCGCGCGGCGGGCCAAATCGGCGGCGTTGAGAGATGTCTCGTCCCAGCCCAGCCGCATCTTCAAGGTCACGGGCAACCCAGTTGCGTTCACGGCCGCCTCGACCAGGCGCATGGCATGCTCAGGATCGCGCATCAGCGCCGAACCGCACAGCCCGCTGGTCACGCTCTTCGACGGGCAACCCATATTGATGTCGATGATGTCAGCGCCCGCTGCTTCCGCCAGCCGCGCCCCTTCCGCCATCCATTGCGCCTCGCGACCGGCCAGCTGAATCACCAAGGGCGAGATCACGCCCGCGCCCGACGCGCGCCGAAGCATATCGACGCGTGCGCGCGCCAGCTGCTCGGACGCGACCATTTCTGAGACGCAATACTCGCCGCCGAACGCCTTGACCTGACGGCGAAACGGGATGTCGGTCACGCCAGCCATTGGGGCGAGCGAGACAAGAGGCGGTTTTTCGTTCAAAGCGAACATTCAGCACCCCGTTGCCTGGGAGCTTAGGGCGCCTAAAAAGCGGGCGCCAAGGGTTTTATGCTGCGATGCAACATTTTGGCGCCGGAATTCTCCCGTTATGAGGTCAGCCGCAATCATCGTCGCAGCCGGACGAGGAGAACGGGCCGGCGGGGATTTACCGAAACAATACAGCCTGCTGCTGGGCCAGCCGCTCTTAGCGTGGTCGATCCAGGCGTTTGCCGACGCCGGCGTTTCGGAGATCGTCGTGGTGTGCTCGCAGCAGCACATGGAGCAGTGCCGCGCCGCCACGGCGGAAGGTCCGCCGATCGTCATCGTCGTGGGCGGCGATAGCAGGACCGCGTCGGTCCGCGCCGGGCTGGCGGCGCTTCGGAACGCGGAAGCGGTGCTGATCCATGATGCGGCCCGGCCTGGGCTCAGTGCTGAGGTCGTTCGGTCCCTGATCGACGAGATTAGCGCCGGCGCCGCCGCAGCAGCCCCAGCGCTGCCGGTTGCCGACACGCTCCGCCGAGTCGATGGGTCTGGCGGCATCGTCGAAGATGTCGCCCGCCAAGGCGTCGTGCGCGTGCAGACGCCGCAGGCGTTTCGCGCCGACACAATCCTCGCCGCCTACGCCGCCCTGAAAGCCGATGCGTCCATGACCGACGACATCGCGGTCGTGCGCGCCTTCGGCGTCGCGCCAAAATTGGTGGCCGGCGACACGAAACTCATGAAGCTCACATACCCAGAGGATGCACTCATGCTTGAACGCATGCTTGGCGGCGAACGCGTGACCTGCGTCGGTCATGGCGTCGACGCGCATCGCTTCGGCGAAGGCAATTTCGTCACGCTGTGCGGCGTGCGCGTTCCCCATAGCAGAGGCGTTGTCGGCCATTCGGACGGCGACGCAGGCTGGCACGCTCTCGTTGACGCCATCCTCGGCGCCATCGGGGAAGGCGATATCGGCGCTCACTTCCCGCCGAGCGATCCGAAGTGGAAAGGTGCAGATTCCCAAATCTTCCTGCGCCATGCGGCAGAGCTTGCGAAAACCTCCGGCGGCGAGATCCTTCACGTCGACATTACGCTGCTCTGCGAACGGCCGAAAATCGGCCCATATCGCGAAGCCATGCGCGCCCGCACCGCGGAAGTGCTGGGTCTGCCGCTCAAGCGCGTAAGCGTAAAAGCGACGACAACCGAACGCATGGGCTTTCTCGGCCGCGAAGAAGGCCTGGCGGCGCAGGCTACGGCGTCGGTGGCGATGCAGCGCTAGAAGCGGGCGCCTCCGCCGAGCGGCAGTGCTCGAGATAGGTGTAGATGCGGCACTCTTCAGCGCCCGAGAGACCATCCCACAAGGCCCGCGGCACGTTGATGTAATCATCGGTCCAGGGCCGCCCCGGCGGCGGCTCGATCACGCGCCAATCCGGACCAAGCGCCAGCGTGCTCATCACTTCCGGCGATTTCGCGAGGATCATCACGCTCGCCGCCAGGCCGCCATAATAAGACACCAACGGCCGCTCGAACCGATCGCTGATCCGATAGAGATAAGGCACGTTGAGATCGTGCGCCACGCGCGCGGCTTCCGAAACCAGAGCCAAGTTGCGGTTCGAGAGGTGTAAGATGACAATGCCGCGGTCGCTGAGCTTGGACAGATAGAGCTGAATCGCCTCGCGCGTCAGCAGGTGCGCCGGGATCGCATCCGACGTGAACGCGTCGACAACGATTACATCGAAAGCGCCATCCGGTTCCTCGGCGATCTGCAAGCGCGCGTCCCCCAACTCGATACGCGCATTGGGCTGACAGACCGGCACATAGGTGAAATCGCCGCCCGGACGCGCAGAGAGGCGCACCACCGCGGGATCGATCTCGAAGATCGTCAGTTCATCGTCGGGACGCATCAGACACGCCGTCGAACCCGTGCCGAGGCCAATCAGCGCCAGATGCGAGGTCGGGCCCGTGCTCAAGCCGGCGAGAATCGATTCACCCAGCGCGGTGCGCCGGTTGTAGTAGGTCAGCGCTTCTCGTTCGAAGTCCGGATGCGCCAGCTGAGCGCCGTGGATGGTCGTTCCATGCATGAGGATGCGCAGCGGCGGCGTCTCGGGAGCGGCGCGATCAGTGAACTCGCGCGTGCGCAGCACGCCGAAGAAGCTGCGTTCCTGGGTGATGACGCGGGAGCCCCGGTTCTCATCGATGAAGATGATCACGAACGCTACCAGCACGATTGCCGCGAGCGCCCAAGGCCTGCCCCGATTGAAGAAGATGGCGACGCCGCAAAACAGAATAGCCGTCACAGTAAGCAGGTTTGCATCGATGCCGCCGGCGCGCACCAACAGCATCAGCAGCAGCACAACCGACGCCAGTGCGGCGCCGAGCCCGAAGTCCGCAATGAGCCTTGTGTCCCTGCGCGGCAAAATCGTCCCATGCACGGCAAAGGCGAGCACGAAAAAGCTCGTACCCATCAGCATGGCGCCCCACGGCTGGCGCGCGACCGTTTGAATCGCCTCGCCTGCGCGAGCCTCGACAAACACGTGTTGCAAATTGAAAGCGATGTAGATGACCAAAAGGGCGTGCGCCGCAGCGACGCCGAGGAAGGCGTACCTGTACGCCGCTGGGCGACTCTCATCGCTCCAGCCAGCCGACATCATCGCCGCGGCCGCGCCGATCGCACCCAGAATGATGGTCGCGTCGAGCGGCGCCCATCGCAGCAGCAACACCGCCAGCAAGCCCATCATCACCGCCGCCGCCAGCGAAGCATCGACCAGGCGCGGCATGTCGTTGTCTTCCCGCGGACGGAACAGGCACGCCGCAGCAAGCGCCAGCGGGTATTCGTAGACGTTGTTGAACACCAGCGGTGCGAACAGCGCGGCGAACGCGCCGCCCAAAACGCCGCCCAAAGACACGAACAGGTAGAATTCGGTCAGCCGATCTGCGCCCGGCCGTGAGCGCGCGAGCGCGAGATGGCAGATCAGCGCGCTGAAGAAGAAGCCGGCGAGAATTCCCGAAACCGAGCCGACCCAATTGCCCGACGCATAATAGGACATGATCATGAGCGCGAGCGCGATCGGATGGATGAAAAGCGTGCCGCCTTCCATCTTCTCGCTGCCTCTCGCAAACGCGAGTACGAAGGTCATCAGGTAAAGCGCAAGCGGAACGACCCAGAGCATCGGCGCGGAGGCGACGTCGGTCGAAATGTGCAGCGTCACGCCGAGCGAAAGCGCCGAGGGTACGGCCGCCGCTGCGATCCAATAGCCGCGCTCTCGCCAGCTGGGCGCTGGACCGGAATGCTCGAGCGGCTTCGGCGTCTCGCCGTGCGCTGCAATCGCCGTCGACGCCGCAAAAGCGATCAAAGCCCCGACCACCACGTACCCGGCCGTCCATGCAACGCTCTGCGCGTGCGCGCCGAGCATCGGTTCGATCAGGGCAGGATAAGCCAGCAGTCCGCCAAAGCTGCCCAGATTGCTTGCCGCATAGAGATAGTAGGGATCGTTCGCATCACTCCTGCCCGTGCGCGCGTACCATGCCTGCAAGAGCGGCGCGGTGGCGGACGCCGCTGCAAACGGCGCACCGACGGACAGCGTGAGTACGCCAACCAGCCACCAGATCGGTTGCTGCGAATTCGGCTCGCCGAGGGCGGTCGTGACCTGCACCGGCAGTACTAGCCACGCCGCCAGCAGGACGGCGCCGTGGATGAAGGCTTGAATCCGCAGATCCTTCACGCGGGCAAGCAAGTGCGCATAAAGGTATCCCGCCAGCAGCGCCGCCTGGAAGAACGCCATCGACGTGTTCCAGACTTGCGGGCTGCCGCCGAGAAGCGGCGTCACCATGCGCGCGAACATTGGCTGCAGCACGAAGATAAGCGCGGCGCTGGAAAACAGCGCCAACGCAAACACCGGCGCCGCAACTTTCCGCGCTATCGCCTGCATATTCCCTCCCGCTTCCGCGCGCTTCTGCCATCGCACGCAAACTTATGGAATGGACTTTCGCCAAAGGCCCGGCAGTATCGGCAGATGGTCGCAAACAACAGCCATGCGCGCGCCGGTGAATTGCTCGACGCCGCCAAGGCCGGCGGGCTGAAGATAGCGACGGCAGAGAGTTGCACAGGCGGATTGATCGCCGCGTCGCTTGCCGCCGTGCCGGGGGCCTCGGCGGCGCTGGAGCGGGGATTCGTCACCTATTCGAACGCAGCAAAGATCGAAATGCTCGGCGTATCTCCCGAGCTGCTGCAACAATACGGCGCGGTGAGCAAACCGGTGGCGTTGGCGATGGTTGCTGGAGCGCTAGCGCATAGTCCCGCCGATATCGCTGTCGCCGTGACCGGCGTCGCCGGTCCCGATGGCGGCACGCCGGAAAAACCAGTCGGACTCGTGCACATCGCCGCTGCGCGCCGCGGCGGTAATACGCTGCATGAGGAGAGACGTTTCGGCGACATCGGCCGACAGGAAGTTCAAGCGGAAACCGTCGCAGTCGCACTCGACCTCGTGAAGCGATTGATCTAACCCAGCCGCCGTTTCGCTTCGCGCTCGAATGCAGCCATGATGCGCTGCGAGAGTTTGTCCCTGTTGGCCGAAACCGCGGCCTGCAGGACCGGGTTTTTGAATTCGTAAGCGATCCAATAGCGCACGTGCGCGCCGATCTCGTGCGGCTCGAACCACCAGCGGTTCGCAAGATAGTGCAGCGGACCCTTGACGAGTGCGACTTCGACTTCGCCCTTCGACGGTTCGCATCGCACCGAAGTCGAGAACCGAACTTTGATCGCCCGCCAGCCGACATCGGCCTCGGCGACGCCGCGCCAGCCGCCGTCTGCGAGCTCTTCCCGCTCGGCCACGCGCATCGTCTGCAGGAACGGCACAAACTGCGGATAGACGTGCACGTCCCCGACCAGCCGGCACAGATCCTCCGGCGCATACGGCAGGACGCGCTCGGCTTCTATGGTTGTGCGTGGCATCTCAAGTTGAAGACGAGGCCAGACGCGCCGCCTTCAGGCGAGCAAAGTCTTCGCCGGCGTGATGCGAGGAACGCGTCAGCGGCGACGCGGAAACCATCAGGAAACCCTTGGCGTAAGCGATGGTCTCGAGCGCCTTGAACTCTTCCGGCGTCCAGAACCGATCGATGGCGGCGTGTTTCTTGGTCGGCTGCAGATACTGGCCGACGGTGAGGAAATCGACCCCGGCGACACGCAGATCATCCATCACCTGCAACACCTCATCCCTGCTTTCACCGAGGCCGACCATCAGACCGGATTTGGTGAATTGCTGAGGATCGCGCTGCTTCACCGAATCCAGCAAACGCAGCGATTGGTAATAGCGCGCGCCGGGCCGGATCGCGTGATAAAGCCGCGGCACGGTCTCCAAATTGTGGTTGAACACATCAGGCTTGGCGTCGATCACCCGCTCGGCCGCGCCCGGTTTGCGCAAGAAATCCGGGGTCAGGATTTCGATCGTGGTTTCAGGCGCCGCCCGGCGGATGGCCGCGATCGTCAGCACGAAGTGATCGGCGCCGCCGTCGTCGAGGTCGTCACGATCGACTGAGGTCACAACCACATGGCGCAAGCCCATCTGCACCGTGGCGAAAGCGACGTTTTTCGGCTCCTCCGGATCGAGCGGCAGCGGCTTGCCGGTTGCGACGTTGCAGAAGCTGCAGGCCCGCGTGCAGATGCCGCCCAGGATCATGAACGTTGCGTGTTTCTGGCTCCAGCATTCGCCGATGTTCGGGCAGCCCGCTTCCTCGCACACCGTGTGCAGCTTCAGGTCGCGCACCAGATCTTTGGTTTGGTGGTAGCCGAGGCTTGCGGGGGCTTTGACCCTGATCCAGTCGGGTTTCCGCGGCGAGGCATTATCCGGCCTGCCCTCCTTTTCAGGGTGGCGGGGACGGCTTGGCTCGCCTTCCTGGCGCAAATCAATCAGCGTCGGCACGGGCCTCAACATGAGCCTCCGGGCCCTCTCCCGCAACGCCCCGGCGGCAAACCTCCCTTGCGCCGCCAAGGGGTTAATGGCCCCTTCACTTGCCCGGCCACAATCGGGCCGCTAGGGTCTGTTACAACCGTGAAACAATAATCACGGGATCGGCGTCTTCTCTCCAAGACGCTCGAGCGGAAAAACGTTTCGGAGGCACTACGTCCATGGCGCAACGACCGTTCGAGCTGGCGCGCACCCGCGTCACCTTGTTCGAAGCCCTGCTCCGGGCGCGCGACGCAAGAGGCGGCAAGCACAAGATCCTCGAGGATCATGAGCGCCGCGTTCTCAGCTACGACGACATCGTCCGCGCCGCATTCGCCCTCGGCGGCAAGCTCGACACCCTGATCAGACGGCGGGAAACCGCGGGCATCATGCTGCCGACAGGCGTCGGCTGCACGGTGACGTTCTTCGCGCTGCACGCCATCGGCCGGACGCCGGCGATGCTGAACTTCACGGCAGGCGCGATGAATTTGCGCTCGGCCTGCGAAGCCGCGAACGTGAAGAAGATCCTGACCTCGCGCGTCTTCATCAAGAAGGCGGGCCTTGAGGCGCTCGAGGCGGAACTCTCGAAGTTCGCGACGCTCATCTATCTCGAAGACGTCCGCAAGACGATCGATCTCGGCGACAAGATCATCGCGCTCATGAAGGGTTCGATGCCGCGGATGTTCGCCGCCAAAGGCAGTCCCGACGACACCGGCGTCATCCTGTTTACCTCGGGTTCCTACGGCACCCCGAAAGGCGCGGTGCTTTCGCACGCCAATATCGTCGCCAATGTCGAACAAGCGCACGCGCACATCCCATTCGACCCGAACTGGTCGTTCTTCTGTCCGCTGCCGATGTTCCATTGCTTCGGGCTGACCGGCGGGGTGATGCTGCCGATCTTCACCGGCCACAAGACTTTCCTCTTCCCATCGCCGCTGCAGGTGAAGGAAATTCCGAAACTGATCAAGGAAACCGGCGCCAACGTCTTCTTCGCCACCGACACGTTCGCGCAGCAATATGCGCGCAACGCCGCCGATGGCGATCTCGACTGCATCCAGCTCATGGTCTGCGGCGCCGAAAGGGTGAAGCCGGAAACGCGCGACCTCTACCTGCAGCGCTTCGGCGTCGAACTGCTCGAAGGCTACGGCGCGACAGAAGCTTCGCCGGTGATCGCGGTCAATATTCCCGGCGCCAACAAGCACGGCACAGTAGGCCAGTTCATACCCGGCATCGAGTGGCGGCTGGAGCCTGTGCCCGGCATCGACGGCGGCCAGAAGCTCTACGTGCGCGGCCCCAACGTGATGCGCGGCTATCTCGATCCGACCAAGCCGTTCGGGATCGATCTTTTGCCGCAAGGCTGGCACGACACC
Organism: Hyphomonadaceae bacterium; assembly: GCA_050250735.1. Lineage (GTDB taxonomy): Bacteria > Pseudomonadota > Alphaproteobacteria > Caulobacterales > Aquidulcibacteraceae > Vitreimonas. The sequence continues at coordinate 520,316 of JBFWOC010000001.1, forward strand.
GGCGATGTCGTCGACGTGGACGAAGACGGCTTCATCCGTATTCTCGGCCGGGTGAAGCGCTTCGCCAAGGTCGGCGGCGAGATGGTGTCGCTGAACGCCGTCGAAGCCTACGCGCAAACCGTATGGCCCGATCATCTGCACGCCGCCGTCGCTCTGCCTGATTCACGCAAGGGCGAACGCATCATCCTCTTCACCGATCACGCCGGGGCCAAGACGGAAGAGCTCCAGGCCTGGTGCAAAGCCAATGGCGCCAGCGAACTGGCGGTGCCGAAGCGCATTGTCGTGATCGACGAGATCCCCGTGCTCGGCAGCGGCAAGACCGATTACGTCATTCTCCAACGCATGGCGGCGGAGCGGTTTGCGGAAGCGAAGGCAGCTTAGACCCTGCTCGCCCTCGATGGGCGAGCTGTCAGTCCGCCGAAGCCGCAGGCGAAGCGCGATGACTGAGTGGGTGGCTGCGCCGGTCGAACTAGATCACGACGCATTCCTTCAACATTGGCGTTGTCACCCACTCCGTCCGCTTCGCGGCCACCTCGCCCATCAAGGGCGAGGAGGGTTCCCTCAAACGTGCAGCGCCCGTACGCATTCAGCACCGCTTCGTGCATCATTGCTGACAGCTTGAGTGCGCTCTGCTCGCCCTCGATGGGCGAGCTGTCAGTCCGCCGAAGCCGCAGGCGAAGGCGGAATGACTGAGTGGGTGGTTGCGCCGGTCGAACTAGTCACGATGCATTCCTTCTAAGCACCTGCGTTGTCACCCACTCCGTCCGCTTCGCGGACACCTCGCCCATCGAGGGCGAGGAGGTTAAGTGTGCGCTCGCGATCCAACTCGCCCATCAAGGGCGAGGAGGGTCTTCCTCCCATCGCTCGCGTAGCTTGGCATTCAGTAGCGCATCCTTGATCGTTCGCCACACGCCGTCGAATTCTCGATCGATCTCAGCATTCCAAAATCGCAATACGTTGAAGCCATTGTGCTCCAGTATTTGGTCTCGCGCCCGGTCGCGTTCTCTGTGTTCCTCGAAGCCGTGCTGCGATCCGTCTACTTCGATGATGAGGCGCGCCTTGAAGCACGCAAAGTCAACGATGTACCCGCGCAGCGGGACTTGGCGCCGGAACTTCCAGCCCTCTTCCTCCGAACGCAAGCGGCGCAGATGAGCCCACAGCTTCACTTCCTGGGGCGTCATGGTCTTTCGCAGCTTGCGTGCGATCTCGTTGGCCATGCTCTATCCCCTGCTCGCCCTCGATGGGCGAGCTGTCAGCGCGCGAGCGCGATGACTGAGTGGGTGGTTGCACCGATCGGACTAGTCACGACGCATTCCTTCAACATTGGCGTTGTCACCCACTCCGTCCGTTTCGCGGACACCTCGCCTATCAAGGGCGAGAACGGTTAAACGTGCAACACCCGCCCATACGCATCGAGCACCGCTTCGTGCATCATTTCCGACAGCGTCGGGTGCGGGAAGATGGTTTCCATCAGTTCGTGTTCGGTGGTTTCGCAGGACATCGCCACCGCATAGCCTTGGATCAGTTCGGTCACTTCGGCGCCGATCATGTGCGCGCCGAGGAGTTCGCCGGTTTTGGCGTCGAACACGACTTTGACCAGGCCCTGATCTTCGCCGAGCGCGATCGCCTTGCCGTTGCCGACGAACGGAAAGCGGCCGACGCGCACGTCCCTGCCCGCGGCTTTCGCCTTCGCTTCGGTGAGGCCAACGCTGGCGACTTGCGGATGTGAATAGGTGCAGCCGGGGATGCGCTCCTTGATCATCGGGTGCGATTTTTGCCCGGCGATGGCTTCGATACAGATGATGCCCTCGTGGCTGGCTTTGTGCGCGAGCCACGGTGCGCCGGTGACGTCGCCGATGGCGTAGAGGCCGGCGACATTGGTCTTGCCGTAACCGTCGGTGACGATGTGACCGCGATCGGTTTTCACGCCGAGGCCCTCCAGGCCGAGGTCCTCGATGTTGCCGGCGATGCCAACGGCGACGATGGCATGCGAGGCGGTGAGCGTTTCTTCCTTGCCCTTCGAGGAAACCACGGCCTCGACGCCGTTGGCTGTCGCCTTCAGCGATTTGGCTTCGGTGGAGGTCAGAATTTTCAGCCCCTCCTTCTCGAAGCGCTTCCTGGCGAACGCCGAGATTTCTTCGTCCTCGACCGGCAGCACGCGATCGAGCAATTCGACGACCGTGGTTTTCACGCCAAACGCCGCGTAGAAGCTCGCGAACTCGATGCCGATGGCGCCCGAGCCGAACACCAGCAGTGATTCCGGCCATTCAGGCGGCGTCATGGCGTCGCGATAGGTCCAGATGCGCTTGCCGTCGGCCTTCAAGCCGGCCGCGGGAATCTCGCGCGCCCGCGCGCCGGTGGCGAGGATCACGTGTTTGGCCTCGTGCGCCGCGTCCTTGCCGTCCTTGGTTTTCACGACCACCTTCGGGGCAGCGCTCCCGTTCTGCAATCGCGCTTCGCCTTCGATCACGGTGATCTTGTTCTTCTTCATCAGAAACTGAACGCCTTTCTCCATGCGTCCAGCCACGCCGCGCGAGCGCTTCACCACGGCTTCGGGATCGAACTTCAACCCCTCGATCGACAGCCCGAAGTCCTTCGCGTGTTGGGCGTTGCGGTAGACCTCCGCCGAGCGCAGCAGCGCCTTGGTCGGGATGCAGCCCCAGTTCAGGCAGATGCCGCCCAACCGGTCGCGCTCGACAATGGCGGTTTTCATGCCGAGCTGCGCAGCGCGGATCGCGGTGACGTAGCCCCCGGGGCCGGAACCGATGATGATGACGTCGAAGGATGTGTTCATGAGACTGTACTTAGCAGTCTAACACGGCGCGTGAAGGCGGGGATTTGATTGGCTCCCAATCATCGTAGGTTGGAGCGCGGGCTTCCAAGCCCGCATGCGCGCCAGGAGGCGCGCGCTCCAACCTGCTAACTCCCGCGCTAACCAGCTATCCCAAACACGTTCCTGATCCCATCGACCACGAACTGCGCCGCCAGGGCTGCGAGGAGAATGCCGAAGATGCGGGTGAGCATGGAAGCGACGGTCTCGCCCATGATGCGCGACAAGGGTCCTGCCGCCAGAAACGCGATCAGACACAGCGCAAGGTTTGCCCCGACGCCAAGCAAGATGACGCCGCGGCTTGCGAGGTCTTCGTGCTCGGCGAAGAACAGCATGATCGAAGCGATGGCGCCGGGGCCGGAAATGAGCGGGATCGCCAGCGGGAAGACCGAAATATCGTCCTGCGTGCCCGGATGCTTGGCCTGTTCGGCCGCCACTTGCTCGGCCCTCTCTTCGCGCCGCTCCGAACGCTTCTCGAACAGCATGTCGACCGCAATCAGGAACAGGAGCAAGCCGCCGGCGATGCGGAAGGCGTCGATGGACACGTGGATTTGCTCCAGCAGCCAGGCGCCGCCAAACGCGAATGCGAGCAGGATGCCCGTCGCGATGGCAATGGACTTCCACGCCATCCGTCGGCGCCAGTCCGGCGTCATGGCGCTGGTCATGGTCGTGAACATCGGCGCCATCGCCACCGGATCGATGGCGACGAAGAAGGTCACGAACGAAGCCAGAAGCAACGAAAGCATTGACGCGGTTTAACCGATTCACCGTATGTTGACGCTGATTGTCAGCGCTTGCCACCGCAATTCTTAACGCCGACCGCGTATAGCTGGATGCGCTATGGCGGACAGGCGGGCGCAAAAACAACGAGTCTTGAGGATTCTGGTCGTGGAGGGCAAGCCGTTTCAGCGGCGCCTCACGACCGAAACGCTGCGCACCATGCGCAACGTCACGGTCGAGCATGCCGACAACGCCGATCATTGTATGCAGATGCTGCCGTTCTTCCAGCCGGATCTCGTCGTCACCGCCTGGGACATGGAAGACGGCGATGGCGTGACCATGACCCGTCGTATCCGCACCGGCGAAGCCGGCGATTGCTATCGCCGGGTCCCGATCGTGCTGGTGACCGAGCGCGGACGGGTGAGCGATATCGACCGCGCACGCAGCGCCGGCGTCGACGAATTCGTGCAGATTCCGTTTTCGGCCGCCGCCCTGCTCCGCCGCGTACGCGAAACCCAGAGGCGCAAACGCGACTTCGTCGAAAGCGGCAAGTATGTCGGCCCTTGCCGCCGCCGGCGCCAGGGCGAGGCGGCCTATGACGGTCCGCGCCGGCGCCTGTTCGACAGCCACGACCAGAACGCTGACGCTCCGGATGTGCAAATCCGCAAGGGCCTGGCGCGCATGTATTGCGAGCGGATCGGCGCTCAATTGCAGGCGCTGAAACCTGGAGACGCTGCGGCGCTGCGCGAGCTCGGCCTGACCTGCGGCCAACTCAGCGCCCTCGCCGGCGATATGAAAGACAGGCTGCTGATGTCGGCGTGTTCGTCCCTGTTCAGCTACATCAAGGGCGTGGGCGCCGAAGCCCCGCTCAATATCGAAGTGATCCAAGCGCACCTGGACTCCATCGTTCAGCTCGCCGAGCTTCCGAATTCCCAAGTCGAACTGCGCCAGACCGTGACGCAACAATTGTCGGTAATGGTGACCAAGAAGCTGCGGCAGGCCGGCCAGGCCGCCTAGTTCACGAAGATCGCACCGCCGTGCTGCGCGGCCGCGATCAGAATGCGTATGCTCGGCAGCGCCGCGTAAACGGCCACGGCAAGAGCGACGAGATCGAGCGGCAGCGCCAACTTGCGCATCGCCGGCGCGGCGCCCTTCGCAACAGCGCCGAACATGGCCCCCAGGAGGGCGCCAAACAATACTGCAGCAATCGGCGCGGTCATGGCGATGACGCGCAGCGTCTGGTCTTGTCCGTGCGTGGCGAGGAAGCCGTGCGCCAGCAACAGGCCTGGCGTGATCAATGACAGCAAAAACGCAATCAGGGAGACGGCGCCGGGCCGCGCCGTCTCATCGTCGGGCGAGCGCGCCGCACCGGCCTGTTCGACAAACACGGCCAGCGCTTCGAGCGCGACCGCGGCCAAAAACCAGAGACCGACGATTTGGACCAGGTTTGCGAACATTCTGTCCCCCGAGTCGTCATTTTAGTCGCGGCGCGGGCGGCCCGCGAGCCGATTTGCACAGCCGCGCGCAGCCGTTGCGACGGATGGCGCCCGGGCTGCCCGCTTCGAGTCGAGCGCTTGCGCTATCCGCTTTCAAAGCGCTGCATGGCGTCCATGCATGCTGCGCCGGTGTCAGCGAAACTCTCCCGGCCGATGATATCGGGTGCGTTTGGCGGATGACGCAACAGCGCTCTGGCGCGATGCGGCGCGCTGTGGAGACGGCGCGCCACCCGCCTGGCGTAAGGCTCGGGATTATTGAACACGCGCAGGATGGCTTCGGCCCGCTCGGCCAGCGGCCAAGCGTTGAGAACGCGCACGGGTTGGCTGCATTTGCGACGTGTCCTGCCGGCGCGACGCCGGTCGTCGGCGCTGAAACAGCGGAAACTCACGCGCCAGCATTGGGGTTGACTGGCCTCGAAACTCCGCAGTTTGGCAATGCGCTTGCGCCGCTCGCGCAAGAGCGGGCGCAGGTTCGGCTTGGCGTAATGCGCCGCCTCGATCAGGACGAGCCGCCGCAGCATGGCTTCGCCCGCACGCAGCCAGGAAAGCGTCTGCTTGTAGGCTTTGGCCGTGAGCGCACCCTTAGCCGCTAATTGTTCGGGCGCGCCGAACAGGTTGAAGAAGGTGACGATGAAGACGCGCAGCGCCGCCCATAGTGCGGGCGCAGCGAAGGTGGCGGGAACGGATATTGCGGCGATCATGGCGCGTGCATCATAGGCCTGCGCGGGCGCCAGCCGGATAGAAACGGCGCGCCGCCCGCGCAGGCACGCGATTTTGAAGGGATTTTCTGCACCGTTGCGGCGCATAGGCAGGACGCCCGTGCGACCTCTCACTCGCGCGGCTGCTGCTCCATGAGCGCGGCAAAACGTTCCCAGTCCAGAAAATGCGCCGATTGCGTGCGCGCGGCGCGCCATCGCACGCCGCCGGTCGAGACCGTGACTTCACCGATCAACGCGCCGCCGCTCGCGCCATCGGCGCGGACTTCGAAATTGGGCGCCAGCTCTTCGCGGCCAATGAGCGCTTTGCCGACGGACATGCGGACTTCAGGCATGGGCTTGCTCCTGCAGCATAGCTTAGCAGAATGGCGTTCATGAGCGAACCCGAGCGCATGTCGGCCCTCGTCCGCGACCGCTACGGCTCGCCCGACGTTCTGCGCATCGGCGACGTCGAAAAGCCAATCCCACGCGCAAATGAGGTGCTGGTGCGCGTGCATGCCGCCTCGATCAACGAATGGGACTGGCAGATGCTGCGGGGAACGCTGGTCAATCGCCTGATGGAGGGCCCGTTGCGCCCCAAGCTGCGCGTGCTCGGTTGCGACGCAGCCGGACGTGTCGAAGCAGTGGGCGCCGGCGTCACGGAATTTGCGCCCGGCGCGGATGTGTACGGCGATTTGTGCGAAAGCGGCTTCGGCGCCATGGCCGAATATGTCTGCGTCCCGGCGCGCGCTCTCGCTCCCATGCCCGCGGGCTTGAGCTACGAGCAGGCAGCGGCGATCCCGCAAGCCGGAATGCTTGCGCTGCAAGGGCTGTTCGATGTCGCGGAGGTCCAGGCCGGGCAAAACGTGTTGATACATGCCGCCGGCGGCGGCGCTGGAACGTTCGCCGTGCAGCTCGCCAAATCGCGCGGCGCCAGGGTGACCGCGCTCGACAAAGGCGTGAAGCTGCCGATGCTGCGCGCCCTCGGCGCCGACGACGTCATCGACTACGAGCGGGAGGACTTCACCAAACGCCCGGCGCGCTACGATCTCATCTTCGATGCGATGACGGCGCGCGCACCGTGGGCTTATCTGCGCGCTCTGGCGCCGGGAGGACTTTACGTCACGATGGGCGGCAACCTGATTGTCGCGGTGACCATGCTCGCATTCAACCCGCTGTGGCGTCCAAAACGGGTGCGCTTCGTGATGCTGAAGCCGAACAAGGATCTGGCTCTGCTCGGCGGCCTCATTGAAACGGGAAGCGTCAAAGTCGTGATCGATTCCATCCATCCGTTCGCGCACGCTGCCGAAGCGTTCCGCCGCTTTGGCACGGGCCGGCATACCGGCAAGGTCGTCGTGACGATGATGTGAGGCTGGAAAATCCAGCACACAGTTCGGTCGCAGCCGGGTTGACTTCACCGAGTCCGGCGCCGATATCGATACCGATGAAACGCGTCCTTCCCCTTCGCGCGATGCATGGCCGCCGCGATCAGGCGCGCGCCTAGCCCCTGGCTGCGTTCGGCTCGGCCAGGGGAAATCTAGACCTGCTCAACCCATCGAAAACGACGCGGTCGCGCCAGCGACGCCGCGTGCGGAGTCGCACTATGACAAATCTTCATGCAACGCGCCGGGCGCCGATCATCGTCGCCGAAGCCGATCATGATCTGCTGACCGATTTGGCGCTCGCCGCCTTGGGCAAAGCGCCCGGCGCCGTGCTGCTGTTCGAGGAGCTGGCGCGCGCCAAAGTCATGGCGCAGCTGCCGCCATTCGTCGCCGGCATGGGCAGTGTCGCAACGTTCACCTACAACGACTCGCGATATCGCGATTATGCGCTCGTCTACCCGCGAGCCGCTGATTTCGCACAGCACAAGATCTCGGTGCTGACGCCAGTCGGCGCCATGCTGCTGGGCTTGGCTGAGGGCCAGGCGATCGAATGGACGTCCGAAGACGGCGTCACGCATCGGATCGCGTTGGAGCAGGTCAAAAGCCAGGCCGCAGCCGCGCGCTGACCGCCGGACATTACGCTCGAGGTGCAGGATCATGGATGTCGACGATGTACGTCGTTGCGCGATTGGACGCGACCGCGTGGCGGGCGACGGAGTTGTTAGCGGCGGTTGAGGCGGAGATGGGGCGCTAAAGCAACATCGCCATCGGGTCTTCGAGGAAGCTCTTGAAGGCCTTCAGGAACGCCGCGCCGAGCGCGCCATCGACCACCCGGTGATCGCAGGTGACGGTGACGCTCATCATGGTGGCGATGGCGAGCGCATCGTTCTTGACGATCGGGCGCTTTTCCCCCGCCCCGATCGACATGATCATGCCGTGCGGCTCATTGATGATCGAGGCGAAACTCTTGATGCCGAGCATGCCCATGTTCGAGATCGAGAAGGTGCCGCCCTGGAATTCCTCGGGCTTCAGTTTCCGCTCGCGCGCGCGCTGGGCGAGATCGGCCATTTCGGCGCTGATCTGGGCCAGACCCTTGGTTTCAGCGGCCCAGATGATTGGCGTGATCAGGCCGTGCGGAATGGCGACGGCGACGGCGATGTCGGCGTGGTGATGGATGGCGATGCCGTCGGGGGTGTAGCTGGCATTGGCTTCCGGCACCAATTTCAACGCCAAGGCCGCCGCCTTGATGCACATGTCGTTGACGGAGATTTTCACTCCGTTGTCGGCGAAACGCTTGTTGATCTCGCTGCGGGCTTTCAAGAGCGCGTCGATTTCGAGATCGATGCTGAGGGGAAAGTGCGGCACGTCGCGGAAGGAAGCGGTCATGCGCTTGGCGATGGTCTTGCGCATGAGATCGAGCGGAACGAGATCGTAGCTGCCCTGGCGAATGCCGTAGCTCTCGAGCGATTGCGGCGCGGGCGCTCGGACTGGCGCGGGCTTTGAAATTTCGCGCGATTGCTGCGGCGCTTGGGCGGCGCGCGGGGATTTGGCGGCGGCTTCGACGTCCGCCTTGACGACGCGGCCGTTCGGGCCGGACCCTTTGAGACCGGTGAGTTCAATTCCACCCTGCTCCGCCAAACGGCGTGCAAGCGGCGATGCCAACACTCTCTCTCCGCCCCCTTGCGGGGCGGGGCCGGGGGTGGGGGTGGCGGCGGTAGTCTTGCCGGATGGGCTGCCGCCCGTACCCCCCTCCCTACCCTCCCCCGCAAGGGGGGAGGGATGAGCTTGTTGCGGCGCTCGTGTTTGCTTCGACGATTGCGGTTGCGCTTTCAGCGGCTCTTCCCCTTTAGGCGGAGGCTTCGCAACTTCGCCTTCGCCGGCGAGTGTGGCGATCGGCGTGTTGACCTTCACCCCCTGAGCGCCTTCCGGCACCAGGATCTCGGCGATCACGCCTTCATCGACAGCTTCCACTTCCATCGTCGCCTTGTCGGTTTCGATTTCGGCGATGACCTGGCCCGGCTCGATCTTGTCGCCGGCTTTGACGTGCCACTTGGCGAGGTTGCCCTCCTCCATGGTCGGCGACAGCGCGGGCATGGTGATTTGCGTGGTCATGAAGGAGCTTTCCGCGATGTGAGCGCGACATTGACGACGTCAGGCTTCCAGCGATGGATGAAGGTCATGTAGGCGAGCGCGGCGAACACCGAGACCATGCCCAGCCACAGCAGCGCGCGAACGAAATCGTCGACGCCGTTTCTGGCGTTGGCGAGCACGGCGCGGCCGGCTTCGGTTATCTGCCCCGCAGCCTCCATGCTGCGCAAACGATCGATCAGCCCGGAATGGACCCCTTCGGCGCCGATCATCACCACCAGCAGCAAAACCAGAATGAGCGAGATGAAAGCGAACGCGCCCAGCCGTGCGAGAAACAGCGCCTCGCCGACGAAATAGTTCAATGCGACGATGTAGGCCGACACGACAGTGAATATGAGAGACACGCCGAGCAGCAACAGGCTCATGTAGCCGATCATTTGCTCAACGACTTCGCCTTCGCTCATGGCGCGCTCCAGCTTTGGTTTGTCACGACCGCCTCGGTTCGATGCTGACCGGAATGGCGTCCGGGGTCCATTTATGGAGAAAGGTAAGATAGGCGAGTGCCAGGTAGGTGAAGACCAGACCCAGCCAGACGCACAAGCGGATGACGGCGTCGATGCTGAGGTCGCCGGCGATCGTGATTTGCGCGTTGGCGAGAACGGCACGGCCGGCGGCTGTCAGCTGATCGGCGGCCTGGAGTTCGCGCAGACGCTCGATCAAACCGACCTGGGTCGCCTGCGCGCCCATCATCGTCACCATCAGCATGCCAAGGATCAGGGTGACAAAGAGAAAGGCGCCCATGCGCGCGCGGAAGTTCGCCGAACCGATGAAATAGTTGAGCGCGACGACATAAGCGGAAACCACTGAGAAGATCAGCGATACGCCTACCATCAGGATGTTGGTGAACTCCACCAATTGCTCGACCACTTCGGCTTCGCTCATGGCGCAGGTTCCGACAGCGTCAGCGGCGTCCATCGTGAGACGCGGCGCTGGATGCGCTCCGCGACGCTTTCCCCTTCAAGGCTGGTGAGCGTCGCAGGCAGGTGCTTCAGCGCGCCGATCTGCAGGCCGACGACATTGACCACGCCAATGGCGCCGCGCGCGCTTTCCATGTGCGCAGCGACGTACGTGCCGCAATCGGGGCAAATCAGGAAATCCGCGGTCTTGTGGCCGAAGCGATAGCGGATGAGGCGCTTGGCGGACGCCAGCTGGAGACGACCCTCAGGGTCGCTGGCGGACTTGACGCCGCGCGAGGCGCAAAAGCCGCAGCCGTCGGCGCGGAGGCGGACGGGGGCGTGCGTCTCATACTCGGCGCTGACTGCGCCGCAATGGCAGGCGCCGCGATAGATCACCGGTAGGTCACCGCTTTCACCGCGTCGATGATCTTCTCGACGCTGGGCAGCGCCAAGGCTTCGAGATTGGCGGCGTAAGCCAAGGGCGCGTCGACCTGGTGGACGCGCGTCGGCGGGGCGTCGAGATAGTCGAACGCCTCCGCTGTCACGCGGGCGCAGATCTCGGCGCCGACGCCGGATTGGCCCCAGCCCTCTTCCACCGTGACGATACGGTTGGTCTTGCGGACGCTTTCGAGAATCGTGCCGGTGTCGAGCGGGCGCAGCGTGCGCAGATCGACGACTTCGGCGTCGATGCCCTCGCCGGCGAGCTGTTCGGCCGCCTTCAGCGCCAGGCCGACCATGCGCGAATGCGCGGTGATGGTGACGTCGCCGCCTTGACGGCGCACCTTGGCCCTGCCGATCGGGACGATCCAATCTTTCACGTCCGGGATTTCGAATTCCTGGCCGTAGAGCATTTCGTGTTCGAGGAAGACGACCGGGTTCGGGTTGCGGATGGCGGCCTTGAGCAGACCCTTGGCGTCGGCGGCGTCGTAGGGCGCGATGACGATCAGGCCGGGGATGTGGCTGTACCAGGACGAGTAATCCTGACTGTGCTGCGCGGCGACGCGCGAGGCTGCCCCGTTGGGGCCGCGGAAGACGATCGAGGATTTGATCTGCCCGCCGGACATGTAGAGGGTCTTGGCGGCGGAATTGATGATGTGGTCGATGGCCTGCATGGCGAAGTTCCAGGTCATGAACTCGACGATCGGCTTCAGCCCCGCCATCGCCGCGCCGACGCCCAAACCGGCGAAACCGTGTTCGGTGATCGGCGTGTCGACCACGCGCATCGGGCCGAATTCCTGCAACAGTTCGCGGGTGACTTTGTAGGCGCCTTGATACTCAGCCACTTCTTCGCCCATGACGAAGACGCGGTCGTCGGCGCGCATTTCTTCCGCCATCGCGTCGCGCAAGGCGTCGCGCACGGTGATCTTGAGCATATGCGTGCCGGCGGGCAGCTCCAGGTCCTCCCCGCCCCCTTGTGGGGCGGGGCTGGGGGTGGGGGTGCGCGCGGCGCTCTTTGCGGAGGCAACACCGCCGTCACCCCCCTCCCTGCCCTCCCCCACAAGGGGGGAGGTTTGAGATTTCGTCGGCGCCGTTTGAGTTGCCTCGCCCGCGCCATCCAGTACCGCGATTGGCGTGTTGACCTTCACGCCCTGCGCGCCCTCTTCGATCAGCAATGCGGTGACGGTGCCTTCGTCGACGGCTTCGACTTCCATCGTCGCCTTGTCGGTCTCGATCTCGGCGATGACCTGGCCCGGCTCGATCTTGTCGCCGACTTTGACCAGCCATTTGGCGAGATTGCCCTCCTCCATCGTCGGAGAAAGCGCGGGCATGAGAATTTGCGTCATCAGACGAGGATCCCAAACAGAGCGAGATAGATCAGCGCGCAACCGATGACGCCTGCGAACCAGAACAGCGGCCGGATGAACGGCCAGCCTGCGAGATAGGTGATCGAATGGATGAGGCGGGCGAAGAAGAAAATCTGCGCCCCGAGAATGGTCCATTGGTTCGAGATTCCGGCGATCGCTGCGATCAGGATGCCGGGAGCGAAGAACCAGAGATTTTCGCGCATATTGTCGACATTGCGCTTGGCGCGCGCCGAGAACGTGTTCGGCGCCGGCAGGTTGTCGCGGTTGTTGGCCATGACCAGGCCGCCATGCTGGCGAATGCCTGAACTGGCCTGCACGAACACGATCACGAACAACAGGATGATCGAGTAAGCGAGATAAGTTAGTTCCGGCGTCATTCTACTTCCCCCCAAACGCCTCTTGTTTCGTCATTCCGGGTGCGCGTGGCGCAATCCGAAATCCAGGGGATCGAAGGGCGCGCCGTTTGCCCCCGGGTTCCGGGTTCTTCGCGGCGCGAAGCCCCGGAATGACGAGTGTGGTTAGGCTTCAATGTAGATGTCCGTCATCAGTTCTGATGGATCGGGCTCCGGGCTTTCCTGAGCGAACGTGGCGCTCTCGGTGACAACGGTGCGGATTTCGCGGTCGATCTCCTTTAGCGACTCTTCGGTGGTGTGGCCCGCGTCGGTGATCAGCTTCTTCACGTGCTCGATCGGGTCGCGCTTGGCTTTGAATTCGTCGACCTCTTCCTTGGTGCGATATTTCGCCGGATCGGACATCGAGTGGCCGCGATAGCGATACGTTTTCATCTCCAGCAAGAATGGGCCCTTGCCGGAGCGGGCGTGGGCGACAGCGCGCAGGCCCGCTTCACGTACAGCGACGACATCCATGCCGTCGACCTCTTCGCCCGGAATCGCGAACGCCGCGCCGCGCTTGTAGAAATGCGTCTCGGCGGAGGAGCGCTGCACGCTGGTGCCCATGGCGTACTGGTTGTTCTCGATGATGAAGACAACCGGCAGCTTCCATAACGACGCCATGTTGAAGCTCTCGTAGACCTGGCCCTGGTTGGCGGCCCCGTCACCGAAATAGGTGAGGCAGACCTTGCCGTCGTTGCGATACTTGTTGGCGAAGCCGATGCCGGCGCCAAGCGAGACTTGCGCGCCGACAATGCCGTGGCCGCCGTAGAACGCCTTATCGATGCTGAACATGTGCATCGAGCCGCCTTTGCCTTTCGAATAGCCGCCGCTGCGGCCGGTCAGTTCCGCCATGACGCCGTTCGCCGTCATACCGGCGGCGAGCATGTGGCCGTGGTCGCGATAGGCGGTGATGACCTGGTCGCCGTGCTCGAGCGCAGCCTGCATGCCCACGACGACGGCTTCCTGGCCGATATAGAGGTGACAAAAGCCGCCGATCAGTCCCATGCCGTAAAGCTGACCGGCACGTTCCTCGAAACGGCGGATCAGCAGCATGTCGCGATAATATTGGAGCAGTTCGTCCTTGCTCGCCTCCGCGCTAGGCTTGCCGTTGCCCTTTGTCATCGGTCGTCATCCTCCGCCGCCACGACATGACGCACGCAGACGCGAAGTCCACGCCGAGGGGCGCGTTCCTCTTATGCGGGAATGACTTGGCTCGCCAGAAAGGTTTGCGATGTTGCATCGCAGCAGAGCTAGTCGAGATCGTACACGATCTCCTCGCTGTCGCCGGCGGCAAGCGTGATGCGAGCGCGCTCTTCAAGGTAATCGGCATCGATGTGGCCGGGGCGCAGGCGCCGAGCGCGGCTTTCGAGCGCTGCCTCTTGCGCAGTAAGCTCGGCTACGCGCTGCCCCAGCGCGCGTTGCTGCGCCTGAAGATCGACGTACGCCACGAGGCCCTGACGGCCCGTGACGGCGTGGGCGCCTAGATAAAGGATCGCCGCACCGAGGCCTATGCTCAGCAGCGGCGCGCCACGTTTCGACATCGCACCAACCCCAAAGAGGCGGGCAAAATGAATCCCGTTGCTTAATGAAATATTTACGGACTCACGCGGTCGCGGAACAAACCGAGTCCAAAGAGTCGCTTTGAATCAGTGATTTAGAAAATCGGCGCCAGATATGGTGGGCGCAGAACCGGCAGGACTCCAGATGGAGTCCTCAGGCCTCGGCAAAAAAATATTTTTCGCGCAGGGCAAAAAGACGGCCGCGGAGGCGTGCCGCGGCCGAGTTTTCAGGGAGGAAGGGCGCTCAGGCGACGATCAGGGCGGCTTGGGTGAGTGTCGCGAAGGCGCCCGGCACGAACGCAGTCAGAGCAAGCATGAGGCAGGCAAACCGGATCAACATTGGCAGGGCTCCTTTCTTCGCCGCGTGAGCGGTGAGGTGAAGCTAGGCGTTCGTCGGGTTATTGGATGTGACGGTCGTCACCGGGTCGCACGCGTGCACGTAACCGGTTACAAGAGCCGGAACTGGCGGCGTCGGACGGGAGCGTGACGACGTGACGGCTGCTGACGAGACGCGCAAGCTGACCACCATCCTCGCGATCGACGTCGTGGGGTATTCCGCCGCCGCGGAGCGCGACCAGGTCGAGGCGGCGCGGCGGATCACGCGCCTGCGTGCGCGCATCAGCGAACTCGCTGCGGCTCACGGCGGGCGCGTGTTCAACACGGCCGGCGACGGTTTCATGCTCGAGTTTCCCTTGGCGAGCGCAGCAGTGCGTGCGGCGATCGCCCTGCTCGAGGATGTGACGAAGCCGGATAGCGACCTGCCGCGGATCCGCGCCGGCGCCCATTTGGGCGAAGTGATGATCGATAACGACGATCTTCTGGGTCATGGCGTCAACGTGGCCTCGCGACTGGTGGCCCAAGCTGAGCCAAATGCACTGGTGATCTCAGAGGCGGTGAAGGCGCAATTGCATGGAGAGATCGACGCGCGCTTCACGCCGCTGGGCTCGGTGCAATTGGCGAAGATGCGCGAGTCGGTGTTTGCTCACGGATACGCGCCGGGCGCCGCGAATGCGGATTGGCGGCAGCGCCTGGTCCGGATCGCCAAACGGCGATGGCGCAGAATCGCGGCTGGGGCAGCGTTGGCTGTGGCGGCAATAGCCGCAGCCGGCGTGTTGGTGACACAGCCGGTGAGCTATGTGCTCGAGCCTATGCAGCTGGTGGCGTATTCTAGCCGGCCGGAAGCGATGCCGGCGCTGTCGCCGGACGCGCGCTTCGTCGTCTATGCGGTCCAACAAGGCGAACAATTCTGGGACCGCTCCGATTTGTTCCTGCGCAGCGTAGCCGGGGGCGAGGAGACACAGCTCACCGACACCGCGGATTTCAACGAGGGCATGCCCGCGTTTTCGCCGACCGGCGATCGGTTGGCCTACGCCCGCTGGAACCGCCGGGAGTTTCTGGAGAACGGATACACCTATTGTCAGATCATGGTTCGGGAGTTTCCAAGCGGCTTGGACCGCCAAGTGGGCGGCTGCCAAGGCAATGGCCCAAACCGTTTGGCATGGACGGGGGACGGCAGCGGCATCGTATTTTCCGATACCGCTGACAGTGAAGGACTCATGCGCCTTCGCGTTCTCGATTTGGCGACAGGAAATGTACGCGACCTGGCGGCGCCAATCGCAACAGGCATGGGCGACATGGCAGCGCGCGTGTCTCCTGACGGAGAACGGGTCGCCTTTGTCCGCTACCTGACGACCGAGAGCGCCGACGTCTACGTTTACGACCTGCGCCGGCGCCGCATGACACGCATCACCGAGGACGAGTCATGGGCCCAAGTCGCATGGGCTGATTCGAGCAATCTCTTCGTCGTCAAGCGTACGAATTTCGGCAGCACAGAGCTATGGCTGCATAGCGCGAACGGCCATGGCGCAGGCCAGCGGCTGTTGCCGGGCCTTGCCCATCTCTCGCGGCCAGAAACCGCCGCCGGCGTGCTGGCCGTGCAAGTGGAAACCAGAGCCGTCAATCTCTGGCGGTCGAGGGGCGGACGAACCAACGCGATCACCGAAGGCAATCAGCAGGATTCCGCCGCCGATTTCTCCAGCAATGGCGTGCTCGCGTTTGCGCGCGGGCTGGTTGACGACTGGCTCTATTTGCAGCCGCCGGGAGAACAACCGCGCCGGCTCGTTCAAACGATCGGCGTCGCTCCGGATGATTTGCGCTGGCTGCCTGACGGACGGCGTCTTGCCTACACAGCCACCCATGAAGGGCGTAGCCGGCTGTTCCTGGTCGATGTGGCCAGCGGCATCATCCAAGAAGTCGAACTGGAGGGCGATGCTGAAATCGGCAATCCCACGTTTGCTCCAGATGGGCGGAGCGTGGTGTTTGCGCGCCTGGAACCCGAGGGTCCGCGCCTCTACCGTCTGGATTTGCGCGCCGGCGCACAGCCGCAGCCGATTTCCGATCATGGTTGGTTCACCGCCATCGAGACGCCTGAGGGGTTATTTGCCGTCCATCGGGTTCAGAATGGCATTTGGCGGCTCGACCCCGAGCGCGGTCCCGTC
Source organism: Hyphomonadaceae bacterium (assembly GCA_050250735.1). Classification (GTDB taxonomy): domain Bacteria; phylum Pseudomonadota; class Alphaproteobacteria; order Caulobacterales; family Aquidulcibacteraceae; genus Vitreimonas. The sequence continues at coordinate 536,737 of JBFWOC010000001.1, forward strand.
CTGGTGTTTCCCGATTTTAGACCTTACCGCGATAACGCCCTGCTGCACTGGGAACGGGACTGGACCGTGAGCGGCGGCAACATCTACGTGGTCGACAAGACGCAGCGCGGCCGCGTCCGCGTGCTGTCGCGCGCGATCTCGGGAGGCCCCGTTCGGCGTGTCCTCGACACCGACGGCACGTTCGCCGGCTCGCTCGCGGTCGATCCGGTCAGCGGCGACATCGTCTTCGGGGTGGCGGTCGAGTCCAGTTACGACATCGCGGTCATCCCGTTCAGCCGCCGTTAAGGTGAAAGGTGAGCCATTGCGGCACCGCTCGCGGCGCTTTTCCGCCCCCCGCGGGCGGCCTATGTTTCTCGCATGGCCCACGCGGTTGAGTCGAAAACGCGGACGAAAGTGTTCGTCTCATGCGCGCGCCCCGACGCCGCGTTCGCCGACCAATTGGGCGGCTTTCTCAACGACCGCGGCATCTATGCGACCCGCGACCGCAACGAGATCGGACCCGACCGCGGCGATCTGATTCACGAGGCGGATGCGGTCATTCTTGTGCTGACGCCGAGTTCCGCCTGCACCGATGCATGTGCGTGGGACATCGCCGAAGCGCAACGCCTCGGCAAGCGCGTAATCGCCGTGTTGCCCCAGCCGCTTGCCGGCGCAAGCCCTCCGCCCGGATCGGCCGATGTCGACTACATCTACTTCTACTCCGATCCCGCTGTCCCGCATTCGGGTTTCTTCGACGGCCAGAAACGCCTCGTTGCTGTGCTGCGCCCCGCCGAGCGATCCGACGCCGCCGAGCGCGAACGGCGTGCTGCGCGGTTGGCGGCCGAAAGGCAACGCAAACAGGAAAAACGCCGCGAACGCGAAGAACTCAAAATAGCGCGACGCATTGCAGAGGCCCAAGTGCAAGCTCATCTCCCGCCGCCCAGGCGCGGCCCGCGGTTTCCCACTTTTCGCGCGACCATTCTCGGCGCATTTGCCGCCGCCGTGCTGGGCGTCATTTTCGTGCCGGGTCTGCCCAGGCAGCTGAGTTCGATGCTGAGCGATGCGTCGGCGGTGGTTTCCACCATTGCGCCCGAGGAAGAGCCCTATTCGCCGATGCAGGTGGCGGTCGAGGAAATCGCGCCCGAGCGCGATCTCATTGCCGTGCGCGGCGGCGCCAATGTGCGCGATTATCCGCTGTTGAGCGGCGACCTGCTCGCCAACGTGCCGCAAGGCACGCGGTTGCGCGTGACGGGGCGGCTCAACGTCCAAGGCCACTGGTGGTTTCGCGTCGTAATGCCGGACGAACGGGTCGGCTTCGTGCGCGAAGATGTCGTGCGCTGGAGCGCGCCCGCGCGCGCGGCGCCCGCAGCGGCTGAGGTTCAAGCGATCGAGCCGGCGGTGCAGATCGCGGCCGGGCGCGCAGGCGCCAACCTGCGCACGCAGCCCCGGCGCGGAGCGAACCTGCTGGTGCGTTTGCCGGCCGGCGCGGACATGAACGCCACCGGCAAGGTGCGCGCAGGCGGTCATTGGTGGGTGCGCGTCAGCCTCGAAGACGGACGCAATGGGTTCGTGCGCGATGATGTGCTGACAGCGGACTCGCGCGTGGCGCTCGATCTCTAGGCGCGCGGCAGCATGACGGTGACGGTCGTGCCCCGGCCAGGCGCCGACTCGACCGCAACCGTTCCGCCGCATTGAGTAGCGAAACCGTAGACCTGCGCGAGGCCCAGTCCGGTGCCGGCGCCCGCCGCCTTGGTCGAGAAAAACGGTTCGAACGCGCGTGCGAGCACCTCTTCGGTCATGCCCTCGCCCGTATCGATGACGCTCACGGCGACATTGTTGGCGTCGCCATCGACGACGTTCTCAGCCTGGATGGTGAGATCGCCCCCGTCCGGCATGGCGTCGCGGGCGTTGACGGCGAGATTGAGCAGCGCCAACTCGAACTGGTTGCGGTCGGCCTTGACCGGCCACAAGCCGGGCGCCGCATAGACCTCGAAGCGGATGCGCTCGTTCAAGGACTGTGCGATCAGCGCTTCGGCGCTCTGCAGCGCCTCCGTCGTGCTCAGGCGTTCAAGGCGCACCGGTTCGCGGCGCGCGAAAGCCAGCAGCTGCCGGGTCAGGCCCGAACCGCGATCGAGCGCTTGCGACATGAGTTCGACGGTCCGCTGCCGCTCCGCCTCCTGACGTTCAAGCGTTTTGAGGCCGCTGGTTATGGCGGCGAGCAGATTGTTGAAATCATGGGCGACACCGCCGGTAAGTTGCCCCAGGGCTTCGAGCTTCTGCGCCTGGACCAGTTCCTGACGGGTTTGATCGAGCAGAGCCTGCGAAGCATGGCGCTCTGCCGCAAGCGCGAGACTGGGCAGCGTCGCTGCGACGACAAAGGCTGCGAGCAGCAATAAAGAGCCGTTGAACGTCGATTGAATGAATGGGCTCGAACCAGCCACTACGCCCCAAAGGGCAAAAGAGGAGATGATCAATGCAATGGTCGCAGTCTCGCGCAAGCCGAGACGCAACGCCGACCACAACAAGGGCAGAATGACGAGGAACGCCACCGCGCCACGGCTCGCAGGCGGCACCGGCGAGATAGGACTTAGCGCAAGCAAAGCGACGATGATGGCAGCCGCGAAGGCGCCCAGCATCGCAGGACCGGGCTGCAGCGCTTCGTCGCCGCGAAGCGTGCGCATCCAAAGCACGATTGCGGGAGCGGCGAGAATGGCGCCGGCGACATTGCCCAGCCACCAAGTTGTCCAGACCGCGATGAACTCGCTCCACTGTGCATAACCGGTCGCCGCCAGCGTGCTCACGCCGATGCTGGCGCTCAGCGGCGCCGCCACGGCGATTACGACGAGCGCAAACTTGCCGACGCCGACTGGGGACTGGAAAACCCGCTCGCCGCCCGCCCAACGGCCGAGCACAAAAGCGGCGACAAAGGCCTCCAGCCCGTTGCCGAGGGCGATCGCGCCGGCGGTAAGGATCGAAGGCGTGGTGGCGAAATTGGCGGCAAAGGCGCCAGCAAGGATCCCCGGCAACAGCATGTTGCCGCGCACGAGCAGCAGCGCGATGGCAAGTCCCGCCGGCGGCCAGATCGGCGCGGCGCTGGGGTTGAGCGATGCAAAGTACAGGCTGGCGCGCGCGATGATGAAGTAGGCGGCGGCGGCGAGCACGACCTCGCCGGCGCGCAACCAGATCGGCGTATCGGCTCTGTCCGCGCTTACTGCCGTCACGGTTCCCTCGCCGGTCCAGTTTGCGACCGGCCGGCGCCAGTGTCCACGGCAACCGGCGCCGCTGTGATGCAGCGCCGAACTTCACCCGCGGTCGGGCGTTGGTTCTCAGGAGCCGGTGTCATGACGAAAACCAAACCACATCAGCAAGGTTCGAAGACCGTGGAACAGCGCAAGCGTACGCTGGAACACAAGCCGGACCTGCCCCGCGAGGATGCAGATGGCGAAATCGCCGCCGATGACGCTCGCGTCAGCCCGTCAATGGACCGAAACAAGCGGCAGTCGGAATTTCCGGTCAGCCGCGGCGGCATGAACCAGGAGAGCCACCACCACAAGTCGCGAGGGAACCGCTAGCAGCGAACGCGGTTGCGGTTCCGCATCGGAGCGAACTCATGGAAGGCGATCCCGTCACCTTTCGCGTGCTCATGGAAGACGACAGCGAACATTTGCGGCCGTGTTCGACCTGCGGCGAGCTGATCGACGATCGCGACCTCGCCGCGCTGCTTCGCCACCGGCGGGCGCCTCACTCGGGCGCGGCGCCCGCTTTAGCGCCCGACGATCGTGGTCGCGCGCGCGTATTCGGCTGAATCGTCCAATAGTTCGGCGATGCGAATAAGCTGGTTGTATTTCGCAGTCCGGTCCGAGCGGGCGAGCGAGCCGGTTTTGATCTGGCCGCAATTGGTGGCGACGGCGAGATCGGCGATCGTTGCGTCTTCGGTTTCGCCGCTTCTGTGGCTCATCACTGCGCTGTAGCCAGCACGCTGAGCCATATCGACCACGTCGAGGGTTTCGGTCAGCGTGCCGATCTGATTGACCTTGATCAGGATGGCGTTGCCCAAACCCCTCTCGAAACCGATTTCGAGCCGCTTCATATTGGTGACGAAGAGATCGTCGCCGACGAGCTGGCATTTGTCGCCGATCAGTTCGGTCAGCGCGCGCCAACCGTCGAAATCATCTTCCGACATGCCGTCTTCGATCGAGACGATGGGGAAGCGATTGACGAGGTCGGCGAGGTAGTGTGCGTGCTGTTCGGGCGAGAGTGACTTGCCTTCGCCGGTAAGTTCGTACTTGCTCTTCTTGAAGTATTCGGTCGAGGCGCAATCGAGAGCGAGGGCGATATCGTCCCCCGGCGTGTAGCCAGCTTTTTCGATCGACTTCAGAATGAAGCCGATGGCGTCGTCGGCGCTGCCGAGGTTCGGCGCAAAACCGCCCTCGTCGCCCACATTGGTCGAGTGGCCCGCCGCCTTCAGCTCTTTCTTGAGCGTGTGAAAGACTTCGGAGCCCATTCGCACGGCGTCGGCAATGGAATCGGCGCCGACCGGCATGATCATGAATTCCTGGATATCGATCGGATTGTCGGCGTGCGCGCCGCCATTGACGATGTTCATCATCGGCGTAGGCAGCACCCGGGCCTGTACGCCGCCGACATAGCGAAACAGCGGCTGGCCGGCGCTGATCGCGGCCGCTTTGGCGACCGCCAACGAAACCCCGAGAATGGCGTTGGCGCCGAGGCGGGCCTTGTTTTCCGTGCCGTCGAGTTCGATCATCACGGCGTCGATGCGGCGTTGATCTTCTGCATCCATACCGAGGAGCGCGTTGGCGATTTCGCCGCTGACCGCTTCGACGGCGTCGCGCACGCCTTTGCCGAGATAGCGGTCCGGCTCATTGTCGCGCTTTTCCATGGCTTCGTGCGCACCGGTGGAAGCGCCGGAAGGCACAGCTGCGCGGCCCATCGCGCCATCTTCAAGCCAAACATCGACTTCCACGGTCGGGTTGCCGCGGCTGTCGAGGATTTCGCGGCCGGTGATGTCGGCGATGCCGGTCATGGGAGTCTCTCTATGATCGCAAGAAGCGCCTTTTCGGCCTGGGACGGCAAAAACTCAAGTGAAGCCGGAGTGCGTCCGCGCAGAGCAGCGTTGTTCGCGGGCATGACGAAGATGCGCCTGGCTCGCTTCAGCGAAGCAGCGGCGGCCGGCTAGGCGCAACCTTCCATGTAGCGGATCGCCGGCCCGCCGGCGTGAACTGCGGTGACCACGCCTTGCTCGTTTACTTCGAAAAGCAAGCCGCTTTGCTCGGGGACGGTCCAGGCGATGAGATTGTGGGCAGGCCGATCGCTATAGTGGGCGCCCTCTTCCATGACGTTCTGGTATGCGGCGCGGACTTCGGCGTCGGTCGAGCCGACACCGACGTTCTGCTGCGTGCGCGTGTGCGGCGCTTCCGAAGCAGCCGTGATGCGCGTGATCACATCGCCTTCGAACATGAGCCAGAGCCGATCGCCATCGGTGGTGCGATATTCCTGCTGCGAACAGGCGCCGGGGACGCCAGGCTCCAGAGCCTCGGCGTTCATCGGCTGGCCGGAGATGCGACGCGCATCAGCGAGCGACATGCCGATCCGCATATCGCCGTAACCCTCAACGGTCAGCGGCGGAATGGACGGATCGCGGGCCGCTTGCGCCGGCGGATCCGGCTGGCAGGCGGCAAGAGAAAGGATGAGGGCGAGCGCCAGCGCGCGCACGCTCAATCTTCCTTCGGCTTGCGAATTTGTTTGCCGCGATAGCGGCCCGTCTTCAGGTCGATGTGGTGGGGCCGGCGCAGTTCGCCGGACTCGGCGTCGGCGACATATGTGTTTTTTGCCAGCTTGTCGTGAGCGCGGCGCATGCCGCGGCGGGACGGACTGGTTTTTCGCTTCGGAACGGCCATGGCCGGAAAACTCCTGAATCCCGGCTTGGGCCGGGAAAGCGGGGCTGATAGGCCAAGACGGCGGACCCGACAAGCCTCTGACGGCCGGGAAACGCCGCCTGCAGAGCCGAAATCGGCGCTGTCCTGGCCCTTGTTAATGCGCCTCGGAACCACCCGTGCGCGAATTAGCGGCAATGAAGACGCCGGGGGACGATCCGAAACGCTATCCTTCCTGGATTCCCGCGCTTTTGGTGGCGGGATGGCTGGCCCTGGTCGCCATGTGGTTCTGGCTGGTGGCTCTGCCCGCGACGTGATGCGACCGCTCCGGAACTGCGCTGCGCAGGTCGCGTTGCCCGTTGGGGTCCTGGGGCCGCGAGGAGCTTTACCGCCATGCTAGTTCAAGACGCAATGAGCCGCGACGTGCTTACGGTCGCGCCGGAAACCACGATCCAGGAGGCCGCACGAATGATGGCGGACGGCGACATCGGCGCGCTGCCCGTGGCGGCTGGCGACCGGCTGGCCGGGATGGTTACGGATCGTGACATTGCCATTCGCGCCATCGCCGTCGGCAAGGGCCCGGGATGCACCGTGGGCGAAGTGATGACCCACGACGTGCTTTACTGCCACGAGGACGAGGAGATCGGCGACATTTCCCAGAACATGGCGGAAAATCAGGTGCGCCGCCTGCCGGTCGTTGACGTGGACAAACGTCTGGTCGGCATCATTTCGCTGGCGGACATCGCCGATGCGCGCGCCGCCAAAGCGGGCGAAGCGCTCGAAGGCATCACGCGCCCGGGCGGAGACCGCAGCCAATCGATCGAAGGGCGTGCTTAATGGCTGTTCGCGCCTTTTCCGAGCCGCCCATGGACTTCGCAATCGACCGCGAAACGCTCGCCTATGTCGTGCTGAAGGCCAGGGCGTTTGACGGACTGGTCGCGAGCGATGATCCCACCGACGCCTCCGACGCCGTCGATGACGGTTTCGTCGATGCGATGGAGGATGAGCGCGACAACCCGGTGCAGCGCGAACTCCATGTCGTGATCAGACAGCTCAGTGAGGAAGCGAAAGCGACCCTGGTTGCGCTGGCGTGGCTCGGACGCGGCGACTACGACGCATCGGAATGGCGCGAAGCGTTGGCTGCTGCACGCGAACGCGGCGAAGCGCCGACTGCGCGCTACCTGATGGGAATGCCGCTGCTCGGCGACTACCTGGAAGACGGCGCCGATGCGCTCGGCATCAATCTTACCAGCGAGCACGAGACAGGATTGGGCGATCCGGATCTGGATACGCGCGGCAGCTAACCTGTCGGCCTCAGTCAGTCGGCGCGATCTTTCAAATCGTGCTCGCCCCGTTGCCGGGCGCAGTTGGCGCAGCAATAGATGACGCCGTCAGCCTCGACGCCGTGGCCGATGATCATGCACGCGCAATGGCCGCAGCGCGGCGCCAGCGCGTGAATGGCACACTCGAAGGCGTCGAAGGTCATGGTCTTGCCGGCGGCGCTGACCTGAAACGACTTGTCGTAATCATTGCCGCAGACATCGCAGCGCATGGTACCCTCCTTCGGATTATGCGTTCAACGGGCGCCGCCCGTGGCGCGTTCCGCCGACAAACGCGATTAGTCGCGAAGCTCGGCTTTGGCGTGCAACTCGGCCGGCGCGCCGGGCCGCTTCGGCGCATCCAGGCGGAACTGGCGCACGCTTGCGGTTTCGCAAACGCCCTGCCGGATATGCACCACCTCGGTTTCGATCACATCTGCCTCCGGGCGACGCACCACGGTAAACGCACAGGGTTCATGACGCACACGCTGGGAGAGCGTTCCGCTGGTGACGGACAATGCCCGCGTTTCAAACAGACGTGCGGATGCAAAATGCAGATGTCCGCTGAGGAAGAGCTCGGCGCCTGCGTCCGCCAGTTTTCGCAGCCCCCGGAGGCCGCCCCGGGTTACGCCCTTGATCGGCGCATCGTTCGGCCAATCTAGCGGATGGTGGGTCATGACGATGCGCAGCGCGCCGGGTTTGGCGCGCTGCAATTCGGCCGCAGCGACCGCTGTCTGGCCGCGCGAAATTTCACCCTGGGCCCAATTGAACCGCAATTGCCAGGCGCGGGCCGTGTTTACCGGGACGATGCTGAACTGCTCGGTGTGCCAGGCTTCGCAGCGAATGCCGTGCTGGGCGCGGCGGATGCGGTCCCAGGGATAGAACAGGCGCCCCCACATTTCGTAGTATGGCACGTCGTGATTGCCGGGCGTGAGCATGCAGGGCGCATCGAGTTCGCGCATCCATTGGCAGGCATTGTCCAATTCGACCTGGAGACCGTCCTTCGAAATGTCGCCAGTGACGATGACCGCGTCGGGGGAAAGCTCACGTACATATTTGGCGACAGCCGTGAGAGCGGCTTTGTCCTCGCAGCCGAAATGCGGATCGGTGACATGAACGAGTTGCAGGGCGCCTACTCCTCGACCAGCGCCAACACCTTCGGCCCGCGTTGGTCGAAACTGATATGCACATAAGAAAGAAACGTACGCGGTTCGCCGTCGAGTGTGGCTGGAATGATGCCGGGCGCATAGATGTCGCCAGTCTGGCAATTGCCGATCTCGATGGTCGAATCGTTGCGCCAATCCTTGGTGATGGCGCGCAGGCTGACGCGCGCCAAATCGAGAATATGCTTTGCGTCGAGGCGCACCCATTCCAGCTGATCGGCCTCGATGCCGCCTGAAAAGCTCGGGCACAGGACGCCAATGCCTTCGGCCTTGCGCATCTTATCCTTGCCGGCGCGGGCGCGGATGGTGCGCGAAAAAGAGCGCTTCAGAAAGTGCCGGAAACGCGCCAACGCCTGCAAAGGCTTGCCCTCTCGAACGGACTCTCTCGCACGCGCCAGCAGTGTAGGCGGGCCAAAGAGACCGGCGACGTAAAAGGCCTCGCCATTGGCGCGACCGACCGGCAAGCGGCGCTCGACGCCGCGTTCCAAGACTGCAGCAAGCGCCTGCGGCCAAGCCAGATCGCCGAGGAGCGCCTTGGGCAGGATGTTGAGCGTGCCGCCCGGCAGCAAGATGAGCGGCGGTCCGTTGCGTGGCGAGAGCGCGGCGGCGCTGCGTGCGGTGCCATCGCCGCCGAGAACGACGATGGCGTCGAACTGCGCGGCGCGCTGAAACAGACGGCGGGACATGCGCCTTGCATCGATCACCGCGAATTCTTCCACCCCAGCGCTTTTCAGCGCCTCGTCGAGGTGCGAGGCCGCGTCCGGGCCGACGCTGCCTGCCTTCTCATTCAGCAGCACAAGCGCCTTGCGCACGCGCGGCGCCGGGCGCGCTTCACTGGCGCGCGCCTCATGGGATTCGGCGGCGAGATGCATGGCGGCAACTAACGCCGCGCCCAATGCCCGTGTTCCGGGTCAGTCGCGGTCGAGCGTGCCGCCCATCGATAGCGCAGCGTCTTCAACCTGGGCGCCGCCGGCCAGCTGAACCGCCCCGTCCATGGTGGCGGCGACGTCGATGCGGTTGCTGGCGAAGACACGCGCTTCGCCTCCCATGGACGCGGCAACATCGGCATTCTCGCAGTGCAGTTCCACTGCGTCGATGACGCCGCCCATGGAGACGGCGGCGTCGAGGCTGCGGCACGTGCCGGAGACCTCGAGTTCACCGCCCATAGCCGCCGCAAGCGACATGCTTTGCGTATTGACGCCGCTGGCGCGGAGTTCGGCGCCGCGTGAAGATGCGAGGCTCTCGATATGCGGCATGGTCACACGTACGGTAGCGTCGATCGGCGGCGTGCCGCCCCAGAGCGGACGTCGGGCCCGCCGGATGATCAGGGTATTGTCATCGTTGACGCGGGTGGCGACTTTGTCGGCGTCGCTGCCAGAGATATCGACGCTATAGCTCTCGCCGACCGCCACGGTGACGCGAATCCGGTCGGACGCGGAAACGCCGTCGAACCCGGAAACGGCGCGGGTGTCGGCGCTTGCCGCGCCCGCGAGCGCCATGACTGCGACGGCGGTGATAAGTTCAGTTCGCATATGTGATGCTCCGAAAGATCAGTCGGCGCGGCGGAGCGTGCCGCCGGAGGACATGGAGATACTGCCAATGCCGGGATTACCATGCGCAACGACGCCGCCGCCGCTCGAAGCATCCACATCGAGACGCCCGCTGGCGTAGACACGCGCATCGGCGCCGGAGGAAACGTCGACGCTGCCGCTTTCACAGCGAAGTTCGGCCGCATGAATGTCGGCGCCGCTGGATGCATCCGCCTCGAAGCTGTCGCATGCGCCGCTGACACGCAGGTCGGCGCCGGATGACGATGAGAGCGCAATCGCGCCGCCGTCGACGCCCGTCGCGACGAGATCGGCGCCGCTGGAAGCCGAAAGGCTGGAAACGTGCGGCATCGTAATGCGAACATGCGCATTGCGGGGTCCGCGCCATGACCAGCCGCGAACCGGGTGAACCATCAAGGTGTCGCCGGCGACCCGCGTGACGATGCGCTCGGCGTCACGACCGGTGACCTCGACACGGAAGGCGCCCCCGACCATGACCTCGACGTCTGTGCCAGCACTGGCGTTGACGCCGGTAAAGCCGGAAAGGTTGCGGGTTTCAGCCTGCGCGACGCCCGCGGTCGCGACAATCATGACTGAAGCGAGTAAAATCAGTCTCATACGCTCTCCCCTGCCGTGAGCCCGGGCGCACTTGGCCCCTCTGTCGGCAAGGATGCGGCGCGAGCGCGGTTTGGATGCAAACATGCATCCGGCGGCGGCATTTCAACGTATCAGGAGCCAGATGCAGCGCCGTTCCTTGTTGGCCGCCACGCTCGCCAGTCTGGCCGGCGCCTGCGCCCCCTCCCTGGGCGCTTTCAATGCGTTGGCGCCCCGGGATCCCGGGGCGCGGCGGGTCGCCCACGATGTCGGCTATGGGGAGGGACCAAGACAACGCCTCGACGTCTACGCCCCGGAGACGGCGGGACCGCATCCGGTGATCGTTTTCATTTATGGCGGCTCGTGGAATTCGGGCGCCAAGGGCGAATATGCGTTTGCCGGAGCGGCGCTGGCGGCGCGCGGGTTCGTCACGGTAATTCCAGATTACCGGCTCGTGCCTGACGTGCGCTTTCCAACTTTCATCGAGGATTGCGCCACGGCGGTGCGGTTCATCGCCGACCACATCAATGGCTATGGCGGCGACGCCTCGCGGATCGTGCTCGTTGGACATTCGGCCGGCGCCTATAACGCGATGATGCTGGCCCTCGATGCACACTATCTGCACGACGCCGGCGTCGACGCCCGCCGCATTCGCGGCGTTGTTGGCCTGGCGGGGCCGTATGATTTTCTGCCGTTCGATGTCGATGCGTCGCGCAATGCGTTCGGGCAGGCGCCTGAGCCGCAACTCACGCAGCCTGTGCACTTCGCCCGCGCGGACGCGCCGCCGTTGCTGCTGCTCTGGGGTGAAGCGGACACCACCGTCGGGTCACGCAATTTGCGCACTCTGGAGCGGGCAATGCGGGAAACCGGAGGTCAGGTGGAAACCAAGACTTATCCGGGCGTCAATCATGTCGATATCATGCTGGCTTTGTCGCGTCCGCTGCGCGGGCGCGCGCCGACGCTGGATGACGTGACAGCGTTTGCCCAACGTGTGACCAGTTAGGTGATGCTGCCGCGTGTGAATCCACGCAGCATTTCGGGCACGCCCTGGCGGTCGAAGCCGATGGCGGCGGTGTAGTCGACAAGCGCGCTGTGCTCGCTTTCGTCGAACTTCCCGTCCGAGACGAAAACGGCCATGAGCGCTTTCAGCAACGCCACTTTCTGGTCCCGGCTAAAGACGCGGGAGCGCGCAGCCAGGAAGGACACCAGCTCATCCTTGTTGAGCCCGGGACGGGCGAAGCATTCCTCGACCTTGACCGCTTCGAAGGTCTCGCCAGCGATCTCACGCATGGCGAGAGCAATGGCGCGTTTTTCGGCGTCGTTGACGCGGCCATCCAATTTCGCGGCGTTCACGAGCGCCTGCAGCGCATAGCCGATGAACTCGCCCCCGGTTGCGGTTTCGGTCTTTTTCGCCTGGAGCCCCCGCACGAACGCGCGTAGCGCGACCCATAGCGCGATCGCAGCAATGACGACGAACAGCGCGACAACCGTGCCGCCGGTCTGGGATTCCGGTCGTGCGGCATCCGCAACGCCCTGGGCGAGAAGCAAGATCATGTCTTCCGACTAAGGTGGCGCGCGGCGACTGTCGATGGGAAACGTGCTAGACGAGACGCGATTGCTCAACCGCCGCGGCGATGAAGCTCGCAAACAGCGGGTGCGGTTCGAACGGGCGCGACTTGAGCTCCGGGTGATATTGCACGCCGATGAACCACGGATGGTCGCGGCGTTCGACGATTTCCGGCAATAGCCCATCCGGGCTCATGCCGGAGAAGATAAGGCCCGCATCTTCCAGCCTGTCGCGATATTTGGTGTTGACCTCATAGCGGTGACGGTGGCGTTCGCTGATCTGGGTGTCGCCGTAGATGGAGGCGACCTTGCTTTCGGGATCGAGGCTCGCCTTGTAAGCGCCAAGACGCATAGTGCCGCCAAGATCGCCTTCGGCAGCGCGTTTCTCGAGTTCGTTACCTTTGAGCCATTCGGTCATCAGACCGACAATAGCGTGCCTGGTCGCGCCGAACTCGCTCGAGCTCGCGCCCTTCAACCCCGCCTGATTGCGCGCAGCCTCGATGCAGGCCATCTGCATGCCGAAGCAGATGCCGAAGAACGGCGCCTTGTGCTCACGTGCGAACGTGACCGCGGCGATCTTGCCTTCGCTGCCGCGTTCACCGAAACCGCCGGGCACCAGCACGCCGTGCACGCCGTGCAGATCCTCGTGCCAGGCGTCGCCCTTCTCCTCGAACTTCTCGCTCTCGATCCAGCGGATATTGACTTTGACGTTGTTGGCGACGCCGCCGTGATGCAGCGCCTCGATCAGCGATTTGTAGGCGTCTTTCAACTCCGTGTACTTGCCGACGACGCCAATGGTGACTTCGCCATCCGGCGCCTTCAGCCGCTGTACGATCGTTTCCCACTTCGCCAGATCGGGTTGCGGGGCGACGGTAACGCCAAAATGCTTCAGCAATTCGGTGTCGAGGCCGGCCAAATGATACGCCAGCGGCGCCTCGTAGATCGTCTGCAGATCGCGCGCTTCGATGACGGCGCTTTCGCGGACGTTGCAGAAGAGCGCGATCTTCTTCTTTTCATCTTCCGGAATCGCGCGATCGCAGCGGCAAAGAATGATGTTGGGCTGAATGCCGATCGAGCGCAGCTCCTTGACGCTGTGCTGGGTCGGCTTGGTCTTCATCTCGCCGGCCGACGGAATGTACGGCAATAGCGTCAGGTGCACGAACGCGGCTTGGCCAGGATCCAGTTCCTGGCCGAGCTGGCGGATGGCTTCGAAGAACGGCAGGCCTTCGATGTCGCCTACCGTGCCGCCGATTTCGCAAAGCACGAAATCCGCATCGCCGTGATCTGAGAGAATGAAATCCTTGATGGCGTTGGTGACGTGCGGAATGACCTGCACCGTGGCGCCGAGATAATCGCCGCGGCGCTCCTTGGCGATGATCTCCTGATAGATGCGCCCGGTGGTGATGTTATCGGCCTGCGTCGCCGAAACCCCGGTAAAGCGTTCGTAATGGCCGAGATCGAGGTCGGTTTCGGCGCCGTCATCGGTGACGAAGACTTCGCCGTGCTGATACGGGCTCATCGTGCCCGGATCGACGTTCAAATAGGGATCGAGCTTGCGGAGGCGGACCCGGTACCCGCGGGCTTGCAGCAAAGCGCCGAGGGCGGCGGAAGCGATGCCCTTCCCCAAGGAAGAAACCACGCCGCCGGTAATGAACACGTAGCGCGCCATCATCCTTCCAAATCAGCCGGCCGCGTTCTGCCCCTGCCCGCCCCAACAATACAATCGGAGCCTTATTGATCGGGGCCAGCGCGTTCGCGCCGCACAACCGCTCCAGTCTCGCTCGATTCGCCGCCGATTTGTGGATCGGTCGTCAGATCGATGCCGCTCACCGCGTCGTTGGCCGGGGCAGGATTAGTGCGCGCAGGCGTTTGCGCCCCCGCTGGCGGGGTCGTTGCCGGCGTGGAACGAGTTGACTGCGGTTGGGTCGGACGCGGCTGGGTGGTGGTGACCGTTGCGCGCTGGGTTGAGTTGGCCGGCGTCTGACGCGGCGGTGTCACAGCGGTAGCGGGGGCGCGCTGCTCGATCGGGGCAGCGCGCGTGGTCCCGCCGGGAGCCGGCGACTGCGGGGTCGCTGCGGCCGCCTCACGCGGGCCTAGGGAAACCAGCTGCGTGTTCGATGGCGCACGGCTCTCGGTCGGATCGGGCCGGGTTTCTTGCGGCTGGCTTTCCGGCGCGGGAGCTGGTGTGGCCGGCGCTGGCGTCGCAGGCGCGCTTTGTTCGGGAATGAGATCGAGCACGGAGCGGCCCGCATTGGCGTCGCCCGCGCCCGAAAGCATGGTGAGGCCGAGCGATGTGACCAGGAAGAAACCGCCTGCGACTGACGTCATCTTGGCGAGCGCGTCAGCGGCGCCGCGGCCAGTCATCAGCGAACTGCCGCCGCCGCCGCCCATGCCAAGCGCCCCGCCCTCGGAGCGCTGCAGCAGCACCAGGCCGATGAGGCAAATGCAAACGAGCAAATGGATGCTGAGAACGATCAATTCCACTGCCGTCGTCTCCCACGCGCCATTTTGCTCGCGCCATGAACATGGGCGCGCGCGAAAGGGCGCTCAATAGCTGAGGCCCATCTTAAACGCCAGCCCGGATCAGCGCATCCCTAGGCTGCAGCCGGGTGGCCCTTAATTATGGCCGAAAAGTCAGCGGCTTTCAGGCTCGCACGCCCGACAAGGGCGCCGTCCACCCCGTCTACCTTGAATATTTCCCCCGCGTTCTTGGGACCGACCGAGCCGCCATAGAGAATCCGCCTGGCGTTCGCCTGCGCGCCGAAACCGGCAGCCAGCATTTCGCGCACCAGGCCGTGCACTTCGCCGATTTCGGCCAAGGTCGGGGTCGAATTTCCCCCGATCGCCCAAACCGGCTCGTAGGCGATGACGAATTCGCCCGCCAGCCGCGGCGCACTATCCTCGACCTGACGGCTAATGATTTCGGCCACCCTGCCGGCAGCGCGCTCGGCCTGGGTTTCGCCGACACAGACGATGGGGATCAGGCCGGCGGCGATCGCGGCTTCGGCCTTTTGGCGCACCAGTTCGTCGGTTTCTTTGTGATTCTGGCGGCGTTCGGAATGGCCGACTATGACGTACTTGGCGCCCGCATCGGCGAGCATTGCGGCGCTGACCTCGCCGGTGCGAGCGGCATCGCCGGCTTGAGCACTGCAGTCTTGGGCGCCGATGAGAATGGGCTTGCCGCGCGTCTGCCAGACCGCGGGAGGGATATAAGGGGCAGGCGGACAAATCAGCACATCGAGCTTGGCCGCCGCCGCGGGCCCAACCGCTTCGGCCAAAGCCGCGAGTTCAGCCAGATCGGCCATGCGGCCGAACATCTTCCAGTTTCCAGCGATTAGCGGCTTACGCGAGCCCATGCCTTCTCCCCTCCCAGGCCGCTTGTGGCGGCGTGCGGCAATTGCCCCGCTCCGGGGGCGTCTCTATGGTCCGCCCGCTTCACGCATACGGAACGCCTCATGCTTCTGCAATTTCGGAATATCACCCGCGGCTGGATCGCCACCATCATCGTCGGCCTGATCGGCCTCGCGACGGTGCTCTTCCTCATCCCCAATACCGGCCTGTCGTTCGACGCCAACTCGTACATCGCCCAGGTCGGCGACCGGAAGATCACTCCGCCGCAGCTGACGCGCGAACTCAGCCTAACCATCCGCAATGCGCGCGCGCAGGGGGCGAATGTCACCCAGCAAGAGGCGATCGACGCCGGCCAGCACCGGCGCGTGCTCGAGACCATGATCGCGCGCCTCGCCATGTATTGGTACGCCGACCGCATCGGCGTCAGCACCAGCGATATACAGGTCGCCAATTTCATTCGCGAGATCCCGGTAACCCGTAACGCGGTAACAGGCGATTTCGACGAGGCCGCCTATAGCGATTTTCTGCAACGCGAAGGCTATAGCCGCCAGGAGTTCGAGGGCGTCATTCGCGGCGACCTGACCACAGAGATGCTGATGCAGACCATGGTCGCCGGAGTGAGGGCGCCTACCAGCTACGGAGCGCTGTTGCATACATATACGAGCGAACAGCGGGTGGTGTCGGTCGCCGAAGCGCCTGCCAGCGCCGCCGGCGCCATCCCTCCGCCCACGGCGGCGCAGTTGCAGGCGTTCTGGGAAGACAACCAGGCGAATTTGCGCATACCGGAATTCCGCGCGCTGACTTTGGTTTATGCGCGCCCCAGCGATTTCATCGCCCGCGTTGAGGTGCCGGAGGCGCGCCTGCGTCAGGAATTCGATGCGCGGGTGGAATCGCTGACGGAGCCGGAGCGGCGCAGCTATGTGCGCATCGCCGCCGCCAATGAGAGCCAAGCCAATGATGCAGCAGCGCGTCTCAATCGCGGAGAGAGCGCGAATTCCATCGGCGCCGCGCTTGGGCTTCAGGTCACGCGCGGCGACAACCAAGCGCGCACGGAAGTGCCGGACAGCGCTGTGGCTGATGCTGTGTTTCGCGCGCAAGTGCGCGGTCCCGCACTGGTGGCGCGCGGATCGCTGTCGCCTTTCGTCGTCGTTCGGGTCGAGGCGTCCACGCCCGCGGTGACGCCGGCTTTCGCCAATTATCGGCAGCAAATTCACGATGCAATCGCACAAGACGAAGCGGCCGAGCTGTTGAATACGGCAATCTCGAACTTCGAAGACGCACGCGCGGGCGGCACGGCGCTGGCGGATGCAGCACGCCAGAGCGGCTTGCCCGTCGTTACCATCCCGGCCGTGACCGCGACGGCGCAGGATCAGGAAGGCCGCCCTCTCGAGTCGCTGGCCGAGCACGAAGAAGTGCTGCTGACCGCCTTCCAGACCGCCGAGGGCGAAGCGACCGACTTCATTCCTGTTGGCGATAGTGGGGACGTCATGGCCGGCGTCGACCGCGTCATTCCCGCCTCGGTGCGCCCGCTGGACGAGGTTCGCACTGAACTCACACAGGCCTGGATCCAAAGAGAACGCATCCGCCGTCTCACCGAAGTGGGCGAGGCGATCGTAAGCGCCGTAGGCGAAGGACGAACACTTGCCGAAGCTGCGCGCGCGAACAATGCGAACGTCGTCGTCCGTTCACGCCCGGTTGACCGCCGCGGCGCTCAAGCCATACCCGCACGCGGGCTGGCGGCGCAGCTGTTCGCTGCGCGCCAAGGTCAGGCTGTGAGCGCAGTGGCCGCGAACGGAGCGGCGGTGCTGGTCGCCGTGGTCGAAGAGATCAACCGCCCAGACCTCGCACAGCAGAGCCAGGCCGTGGAGGCCACGCGCGTCTATGTCGAGCGCCCATGCGTGCCCCAGGCCCTGCAGCAAGGCGCGCCGCCATTCTGCGGGCTGTTGTCCAGCGCCGCCGAAGCGCTCCAAGGCGATGTGATCGCGAGCGCAAGACCGCGCCGCAACGAGCGTCTGCTCGACCGGGTGTTCCCCGCTTCAAACGCCGCCGACGAAGAGACGCAATGAACGCCAAAGCGCCGGCGCCCGAGCCGGCGGCGGCCGAGTTTGCAGCAGCACATGCGCGCGGCGGCGGCCTGGTCTGGATGCGCCGCATCGGCGACTTGGAGACTCCGGTTTCAGCGCTGCTGAAGCTAGGCGCCGATCGGCCCGGCTCGTTCCTGCTGGAAAGCGTGCAAGGCGGGGATTTCCGCGGCCGTTACTCGATCATCGGCCTCAAGCCGGATCTTGTGTGGCGCGTGCGAAACGGCGTCGCCGAAGCGAGCCGCGGAGGCTTCGCCGACCGCGCATTCAGGGCGCAACGCGATGCGCCGCTGAAAAGTCTGCGCAAAATCCTGGCTCGGTCGGCGCTCGAACTGCCCCAGCATTTGCCGCCGATGGCGGCTGGTCTATTCGGATATCTCGGCTACGACATCGTGCGCCTGGTGGAGCGGCTGCCGGAGAAGGCGCCAGATCCGCTCGGCACGCCCGACGCACTGTTGGTTCGGCCGACCATAGTCGCTGTATTTGACAACGTGACCGGCGAGATCACGCTGATCACGCCAGCACGCAGACGGACAAACCAAACCGCGGACGCGGCTTATGAGGCCGCACGCGCCCGGCTCGAGCGGGTGTGGCGAACTCTGGATCGGCCATTGCCGCGCGGGCGTAGCGACTCCACTCCAGCGCCTGTAGCGGAACCGCGCTCCAACACGACGGCAGAGGCCTATCGCGCGCTTGTGACCCGCTGCAAAGACTATTGCCGAACAGGCGACGTCTTTCAGGTGGTGCCGAGCCAGCGTTTCTCGGCGCCGCTCGCCGCATCCGCCTTTGCACTCTATCGGGCGCTGCGCCGGCTCAACCCCTCCCCTTTTCTTTACTATCTCAACTTCCCATCGTTCTCGGTCGTCGGTTCGAGCCCTGAAATTCTCGTGCGCCTGCGCGGCGACACGGTGACGATACGGCCGATCGCCGGGACGCGACCCCGCGGCGCGACACCGGCGGAAGATCAGCAACTCGAAAAGGAATTGCTCGCTGACCCCAAGGAGCGCGCCGAACATCTGATGCTGGTGGACCTCGCGCGAAACGACCTGGGACGCGTCGCGAGGCGCGCCGCCTCGACCGGTTCAAACGCCTCGACCGCAGGCGCCGGCTCGGCGCACGTGCGGCTCACCGAATCCTGCACGATCGAACGCTACAGCCACGTGATGCACATCGTCTCCAATGTCGAAGGCGATCTCGCTCCCGGCCTCTCGGCGCTCGATGCGCTATTGGCCGGCTTTCCTCACGGCACCGTCACCGGCGCGCCGAAAATTCGCGCGATGGAGATCATCAACGAAGTCGAAAGGCACCGGCGCGGCATCTATGCCGGCGGCGTCGGCTATTTCGGCGCCGCCGGCGACATGGACACGTGCATCGCCTTGCGCACGGGCGTGGTGAAGGACGGCATGTTGTACGTTCAGGCAGGCGGCGGCGTCGTGCTCGACAGCGATGCCGAACTGGAACTCCAGGAAACTCAGCACAAGGCCCGCGCTTTGTTCCGCGCCGCTAGCGAAGCGTGGCGCTACGCTTGAGACGAGTTCCGCAGTTACGGCCAATTTAGACTGTGTGCGGGCGCCGACGCGGAAGCTCACGCGTTGTCTCCGGTTATGCAAGCCGGAACTTTGGCTTATCTCGGGAGACCATCGAAATGAAGAAATTGTTGATCGCATCGGCGGCGACCGCCGCGCTCGCACTCGCCGCACCCGCGTTCGCCCAGGTCGTCGGCGGCGTGAATGAGACCGTGCAAGGTACGGTGCAGGGCACGCAAGGTTCAGTGACCGCGCAGACGCAGGGGCAAGTCGGCGTCGACAGCAGCACGGCGACGGAGGCCGTCGATGATGCGCGCGAAGAGGCGCAACAAGAAGCGCGCGACACCACCCAACAAGCAACGACCACAGCGCAAGCAGCAACCCAACCGCAAACCGTGACGGGCACGGCGACGGGCTCAACGGAGACGCAAGTAGGTCCCGCCACCGCGCGCGGCCAAGCTTCCGCGGGTGCGACCGTGACCACGCCGAATGCAGGCCCCGCAGCGCAAGCGGCGGCGAATGCGGCCGACACCGCAGTGGATACGGCAGACGCTGCCGCCGATACGGCGATGGAAGGCGCCGACGCCGAGGCCTCGGTGAGCGCAAATTCCGCAGCGGCCGCTAATGCCGGTCCCGCCAGCACGCGCGCTGGCGCCGCCGCGAGCGCCCAAGCCGCCGCCAACGCCGCGCTGCCGTCGGCGGTGCAACAGGCGGTGAGCGACGGCCGCTACACGACTGCCGATCTCAACCGCGCGCAACTCCAGGCGCTCGGCGGCGGCCGCTAGACTCAAAGCGGCTGATGGCGATTGGCGGAGCCCAAAAAGGGCTCCGCCATTTCGTGTCACGACGGCGCAGGCTGCGCACCGGGCGTTTCTCTGGGCGGCTCTGAAGCCGGGACCGGCGCTGCAGACACCGCCGCGGCGCCATTTGTGTGACCCGAATTTTCTGCGGCAGGGGCGTGATCGGCCACCGAGCCATTTTCGCCGCCGCCGTTAGCAGCGGGCGCGGCGGGCGCCGCTGCAACCGGTGCGGGTTCAACCAATGGAGCAGCCGGCTGAGCTGCTTCGGGCGCCGGCGATGGCGTTGGCTGCAATGCGGCGGCCGGCGCCTGTTGGGGCGCGGGCGTGACCGCTGGCATGTCAATCACCTGCGCCGGCACATGAAGTTCGGCTTGAATCGCTGCGCGCGTCGCGTCGTCGACGACTCCGGTGACGTTCAGCCCATGCTCTTCCTGGAAGGAGACGATGGCGCGCCGCGTGGCTGGACCGAAAATGCCGTCGATGGCGCCGACGGCGTAGCCCAGCGCAACGAGCCAACGTTGGATCACTTTGACCGGTTCGCCGGTAGCGCCGATGCGAACTTCGTTGCTGGGGTTGGACGTCGTCAGCAGCGCTTGGGGATCGCGCACGAGTTCCAGCGCCTTTGTCGTCCAATCGATGCGCTCGGCTTCGTGATTTGCGGGACGTCCCGCACGCGGATCGCCGCGATTGACCCCACGTGAAACCGCGGCGATGTCATTGCCGTCTGCATACGCGCACAGTCCCGTCTTCTGGAAGTAGGCCGCCGCGACCTGCAGCGACTTCCGCAAGTCGCGGGCGATAAGGTCCGGATCGGCGACCAAATCGATGCCGGCCATTTCACCGTAGCGACGGTAATTGTCCTTGCCGGTGAGTTGAAAGAAGCCGCGGCCGCGATAGAGCCAACCGTCGCCCGACTCTTCAGGTCCGTTGCCCAGCCGCCCGCCGTAAATGCGATTGGCAATCCGCTCGGGATTTCCCGCGAACGCCGCGATCTCTTCGTCGTTCGCGAACTTGTGACCGAAAAAGCGCTTCAGCGCATCGAACCCGTAATTCAGATTTTCGGACCGCGCCCGCAGAAAATTGGTCTCGACGATGCCTTGTCCCAGAAAGTGCGCCAGCCGCTGGGGGGTGTTGATTTCATGCTCCTGCAGCATCGCGTATGACTGCAGAATGGCCATGACATACTGGCCCTGCGTGTTCAGCGGATTCCAACTCTGGCGCCCAGGCAATTGCCGCGTGAGCTTGCCGAAGTCGATCAGGTCGATGTTTTGAATGCCGAAGAAACGCATGCTCGCCCCCATGGTCAGGGGACAGCATAGACCAAGCGAAACCCAGTTTGCACGCCCCGCTTTTCGGCTATGGTGCGCCCAGATGACAATCGAGCCGGGTCCCGCACTTCGATGGCGCACGAACGGACGCTAATCCGCTTCGTTTGCACGCTTTTCTGGCAGGCGCCATGATCCTGGTCATCGATAATTACGACAGCTTCGTCTACAACCTCGTCCACTACGTGGAGGATTTCGGCGTCAAAGCCGAAGTGGCGCGCAACGATGCGCTGTCGGTTGCCGACGTGCTGAAGCGAAGGCCAAGCGCAGTGATCCTCTCGCCTGGACCTTGCACGCCGAATGACGCCGGCATTTGTCTGGAATTGCTGGCTAAGGCGCCCGACGATCTGCCGGTGTTCGGCGTCTGCCTTGGTCACCAAGCGATCGGACAGGCCTTCGGAGGCGATATAGTTCAAGCCCGGGAAATCATGCACGGCCGGGTTTCCGAAGTGAGCCATCGCGGCGGCGGCCTCTTTTGCGGCCTGCCCTCGCCGTTTCGGGCGACGCGCTACCATTCGCTGGCAGTGCGCCGCGAAACCTTTCCGGCGGCGCTAAGCGTGGACGCTGAAACCGGGGATGGCGAAATCATGGGGCTTTCGCACAAGCGACGGCCGGTGTTCGGCGTCCAGTTCCACCCTGAATCGATCGCCTCCGAACACGGCCATGCAATCGTCGGCAATTTCCTCAGCGCAGCGGGCTTGCGATGAGCCTTGCAGAAACGCTTGCAGCGCTCAGCATCGGCGTGGCTGCGCAGGCCGGCGACATCGACGGCGCTTTCGCCGAAATCATGGACGGCAAAGCGGCGCACGACGACATCAAGCGTTTCCTGATGCTGACCATGCCGTTGATGGACCATCCGCAGCTGATCGCCGCTGGCGCGCGTGCGCTGCGCTCGCGAATGGTTCGCGTCCAAGCGCCGGCAGGCTCGATTGATGTCTGCGGCACGGGCGGCGATGGCGCGCACACGTTGAACATCTCGACAGCGGTCGCGTTCGTGGTCGCCGGCTGCGGCGTGCCGGTGGCTAAGCACGGCAACCGCGCCATGAGTTCGAAGTCAGGCGCAGCGGACGTGCTGGAAGCGCTCGGTATGAGGCTCACGGCCGATGTGCCCGTACTCGAACGCTGCCTGCGCGAGGCCGGCGTCGCATTCCTGTTTGCGCAAAACCACCACCCTGCCATGCGCCACGTGGCGCTGGCGCGGCGCGAACTCGGCAAGCGCACGATCTTCAACCTGCTGGGGCCGCTGTCCAACCCGGCCGGCGTGAAACGGCAATTGGTAGGCGTGTTCAGCCCTGACTTCATCGAACCCGTTGCGAGCGCGCTGAAGGATCTTGGCTGCGAGAAAGCCTGGGTCGTGCACGGCGCAGGCGGACTGGACGAACTCTCGGCGCAAAACCGCGACGCCAACAATGTCGCCATCCTCGACCATGGCGCCCTCACGCGCGTGACCGCTACCGTGAGCGCCGACGTGCATCCCGACATTCGCGGCGGTCTCGCCGCGGAGAACGCCGAGGAGCTGCGCGCGCTACTGAACGGCGGTGGGCGGCCCGGGCATCGCGCCGCCGTGCTCCTCAACGCAGCGGGCGCGCTTGTTGTGGCGGGACGGGCCAAGGACGTGCCGGAGGCTTGGCCGGTGGCCGAACACTCGCTCGATAGCGGCGCAGCGCGCCAGGCGCTCGAGGCGCTTGTCGATGTCAGCCGGAATGCGACGTGAGCGTGCTCGAGCGGATCCTCGCCTATAAGCGCGATGAGGTGGCGGCGCGGAAACTCGCGCGCGCCGATCTCGACGCGGTCATTCGCAAGCAAAGCCTTCCGCGCGGCTTCGCGCGCGCACTTCACGCCGGCCGCCCCGCGCTCATTGCGGAAATCAAGAAGGCCAGCCCGTCGAAGGGTATCATTCGCGCTGAGTTTGACCCGCCCGCACTCGCACGAGCGTACGCAGCGGGCGGCGCAACGTGCCTTTCGGTGCTGACCGATGCGCCAAGCTTTCAGGGGCACGAAGATGATCTCATCGCTGCGCGCAAAGCCTGTGATCTGCCTGTGTTGCGCAAAGATTTCTTGATCGACGAATGGCAGGTGGCCGAAAGCCGCGCGATCGGCGCCGACGCTATCCTCATCATCATGGCGGCGGTCGACGATGCACTCGCCTCGGACTTGAACGACGCGGCCGATGCATTCGGCATGGACGCGCTTGTCGAAGTGCATGATGAAAGCGAAATGGAGCGCGCGCAGCGGCTCGGTTTCAAGCTTGTCGGCGTCAACAATCGCTCGCTCGTGAACTTCGCGACCGATCTTGCCGTGACGGAGCGTCTGGCGGCGATGGCTGGCAAGGACGTTCTCCTCGTCTCCGAATCCGGCATCTCCACGCATGCCGATCTCGAGCGGCTGAGCCGCGCAGGCGCAGGCGCCTTTCTCGTCGGCGAGAGTCTGATGCGCCAAGAGGACGTTGAAGCGGCGACCCGCGCACTACTTGGCCGTTAACCAAACTGCACTTGACCGGATCGACGGAACGGATATAGAACACAATATCGTTCACCATTTGGTCTCAGGTCATGCTGACAGCGAAACAAAAGGAACTGCTGCTCTACATTCATGAGCGGATCAAAGAGACCGGCGTTTCGCCGTCGTTCGACGAAATGAAAGAGGCGCTGGACCTGGCGTCCAAATCCGGCATTCACAGACTGATCACGGCGCTCGAGGAACGCGGCTTCCTGCGCCGCCTGCCCCACCGCGCCCGCGCGCTCGAGGTGCTGAAGCTGCCCGATAGCGCAGCGCCGGCCGCTCCGCCGAAGGGGCGGCAATCGTTTCGTCCCGCCGTGGTTGGCGAAGGCCGCAATGCGGGCGGCGCCGGCGGCATTCCGATCCTTGGCCAGATCGCCGCCGGGGTGCCGATCGAAGCGATCCAAAGCGAGGTTGGCCGTGTTCAGGCCCCGGACGAGCTATTGGGCTCGGGCGATCATTTTGCCCTTGAAGTCAAAGGCGACTCGATGATCCAGGCCGGCATTCTCGATGGCGACGTGGTGCTGATCAAACGCACCGACGCGGCCGACAGCGGCGATATCGTCGTGGCCCTGATCGATAATGAGGAGGCGACGTTGAAGCGGCTGCGCAAACGCGGCAATTCGGTCGCACTCGAAGCGGCGAACCCTGCTTATGAAACGCGCATCTTCGGCCCCGACCGCGTGCGCATTCAGGGCAAGCTGGTCGCGATGATGCGCCGCTATTCCTGATTGGCCAGTGCTACTCCGACTCGGCGCTGACGACGCGCGGGGTCCATGGCCTTCGGACTTCGGACGAAAGCGCGCGGACAATGCGCGGCCCGAGCGGCGTCTCGGTGATCGTGGCGCCGCCGAGTCTGGCGATGCTTTGCGCATCTATCAGAGCCGCGAGTTGACAGCGCGAAGCGTATTCCGCCGCAACGTCGGTCGAAGCGATCACGATCGCACCCGCGACGCAAGCGCGATCGAGGGCGGCGGCATCGCGTGCGAGCAAAAGCAAGCGGCGGCCGATCCGCCAGGCGCAGAGCCCCTCCCCGCACGTCTCCGGCGGCGCGAGACGCTCAATTTCAGAGGGCGAAAGCCCGAGCATCGAACCCAAGCGATCGCGCGCATAGCTCGACCGGCTGCTGGCGGCGAACAGAGCCCAACGTCCGCCGTCGCGGGCATAGATTGCCCGCAAATCCGCATCGAACGCGGCGACCGGCCGCGGCGCGACGACGTAAAGCGCAACGCTTGTGGCGAAAATGGGCGCGGCGAACCAGCGCACGCCGCCCCTCCACAGGCATGCCCAGAGCAGCGAGAGCACGCATAAAATGAAGGCGACGTCAGGGGGCTTCGGCACGGCGCGGATCGCCTCGGGGCGTTCCCCGAAAGTCTGACCGACAGCGGCGATCAGATCGAGTGCGCTCGCCATCAGTTCGAGCGCGGGATCGGCAAGACCAAACGGCGCAAGAACGGCGGCGACCGCCGCCATCGGTGCGACCAGGAACGACATGATCGGCGCGGCGATCAAATTGGCCGGCAGCGAATACACTGCGAAACGTTGAAAGTGGTAGATCGCAAAGGGGTCCGTGGCCAGACCGGCGACGAAAGAGATCAGCAGCACGCTGCCGATGCCGCGCGTGGTTGCCTGGAGCGCGCCGATCAAGGGTCCAGGCGTCGGCAGCGCAGGTTCGTGCGGGGCGCGCTTGAGCATTTCGAACAGCGCAACCAGCGCCATGGTCGCGGCGAACGACATCTGAAAGCCCGGCTCCAACACCGATTCCGGAAAGATGATCACAACAACGAAGGCGGCGAGCGCGAGTCCGCGCATGGAAATCGCCGGCCGGTCGAGCAGAATGGCGCCAAACGCCACACACGCCATCACGAATGAGCGCAGCGCCGGCACGCTCGAACCGGAGACGACGAGATAGGCCGCAAGCACGGTCAGCGCGCCAATGGCGGCGATCTTCTTGACTGAAACGCGCAGCGCAAGCGGGCCGATCAGAGACAAACTCCAGAGCAGCACCGCGAACACCAGACCGCCGACGACGCCCATGTGAATGCCAGAAACCGACAGCAGATGGCCGAGCCCGGAATCCCGGAGCGCAGCATTGGTGTCCGCATCGATGGCGCTCCGGTCCCCGGTCACCAACGCCGCCGCGATGGCGCCGCCCCGGCCCGGCGCTGCTGCGTAGATGGCGGCGGAGAGATCGCTGCGCATGGCGGCTAGGCGCAGGCGCTGGCGATCAAGCCAGCCGGGCGGCGGTTCGAAGTCGGCCGGACGACAGCGGCCAAAGGCGAAGCCGCTGGCGCCGAGGCGTTCGAAATAGGCGCGCCGCGCGAAGTCATAAGCGCCAGGCGCCATCGGTCCCGCTGGCGGACCGAGTCTGCCGCGGCACTGAGCCGCGCGGCCGGGCGTGAGGACGCCCGCGTCGGCCACTGACATGCGAACGTAGCGTGGGGGCCGAGAGACGCCTTCGAGATCGCGCACCAGCAAGCGCAGGCGCGGGCCATTGTCACTGGCGTCGTTGGCGACCACCCAGCCGCTGATGGCGAGCGGTTTATCGACGGCGGTGAACGCGGGTTGCGACACCGTAGCAGCCCGGATGTTCGCAGCAGCGCCGCCCAGGCCGGCGGCCGCGATCAGCGCAAACAACCCGGCCAGCCCTTGACGGAGCCGGATCGGCCAAGCGGTTGGCGTAGCGTGAGACCAAACCGACAAGGCGATGGCGGCGCCGGCGCCGAGCAGAAATGCCGCAGGCCCGAACCAGACCGGCGGATCGACAGGCGCCAACAGCCAAGCGGCGCTGCCTGCGATCATCGCCGGCGCCAGCCACAGAATCCAGCGGTCGCGCTGAAGCGCCCACAATTCGCTCAGGGCGCGGCTAGGAGAAAACGCAGGCCGCGTGCTACCACGCGCGCGCTTTGAACAGCCTGCGTTCTCCCCGATGAGCGTCGTCACCCGCTTCGCCCCTTCGCCCACAGGTTACCTCCATATCGGAGGCGCGCGCACTGCGCTTTTCAATTGGCTCTTCGCCAAGAAGATGGGCGGAACCTTTCTTCTGAGAATCGAAGACACCGACCGCGCCCGCTCCACACCGGAGGCGATCGAGAAGATCCTCGAAGGCATGGAATGGCTCGGGTTGAGGCACGACGGGCAGACGATCTATCAGTTCGCACGGGCGGAGCGGCACCGCCAGGCGGCGGAAGAGATGATCGCGCGCGGGACGGCGTTTCGCTGTTATATGACCGCGGAGGAGCAGGAAGAGCAGCGCACTCTGGCGCATGCGGAAGGTCGCGCGATCCGCTCGCCGTATCGCGATGGCAAGGCGCCGGCTTCGCCGGATGCGCCGTTCACCGTGCGCCTGCGGGCGCCGGATGAGGGTGAAATCGTCAACGCCGATCTCATTCAAGGCGACGTAAGAATCCGAGCGCGTGACATCGACGACCTCGTGCTGCTGCGGGCCGATGGCAATCCGACCTACATGCTCTCCGTGGTCGTCGACGACCACGACATGTGCGTCACCCACGTGATCCGCGGCGACGATCACCTGACCAATGCGGCGCGGCAGATTGTCATTTATCGCGCTATGGATTGGCGCCCGCCCCTATTCGCGCACGTGCCGCTCATTCACGGCGAAGACGGCAAAAAACTTTCCAAGCGTCATGGCGCGCAAGCGGTGCACGAATGGCGCGACATGGGTTACTTGCCGGAAGCGATGAACGCCTACCTGATGCGGCTGGGCTGGAGCCCCGGCCACGACGACATCCTCACCAAGGAAGAAGCGGTCCCGCAGTTCGACATCCGTCAGATCGGCAAAGCCCCCGCGCGGCTCGACTTCAAGAAGCTCGATTCCGTCAATGCTCACTTCCTGGCGCTCGCAGATGACGCACGCGTGATGCGCCTGGTTGAGCAGCATCTCGCCGGCCGGCATGATGCATCCTTGAACGAGGACTCACGCGCTGCTCTGGCGCGCGCCATTCCGGTGCTGAAAAAGCGAGCAAAGATCATTCCGGAGCTTGCGGAACAGGCGCGCTTCCTGCTGGCGGAACGACCGCTAACGCTTGACGACGCAGCCAAAAACCTCATGAAGGACGAGTTCAAGCAACGGCTCTCGCGCCTGCGTGAAGCGCTCGAAAAAGAGCCCTCGTGGGACCATGTGTCACTTGGCGGCGCGCTTAAGGCTTTCGCTACCAGCGAGGGTGTTGGCTTAGGACAAATCGGCCCCGGCTTGCGGGCGGCGCTTACGGGTGGAACGCCATCGCCGGATCTGGGCCAGACCTTGGAGTTGTTGGGACGCGAGGAAGCGCTGGCGCGAATTGCGGATCAGATTTGAGGACGACACGTCGATGGAAAGCAAGATCGTCAAGAAACCCTCGGCCACATTGACCGTCAACAACAAGCAGCTCGAACTCCCGGTTTATGGCGGCAGCGTCGGCCCCGACGTCGTCGATATTCGCAAGCTCTACAGTCAAGGCGGCGTCTTCACCTTCGATCCCGGCTTCACCTCCACCGCCTCGTGCGAAAGTCAGATCACCTACATCGACGGCGACGAGGGCGTGCTGCTCTATCGCGGCTATCCGATCGACGAACTGGCGGAGCACTCCAATTTTCTCGAGGTCTGCTTCCTGCTCGCCAACGGCGAACTGCCGACCGAGACGGAATTTAGGCGTTTCGAACGCGACATCACCTATCATACGATGCTGCACGCCCAGTTCGACCGCTTCTTCGAGGGGTTTCGCCGCGATGCGCATCCGATGGCGATCATGGTGGGCACGGTCGGCGCGCTGGCCGCATTCTACCACGACTCGACCGACATCAACGATCCCGTGCAACGGACGATCGCCAGCCACCGCCTGATCGCAAAGATGCCGACGATCGCAGCGCGCGCTTTCAAGTACTCGATCGGCCAGCCATTCGTGAGCCCGCGCAACGAACTCGACTACGCATCCAACTTCCTGCGCATGTGTTTTGCGGTGCCGGCGGAGGATTACAAAATCAATCCGGTGCTGGCGCGGGCGATGGATGTGTTCATGATCCTCCACGCAGACCACGAGCAGAACGCCTCGACTTCGACCGTGCGCCTGGCCGGTTCGTCGGGCGCCAATCCGTTCGCCTGCATCTCTTCGGGAATCGCCTGCTTGTGGGGGCCAGCCCATGGCGGCGCCAATGAAGCGGCGCTCAACATGCTCGAGGAAATCGGCACGGTCGACAAGATCCCCGACTTCATCAAGCGCGTCAAAGATCCCAACGACGATGTGCGGCTGATGGGCTTCGGCCATCGCGTCTACAAGAATTACGATCCGCGCGCCAAGGCGATGCAGAAGCTCTGCCACGCCGTGCTGAAGGAAACCGGCGGCGGTGACAATCCGACTTTGCGGGTGGCGATGGAATTGGAGAAAATCGCGCTGAACGACGAGTACTTCGTCAGCCGCAAGCTTTATCCCAACATCGACTTCTATTCCGGCATTACGCTGCGCGCGATGGGCTTCCCGACCTCGATGTTCACCGTGCTGTTCGCGGTGGCGCGCACGGTGGGCTGGATCGCGCAATGGACGGAGATGATGGAAGACGACAGTCAGAAAATCGGCCGTCCGCGTCAGGTCTATACTGGCGCGCCGAAGCGCGCTTACGTGGAGCGCAGTAAGCGCGGCTAGACTAACCAGCGATCAGTTTGAGCACCGTTTCGGCGGCGATCTCCGCCGCCGGCGTGCCGCCGCGGCCCATTTTAGCCAACGCGTCATCTTGCCGGCGCACCTGCTCTTCGCGCGCGTCCTCACTGTCGAGCAGCGGCCCCGCAGCAGCGGCGATGTTCTCCGGCGTACAGCGCGTCTGCAGGAATTCTGGCGCCACCTCGGCGCCCGCAGCCACGTTCATGAGCGACGCGTACTTGGCCTTGAAAAGAAAGGCGCGCGCGAGCGCCCAGGTGATCCATCCGAGCTTATAGCCGACGACGACCGGCGTGCCCTGCAGCGCCACTTCCGTCGTTACTGTGCCTGAAGCGGCGATCGCCACAGTGGCGGCAGCGAACGCATCCTCTTTCTCAACCTCGTCGATGATGCGCACAGCGGCGGGCGCCTGCTCGCCCACACGCCGCTTCACGCTGCTGGCTGCAACTGAGACGATGCGGATGTCGCGGTCGCGATCGAGCAATTCCGCGGCGGCCCAGAGCGTCGGTCCGATGCGTCGGATTTCGGCGCTGCGGCTGCCCGGCAGCACCAGCACGATCTTTTCCTTGGCGCCGAAACCTTGACGAGCGCGAAACGCCGCGCCGTCGCCAGGCTTGTAGCGTCCCAGAGCTGGGTGTCCGGACACGGTGCAGGCGAGGCCGTAGGGTTCGTAGAACGGCGTCTCGAAGTCGTGAATGCAGATCAGGTGATCGACCGTGGCTGCAAGCGTCTTTGCGCGCCCAGGACGGGTCGCCCAGACTTGCGGCCCTATGTACTTCACCAGCTTTATCTCGGGCGCGACCGCACGGACGCCCAGAGCCACACGCAGCGTAAAGCCCCAGGAATCGATCAACACGGCGACATCGGGCTTCGCCCGGAGTATGGCGGCTACCGTAGCCTCTACAGCGCGCTTGACGCGCGCATAGGCAAGCAGCCCATCGACGAAGCCCAGGATCGCCAGCCCCCTGATGTCGGCTTGGCTTTCGATGCCTTGGGCGGCCATCAAGGGGCCGCCGACGCCCTGTAGATCCAGCGTGCGATCGCGCTCCCTGAGCGCGAGCGCAAGGTCCGCGCCCAAGGCATCGCCGGACGCTTCCGCTGCAACGAGAAAAATCCGCCGGCTCAAGTCTCGCCTATCTCGGCGGACGTGAAGCCATAGACGAACAAACCGGCGCGGTCGGCGGCAGCGATGATGTCGGAACGCCTGACCGCAAGCGCCCCGCCCGCTTCGACCGCAACGCCCGCAAGTCCAGCCGCGGCAGCGCCCTCGATAGTGAGGACGCCGATCGTGGGCAGATCGATCCGGCGTTCTTGTATCGGCTTCGGCCGTTTCGCCAAGACGCCGCGCCGCGCTTGCGGAGCGCCACGGAGCGGCGCCGGCAAGTCGGCGACGCGCTTCAACATAGCATCCGTACCTTCCTGGGCTTCGACTGCCAGCACCAGGCCCTCGCAAACGACGACACCTTGGCCGATATCGAATGCGCCGCTGGCAGCGGCGACTTTGGCGGCCTTGGCGATGTCCTTCATGTGTCCGGCATTGGGGAGGATCGAACCCCAGGCGCCGGCCGGCGCCAGCAGCTCGGTCATGACCTGATCGACGCCGAAAACGCGAAAACCGGCGCGCTCATGCTCGGCCAGCAGCACGCGCAGCAGCGCGTCGTCGCCTTTCGACATGGCCGCAATCAAAGCTGGAAGCATCTCACGCGCAAGCTCGTCGAGATCGAGCGTCTTGAGGTCGGGCCGGGCCACCTGCCCGATGAGCACGACCGCGTCGCAGCCAGCTTCGCGCAGGGCGTCCATACGCCCGCCCATGGCGCCGAGGCCAAGCGAGACGCCGGGATGGCGCTCGAGTATCGGATCGGCGATCGGGGCGATCCGGGCGACGAAATACGGCTGCCGAGTGGCCGCCAAGTGCTCTGCGAGAACGACAGGCAATTCCCCCCCGCCTGCGATCACGCCGAGCTTGCGCCAACCTGTCATTTCAGTCGCGCGGCATACAGAGATTGCGCGCAGCGTCAGCGCGAATGAAGTCGACGATCTCCATCACATGCGGATTGGCGCTATAGGCTTCGACGCAATCCTCGATCCGCTCCTGGAAAGTGCCCTCTTCCGCAAACAGCAAACGATAGGCGGCGCGAAGATCGTGAATCTGTTCACGGGTAAAGCCGCGCCGCTTCAAACCGACAACGTTGAGTCCGCCCAAATGGGCGTGATTGCCGATGGCCGACCCGAACGGAATGAGATCGGTTGTCATGAGCGCCGAGGCGCCGACGAAGGAATAACGTCCGACGCGACCATGCTGATGGATCCCGGACAGGCCGCCCAGAAAAGCGTAATCGCCGACCTGGACATGGCCGCCGATGGTCGCCGTCTGCGCCATGATCACATTGTTGCCGACGACGCAGTCATGGGCGACGTGGCAATTGCCCATGATCAGGCAATCGTTCCCGATGGTGGTGACGGCGCGACCGCGTACGGTGCCGCGATGGAGCGTCGCGTGTTCGCGAATCACATTGTTGTCGCCGATGACGAGCCTGGTCGGCTCTCCCTTGTACGACAGGTCCTGCGGCGCGCCGCCCAGACCGACGAACGGAAACACCGTGTTGTTTTCGCCCAGCTCCGTATGGCTTTCGATGAACACGTGGGCGATGAGTTTGGTGCCGGCGCCTATCTTCACGTGTGGACCGATCACGCAACCGGGACCGATCTCGACATCGGCGCCGAGTTCAATGCTGTCGTCGACAACGGCAGTCGGATGGATCTTTGCGTTCATAGCGAATCCTGCGGACGATCCGCCTTCATCGCTGCGAATTCGCAATCGGTCGCGAGTTCGCCGCGCACCTCGACGCGACCACGGAACTTGAAGATGTTGCGGCGTTGAAACAGCACCTCGACGAACATCTCCATGGTGTCCCCCGGCATGACCGGCTTTTTGAATCGCGCGCTCTCGACGGACATGAACAGAATAAGGTGCTTGGTGATATCGGCGTTCAAAGTCTTCGACATGAGCACGGCGCCTGTCTGCGCCAACGCCTCTATCTGCAACACGCCGGGCATCACCGGCGCGCCGGGAAAATGGCCGGGGAAGAACGGTTCGTTGATGGTCACGTTCTTGATGCCGCGGATCGATTTGTTCGGCACATAGTCGACGGCGCGATCAATCAGCAGGAACGGATAGCGGTGCGGAAGCCGGCGCAGAATCTCGCCGATCTCGATCACGTCGTCGGTTGTCTTCTGTTGCTCGGTCAGATCATTTGCCTTCATCGCGCGCCCCTGCGGCTCGACGGCTCAGCCACGCTGCCTCTCGCAGCCACTTGCGTAACGGCTTCGCGGGATAGCCGCTCCAGACCTCGCCTGGCGGCACGTCTTGAAACACGGCGGCGCCGCCCGCAAGGGTTGCGCCCGCGCCGATGTTGCGGTGATCCGCCACGCCCACGCGCCCTCCCAAGGTGACGCCGTCGCCAATCCTGGTCGACCCCGAGATCCCGCCAAAGGCGGCGATCAGCACCCCCCGACCGATGATGCAATTGTGGGCGACGTGGCAAAGATTATCGATCTTTGCGCCCTCGCCGATAATGGTGTCGTCGAACACGCCGCGATCGATGCAGGAATTGGCGCCGACTGTGACGCCATCCTGAATGATGACGCGGCCGAGATGGGGCACGTCCACCGGGCCCGAGGCGTCGCCGGCGACGCCAAAGCCCTGTTCGCCGATCGCGGCGCCGGCGAGGATGGTCACGTCGTCACCGATCAGCGCGAACGAAATGCAAGCGCCGGCGCCGATCTTCGCGCGCCGGCCGATCGTCACGCCTGGCCCAATCACGGCGTTGGGACCGATCTCGGTCCCGGCGCCGATCTCCGCGCCCGGGCCGATTACGACACCCGCACCGACGCTGATCTCTGCCTCAAGCTTCGCGGATGCATCGACGGCCGCAGCGCCTGCGTTGAAGCCGCGCGGGCGGACAAGCGAAGGCGCCAGACGCGCGAACAACAAGCGGGGCCGATCGGACAGGACGAGGGCGGCGGCGTTCGGCGCAAGATGCGCCAGAGCCGGCGGAATGATGCACGCCCCTGGAGCTGACTCCAGCGCGGCGCCCTTTTTGGCCTCGTAATAGCAGAGATCGCCCGGGCCCGCGCGCTCCGCCGGCGCTGCGCCGGTAATCTCGCGTTCGGAGTCGCCGCCGAGATGCGCAGACGGCGCAAGCGCCCGGACCGTCAAAGGTCCGAGCGCCACGTAGAAGCGGGGATCGATCATGCGCCGACTATCTGGCGCCGCTCGAGCCCGATGTCACCGTCTATAGCCGATCATTGAGCCGGAGCTGGCGCCGGCTGCTGACCCTGGCATTCGGAGATCGAATGCCGGGTCACGTTTGCTACGCGGGTGTTTTGGCCCTGATCGAGTTGCTGCACCACGGCGCTGGTGATGTCGAATTCGGGCAGCACTTCCGAAGCATTCGAAGCGTTGATGACGATGCCGGCGCCCCGGGCTTGCATCACCGAGCGCACCACCGGCGAGATCTGGTTGCCGAAATCGCGCAAGGCGATGGCTTGGGAGCACTCAAGGTCGCCACGAAGCTGGCCGGCCCGGCCCTCAAACTGCTGCAGGCGCTGAGCGAATTGCTGGTATTGTGCATTGCTGCGAATTTGCTCCGGCGACAGGTTTCGTGTCGCCTGCGCGACGCGCTGCCGCTCCTGCTCGAGCGATTGCTGCTCCGGCGCCAACGCCTGGGCCTCGCCGGCGAACTGCTGCTGCAGCGCCGCGAGCTTGGCTTGCATGTCGCGGCCAAGCGCGGATTCCGCCGCCACACGCTGATAGTTCAGCACCACAGCCGTCGTCGAACCGCTGTTGCGATTGCGCTGGGCCAAGGCGTCAGACGACACTACGAGAGCGGCCGCCGCCAAGGCGGCCGCAGAAAACGTACTCACCACACGCATACCGCGTATCTCCTTAGAATTGCGTCCGGGTTGAGAACCGGAATTCTTCGAGATTGTCGTAGTCCTCATGCTGAATGGGATGTGCGAAGTCGAATTGCACAGGCCCAAACGGCGAGTCCCAGAAGACTGACACCCCTGCCGCCACTCTTAAGCTGGCGGAATCGTCAACAATGAGGCGGTTAGCGCCCGGCAGATCGATGGTCTGGCGGTTGGCCGCGTCCAGATAGCCCAATGTGCCGAAATCGACGAACAGCGCCCCGCCGACGCCGAAGCTTTCAGGCAGCGGCACCGGGACGTCCATTTGCAGCGTGCCGATGGCGTAGGCGTTGCCGCCAACAGCGTCGCCTTCCTCGACGATAGCGCCGGTTACATCGTCGACCAGCAATTGACGTGGTCCGATGCCGGCCACGTCAAAACCACGGAAGGAAGAGCCGCCCTTGAAGAAGCGGTCATTGATCCGGACCGTGTCGCCGGCCCAACCGGTTATGAGACCCGCGCTGCCCCGGAAGCTGGCGCGGAATCCGAACGGCAGGCCGTAATAGATGCCGCCTTCGAGCTCGCTGCGGATGTAGTTCACCTCGCCGCCGAGACCTGCAACGTCCTGGCTGAATTGCAGGTCGAACCCGCGCGTCGCCCGCACGATGCTGTCGCGCCGGTCCCAGTTCACCGTGTAACCGAGCACAGAGGTGAGGAAGGTGCCTTCTTGGTCGCACAACAGCGGCCGCGCCGCATTGACGGGATCGCACTGGTTCACGTCGGGCGTGAGGATGTTCGTGTCGTGATCGACGAACACATCCGCGATCTCGGTGTCGTCCTGGATCAGCGAGTAGGTGATGCCGAGGCTGGTGCGTTCGCCGATGCGGAAGCCGGTGCGCAATCCGATGCCGGTCGATTGGTTCTCGAACGACGACTGATCCAAGAAATCGGTGCGCAGCGAATAAATGTCGAAGCCCGCCGAGACTTCGCGGCCGAGGAACCGCGGCTCGGTAAAGCGCAGGTCGAGCTGTTGCCGCTGGCCGCTCGAGGAAGCGCGCAAGCGCAGGAACTGACCACGGCCGCGCAGATTGCGTTCAGTGACCGAGACGTCGAACAGGAAGCTCTCGGTGGAAGAATACCCCGCCGCGAAGGCGAACTCGCCGGTCGATTGCTCTTCAACCGTGACCGTGACCACTGAACGATCGGGCTGAGACCCATCGGCGTCTTCGACCGTGACTTCGTTGAAAAAGCCCAGGTTCTGGATCTGCTGGCGGGAGCGGTCGAGCAAGACCCGGTTGAACGCATCACCCTCGCTGACGCGCATTTCGCGGCGAATGACGCGATCTAGCGTACGCGTGTTGCCGACGATGTCGATGCGTTCGATGAAGACGCGCGGTCCTTCATCGACTTCAAATGTCACATTGACGATCTGATTGTCGCGATCGCGCTCGATTTGCGGCGTGATCTGCACGTTGGCGTAGCCCACGGTCCCGGCGATGTAGGTCATCGCGTCGATGGCGTCTTCGATCTGCTCGCCGCGAAACACGGTGCCCGCCCGGATCGGGTTCGCCGCGCGCAGGAGGTTTTCCGGCAAGCGGTTGAGTTCCGTCTGGATGCGCACCTCGCCCCATTCGTAACGCACGCCTTCGTCGACGGTGAAGGTGATGTAGAAATCCCGCTGGTCCGGCGTCAGCTCGGCGACGGCGGAAACGACGCGGAAATCAGCGTAGCCCCGGTTGTTGTAGAACTGCCGCAACTGCTCCCGGTCATATTCAAGGCGATCGGGATCGTAATTGTCGTTGCTGGAGAAGAAATTCCACCAACTCGACTCGTCGGTGACGATGGCGTCGCGCAGGCGCCGGTCGGAAAAGACCTCGTTGCCGATGAAGTTGATGTCGCGCACGCCGGTGACCGGGCCTTCATCGACTTCGAAGATGAGATCGACACGGTTTTGGTCGAGTTCGCGCACTTGCGGCGTTACCTGCGCGGCGAAGCGGCCGTTGCGGCGGTAGACTTCAATGATGCGCTGCACGTCGGCCTGCGCGCGCGCCGGCGTGAACACGGAACGCGGACGCGCCTGGACTTCGTCTTCGAGGTCCTCCTCGTCGAGCGAGCGCATGCCTTCGAAAATGACGCGGTTGATGATCGGATTTTCGATCACCGACACCACAAGATCCGTGCCGCGCTGCTCGATTTGCACATCGGCGAAGAGGCCAGTGGCAAACAGCGTCTTGATCGACATATCGATGCGTTCGGGATCGAAAGTGTCGCCAGGGCCGATCTGCAGGTAAGACGAAATTGTCGCCGGCTCGATGCGCTGGTTGCCTTCGACGACGACGCGGCGGATCGCGACGCCTGAAGGCTGCGCGGTCTGCGCGGTTGTGGTCTGGTTTTCTTGTGCGTAGGCGTCCGTCGCAGCAGCCAGGAACGCGCCTGCTCCCGCGCCGACCGTCGCAACGCACCCCAGCGCGCCGAGCGCTACATCCCGCAGTACCCGCTTCATCAAGCCCTCGACGCTCCGACGCTCCCCAGCGTCTTGGTTTTTAAGACCCTATCCGGCCCCGAAAGACAAGGACGCGGCGCCGTTACTGCGCACCCGGAAAGAGTCTTGTAATGTCATTCCAGGTCGCAAACAAAAACAGGCTCGCCATCACGGCGAATCCGGCCCGGTAGGCCCATTCCTGCGCCGCCGGCGGCAACGGCTTGCCCCCCCGAAGCCCCTCGATGGCGTAGAAAAGCAAGTGTCCCCCATCCAGGATCGGAATTGGCAGCAGATTGACGATGCCCACAGCCACCGACAGCACTGCGGCCAAATTAAGTAGAGACAGGGCCAACAAGCCCAACTTGCCGCCCCAGTCGTCATCCTCAGGCGCGTTGAGCGCCGATGTCGCGACTTGGCCCGATACGCTGATAATGCCCAACGGGCCCGCAATCTGGTCGCCGGATTCCCGTCCGGTGAAGACACCGCCGATATAGGAGCCGGTTTGCGCGACGATCTGCCAAGTGTTGTTTGCGCCGACCTGGATGGCTTCGAGCGGATTGTACGATTGCACTCTGCGTTCGCTGGGCAACACCATCGGCCCGGAAACACCAAGGATGCGCGACTCGCCACGCCGCTGCGGCGTCACCGCGATGGTACGGCGCTGACCATCTCGATCGACCGTCAGCGACACGCGATGCGCCGCCGTTTCCGCCATCGCGGCCTGCAATTGCGAGAAGTTGGCAGTCGGGCGCCCATCGACGGAAAGGATGATGTCGCCCGGCAGGAGCCCGGCTGCAGCCGCTGGGCTTCCATTCGCGACCACCGCTATGCGCGCGGGCAGCGCGTTGGCGTCCGTGACGTCGCGGCCCATGATCTGGGCAAGCAGCGCAAAGGCGAGGATCGCGAAGATGAAGTTCGTAATCGGACCGGCCGCGACAACCAGCGAGCGGGTCGTCAGCGGCTGTGCGTGGAAGAGACCCTTCCTGCGGGCTTCCGCCAATGCTGCGGGATCGTCGATCTTCTCACGCGGGCCCGTCGACATGGCGTCGGCGTCGTCGGCGAACTTGACGTAGCCCCCGAGCGGCAAGGCGCCGATCTTCCATTGCACGCCCTGCCGGTCGCGCCAGCCAAGCAGCGTCTTGCCGAACCCGATGGAAAAAGTGTCGATGGCGACCTTGCGCCAGCGCGCCACCTGGAAGTGGCCGAACTCGTGCACGAACACCACGACGCTGAGCACGACGACGAAGGCGCCGGCGTAGATCAAGATGTTCTGGAGAACGTCCATTCCCGTGCGCTTTCCTTCCCGCGCCGATCATTTTTCTAAGGCGCAACCAGCGTTTAGGCTGCCGCCGGACTTCCCGCAATAAGACGCGCAGCCCTTCGCGCAGCCTGATCCACCGCCCGCACTTCCTCGAACGATGATGGCGTGTTCGCCAGCAGCCGCCCCTCGCCCCCCTCCAAGCGAGCCATACTCTCCTCGACGGTGCGGCAAATGTCGAGGAAGCCAAGACGCCCCTCGAGAAACGCCTCTACGGCGATTTCATTGGCGGCGGACAGCGCAGTCGTCGCGGCTGCGCCCCGGTCGAGCGCCGCCCTGGCGAGGCCCAGAGCAGGAAAGCGGGCGAGATCTGGCGCTTCGAACGTCAGTTGGGCGAGTTTGGCCAGGTCCAGGCGGGCCGCCGACACGGTGGCGCGGTCCGGCCAGGTCAGCGCATAGGCGATGGGAACGCGCATGTCCGGGGTGGCCAGCTGAGCCAGCACCGAGCCGTCGACATAATGGACGAGACTATGGATCGTGCTCTGGGGATGCACGATTACATCAATGGTTTTTGACGGGAAACCAAACAGATAGGAAGCCTCGACCAGTTCCAGCCCTTTGTTCATCAGGGTGGCGCTGTCGACGGAAATCTTGCGCCCCATGTTCCACATCGGGTGGGCGCAAGCCTGTGCGGGCGTGACCGCGGCCATCTGGTCCCGGCTCCAAGTGCGAAATGGGCCGCCTGAAGCGGTCAGGGTGAGCCGCTCGACCCGGTCGCGGTGGGTCAGCACCTGAAAGATCGCATTATGCTCGGAGTCGACGGGCAGCAGCGTGGCGCCGTGGATTTTGGCGGCTTCGATGAAAAGCGGCCCGGCGCATACCAGGCATTCCTTGTTGGCCAGGGCGACAAGGGCGCCGCGGCGAACCGCAGCCATGGTTGGGGCTAGGCCGGCCGCACCGACAATGGCCGACATCACCCACTCGGCCGGGCGCGCGCCAGCTTCCTCCAGCGCGGCGGGCCCGGCGCCCACTGCCACGTCGAGCCCCGCCAATGCCTGACGCGCCGCAGCCAAGAGCGATGGATCGGCGACGGCGGCAAACTTGGGCCGGAGCCGGCGGCATGCGTCCGCCAAAGCATCGAGACGGCTAGCCGCGGTAATGGCTTCGACCGGGATCTCGTGTCCCCGAGCCCGTAATTCTTCGATCACCTGAATGGTGGATTGGCCGACCGATCCGGTCACGCCAAGGATCGAAACCGTGCGCATCAGAGACCTGGTCCGAATAGCAGCGCCGTCGCCCGCGGCCCGAAGGCAAGTGCGGCGCCGACGAGCAGCGTCGCGGCCATGAGACTGTCAATGCGATCGAGAACGCCGCCGTGCCCTGGAATGAGCCGGCTTGCGTCTTTGACGCCAAACCGCCGCTTGAGAAAGGATTCGAACAAATCGCCCATCAGTCCACTGAACGCCACGAGCGCGCCAATCAGCAACCATGCCACGTAGAAGGCGGGATCGGCTTGGAACAGATGGCCGCAGCCATAGCCAGCGGCAGCGCCTGCGAGGGTTCCCGCGATTATGCCTGACCAGGTCTTGTTCGGCGAAAGGCCACGCGCGATTTTCGGGCCGCCGATCAGCTTGCCGCCGAAATAGGCGAAGATATCGGCCGACCAGATAATGGCGAACAGCGCCAGGATGGTTTCGAGGCCTTCAGGCGCTCGGTCGCGCAGCCATAGAAACAGCGCGCACGGCAATCCGATGTAGATGGCGCCCCCAGCAGTTTCGATCACGCCAATCACGCTGCGCCGCCGCGTCGCCGAGGCCAACGCACACGCCACCAGCCAACCGACGCCGAATGCAAGATATTGCCAGCTCGAAAACATCACCGCGCCGAGCGACCCGGCAAGGGAAAACATGAACGCAGGCGTTTGCGCCTCGGGCTCGCTCATCCGCGCCCATTCGTAGCTCATGGCGACGACCGCCGCCCCGCAGGCGCCGGCAAGCCAAGGCCCGCCCATGTAAGCTGCGGCGACGCCGAGCGAAGCCAGCACCAGGCCCGAAGCGATACGCGGACCGAGATCGGACCAGTCGCCGCGCGCGCGCGTTGCTTCGACGGCGTCAGGCGGATTCAGGCGCCGTCCCCCCGTAGCGCCGGTCGCGGCGGCGATAGATATCGAGCGCCTGATTCAAGGCGTCTTTGCCGAAATCGGGCCAAAGAACGTCGAGGAAAACGAGTTCGGCATAGGCTGCCTGCCAGAGCATAAAATTGGAGAGACGGAATTCGCCGGAGGTGCGCACCAGCACGTCGAGCGGGGGTAGTTCGTCGGTGTCGAGGTAGGACTCGAACAGCTTCGCATCGATGTCAGATGCCTTCAATTTCCCGGCGCTGACGTCGGTAGCCAGCCGCCGCGCCGCGCGGGCGATTTCGTCCTGGCCTCCGTAGTTGAAGGCGATGGTCAAATTGAGCTTGTGGTTGTGGCGCGTGCGCGCTTCGGCATCTTCGATGATCGACGCAATGTCGCGCTGCAATCCCTCCCGCCCGCCAATGACACGAACACGCACCCCCTCTCGCACCAGTTTGTCGAGGTCGCGGGCGACGTAGAGGCGCAGCAGATCGAACAGCGCATTCACTTCTTCAGCGGGTCTGCGCCAATTCTCGGTCGAGAAGCCGAAAACGGTAAGGTATTCGATGCCAGCCTCGCCGGCGGCTTCCACCGTGCGCCGGAGCGCCTCCACCCCCTCGGTATGGCCGAACGTGCGCGGACGGCTGCGTTGGCGCGCCCAGCGGCCATTGCCGTCCATGATGATGGCAAGGTGGCGGGGCGTGGGCGCCTGCGCGGAAGTCGGAGCGGACTGCGCCATCGCGTTATTCAGCAGGCCTAGACCTGCATGATCTCCTCTTCCTTGTGCCGCAACGTATCGTCGATCTTCTTGATGTGATCGTCGGTCGCTTTCTGCACTTCGGTGTTGTGGCGCTTGTGCTCGTCTTCGCTGATGGCGTGTTCTTTCTCGAGCTTCTTGAGGTGCTCCATGGCGTCGCGCCGGATATTGCGCACGGCGACGCGCTGCTGCTCGGCGTACTTGCCGGCGACCTTGGCCAGTTCGGTACGCCGCTCGCCGGTCAGCGGCGGGATCGGAATACGCAAGGTTTGGCCGTCGATAATGGGATTCAAGCCCAGGTTGGCGGCGCGGATCGCCTTGTCGACGGCCGACACCACTGCTTTGTCCCAGACGTTGACGGAGATCATGCGCGGCTCAGGCACGCTGACGCTGGCCACCGATGTCAGCGGCGAGGTCGCCCCGTAAGCATCCACCACGATCGGATCGAGCAGCGACGGCGATGCGCGCCCGGTGCGCAGCCCGCCGAACTCATGTTGCAGCGCGGTGATCGCGCCGTCCATGCGCTTCTTGTAATCGTCGAGCTTGAAAGGCGGCGAGGCTGCCATGACTTTCCGTCCCTAGTCAGTGATTGTGGTGCACACGCCGCGGCCGTGCAGAACGTCGGCGAGGCTGCCGCGCGTTTGAATCGAGAAGACAACGATCGGAATGCCGTTGTCGCGCATCAGCGAGACCGCAGAGGCATCCATCACCTTGAGATCGCGTGCGAGTACTTCGTGATAGCTCAGCTTGTCGTAGCGCGTCGCGCTTTTGTCCTTCTTCGGATCGGCGGTGTAGACGCCATCGACCTGGGTGCCCTTGAGCAGCGCGTCACAGCCCATTTCGGCGGCGCGCAGCGCCGCGCCGGTGTCGGTGGTGAAAAACGGGTTGCCGGTGCCGGCGGCGAAAATGACGATGCGCCCCTTCTCCATGTGTCTGAGCGCGCGGCGGCGGATGTAAGGTTCGCAGACCGTGACCATCGGAATGGCCGAAAGCACGCGCGCTTCCCCGCCGAGGCGCTCAATTGCGTTTTGCATGGCGAGCGCGTTCATCACCGTGGCCAGCATGCCCATATAATCAGCGCTGGCGCGCTCCATGCCTTTTGCGGCGCCTTGAACGCCCCGGAAGATGTTGCCCCCGCCAATAACGAGACAAATTTCTGCTCCTGAGGCGGCGGCAGAGA
This sequence comes from Hyphomonadaceae bacterium, assembly GCA_050250735.1. Lineage (GTDB taxonomy): Bacteria > Pseudomonadota > Alphaproteobacteria > Caulobacterales > Aquidulcibacteraceae > Vitreimonas. The sequence goes on from JBFWOC010000001.1 coordinate 578,736, forward strand.
GAACAGCCTGAGCGATGTGCTCGCAAACGGCGGTGTCGATGCCGAATTGGCCCTCTCCCATCAGCGCTTCGCCGGAAATCTTCAGCAGGACGCGCTTGTAGCGCAGCCCGCTCGGGCTGGGTCGGGTTTCGGCGAGGCTCATGAGACAGAATCTATAGCCCACAGGCGTGGTCAAAGTCAGCCCGCAGAACCAGGGAACTGAGCTATAAAAGCAAGGGCGCGGACCTTGCGGCCCGCGCCCCTCAAACCGGCCCTTTGAAGCTGATTATTGCTTGCCCGACATCGCGGCCACTTCGGCAGCGAAATCGTCCGTGCGCTTTTCGACGCCTTCACCCACCGCAAAGCGGATGAAATCCTTGATCTTGACCGGCGCGCCGGCGTCTTTCTCGGCGTCCTTCACCGCCGCCTCGACGGTCTGATCCGGGTTCATGATGAAGCTCTGCTTCACCAGCACCGACTCCTCGAAGAATTTCCGCATCCGGCCCCCGAGCATCTTGTCCAGCACTTGCTGGGGCTTGCCCTGGGCTTTGGGGTCTTCCTTGATCTGATCGAGCAGCACCGACTTCTCGCGCTCGACCCGGTCGGCCGGGATATCGGTTTCGTTCAGCGCCAGCGGGTTGGCGGAGGCGATGTGCATCGCGACCTTCTTGCCGAAGGCTTCGAGTTTGGCCTTGTCACCGGTCGACTCGAGCGCGACCAGAACCGCGATGCGGCCGAGATTGTCGGCGCCTTCGACTTTCGCGTGCACATAAGCTGCGATCACGCCGGTTTCGACGCTCAGTTTCGCGGACCGGCGCAGTGTGATGTTTTCGCCGATGGTGGCGATCAAATTCGTCACCGAATCTGAAACCTTGCCGCCGCCATGGGAGGCGCTGAGCAACGCGGCGTGATCGGCCGCCTTCAGCGCCAGCTGCGCGAAATCGCCAGCCGCCTTTTGGAAGTCGGCGTTGCGCGCGACAAAGTCGGTTTCCGAATTGAGTTCGACGACCGCGGCCTGCTTGCCCTCGACCGCGATCGCGACAATGCCTTCGGCGGCGGCGCGATCGGCCTTCTTGGCTGCCTTGGAAAGCCCCTTGGCGCGCAGCCAATCGATCGACGCTTCGAGGTCGCCGTTGTTCTCGGCCAGCGCCTTCTTGCAGTCCATCATGCCAACGCCGGTTTTTTCGCGCAGGTCTTTGACCAGCGCAGCGGTGATTTCCGCCATGTCTTGCTCCTCGAGACTTCTCTCGTCCGTTATTTAGTAGTTCGCGCCCGTGGGACCATCGATCGGACTTTCCACCGGGCCAGACGGCGGACGCTCGCGCACCGCCGGTTCCACCGGCGGCCGCGCCGAAGCGCCGATATCGGCGCCGCCACGGACCTGACTTTCGGTCAACCCGTCGAGCACGGCGTCAGCGATCAGGTCGCAATAGAGCTGGATCGCGCGGGCGGCGTCGTCGTTACCCGGGATCGGGAACGTCACCACATCGGGATCGCAGTTCGAGTCGATCACAGCCACGACCGGAATGCCGAGCTTCTTGGCTTCCTGGATGGCGATCGCTTCCTTGTTGGTGTCGATCACGAACATCAGGTCCGGGATGCCGCCCATCGAGGCGATGCCGCCGAGCGAGCGGTCGAGCTTGTCGCGCTCGCGCTGCAGGTTGAGCACTTCCTTCTTGGTCAGGCCGACACCGCCGCCCTGGATGATGGCTTCGACCTCGCGCAGGCGCGCGATCGATTTCGACACTGTCTGCCAATTGGTCAGGGTGCCGCCGAGCCAGCGCGAATTGACGAAATACTGCGCCGAGCGTTGCGCGGCGGCCTTGATGTGGTCGGCCGCCTGGCGCTTGGTGCCGACGAACAGCACGCGCCCGCCATTGGCGGCGACCTCGCGCACCTTCAGCAGCGCCTGGTGCAAGAGCGGCACCGTTTGCGACAGGTCGAGAATGTGAATGTTGGCTTTTTCGCCGAAGATGTAGCGGTCCATCTTCGGGTTCCAGCGGTGGGTCTGGTGACCAAAGTGCGCGCCAGCTTCCAAGAGCTGACGCATGCTGAATTCAGGCAGCGCCATCGAACGTTCCTTTTCCGGTTTGCCGCCGCGGGAAAGACCTAGGCCAAATCCATGTAGGATTTTCGTCCTAGGACCGGATGGAGGCAACGGCCGCTTTCAGACCGCCCCGCCGCTCCCGCGTGCGAAGTGAGGCGCGGATATAGAGGGCTGCTTCATACTCTGCAAGCCTGGGCGGACGGCGGCGGAGAGGCGGGGGCATACCGGGTCCCCCTGACCGCCCCAACTTGCACACGGGAGCGAGCCGTCGCACTATTAGGCTTGTGAGCACGATGGAAATCGCCCTACCCGACGACCTTGAGCAATTCATCCGCCAACAGGTCGACTCAGGCGTTTACGCCAATGCCGCCGCCGTGATCGACGACGCCTTGCGCCGCCTCGCCGCTGAGCGCGAACTGAGCTACCAGGCGCGCATCGATCTCTTGCGGCAGGCGCTGCAGCCGGGCTTGAATGATATCGCCGCCGGCCGCGTTTCCGATCGCAGTGTGGGCGATTTCATGCGGGATGCCGCTGCGCCGCGCTGATGCGGTCCTTTCGTTACTCGGTGCGCGCCGACGCCGACATGGTCGGCATTGCCCGCTACAGCCGCGAGCGGTTTGGCGATGCGCAAACAGAAAGGTATCTGACGCAGATCGAAGCCGCTATTTCCAAAGCTGTTGAAATACCTGGACTCATGCGTGTGCGGCCAGAGCTCGGCGAAGGCATCTTCGCGGCTCGTTGCGGTTCGCACATCGCGTTCCTGACCCGACCCGCGAACACGTGGCTGGTCATCGCCGTCCTGCACAGCCGGATGGACCCGGCGCGACACCTCGACCCGAAGCAAAGTGACTGACTGCGAGCCCGGCTATCTGGACAGGTCGACGACCGCACCGCGCTTGCCAACTTCTTCGCGACACGTGCAATACCTGCGCCGTCGACGCCCAGCACGCGCGCGGCTGGCGGAGGGGCAATCACGCACGCGATACGGTTCTGTAATGCCGGTTACGCGATCGCTAGCGCCGGCTGTTGCGCGGGTTGTAGCGGTCGCGGAGCTGGGTCTGGCGCGAGGTCAGCGATTGCTCGACCCCCTCGATGAACACAGCCGTTGGCGCCGAGGTCACCTGCAGCGGATCGCCGTCCCAGATCACCACGTCGGCCAGATAATTGCGCTCGAGGCGGCCGAGATTGCCGGCGCCGAAAATCTCTGCGGGGCCGCGTGAGACCGCGGCGAAGGCTGCATCCCACGGCAGACCGTTGGCGACGGCGTTGCCCGCAAGCTGCAGCACCAAACGCGCTTGGTGGGCGTCCACCGAGCCGGGACCCGGCGCGATCGCGATGCGCACGCCCGCCTGGTGCAGCAATACCGCGTTGTCCAACCGCGCGGACAAGCGTTCGAAGCTGCTCGGCAGATTGACCAGCGGGTCGAGGATGACCGCAATACCGGCGTCGGCCAGTTCGCCGGCTACCTGCCACGCCTCCGCGCCTCCGTGGATGACGAATTGAAGCCCGCGATTGGCGCGCTTGAAGCGGATCAAACGCCGGATGTCGGCCGCGCTTTCAATGTGCACGAGAAAGAAGCCTTGGCCGCGCGCAAAGGGCTGCAATGCTGCAGCGTCGATCTCGTTGAGCACAGCGCCGCCCTGCCCGCTGCGGTAGCGCGTGGGGTATTCGCGGGCGTCGCGCAACGCCGCTTCGAACGCCGGCCAGAGCGCTGCGCGCGAGCCGCCGGTGCGGCCAGCGCCGGTTTCGCCCAGTTCAACCACCATGAAGGCGCGTTCGCGGAACACGCTGTCGGGTTCGCCGCTCATCGACACCAGCGCGCCGCGGCCGTCGAAGATAGTGCCATTGGCGCTGGGTGCGATGGCCGCGCGGGTGACGCCTTCGATGCGCGTCACCGGGATGGCGGTCACGTCCGGATTGAAGGCGCGGCCAGCGTCAGCTGCAGCGGACACCAGCGTGCCTTCGACGTCCGCGTCATTGGGCGCGCCCGAGCCGGATATTTCACTCAAGCCCACTTCGCTCATCGCCGCGAAAGCGCCGGGGGTCACGAAGCGGCCCTGCGCCTCGATGACGCGGGCGTTGCGCGGCGCAGCAATGTTGGCGCCGACAGCGCTGATGCGCCCATCGACGATCAGCACATCGCCGTTCTCGATCACTCCAGCCGCGCCATTGGTGACGACGCGACCATTGTTGATGAGAACGGTTTCGGCGTGAGCCGGCGCGGCGAGCGCCGCCGCCGCAAGGAGAGCTGCAAGAAATCTCATTGGGCGCTCCGCGAGTAGCTTTGGCCGAGTTCGAAGTCCGAGGGCGGGTCGCGGTCTGCGCCGCGCTCATAGATCAAGGCGCCGTCGATGAAGACGCGTTCGGCGACGGCGTAGCTGGACAGCGGATCGTCCGACCAGATCACCACGTCGGCCCGGCGGCCAGGCTCGAGCGTGCCGGTTTCGTCGTCGATATGCAGCGCACGCGCAGGATTGCGTGAAAGCCAGGTCCAGGCCTGCGCACGCGTGATCTCAAGCCCGGCGCGACGGCCGTCGGCCATGGCCTTCGCCGACTCCTGGTTCAAGCGCTGGATGCCGACTTCGCTGTCGGAGTGGACGATGGCGCAGGCGCCGGCCGCATCCACGAACGGAATATTCTCGCGGATGCCGTCATAGGCCTCGATCTTGAAGCCCCACCAATCGGCCCACATCGCGGCGCAAATGCCTTCCTCCTCGAGCATGTCGGCGATCTTGTAGGCTTCGACGGCGTGATGGAATGCGGCGATCTCGAAATCGAATTCGTGCGCGATCTCAATCGCGTTCGCCATCTCGTCGGCGCGATAGCAGTGCCATTGAAGAATGATGTCGCCGTTGAGCACGCCGGCAAGGGTCTCCAATTCGAGGTCGCGGTCGGGCGGGTCGCCTTCGCCTTCCTCAGCATCGCGCACGCGCTGCGCATAGCGCGCAGCGTTAGCCCAAGCCTGGCGATAGCCGGCGACGTTGCCCATGCCGGTGGCGGGCGAGGTGTTGCGCCCGCCATAAACGCGCGCCGGGTTTTCACCGCACGCCATCTTCAGGCTCTGCGGCGCGCCCGGAAACTTCATCTCCTGCACTGTCGTCGCGCCCAGTACCGGGCGCAGGGTCACGCCGCGGCCCCCGAACAGGTTGGCGGAGCCCGGCAGGATATGCAGCGTGGTGATGCCGCCAGCGACGGCGCGCAAGAACCCGGGATCCTGCGGCCACACCGAATGCTCGGCCCAAACCTCGGCAGTGTTCGGCTGGGTGATCTCGTTGCCGTCAGAGGTGGCGCTGATCGAGGGCGAGGGATAGACGCCGAGATGCGAATGCGCATCGATAATGCCGGGCGTCACGAACTTCCCGGCCCCGTCGATCACAGTGGCGCCATCGGCGCTCAAATTTTGCCCGACCGAGACGATGCGGCCATCGCGCATCAGCACGTCAGTGTTGGCGAACTCGGCGCCGGCGCCGTCGAAAACCGTGGCGTTGCGGATCAAGGTCGGCGTGGACGGTTCGGGCGTATAGGTCGAAGCGAATGGCGTTGGGGCTTCATCTTCCGCCTCAGTATCGGCTCCGGTGGTTGCACAAGCCGCAAGGCTCAGTGTCGCGACGAGCGCAATGAACGGACGCAATCTCTGGCGCATGGGCTCCCCCTTCCGAGCGGGGCATCAGAGAGGTTTCGCCGCGCCTGGACAAGGCTTTGCACGCGTTTCGGGAGAATTCTGCGACCGGGCGCAACTGGCGCCTCAGATGACGCGCTCCACGCCCCGGGCGGCTTTGAGCGCAGCGCGCGCAGCCGGCCCGCCGGGCGCCAGCCGCTTGGTGTCGAGTTCGATCTCGCGGCCGTCTTTCAAGCGCAACACCAGGCGCAACGGCCGCGCCTCGCCGGGCTGCGGCTTAGGCAATGCGGCGAGGGTTTGCGCCAGCAGCTGCAGGGGGGCGCCTTCCTTGAGCACAATGCGCAGATCATCACCGATACGCGCTTCAGCCGCTTCGACCGGCTCGAACGAATCCGCCGCGAGCTTCAGATCGCCATCGCGCCAGCGAACCCGCCCGCGAAAGCCGAACGCCTTGCCGACCTCGAGCACATCGCGCGCGGCGGCGACATATTCCGGCATGATCATGCCTTCGAAATCCCCGGTCGGGTCGGACATGGAAACGAACGCCAACGTGCCGCCCGACATCGCCGGGCGATACTGGATCCGGCGGACAACCCCCGCCATCATGTAGGCGCGTGGTTCGGTTTCGCCCTCTTCGAGAATATCCGCATAGCTCGAATAGCGATCGCCGGCGTCGACGAAGAATTCCGAGAGCGGATGGCCGGAGAGATAAAAGCCGACACTTTCGCGTTCCGCATCGAGCCGATCTTGCGCGGACCAGGCTGGCGCCTTCGGAAACGCCGGACGCGCGCTGGGTTCTTCGGCGCCAAACAGACTTGCCTGCGCGCTCGCGCGCTCCTCGGCCGCGCGCTGGGCGTAGGCGGCGATCACTTCGCACGCCGCTAATGCACGGGCGCGGTCCGGCTCGATCGTATCGAAAGCCCCGCTCTTGGCGAGATTCTCCAGCTGGCGGCGGTTGACCGCTTTCGGGTCGACGCGTTCGGCGAAATCGTAGAGCGCCTTGAACGCCCCTTCTCGCCTGCGTTCGCCGGCGACGCTCTCCATCGCAGTGAGGCCGACATTGCGCACCGCACCCAACGCATAACGCACGGCCAACCCGTCATCGCTTCTTTCGACGCTGAAATCGGCTTCGGACTTGTTCAGATCCGGGGGCAGCACCTTGACGCCGATGCGCTTTGCATCCTGCACAAAGCTTGCGAGTTTGTCCGAATTGGAGAGATCGAGGCTCATCGATGCGGCGATGAAGTCCACCGGAAAGTGCGCTTTCAGATAGGCCGTCTGGTAGGCGACGACGGCGTATGCGGCAGCATGGGACTTGTTGAAGCCATAGCCCGCGAATTCCTCAACCAGATCGAAAATGTGCGCAGCCAATCCTTCGCTGACGCCGCGCTGCTTGGCGCCCTCGATGAAGCGCGACTTCTGTTTCTTCATTTCCGCCGGCTGTTTCTTACCCATGGCGCGGCGGAGCAGGTCGGCCTCGCCCAAGGTGTAGCCGGAAAGCACCTGCGCGATCTGCATTACCTGTTCTTGGTAGACGATGACGCCGTAAGTCTCTTCCAGAATGGGCTGGAGCGTTTCGTGCAGATAGTCGGGTTTCTCACGCCCATGTTTCACGTTGGCGAACCGGTCGATGTTCTTCATCGGCCCCGGCCGGTAGAGCGAAATCAGCGCTATGACGTCTTCCAGACAGGTCGGCTTCACTTTGCGCAGAGTGTCGCGCATGCCCTGTCCTTCGAGTTGGAACACGCCGAAAGTCAGACCCGATTGAAGCAGCGCATAAGTGTTCTCGTCACTATAGTCGGCGGCGTCGAGATCGACGGTTTCGCCCCGCTCACGGACGAATTTTACTGCGCGCTCGATGACCGTGAGCGTTTTCAAGCCGAGGAAGTCGAATTTGACCAGTCCCGCAGCCTCGACCCATTTCATGTTGAACTGCGTCGCCGGCAGATTCGCTCGCGGATCGCGGTAAAGCGGCACCAGTTCCATCAACGGCCGATCGCCAATGACGACACCGGCGGCGTGGGTGGAGGCGTTGCGATAAAGACCCTCGAGCTGAAGTGCGGTGTCGATCAGTTCGCGCACTTCGGCTTCATTTCTGCGCGCCTCTTGCAGCTTCGGCTCGATCTCCATCGCCTGGGCAAGGGTGACGGGGTTTGCCGGGTTCGCGGGCACGAGCTTTGCGAGCTTGTCGACCTGCCCAAACGGCAGCTGCATCACCCGGCCGACGTCGCGAAGAACAGCGCGCGCCTGCAGCGTGCCGAAGGTGATGATGTGGGCGACACGATCTTCGCCGTATTTGTTCTTGACGTAGTCAATGACCTCGCCGCGGCGCTCCTGGCAGAAATCGATATCGAAGTCGGGCATCGAAATCCGCTCGGGATTGAGAAAACGCTCGAACAGCAGGCCCCAGCGCAGCGGATCGAGGTCGGTGATCGTGAGCGCCCAGGCTACTACCGAACCCGCGCCCGAGCCGCGGCCAGGCCCAACGGGAATGCCATGTGACTTCGCCCACTTGATGAAGTCGGAGACGATGAGGAAATAGCCCGGAAACTGCATCTGGGTGATGATGTCCAGCTCATAGGCGAGCCGCTTCTCGTATTCCGCGACCGGCGCGGCCAGTTTGTCGCCCAGCGCCTGCAGACGCTGCTTGAGACCTGCTTCCGCCTGGACCTTCAGTTCGCCTGCTTCATCGCGGCCCCGCTTGGTGTCGAAACGCGGCAGAATCGGTTTGCGTGTTTCGACTTTGAACGCGGTGCGCCGCGCGATCTCGACGGTGTTTTCAATCGCCTCCGGCAAGTCCGAAAATAGCTCCTTCATTTCCTCGGCGGAGCGGAAATAGTGCTGTTGGGTGACTCGCGGGCGGTCGGCTTCGCCGAGATAGGAGGAAGCCGCGATGCACATGAGGGCATCGTGAGCGCCGTGTTCGGCGCGCGTGGCGAAACGGATGTCGTTCGTGGCGACGATCGGCAGGCCGAGGTCGTAAGCCATCTGCAACAGCGGCCCCTCGGTCTCCGCCTCTATGACCTCGCCATGGCGCTGCAATTCCACATACAGCCGATCCCGGAACACGGCACCCAACTGCTTGAGTGTCTCGATCGCGACATCGCTCTTGCCTTCGGCGATCAGCGCCGCAAGCGCGCCTTCGCCCCCGCCGGTCAATGCGATGAGACCGTCGGCATGAGCAAGCACTCGGACTAACGGCACATGCGGATCGTCATGCGAATCCGATTCGAGAAATGCCGCGCTCGAGAGCTGCATCAGATTCGCGTAGCCGGCGCTGTTCTGGGCGATCAGCGCCAGCGCGCCGGACGCGCCATTATCGCCACGGACATCCAGCGTGACGCCGACGATCGGCTGGACGCCCAGTTCAGCCGCCGCTTCCGAGAATTCCAGCGCGCCGAACATGTTGTTGGCGTCCGTCAGACCCAACGCCGGCATGCCGTGCTTGGCGGCGAGCTTGGCCAAACTCTTAACCTGCACGGCGCTTTGCAGCAGTGAATACGCCGAGCGCGCCCGCAAATGGATGAAAGGCTGAGCCATGTGATTCTCTGGCTCAAAGATAGTGGTTTCGTGGCGCGGCCCGAACCCCCATCAGGCGCGTTGAACCAGTTTGCCGTGGTCCAGAGCCATCACGCGATCCATGTATTTCGCCAGTTCGAGGTTGTGAGTGGCGATCAGGGCCGCCGCGCCCTCGTTACGTACGAGGTCCGATAGCGCCGCAAATACGACAGTCGAGGTGTCGGGATCGAGATTGCCGGTCGGCTCGTCGGCCAGGATCAGGATCGGATTGTTGATCATCGCACGCGCGATGGCGACACGCTGCTGCTCGCCGCCGGAGAGCTGGGCCGGCTGGTGATAAATACGCTGGCCGAGCCCCATGACGCCGAGCAATCGTTCGGCTTCCGCCATTGCGTCGCGGCGCTTTCGTCCCGCGATCAACGCCGGCAACGCCACGTTATGAATGGCGTCGAACTCTGGAAGCAGATGATGGAATTGGTAGACGAAGCCGATCCGGTTGCGCCGGATGTCGGTGCGCTCGCTATCGCTCAACTCCCAACCTGGTTCGCCATCGATCCACACTTCGCCGCCGCTGGGGCGTTCGAGCATGCCGGCGGCGTGCAGCAACGATGACTTGCCTGAACCCGATGGGCCGATCAGACCCACGATCTCGCCTGGTGCGACTTGCAGGTCGACGCCATCGAGCACAGTGAGTTCGCCGCTGCCGGACCTGTAAACCCGAGACACCCGGTCGAGCCGAAGTATGGCCTTCACGGCCTGGCGGGACGCATCATTCATAGCGCAGCGCCTCCACCGGATCGAAGCGCGAAGCCCACCAGGACGTCACCAGTGTCGCCGAGAAAGTGACGACGATGGTGAAGAGCGAGATTCCGACGACCTCGCCCCATTCGACCCGAGCTGGCAGCGTTTCCAGCGAATAGACCGTGCCAGGAAAGACATCGAATCCGGTGGTGTCTTGAATGAAGTTTTGGATTGCCTCGATATTGAGGCAAAAACCGATGCCGAGCAGCAGACCCAGACTGAGACCAATGACGCCGAGGCTGGCGCTGGCCATGAAGAACACGCGCTGGATCGCGCCCTTGGTAGCGCCCATCGTGCGGAGAATGGCGATATCGCGGCTCTTGTTCTTCACCAGCATGATCAGGCCAGTGACGATATTGAGTGCGGCGATCGCCACCAGGATCATGAGAATGAGGCGCATCACGTTGCGCTCCACCACAAGCGCGTCGGAGAGTCCCTGACTCTTGGCCCGCCAATCGTAGATGGTGACCTCGGGTCCGAGGCGATCCCGCAATTCCATCATCACCGGCATGGTGCGATCCGGATCGCGGATGCGGATTTCCAGTTCGTCGGCGCCGTCGCCACGACTGAACAGAATCTGCGCCTGCTCGATCGGCATGTAGATCAGCGCCGAATCGAACTCGGCCATACCGACACTGAAGACGCCGCCGATCAAAAACGACTTGCGCCGCGGGGTGAGACCGAACGGCGTCGCTGCGCCTTGGGGCGAGAGAATGGAGATCGCCATGTCCTCGCTGACGCCGAGCGAAGCCGCCAAGCGATCGCCGATGAGAACGCTGGGCGAGTCGATGCCCTCAAAATTCTCAAACCCGCCGCCGCTGCGGATGTTGTCGGCCACGATAGGCAAGTTTTGCAGATCTTCGCGCGAAACTCCGCGGACGACTACGCCGGCCGCTAGACCGTCCGGAGATGTCGCTAACCCTTGTGCGTTGATCGTAGGCGCCACATGCAGAACATCAGGCGCTGCGCGCGCGAGCGCCGACAAGCGCTCGATCTCGCTGCCCGGCATGTTGCGGACATCGATATAGACGTGGCCATTCACGCCCAGAATGCGCGAAAGCAGGGTCTCCCGGAACCCGTTCATCACCGACATGGTGATGATCAGCGCCATTACTGCGAGCGTGATCGCAATCACGGAGATGACGGAAATCAGCGCCACGCCGCCGTGCTGGCGCCTGGCGCGGAGATAGCGGCCGGCGAGCATGCGCTCGAACAAACCGAACGGTGCGCTGCGCGTCACCATCAGTACGCCCGTGCGATCAGGATTTCTTCTACGGCCGGCTGGCCGGTGAAGATGCACGCGCGGAACGACGCCGGCTGCGCGCGAGGCGCGTTGCGGATGGTCAGCTTCAGCGCTTTCAGCTTGTCTCCCACCTCTTCCAGCGCAGCCCCCGTCGGTCGCGACCAGTGCACGCGCGCCCAGCCCTTGAACTCGCTGCTTTCATCGTCGGTTCCGTAGTACTTTTCTATGTCGGTGAAAGTCGTGAAATCGCCACGGATGTTCGCATCGAGCCGGGCCTTCGCTTCGTTGAACAACTCGCGCTGCATCGCTTCGAGCATCCCCGGCGCCTGCTCGATGAAGTCGGCCCGCGCCAGCGTATGCGACTTGATTTTCTCCCCTTCGCGCAGGGCGTTCCGCTTGATGAACGTGACCTGCCCGCCGGCTGCATCGCGCGGACCGATCTCACAGATGAGCGGCGCGCCGCGGCGCACCCAGTCCCAGCGCTTGTCGGCGGGACGAGTATCCTTGGGATCGACGAACGCACGCAGGGGGCGGCCGAACGCACTTTGCTGGTTCAATTGCGCCACCAGGGCCGCGCAATAGTGCTTCAATTGCTCGTCTTCCGGCTTGCCACGCAGCATCGGCACGACGACGATTTGGCGGGGCGCAGCGGCGGGGGGCGTGCGCAGGCCATCGTCATCGCCGTGCACCATGACGGCGGCGCCGATCATACGGGTCGTCATGCCCCACGACGTCGTGTGGGCAAGCGACATGCCGCCCTCCTTGTCCTGGTAGCGGATATTCTGGGCCTCGGCGAAATTGGTGCCGAGATAGTGCGAAGTCGCGGCTTGCAGGGCCTTGCCGTCCTGCATCATCGCTTCAAGCGAATATGTGCTGACGGCGCCGGGAAAGCGCTCGTTCTCGGGCTTCTCGCCGATGATCACCGGGATCGCGAGAAAGTCTTCAGCGAGACTGCGATAGATTTCGAGCGCCAACATGGTCTCGGCGCGGGCGTCGGCTTCGTCGGTGTGAGCGGTATGCCCCTCCTGCCATAGAAACTCGGCGGTGCGAAGAAAGAGGCGCGTGCGCATCTCCCAGCGCATTACGTTGGCCCATTGGTTCAGCTTGAACGGCAAATCACGATACGATTTGATCCAGCGGCTGAAAGCGTCGCCGATGATGGTTTCCGATGTAGGCCGGATGATGAGCGGTTCGGCGAGCTCAGCTTCGGGGTCAGGTCTTAGCTCACCGTCAATTTGCTTCAGCCGATGGTGGGTGACGACCGCCATCTCCTTGGCGAATCCCTCGACGTGTTGGGCTTCCTTGGCGAAGAAGGAAAGCGGAATGAGCAAGGGGAAGTAGTAATTGTCGTGGCCGGTCTCCTTGATCTGACGATCGAGTTCGCCCTGGATGCGTTCCCACAGACCCATGCCCCAGGCCTTGATGATCATCGATCCCCGTGTCGGCGACAGTTCGGCGAGATCGGCCTCGCGGACGACAGCTTGGTACCATTCGGGAAAATCGTCGGCGCGCGTGACCTTGAGCGCATGCATGGAGAGGCAGTCCTTTCGAGCGCCTGGATAGACTGCGCCGCCGCCGCCCGCAACGCGGCCTAATGCGGCCGCATATTCCAGAGGTCCACGGAAATGGCCCAGGCGATGGCGAGCCACACAATGGCCGCGATCCCGGCCGCGTAGAGCGCCTTTCGCCGCAGGTTGTGGACTTTCGGCGCCCCGCGCTCGGCGCCCGGAACGGTTTCCTCGTCCGCCTCGTGATGACTTTGCGCCCCCAAGGGCAGCATGGTGAAGAAGGCCAGCCACCAGACGATCAGGTAGATGGCGATGCCGAGAAAGAGGTTCATCCGTGCGCCGCTTTCGGCGTTTCCATCAACTCGATCAGGACGCCATCCGAATTCTTCGGATCGATGAAGATGATCAGCGTGCCGTGTGCGCCGATGCGCGGTTCGTTCAGCACCCGAGCGCCGCGGACCACCATTTCGTCTCGCGCGGCGTAAATGTCCGCAACCTCGAAGCAAATATGGTGTTGCCCCCCGCGCGGGTTCTTTTCGAGGAACTTCCGGATCGGGCTCCCTTCACCCAGCGGCTCGATCAGTTCGATCTGGCTGTTGGGCAGATTTACGAAAGCAAAGCGGACACCTTGCTCGGACATATCCCGGATCGGCGTCATGTTGCTGGCGGCCACGCCATAGAGATCGCGATAGGTGGCTTTCGCCGCGTCAATCGAGGGGACTGCAACGCCCACGTGATTTAACCTGCCGATCATGGCTGCTCCGTCCATCCGGCTTCAATCTAAAGGCGGAGGATGGAAACGTCGACTAGCGGACGCTTCTTCCAAAGGCGCTCGGCGGTCTTGCGGACCGCCCGCACTACGCTGGTCTCGATCAGTTCGTCGTCGTCCCGCTCGGCGTGATTGAGCTTGATGAAGGCGGCCTTGGCGGCAACTTCCAATTCTTCGAGGGCCAAGTCGAGATCGTCCTCATCTGGCATGGTCAACCCGCGCACGGTAGCGGCTGGGCCAGCCGCAATGGCGTTCTTTGCGCTCACCGCCAAGGCCAGGTGTATGGCGCCTTCAGCCGCGAGCCGTTTGCGGTCGCGGATGGCGTCGTCTTCGGTTTCGATGATGACAGCGCCGTCGACATAGAGACGCCCCGACGGCACTTCGTCGATCACCGCGGCCGGGCCGGGCGCCAGCCGAATGAGATCGCCGTTATTCGGCGCGATCGCTTCCGGGACCTGCAATGACTGCGCCAATTTGACGTGTTCGCGGATATGCCGGATTTCGCCATGCACAGGCACAGCGATGCGCGGACGCGCCCACGCGTACATCTGCTTCAGTTCGTCTCTCGCCGGGTGCCCGGAAACGTGGATCAAATGTTCAGTGTCGGCGGTGACGAGTTCGACGCCACGCGCGAGAAACTGATCGTAGAGCTGATGGATCGCCATCTCGTTTCCGGGAATGACGCGTGACGAAAAGATGACGGTGTCGCCCGGTCCGAGGGTCACGTTGCGGTGCTCGCCGCGGGCAATGCGAGAGAGCGCCGCGCGCGCTTCGCCTTGGCTGCCAGTGCAGAGAAAAAGCACATTCTCGTCGGGGAGCGAGCCGGCATCGTCCTCATCGATCACATGCGGCGCATCCTGCAACAGACCGACGCTCTGCGCGGCGTTGAAAATCCGGTGCATGGAACGGCCGACGAGACACGGCGTGCGGCCGGAGGCGCGCGCCGCCTGCAAGGCGGTTTCCACGCGCGCCACATTCGAGGCGAACGCGGTGACAGCAACCTTCCCGGTGCAACGCTTGATCACGTCGGTGAGTTTTTCTCGCACTTCGGCTTCCGAACCGGTGGCGCCTTCTACCAGCACGTTGGTGCTGTCGCAGACCATAGCCAGCACGCCTTCCTCCGCCATGGCCCGAAGCTTGGCCTCGTCGGTGGTCTCGCCGATCAGCGGATCGGGATCGATCTTCCAGTCGCCCGTGTGCCAAACCAGCCCGAGCGGCGTGCGAATGGCGAGGCCGTTCGGTTCGGGGATCGAGTGGGTGAGCGTGACGAAATCGATCTCGAACGGGCCGAGCGTCAGCTGCCCCTTGAGCGGAATTTCAGTGAGCGGCACGCGCTCGAGCAGACTGCGTTCTCGCAGCTTTTCGCGCACCAGCGCCGCGGTGAACGGGGTTGCGTAAACCGGCGCCTGCAAACGCGGCCAGAGCCAGCCGAGCGCGCCGATATGATCCTCGTGGGCGTGCGTGAGCACGATGGCGATGACGTCATCCTTGTGCTCTTCGAGATAACTCGGATCGGGCAGAATAAGATCGACGCCGGGCGTCGCATCCTCACGCCCGAAGGTGACGCCGATATCGACGATGATCCACTTGCGCGCATCCGGCGGTCCATAGCCATAGGCGTTCAAATTCATGCCGATCTCGCCCGAACCGCCGAGCGGCAGGAAGACGAGTTCGTCGCCGGGTTGCGGTTTCATCTCCCTGTCCTTGGCGGCAAGGGGGAAGGTGCGCGCGCTTTGCTCACAACTTGCCGCCATTCCTGCGGAAGATTTCCAACAACCCGCGCGAGGTCAGGTCCTGATCGAAATGATCGATCGAAGGAAATGCGCCTTCGAAGAGCGAGGCGACGCCGCCGGTGGCGACGGTTTTCATAGGCTTACCATATTCGTCGCGGATGCGCCGGCAAAGCCCCTCGATCATTTCGATCGATCCCCAATAAATGCCCGACTGCATGGCGCTTATCGTATCCTTGCCGATGACGCGGCCGGGGTCGCGGATTTCGACGCGAGGCAGACGCGCGGCTGCTTCGTGCAACGCCTGCAATGAGAGATTGATCCCAGGCAGAATGATGCCGCCTTCGAATGCGCCGTCACTGGCGACGATATCGAATGTCGTCGCCGTGCCGCTGTCGATGACTATGGCCGGGCCGCCATATTGCGTGAAGGCGCCGACGGCGTTCACAAGCCGGTCGGCGCCCGCTTCGTTAGGCTTGTCGATGCGTATTTCGATGCCGAGCTTCAGCCCATCCTCGCCGATCACCATCGGCTCCTTGCCGATATAGCGTCGTGAAAGATTGCGCAGGTTGAACAACGCTTGGGGGACGACGGTGGAGATGATGCAGTCGCTGATGTCGGCGAAGGACAGACCGGATAGCGCCATGATCTGATTGAGCCACGGCGCATATTCGTCTGCTGTGCGGGTCGTGTCGGTCGATGCGCGCCATTGCGCGCGCCAATTCTGTCCGTCCCAAACAGCGAACTTGGTGTTGGTGTTGCCGACGTCGATGGCGAGAAGCATTCAAGCCGCCTTTGGCAAAAAAACATCCCCTGCCGCAATCAGGTGGCGGCCGGTTGGGGTATCGAGTTCGAGCTCGCCGCGCGGCGAGAGACCGCCGATGCGGCCTTCCAGCGTGCGATCGCCCTGGATTACGAGCACTTCCTGCCCCAACCCATAAGCGCGCTGCAGCCAAACGCGGCGCAGCGGCTCGAAGCCCTCGCTGACGATACGCGCCGACCACGCTTCCAGTTTCGGGCGAAGCGCCGCGAGAAAGGCCTCGGGCGCCGGGGTGGGCGCATCGGGCGGCAACAGTTCACGGAGCGAGATCGTATCCTGATCTATGTTGTCGGGCGCATCCGCCAAATTCACCCCAAACGCCAGCGCAACCCAGGTCAGTCCAGACGCCAGCGCGCCGGAATCCAGCATGATGCCGGCAACTTTTGCGCCGCGAATGAACACGTCGTTGGGCCATTTGAGCTGTGCCGCGCCCGCCCCCACCATCGAGTCGATGATCTCCGCCAGCGCAACGCCGGTGGCGAAACCCAGCAGCGCGATCTGCTGCGGCGGCTGAGCCGTCGTGAACAGCAAGGTCGCCATCAGGTTGCCGTCGTGGGAGCTCCAGGCGCGCCCGCGGCGCCCGCGGCCGGCAGTCTGGCGCTTGGCGATCAGCCAGACCGGGGAGACGTCGCCCCGCTCGGCGCGCCGGCGCGCCTCCAGAATCGTGGAGTCGATCTCGTCGAAGACTTCGACAGGCGCTTGGCCGTCGATCATCGAACCTGCTTTCTCAAAAACTCATGCGCACAGCGTTCTCGGCCCAGCCCTGCAATGCCCCAAGCAGCAGCACCAGCACCGGGAAGGTCAAAACGGCTGCGGTCGTCGCCGTTACCATGATAGTTCCGCTGGGCGCCTGCAACTGCGCAACCGGCGGCGCGAACCAGATCGACGCGAGCAGCCGCAGATAATAGCCAGCCGCCACCACAGCCGCGACGCCGCCGAGGATGGCGAGCCAGTAGAGGCCGCCGTCGATGCTCGCCTGGAATACTGCTAATTTGCCGATGAACCCCGCAAACGGCGGAATGCCGGCGACGGAAAACAGGAGCATGGTGAAAAGCGACGCCATCCAGGGCCGCTTCTGCGCCATGCCGGCAAGATCGGCGACAGTCTCCGCCGGCTCGCCGTCGCGCCGCATCGCCAGGATCAACGCGAACATGCCGACCGTCGTCGGCAGATAGAGCGTCAGATAGATGAGTGCAGAAATCGGTCCCTGATCGGTGCCGCCGGCGAGGCCCATCAGCGCAAAGCCCATGTTGCCGATCGAGGAGTAGGCCATCAGCCGCTTCAAATTCGTCTGGATGAGCGCGGCGACCGATCCCCACACCATCGAGATCGCCGCCAGCGCCGCAACGACTTGCTGCCATTGCGGCGTCATCTCCGCGAACGGCTCGTAAAGCAGGCGCGCCATCAAGGCGACGGCCGCCACCTTCGGAGCCGCCGCGAAGAACGCCGTGATCGGTGTCGGCGCGCCTTGATAGACGTCCGGCGTCCACATGTGGAAAGGCGCCGCCGACATCTTGAAGCCGAGCGCGCAGAGCATCAGCACGAGACCGAAGATGACGCCGATGCCGCCAGCGCCCTCGCCGACAGCGGCAGCGATCGCGTCGAACCTCACCGAGCCGGTAAAACCGTAGACGAAGGACGACCCGAACAGCAGCAGGCCGGACGAGATGGCGCTGAGCACGAAATATTTGAGACCCGCCTCGGAGGAGTGCGAGTCGTCGCGCCGCCAGGCGGCCAACACGTAGGCGGCCAGCGACTGCAGTTCGACGCCGACATAAAGGCTGATCAGGTCCTGCGCGGAGACCATGACGAACATGCCGAGCGTCGCCAAAGCGATCATCACCGGAAACTCGAAGCGCTCCTCCTTGGTGCGCAAGAAATGGTCGGCGCCGAGCGCGAGCGTGGCGGCGGCGGCCAGGCCGATCAGCACTTTGGCGAACGTGCCGACGCCATCGACCACCATTGCGCCCTGGAAAATGTCGACCGCGCCCAACGGGCTCCAGGCCACCGACAGCATCGCTGCGCCGAGAATGGCGACCACGCCCAGCACCGAGAGAGCGCCGAACGCACGGTCCTTCAGCCAGGCGCCGATCACCGCCGCGACCAGCGCATAAGCCGCCAGCAACAATTCGGGGCGCGCGAGCGGCAGGCTGCTGGCGAGGTCGGTCGCCGGATTCATGGCGTTGCTCCGGCGAATTGCGTGACAATGGTCTGGGCGGCGTTGTGCGTGAAATCGAGCACGTAGGCTGGGGCCAGGCCCATGATCAAGGTTGCCAGCACGAGCGGAACGAAAGTCACCCATTCGCGCGTGTCGAGATCGGCGATCTTGTCGAGCCGGGGATTCTCGATCACGCCGAAGGCGACTTTGCGGTAGAGCGTGAGCGCATAGGCTGCCGAGAATATCACGCCCAGCGCTGCGCCGGCCGCGACCCAGGCATTGACCTGAAACGCGCCGACCATGGTGAGGATTTCACCGGGGAAGCCGGAAGTGCCCGGCAGGCCGACATTGCCCATGGTGAACAGCATGAACACCGCCGCGTACACCGGCATGCGGTTAACCAGCCCGCCATAGAACGCAATCTCGCGCGTGTGCATGCGATCGTAGACGACGCCGACGCATAGGAAGAGCGCGCCCGAAATCACGCCGTGCGAGAGCATCTGGAAGATCGCGCCCTGGATGCCCTGCTCGGTGCCGGCGAATATGCCCATGGTGACGAACCCCATGTGCGCGACCGACGAATAGGCAATCAACTTCTTCATATCGAGCTGACGGAACGCCACCAGCGACGCCCAGACGATGGCGATGACCGAGAGCGCGAAGACGAACGGCGTGAAATACGCCGACGCATCAGGAAACATCGGCAGCGAGAAACGCAGGAAGCCGTAGCCGCCCATTTTCAGCAGAATCGCCGCCAGCACCACCGATGCCGCCGTCGGCGCCTCGACGTGCGCGTCCGGCAGCCAGGTATGGACCGGCCACATCGGCATCTTCACCGCGAACGACGCGAAGAAGGCAAGCCACAGCCAGATTTGGAGATTTGGATCGAAGCCGGTGGTCTGGGCGTATTCGGTGAGCGCCGAAATATTGGTCGTGCCGGCGATGGCGATCATGGCGACGATCGCCACCAACATCAGCAGCGAACCCAGCAGCGTGTAGAGAAAGAACTTGAACGCCGCGTAGACGCGCCGCTCCCCGCCCCACACGCCGATGAGAATGAACATCGGGATGAGACCGCCCTCGAAGAAGATATAGAAAAGAATGATGTCCTGCGCACAGAACACGCCGATCATCAGCGTCTCCAGGAGCAGGAACAGCACCATGTAGCTCGAGACTTGCTTCTCGATCACCCAACTCGCCAGAATGCAGAGCGGCGTGAGGAAGGTGGTCAGCAAGACCAGCGCCATCGCCACCGTATCGACGCCCATCGCGTAGGATGCGCCGAACGCCCAAGGGATGTTTTCCTGCAGCTGGTATTCGGGATTGCCCGGATCGAACGCCACGAAAGCGAGCAACGAAGCCACGAACGTCGCAATGGTGACGAGGAGCGTCAGCAGTTTGACGCCGTTGTCGTAGCCTACGTTTTCGCCGCGCGCTGACATCCGCGACAGCAGGATCAAAATCGCGCCCGCCGCGGGCAAGAAGGTGACGATGGAAAGGATCGGCCAGCCGGCCACGAGTTCGCTCATCGCCCGCCCCCGATGCCGGCGATGATCGCGTATGCGCCAAACGCCACCGCCGCGATCAGCATGATGAAGCTGTAGTGATAGACAAAGCCAGATTGCAGCCGGCGCAAATGGCGAGACAAGAAGTTCGAAGTCGCTGCGACCCCATCCGGGCCAAGGCCGTCGATAAGGCGCCTATCGCCCACCTTCCAGAACAGGTCGCCGAAGGCGCGCGCACCCTTTACGAAGATGAAGTCGTAAATTTCGTCGAAGTACCATTTGTTGTAGAGGAAGGCCCATACTGGCCCCTTCGCCATCGCCTTCGCCGCACGCGGTTGCCAAAGATAGAAAACGACTGCGCCGAACAGGCCGGTCAGCGTCACGACCAACGGCGCCCAGATCACCCAAACCGGAAATTCATGATGGCCTGCGTGCGCAAGGGGAACGGCGTTGCGCCAGAAATTTTCGGCGTGGGCGCCAAGAAAGTACGGCGCGAAAATCGCGCCTGCGAATATCGCTCCGGCAGCCAATACGAAAAGCGGAATCAGCATCACCCAGGGCGACTCATGAGCCGGCGCCGAGCCGTCGGCCGGCTTCTCGGGCGCAGCATGATGCGCATGCGCATGATCCTCCGCGTGATGCGCATCCGGATTTCCGCGGTACCGGCCTTCAAAAGTCATGAACGCCAGGCGCCAGGAATAGAAGCTCGTCAGCAAGGCCGCAGTGACGCCGCACCAGAATGCAAACTGCGCGCCGATTCCTTGGCTGCCATAAGCGGCTTCGATGATGGCGTCCTTCGAGTAGAAGCCGGCAAAACCGCCGATGCCCGGAATGCCCAGGCCGATCAGGGCGCAGGTGCCGATGATCATCATCGCCCAGGTTATGGGCATCGGCTTCCGCACGCCGCCCATATGGCGCATGTCCTGCTCGTGGTGCAGGCCGATGATCACGGAGCCCGATCCCAGGAACAACAGCGCCTTGAAGAAAGCATGCGTGAACAGGTGGAACATGGCGGCGTTGTAGGCCCCAACGCCTGCGGCGAAGAACATGTAACCGAGCTGCGAGCAGGTGGAGTAGGCGACGACGCGCTTGATGTCGTTCTGCGCCAGCCCCACGGTGGCGGCGAATAGCGCCGTGGTGGCGCCAATGACAGTAACGACGCCGCTGGCGATCGGCGCCATGTGATAGAGTTCGCCCAGGCGGCAAACCATGAACACACCGGCCGTCACCATCGTGGCTGCATGGATGAGCGCGGAGACCGGGGTCGGACCTTCCATGGCGTCCGGCAACCAGACATGCAGGAAGAATTGCGCCGACTTACCCATCGCACCGATGAACAAGAGCACGGCGCAGAGTTCGACCGCCTCGAAATACGTCGTGCCGATGACGAGGCGCTTGCCCTCCAACTGGTGCAACAAGCCCGGCACGTCGACGCCGTCTACGCTCCCTGCGAAAAGCGCGGCGTGGCCCGCCTCGGTCGGAAAGAACTGGATCGTGCCCAGGAAGAAGAACACGGCCATGATGCCGAGCGCGAAGCCGAAATCGCCGACCCGGTTGGTGATGAAGGCCTTGATTGCGGCGTCATTGGCGCTGCGCTTGTGATACCAAAAGCCGATCAGCAGATAAGACGCGACGCCCACGCCCTCCCAGCCGAAGAAGAGCTGCAGAAAGTCGTTCGCAGTCACCAGCGCCAGCATCGCGAAGGTGAAGAAGGAGAGATAGGCGAAGAACCGGGCTTTGTGCGGATCCTCGCGCATGTAGCCCCAGGAATAGACGTGAACCAGGAACGAAACCGTGTTCACGACCACGAGCATTACGGCCGAGAGTGAATCGATCCGCACGCTCCAGGTCGAACTGAAGCCCGCGACATCGATGAAGCGGAACAGCTCGATGACGCGCGCATGCCCCTCGCCCCAAACGAAATCGGCGAAGATCGGCAGCGATAAAGCGAGAGAAAGACCTACGGAGGCCGTCGTCAGCGTCATCGACAGCTTTTCGCCGAGGTAACGCTGCAGCAGGCCGGCGATAGCGGCCGCGAAGAGCGGCGCCAGCACGATCAGGGCTTCAGGTGAAAACTGCACCGGCTCAGCCCCTCATCTGGTTGATGTCTTCGACAGCGATGCTGCCGCGATTGCGGAAATAGGTGACGAGAATCGCCAGTCCCACCGCCGCTTCAGCGGCGGCCACCGTCAACACGATCATCGCGAACACCTGGCCCTCGAGGTTCTGCAGGTAGGCGGAAAACGCCACCAGGTTGACGTTCGCCGACAGCAGCACGAGCTCGATCGACATCAGAATGATAATGACGTTCTTGCGGTTCACGAAAATGCCGAAGACGCCGATCGTGAACAGCGCGGCCGCCACGAACAGATAATGGGCGAGCGTGATCTCCATCCCCCGAGCCTCCTAACCCAAGCCCTGGCCCGGACGTATGTCCTTGAGTTCAACGCCTTGCGCACGCCGGCGGCCCACCTGGCGGGCCACGTCCTGACGCTTGACGCCTGGCCGCCGACGCAGCGTCAGTACGATGGCGCCAATCATGGCGACGAACAGCACAAGCCCCGACATCTGGAAGACCAGCAGATAGTCGGTGTAGAGCACGCGCCCGATGGCTTCGGCGTTGGTCACGTCGCCCGGCTGCGCCGGCTGCAGCGCAATCGGCGCGCCGTCGGCTGACATGGCGGCGCTGGCGACGAGACCGAGTTCGCCCAGCAAGGCCAGCGCGATAATGGCCCCCACAGGCATGTACGAGAGAAAACCCTGCTTCAACTCCGCAAAGTCGACGTCGAGCATCATCACGACGAAGAGGAAGAGCACGGCAACGGCGCCGACATAGACGACGACCAGCAGCATCGCCAGGAATTCCGCGCCGAGCAGCACGAACAAGCCGGCCGAGGTAAAGAAGGTCAGGATCAGGAACAGCACGGAGTGCACGGGGTTGCGCGCGGAAATGACCGCGAACGCGGAAATCACCGCGATCGTCGCCAGCACGTAGAAGGCGATCGCCGCCAACATCTACCCCTCCAGGCGCCCGTCTAGCGGTAGGGCGCGTCCAGTTCCAAATTCTTCGCGATCTCCCGCTCCCAGCGATCGCCGTTCGCGAGCAGCCGCTCCTTGTCGTAATAAAGTTCCTCGCGGGTCTCGGTGGCGAACTCGAAGTTCGGGCCCTCGACGATCGCGTCGACGGGGCACGCCTCCTGACAAAATCCGCAATAGATGCACTTCACCATGTCGATGTCGTAGCGCGTGGTGCGGCGGGAGCCGTCTTCGCGCGGTTCGGCTTCGATAGTAATGGCCTGCGCCGGGCAGATCGCTTCACAAAGCTTGCAGGCGATGCAACGCTCTTCGCCGTTGGCGTAGCGGCGCAGCGCGTGTTCGCCGCGGAAGCGCGGGCTCAGCGGCCCCTTCTCGAACGGATAATTCACCGTCGCCTTGCGCGTGAAGAAATACTTCATGCCAAGCGCGAAACCGCCCAGCATGTCGAGCATCAGAGCGCCTCTTGCGGCTTGGAGGATGCGGGACATCAGCGAAACCTCATCTGAATGCGCATCGGTAGGTGCGATAAGCGAAGCCATCGAAGCCGCTTTGTTGGCTGACGTAGCCCGCCGCCCCGTTTGGGCAATAGGCGTTGGCTTTGGCGTCCGCTTCGGCAACGGTCTGCGCGGCCGCGTCGTAGCGGACGTCGAAAGTGTCGCCTTCGCGTTCGACGATCTGCGGCAATTGCGTTGCGCAGGCGCCGAGCACGGCGACAGCAGCGAGAGCGACCATGCGCATCAGCCCCCCGCAACCGAGGTAGTGGCGGCAGGCGCCAGGAATGCGACGTAGTAGCCCATAACGACAACGGCCACGAGCGAAGTCGGCAGGAAGATTTTCCAACCCAGACGCATCAGCTGGTCGTAGCGATAGCGCGGCACGATCGCCTTCACCATCGCGAACAGGAAGAACATGAACCAGATCTTCGCGTAGAAGATCAGCATGGCCAGCGCCGAAGTCCAGAACGGATCGAGACCGAGCTGTTCGATCGACATGAACGGCGGATGCCAGCCCCCGAGGAAGAGGATCGACGTCATCGCGCACATCAAGACGATGTTGAGATACTCGCCGATCATGAACAGCAGGTATGGCGTCGAGCTGTATTCCACTTGATAGCCAGCGACGAGTTCTGACTCGGCTTCCGGCAGGTCGAAGGGCGGACGATTGGTCTCCGCCAGCGCAGAGACGAAGAACATCACCATCATCGCCAGCATGGTGACGCCGACCAAGAGGTTGTTGGGAAACGCGGAGAAATCGAGGATGCGGAATCCGTTCCATACTTCACGCTGGGTATCGACGATCGTGGTCAGGTTGAGCGAACCGACCAGCAGAAGCACTGTGATCAAGATGAAGCCGATCGAGACTTCGTAGCTCACCATCTGCGCGGCCGAGCGCAGCCCGCCCAGGAACGGGTATTTCGAGTTCGAGGCCCAGCCGCCCATGATGATGCCATAGACGCCAAGCGATGAAATCGCGAACAGATAGAGGATGCCGACGTTGAGGTCGGCGATGACGACATCCGGCCCCCACGGCACCACCGCCCAGCCGATAAAGGCCAGCACGAAGGTCAATAGCGGCGCCAGAATGAACACTGTCTTGTTTGCGCCGGCCGGGATGACGATTTCCTTGAATACGAACTTGAAGAAGTCCGCGAACGATTGGAGCAGGCCGAACGGGCCGACCACGTTAGGGCCCTTGCGGAGTTGCACCGCCGCCCAAACCTTGCGGTCGAACAAAAGCAGAAACGCCAGCGACAGCAACAGCAAGATCATGATGGCGAGCACTTGCCCCGCTTTCATCAGCGTCCATTCCCACTCGACCGGGAGATAGATTAGCGGAACGTAGTCGGCGCCCGGGTTCATTCCGCTGCCACCCTTGCGCCGGCGCTGGCGCGAAGCCGCGAGCACTCGGCCATCGTCTTCGACGCGCGCGCGATCGGGTTGGTGAGATAGAAATCGCCGATCGGGCACGTGAATGGAACGCTCGACACTTGGCCTTCGCCGCCGATGCCAGCGGCGTCGAAGCCGGCGAGGTCCGCCGCGCCCGGTGCGTAATCGACGTGACCGAACGTGGGGTGATCGGCCATCATTTTCTGGCGGAGAGCCGAAAGCGAGTCATAGGGAAGCGTCTTGGCCATGATTGCGGAGAGCGCGCGAAGGATCGTCCAATCCTCCTTGGCTTCACCTTTCGGGAAGGTCGCACGACGGCCGTATTGCACCCGGCCCTCAGTGTTGACCCAAGTCGCATCCTTTTCGGTGTAGGCCGCGCCTGGCAGGATGATGTCGGCGCGATGCGCCCCGGCGTCGCCATGCGTGCCGATGTAAATGACCGTGCCAGCGCCCGGCAACGCGACTTCATCGACGCCGAGCAGGAGCAGCGCATCGATGCCGCCCTTCAACATTTCGGACGCGCTCTTGCCGCCCTGCCCCGGCAAAAAACCAAGATCGAGGCCAGCGACCCGCGACGCAGCCACGTGCAGGATGTTGAACGCGTTCCAACCGTCCTTGCTGAGACCTGCCGCCAACTTGCCCGCAGCGCGCAGCACAGCGCTGCCGTCCCGACGTGCGATCGCGCCGGCGCCGACGATCACCATGGGCCGCCGGGCGCTCGCAAGCTTGTCGCCGAATGCGCCAAGCTTGGCGATCGCTTGCGGGCCCGCGCCCGCGTGCGTGTACCGGTATGTGAGATCGGCCGCCTCGCCGATCAAGGCAATCTCGGCGCCGCGGAGCCAGGCTTTGCGCAGACGCGCGTTGAGCACCGGCGCTTCGACGCGCGGGTTCGCGCCGATCAACAGGACGGCGTCGGCTTCATCGATGCCGGCAATGGTTGAATTGAACAAGTAACTCTGTCGGGCGCCGCCGCCGATCTGAGCGCCGTCGGCGCGGCAGTCGGTGTTGGGCGAACCCAAGGCGCGGAAAAGATCGAGCGTCGCCTTCATGCTCTCGGCGCACGCGAGATCTCCGCTGATTGCGCCGATCTTGCTTGGATCGGCGGAAAGCGCCTGCGCGGCGGCGGCGAGCGCTTCAGACCAAGCGGCCGGACGAAGTTTGCCGTTTTCGCGGATGTAAGGACGATCGAGACGTTGGCGCGAGAGACCGTCCTCGGCGTAGCGGGTCTTATCCGAAATCCATTCTTCGTTGATGTCTTCGTTGACGCGCGGAAGCACGCGCAACACCGCATCGCCGCGGGCGTCGACTCGAATGTTGGCGCCCAGCGCATCCATCACGTCGATAGTGTCGGTCTTGGTCAACTCCCATGGGCGCGCGTTGAAAGCGTAGGGCTTGGAGGTCAGCGCGCCGACCGGGCAAAGATCGATCACATTCGCCGAAAGCTCGCTCGAGAGCGACGCCTCCAGATAGGTGGTGACTTCCATGTCCTCGCCGCGCCCGGTGGCGCCCAGTTCGGGCACGCCTGCCACCTCGGTGGCGAAGCGAATGCAGCGGGTGCATTGGATGCACCGCGTCATCACCGTCTTGACCAGCGGACCCATGAACTTTTCTTCGACGGCCCGCTTGTTCTCATCGAAGCGCGAACCGCCACGGCCGTAAGCGACGGACTGGTCCTGCAGGTCGCATTCGCCGCCCTGATCGCAAATCGGACAGTCGAGCGGATGATTGATCAGTAGAAACTCCATCACCCCTTTGCGCGCCCGGTCCACTGTCGCACTCTTGGTCACGAGTTCGTTCAGCATCTCGTCGCGCGGCGGCGGCAGGTCCTTCACTTGCTGTGCACAGGAGGCCACAGGCTTTGGGCCCGGTTTGCCGCCGACCTTCACTTCGATCAGACACATGCGGCAATTGCCGGCGATCGAAAGCCGTTCGTGATAGCAAAAGCGCGGAATCTCGGCGCCGGCGGCTTCGCACGCCTGCAGCAAGGTGAGTTCCGGAGGGACGTCGACTTCCACGCCGTCGACGAGGATTTTCGTCATGACTCTGACCGCTTTCGCGGCAGCGCATGACCCATTTATTGCGTCGCCGCAAGTGGGCGAAAGGTCCGCTGCGCCAAGCGCTTAGGATAGCGCTGAGGCGCACCCGCCCGAGCTTCGCCCAAAGCGAGGACAAAGACCCCAGTTGCGCTAGCGGTAGCAACTTAAGTATATGACTTAACATATGTTTTTCGGAACGAAACGAGGTGCGAGACGTTGATGCCGTAAGGGCGGGCAACAGCGGAGCTTTCTCTGATGCCGAATAATCAACAAACACCGCAAAACGAACCGCGCCGCGCTCAGCCCGATCGCGCCAACCCGGGTCAAGGCCGCGAAGAAATGGAACGCCCGGATGGCGATCAAGAGCGCACCGATCGCGATCGCGAGCGGCGCGACCAAGAGCGTCCCCAGTAACAGCAATCCATGTGCGACGTGCGAACGGAGCGGCGCAAGCCGCTCCGTTTTCGCTGAGCTCAGACTTTGGTCAGCGCGCCCTCGCCCACCACCGTGATCCACTCGCGCACGCGCCAGGAGGTGACGACGTCTTGGCTCGTGTAGGGATCGGCGCGGGCGAAATCCTCGGCCACGGCGGCGCTCTCGCCTTTGAACAGCAGCAGCCCGAACGGCGGATCGTCGTGCGGCACCGCGCCCCCGAGTTGCAATTCGTCGCGCGCTACGGAGGCATTGGCCAATTCCAGATGCGCCGGCCGCACGGCGGCGCGCTTCTCCAGATAATCCGGCGCGTAGTCGTAAATCAGGAGAAAGTGTTTCATCGTCGCCGAGCCAGTTCACCAAAAGGCCACATGACCTATTCCGCCGCCACGGCGCGCACCTGGTGCACGCCCTTAGCCGCGCGATAGCGGTCGATGCGTTGCTCGATCTCGCCGCGGAAGCAGCGGATCAATCCCTGAATTGGCCATGCTGCGGCGTCGCCCAGAGCGCAAATGGTGTGCCCTTCCACCTGGCCCGCGACGTCGAGCAACAAATCGATCTCGCTGTGATCGGCCTCGCCCTTCGCCATGCGTTCGAGCACGCGCCACATCCAGCCGGTGCCTTCGCGGCAGGGCGTGCACTGGCCGCAGCTTTCGTGCTTGTAGAAATAGGCTATGCGCGAGATGGCGCGGATCATGTCCGTCGACTGGTCCATCACGATCACCGCCGCCGTGCCGAGGCCCGAGCGATGCGGCGCAGCCATCAGCGCGTCGAAATCCATCAGCATGGTCTCGGATTCCTGCGCGTTGATCATGCGCACCGACGAGCCTCCGGGAATCACCGCCTTCAGATTGCCCCAGCCGCCGCGCACGCCGCCGGCGTGTTCTTCGATCAATTGCTTCAGCGGGATGCTCATCGCCTCTTCGACATTGCACGGCTTGTTCACGTGGCCGGAGATGCAGAACACTTTGGTGCCGGTATTGTTGGCCCGCCCGAAACCCGCGAACCATTTGGCGCCGCGGCGCAGAATGGTCGGCGCCACCGCGATCGATTCGACATTGTTCACCGTGGTCGGACAGCCATAGAGGCCGACATTGGCCGGGAACGGCGGCTTCAAGCGCGGCTGGCCCTTCTTGCCTTCGAGGCTTTCCAGCAGCGCGGTCTCTTCACCGCAAATGTAAGCGCCGGCGCCGTGATGCATGTAAACGTCGAAATCCCAGCCATGCACGTTGTTCTTGCCGATGAGCTTGGCTTCGTAGGCTTCCTTGATCGCGCGCTCCATCGCCTCGCGTTCGTAGACATACTCGCCGCGAATATAGATGTAGCAGGCGTGAGCCTGCATCGCGAACGAAGCGACCAGGCAGCCTTCGATCAGCAGATGCGGATCATGGCGCATGATGTCGCGGTCTTTGCAAGTCCCGGGTTCTGACTCGTCCGCGTTGACGACGAGATAGTGCGGCCGCTCCTTCACCTCCTTCGGCATGAAGGACCACTTCAAGCCGGTCGGGAAACCGGCGCCGCCGCGCCCGCGCAGACCGCTCTCCTTGATCTGCGCGATGATCCAATCGCGTCCGGCCCCGAGCAGATCGGCGGTGCCGTTCCAGGCGCCGCGTTTCTTGGCGCTCTCGAGGTCCGCGCCATGCGTTCCGTAGAGGTTCAGGAAAATCCGATCCCTGTCCGCGAGCATCTATCTCTTACCCAACAACATGAAGAGCCGAAGCCCAAACCAAAGCGCGCCGATCGAAGGGGCGAGCACGTAGCCGCTGAACAGCGGATGCCCCACGACCGCACCCATGTAAACTGCGACTGCAACAAGAATCGCTGCGACTGCCGCGTAGAGGTAGGACGCGCCCTGCCGGACGCCCTTGCCAAACGGCTCGGGATCGAATGGCAGCCGGCCTTTGACGCGAGGCAACTCGGTTCGCGGCGATGGAGGCGGCGGCTCAGCGTCGGTCATCGCCCGCTTTCAACGCTCCGGACTGCAACACCAGGAGCACCATGACGATCGATCCAAATACGACCGCGCCAATCAGCCAAAAATAGTTGCCGGTGTTGAGCGCGACCGCGCCTCCGAGCACCAGCAAGATCGCCTCTATGAACGCGCCCTTCAGGATCGCCGCGCCCAGTTCCGGTTTCGGGGGCGCACCCATTACACCTTCTCCGGCAGGCCCGGAATCTTGATCGGCTTGGCGAGAGAACCGTCATAGAGCGACAGATCCGTCAGAGTTTTCGCATCGCCCTCGGGGGCGGAGGTCTGGCGGCCGGTCGCCGAACCTGGCTCGATCTTTTCGCCGCGCGCGAGCTTGTCCATCAACGCTTCCAGCGCATCGGGCGTCAGATCCTCATGGTAGTAATCGTGGATCGCAACAACGGGCGCGTTTACGCACGCGCCCAGGCATTCCATCTCCTCCCACGAGAACAGGCCATCGTCAGTGACATGATGCGCCGGACCGATGCGGTTCTTGCACACGGTCTTGAGTTGCTCGGCGCCGCGCAGCATGCACGGCGTCGTCCCGCAAACCTGCAGATGATGCTTACCAACCGGCTGCAGGTGGAACATGGTGTAAAACGTCGCCACTTCGAGCACGCGGATCACCGGCATTTCCAGCAGTTCGGCGATGGCCCGGATCGCCGGCTCACTGACCCATCCCTCCTGTTTTTGCACTAGCCACATCACCGGGATGACGGCCGACTGCCTGCGGTCGGGCGGATATTTCGCCATCCACCAGTCGACCTGCCTCATGGTCTCTTTGGCGAAAGCGAAACTTGCGGGTTGTTCTGCGGCGAGGCGTCGGACGCTCATGCTGCTCTCACTGAATGAAATCGACGCGGACGATATGATCGCCCTCAACTGTGTAGATGACGATGGCTTCGAAAAAGGGACCCTCCGGCGATCGCTCTCCTTTCTCGTGGTCGATCACGACGCCGCCGTGGGCGATGCGACCGACCGACCAGGCGCGATTCTGCGGATGATCCGTAAACGTCCGAGCATAGCGCGCGCGGATCGCGGCTTTCCCGGCCTGAAGCGTCTCGCCGTTGTAACGCGCAATGACACAATCATCAGAATAGGTCGCGCAGAAGGCGTCGATATCTTGCGCATTGTATGCGGCGAACTGGCGCTCGACGATTTCAACGGCGCTCATGGCTTGGCCCCCATGCGCTCGAGCGCAAGCGCCAGCCGGGTGCGCGCCAGGTCGCGCAGGAGCGGCCCCGAAAGCGGCAGCATGCGCAATATCACCACCAGGGCCACGCCGCTCGCCACCGCCAGCAGCACATCGAGGCCCGGCCAAATCGGAGCGCCCAACAGCAAGATCAGCACTACCGGAATCGGGATCATGAATCCCGTCGCCTGTATGATCAGCGCCGTAAGATAGCGGCGTTTTCCGCCAGGAAACCGTTCGCGCACTCTGGGACGCAGGAAATAGGTCGCAGCCACCGCGATCGCGATGGCGATGAGAACCCAAAGGCTCATCTGCATCAGCAGCGACTGCGCGCTGATTACGGTCACCGGTCGATTTCCCCGAACACGATATCCAGCGAACCCAGCACCGCGCTGACGTCGGCAAGCATGTGGCCTCTGCAGAGATAGTCCATTGCCGCCAGATGCGGAAAACCCGGCGCGCGTATCTTAAGGCGATACGGTTTGTTGCTGCCGTCGCTGACAAGATAAACGCCGAACTCGCCCTTCGGCGCTTCCACCGCCGCATAGGCCTCGCCTGCAGGAACGTGATAACCTTCGGTGTAGAGCTTGAAGTGATGGATCAGGGCTTCCATCGACTGCTTCATTTCGGCCCGGCGCGGCGGCGCGTATTTCGAATTTTCCGGCATTACCGGGCCGGGCGTTTGCCGCAGCAGCCTCACGCACTGCTGCATGATCTTGGTTGCCTCGTACATTTCTTCGATGCGGCAGAGATAGCGGTCGTAGCAATCGCCGTTTTTGCCGACCGGAATTCTGAACTCGAGTTCGTTATAGATTTCATAGGGCTGCGCGCGCCGCAGGTCCCACGCCAGTCCGGAGCCGCGCACCATGACGCCGGAAAAACCCCATTTCAGCGCGTCCTCCTGCGACACCACGCCGATATCGACATTGCGCTGTTTGAAGATCCGATTGTCGGTAAGCAGACCCTCGATGTCCTTCACCTTCGCAGGAAATTGATCGCACCAGGCCTCGATGTCGTCGATCAGTTGCGGCGACAAATCCTGGTGTACGCCGCCGGCGCGGAAGTACGCCGCGTGCATACGCGAACCCGAAGCGCGCTCGTAGAACACCATCAGTTTTTCGCGCTCTTCAAAGCCCCAGAGCGGCGGCGTCAGCGCGCCGACATCCAGCGCCTGCGTGGTGACGTTCAGCAAGTGATTCAGGATGCGGCCGATTTCGGAATAGAGCACGCGGATGATCTGCGCCCGCCGCGGCACATCGATGCCGGCGAGCTTCTCGATCGCCAGGCAGAACGCATGCTCCTGATTCATCGGTGCGACGTAATCGAGCCGATCGAAGTACGGGATTGCCTGCAAGTAGGTCTTGTATTCGATCAGCTTCTCAGTGCCGCGATGCAGCAGGCCGATGTGCGGATCGACGCGTTCGACGATTTCGCCGTCAAGCTCCAGCACCAGACGGAGCACGCCGTGCGCCGCCGGGTGCTGCGGTCCGAAATTGATCGTGAACGTGCGCTTCTCTTCGGACGCGGCGTTGGAGAGGTCGTCAGCCATGCGTGGCGCTCGCGATAGCATGGCCGTTTCCGACGAGGCGCTCATCGACGTTGCTCATGTCTGCGCCTTCTCGTCGCCGGGCAGGGTCATGCCTTCCCACGGGCTGAGGAAATCGAAGTTGCGGAATGCCTGTGTCAGCTTCACCGGTTCGTAGATCACGCGCTTCTGTTCAGCGTCGTAGCGCACTTCGACATGGCCCGAGAGCGGGAAGTCCTTCCGCAACGGCCAGCCCTGGAAGCCGTAGTCGGTGAGGATGCGGCGCAAATCCGGATGATTGGCGAAGAGTATGCCGTACATGTCGAACGCCTCGCGTTCGAACCAATCCGCGCACGGGAAGATGTGCGAGATGCTCGGGACAGCGGTTTCCTCGTCGGTTTCGAGCTTTATTCTGATGCGCTGGTTTAGATGCATGGACAGCATGTGGTAGACCACATCGAAGCGCTTGCTGCGCTCGGGATAATCCACGCCGCAAATGTCGATCAACGTCGTGAACCGGCAGCGAGGATCATCGCGAAGAAACGTCATCACCGTGGCGATCTGATCGGCGCGTGCAGTCAGAGTGAGTTCGCCGGCCGTAACCGCACGGTCTTCTATCGCATTGGTCATGGACGCGCTCACGTGCGCGCCCAAATCATGGAGCGCCTGGCTCATCGCACGATATTCCCTTCCCGGCGGATTTTGCGCTGCAGCTGCAACACGCCGTAGACCAGCGCTTCCGCAGTCGGCGGGCAGCCTGGCACGTAAATGTCGACAGGCACGATGCGATCGCAACCGCGCACGACGGCGTAACTGTAATGATAATAGCCCCCGCCGTTGGCGCACGATCCCATCGAGATCACATAGCGCGGCTCGGGCATCTGGTCGTAGACCTTGCGCAGCGCCGGCGCCATCTTGTTGGTCAGCGTGCCTGCGACGATCATGACGTCCGATTGCCGTGGGCTGGCGCGTGGGGCAAAGCCAAAGCGCTCGAGATCGTAACGCGGCATCGACGCCTGCATCATCTCGACCGCGCAGCACGCGAGGCCAAACGTCATCCACATCAGCGAGCCGGTGCGCGCCCAAGTGATGAGGTCGTCCGCTGCTGCAACCAAGAAGCCTTTGTCGGCCAATTGATCGGAGAGCCCGGTATAGAAAGGGTCATCCTCCTTCGCAGGATACCCCCCGCCCTCAACGCCAGCGCGTCCAGCTTGGCCGTAGAGTTTCGTTTCGCTCATTCCAAATCCGATTGACCAATGCCTAGTGACTACTGACCGCTCACTCCCACTCCAGCGCGCCCTTCTTCCATTCGTAGATGAAGCCGACGGTGAGCACGCCGAGGAAGGCCATCATCGACCAGAATGCGAACCGGCCGATTTCGGCCGGCATGTCGCCGAGCGTGATCGCCCAGGGAAACAGGAAGGCGACTTCGAGATCGAAAATGATGAACAGGATCGAGACGAGATAGAAGCGAACGTCAAACTTCATGCGCGCGTCATCGAAGGCGTTGAAGCCGCATTCGTACGCTGAGACTTTTTCCTTGTCGGCGTCCTTGGGGGCGATGACCCACGCGCCGATCAGGAACGCCGCCCCCATCGCCGTGGCGATCGCCAAGAAGATGAGAATTGGCGCATATTCGAGAAGGTCGAGGCCCATACGGTCCACCTAAGCCGCAAGCCAACGCAACGCCAGTGTGAGTGGCGCCGCAGCCGTGCAAAATCGGCGCGGACGCTAGTGTGCGTCGCATGCAGGGGCAAGCCTCGGCGGCCGAAATCGGCCTAAGTGCGGCCAAGCGTTGCGATCGGCTGGATGGCGCGAGTGACGGGGCTCGAACCCGCGACCTCCGGCGTGACAGGCCGGCGCTCTAACCGACTGAGCTACACCCGCGTGACCAGTTCGCGAGAGGCGCCGGAGTTAGGCCAAGCCGCACCCCCGGTCAAGCACAGGCGATCCCGCCAGAACAAGCGCTGGACCCGGCCCTCGGTCAGGGCGGCGCGCTTTCGGTAGCGGCAGTTTGGGTCAGCGCCGGATCGTCCCACCGGCGGGTGGGTGAGTTCAGCCGCAGCAGGGCTTCAACGCGATCGTTGGGCGCGAGCACCTCGGCCCCGGCGGCATCGTGCACAGCCGCGAATGCCGCTCCGGAAGCCGTGTCGATCGCCATCACGGCGGCGCCGTCAGCGCATCCGGTTGCGGCGCAGCCGCGAAAGACGAGCGCCTCGGCGCCGCCCCCCTGCACGAGGCGCCCCACTGAAGGCGCGGCCATTGCGCGCCAGAAACGAGCCCGGTCAACCGCGCTTAGGCCAAGTTGCTCCGGACTGTAACGGGCGCCCGCGCCTGCGGCGAAATCCGAATAGATGGCGCCGGCGTGAGGCCGCAGATCAGCAATGGCGCGTGGCTGCGGCGGCGGAGAAGCCGCAGGCGCCGAGGCAGCCTGAGGCGGACCCAGCGCGATCTGGTCGCAGGCGGCCGCCGCACCAATGAGTGCGGCCGCTCCCAGCCGAAGAAACGTGCGGCTCATGACTCGAACGTTAGCACCCTTTCGCGGCGCGGGCGAAGATCGGACGCACGCATGGCGGGTGGTGGGCGGTGACGGGATCGAACCGCCGACCCTCTCGGTGTAAACGAGACGCTCTACCGCTGAGCTAACCGCCCTTGACCCGCTTTCCGCGACCTCCTCTGGCCTTGCGCGCGGTTCCACGCAAGTGGCCGGTAAGCCGATCGCCGCACAGCTTGCAGAAACTCGCATCCGGATCGTGTCGGTTGAGCCCGCAGGCTGAGCAGCCGACGATCTTCTGCGGCGGGGCGAAGACCTTTTGTGCGATCGAGAAGAAGAGGCTGATCCCCGTCAGCATCAAGACCACGGAGAAGATGCGGCCAGCCGCGGAATCGACGGTGATGTCGCCATAACCGGTTGTCGTAAGCGAGGTCACGACGAAATAGATCGCGTCGACGAAATTGTTGAGCCGGGGATGTTGGCCGATGAACAGCGCTTGCGTGGCCCCTGCAGCGAGCAGGATGAACGTAACCAGGGTGACGATCGATTTGGTCAGGTCTTCAACGTGGGTGTCGTCAAATCTTCCGCGTGCAAGCACGTTCCAGAAACGCTCGCTTCGCACCACCGCCCACAGCCGAAGAATGCGCAGGAACCCCCAGTTCGCCAACAGACTGGGCAGCAGCAATGTCGCCAAAATGAACAGGTCGACCCACGTAATCGGATATTTCAGCCATCGCCCGAAGGTGCCGAGCGCGAACAGACGCGCGAGCAGATCGATGCCGAGAAACACGGCGATGGCTGCGTGGACGAGCCAAAACCAAACCTGGTCGTGGATGAACTGGCTGACGACGAAGAAGCCGATGATCAGCAGATCGAGAGCCAGCAACACGCCCTGAAACCGCACCGCGGCTTCCGTGTGGCCGTAATAAAGCGCCCGCACGCGCGAGCGAAGCCGAGATCTCATGGGCTTTGGCGGCTCTGCATTTTGGCGAGAAAATCAGCGGCCTTGGGATCGCCGCCGGTCCGTTCGCCCGGCACGTCTTCGCAGAACTTCACCCAGCCGATCCGGCTTTCGACGCCGTGCTGAATGACGACCGGCGCAGCATTAGGGTCGTCCAGCGAACCTATGGTCACATAGAACCGGGCCTCGGGCGTGTTGTAGCTGAATGAGAGCGGCGTGCCGCAATCGCGGCAATATGCACGCGTGGCGAGGTTTGAACTGGCGAACACCGCGGCTTCACCTGCAGTCCAGGCGAACTCTGCTTTGGGCGCCCCGGCCAGCGCCGCAAACAATCCCCCGGTGGCGCGCTGGCACATGCGGCAATGGCAGACGTGGGCGTTTTGCGGGGCGACGTAGAGCGCGTATCGCACCTTGCCGCACTGGCAGCCGCCCGTGGCCGCCGGTGTTTTGACTTCACTCATGGCGCCGCTCTAACACGCCGGTCTCTTAGAGCAAGCAAGAGCGGACGAAATCGATGCCCAGCACGACACCCCCTCAGCACGCCCTCGCCGGCGTCCGTGTTCTCGACCTTTCGCGAGTGCTCGCCGGTCCTTGGGCAACGCAAATCCTCGGCGATCTCGGCGCCGAAGTCCTGAAAATCGAAAAGCCCGGCAGCGGCGATGACACGCGATCTTGGGGCCCGCCTTTTCTCGAGGCAGAGCAAGGCCACGGCGACGCCGCCTATTATCTCGCGACCAATCGCAACAAACGGTCCTTGACGGTGAACTTCGCTCAACGCGAAGGCGCCGACATCGTCCGCCGGCTTGCGCCGCACTGCCAGATCCTGGTGGAAAATTTCCGGCCCGGCGGCCTCAAGAAATACGGCCTCGACTACGCGAACATCGCCGCCATCAATCCGAAAATCGTTTATTGCTCGATCACAGGCTTCGGTCAGACTGGTCCATACGCGAAACGCCCCGGATACGATTACATCATCCAGGGCATGGGCGGCCTGATGAGTCTCACCGGCGAGCCGAACGGCGAACCGATGAAGAGCGCCGTAGCGGTGGCCGATCTCTTCACCGGGATGTATGCGGTCACGTCCATCCTCGCCGCTTTACGTCACACCGAACGGACGGGGAAAGGTCAACAGCTCGACATTTCGTTGCTCGATTGCCAGGTGGCGATGCTCGCCAATCTGGGCGCCAATTTCTTGCTTTCGCGTCAGGCGCCCCAACGGCTCGGCAATCAGCATGCCTCCATTGCGCCGTATCAAGTACTGGCGACAGCCGATGGTCACATCATCCTCGCGATCGGCAATGACGGCCAGTTCCGCGACTTTTGCACTGCGGCCGGCGCTGCGCTCTGGCAAGATAAACGCTTCGCCACGAACGAAGCGCGCGTCGACAACCGCATCGCGCTGACCGCCGCGCTGGCGCCGATCATGAACGCCAGGACGACCAAGGATTGGGTCTCGCTGCTCGAATCCGCCGACGTTCCCTGCGGTCCGATAAATACACTGGATCAGGTTTATGCCGATCCCCAAGTCGTCGCCCGCCAAGCTGTGGTGGAGGTCAAGCGTTCTAACGGCGAAGCGATCGCGCTCGCCGGCAGTCCTATCCGCATGAGCGAGACGCCGCCGCGCGCGCCGGCCGCGCCGCCGCCGCTCGGCCAAGACACCGATGCCGTATTGCAGGAACTTCTCGACGCAAGCGCGGCGGAACTCACAGAATGGCGCGCCGCCGGCGCCATTTAGCGGCTGCCGCTACGGCTAGGCGTTCTTACGCGCGGAACGCAAATAGTGCGCTGACGTTCAGTTCTCGACCACCTAACGGATGGAGGAACACATGCGCCTTGCGCTAACAGCACACATTTCCGCCGCAGTTCTTGCACTCAGCGCATGCACGAGCATGTCACCCAGCCAACAAGGCGCCGTCAGCGGCGCGGTCATTGGCGGCGCGGCAGGCGCCCTCTTGGGCGATGACGAAGCCGCGCTCGCAGGGGCGGCCGTCGGCGCAGCTGCAGGTTGGTACCTCGGCTGCCGCGAAGAAGGCCGTTGTGGCAACGTCGACAATCGCCGTCAAACCTATGACAGCCGCTCGGGCCGCTATTATTTCTATGATCCCCAATCGGGACGCTATTTCTACGAAAACGGCGAGCCCTATCCGTACGGCTGATCAGGGCATGAAAGTCAGGACGCCGCGCTTCCTCACCGAAACGCGGCGCGATGCATTTAAGCAGACCTAGGCCAAAGCGGGGCTGTTCTGCAGAACGCGCGCCAATGCGCCAGCCAACTCGCTTTGTTCGATTGGCTTGGTAAGCACAGGCGCCGCAGCAAAGCGCGGATCGATCGCGTTGGCCTGATAACCGGTGACGAAAATAATGGGGATGCCCTGGCGGCGGAGTTCCTCCGCGATCGGGTAGGCGAGCTCGGCGCCCACATTCACGTCCAGCAGCGCCGCATCGAGCTTCGCCTCCAGTCCTGCGGCCGCCTCGCCCACGCTCGCGAACGGGCCGACAACCGTGCCGCGCAAATCTTCAATCAGTTCCGCCATCATCATCGCCACCAGCGGCTCATCCTCGAGAATGAGAATGCGCCGCGCCTTGATCCGATCGGTCGCAAGCACTGTTGGGTCCGGCCCCTCCACCGCAACGCCGCCGCCGCGTGACTCGGAAAAATGCATGGCCGGAATGCGCATCACGATGAGGAGTCCGTCCACGCGCCACGTACTCTCCACCACGCCCTTCAGCTGCCCCTCAATGCTGGACTTGATGACACGCGAACCGAAGCCGGCCTTGTGCGGCGGGGCGATCGGTTTGCCGACGACTTCGTTCCATTCGAGCACCAGTTCCTCGTTGCGGAATTGCCACGTGACGCTCAACCGGCCGCCATGCTCAGCCAGCGCGCCATACTTCGCCGCGTTCGTCGCCAATTCGTGTATCGCCAACGCGAGATTCTGCGCCACTGTCGGCATGATCTCGACCGGCGGCCCGCGAACATCGATGCGATCCCTCGCCACCCGGTACGGCGCCAGTTCCTCATTGACGAGACGGACCAAGTCGGCCCCGCGCCAACGTGTTTCGGACAGCAGGTTGTGCGCTGACGCCATCGCACGGATGCGCCCTTTGATCGCATCGACGAACTCGCCGGGCGAGTTCGAAGGCGTCAGACTGACGATCGATTGGATGACAGCGAGGGCGTTTCGCGCACGGTGGTCCACTTCACGCGCCAGTAATTCCTGCCGGCTGATAGCGGCTTCGAGTTCGGCTGTGCGCTCTGTGACCCGCGCCTCCAGTTCGACGTTCATCCGCGCCAATTCACGGGTCTTCCGGTAAAGATCTACGAACACCCGGACTTTCGCCCGAAGCACGCCCGGCACGACCGGGACAGGCACGTAGTCGACCCCGCCCAACTCGTAGCCTTTGAGACTGTCGAGATCGGACAGGTGAATCGCCGAAATGAAGATTATCGCGGTTTCCTGATAACGCGGATGCTCCCGGATCATTTGCGCTAGTTCGAAGCCGTCGAGATCCGGCATGCAGACGTCTGCCAGGATGACCGCGACATCGTTCTTGAGCAGCAGTTCCAGCGCTTCCTTGGCGGAAGACGCCTTGAGCAGATTCTGATCGAGTTCCTGTAGAATGACTTCATAGCTGGTCAGCTTGGCCGGCTGATCGTCGACCAAGAGAATGTTCACCCTATCGGCGGCGCCTCTCGCTTCGCTTACCATCAGCGATGCAGCCACATGCGCAGCGCCGACAGCAGCTGCTCGGTGTTCACCGGCTTGGCAAGATAATCCGACGCCCCGGCCTCAAGGCACTTCTCACGGTCGCCCTTCATTGCCTTTGCCGTCAGCGCGATAATCGGCAAGCGCCTATGCTCGGGGTTCTGCCGGATCACCTGCATGGTCTCGTAGCCGTCCATCTCCGGCATCATGATGTCCATCAGCACGAGCGCGATGTCGGGCGTATTTTGCACGAACTCGATGGCTTCGCGGCCGGTCGTCGCCGTCAACACGCGCATGCCGCGCCGTTCGAGCAAGCTCGAAAGCGCAAAGATATTGCGTGCGTCATCGTCGACCAGCAGCACGCAACGATTGATCAGATCTTCGTCCGATCCGTGCAAACGCTCCAGCATGCGCTGCTTTTCGACCGGCAGGTCCGCGACGACGCGATGGAGGAAGAGCGCGGTTTCGTCCAGGAGCCTTTCAGGCGACTCGACGCCCTTGACGACAATGCTGCGCGCCATCGTATGCAGGCGGGCGTCCTCTTCCGCCGACAATTCCTTGCCGGTGAAAACAACGACCGGGACGTCGGTGACGTCGTCATCCTCGCGCAAGCGTTCCAGCACGTCGAAGCCCGACATGTCCGGCAGCCGCAGGTCGAGCACGACGCAGTCCCAGTCTTCCTCCCGCAGCGCGCGCAGGGCATCCTCACCGGTGGCTGCCGTGTCGATTTCGACATCATCGTGGGCGATGAGTTCGCGTATCGCCATTTGCTCGGCGGAATCATCCTCCACTACGAGCAGGCGCCGGCGCCGCGGTTTCGAAAAATCGAGCACGCGCTCAATCGCGCCGCTCAATTCGTTTGCCGCGACCGGCTTCGAGATAAAGTCGAACGCGCCGCGCGCGAGCCCGTGCTGACGATCCTCATCCAGTGTCAGCATTTGCACCGGGATGTGGCGCAGAGCCGGATCCTGCTTCAATCGCGACAGCACCGTCCACCCAAGCATGTCAGGCAGGAACACGTCCAACGATATGGCGGTCGGACGGAATGCGCGCGCGAGTTCGAGCGCCTCCGCGCCGGTCATCGCGACGAGAACCTTGAGGCCCTGGTCCTTGGCGAGCCCGCTCACGACCAGCGCATAGTGGGGGTCGTCCTCGACGATCAGCAAGACGCTGTCTTCTGGACTGATCTCATTGCGATCGTCCGGAACCCGCTCGATGCTGGTCGGGCGTTGCGCGGCGAGTTGCTGTATCTGCGTTTGCTGCTGCGCACTTGGCTGCGGCCGAGCGGGCGCGCTCGAGCCGACATAGGCGATTGGCAGATAGAGGGTGAAGGTCGAGCCCTCTCCCGGATTCGAACGCAGCTGAATCTCACCGCCAAGAAGCGACGCCAGTTCGCGGCTGATCGCGAGCCCGAGGCCGGTGCCGCCGTAGCGGCGGCTGGTAGAAGCATCGGCCTGCTGGAACGCTTCGAAGATGATGCGCTGTTTCTCCAACGGGATGCCGATGCCGGTGTCGGAGACAGTGAAGGCCACCACCATCGGCGCTTGCGACAGCACCGGGTGTCCGGCATTCCAGCCCTCGGCCGCGGCATGAAGATCGAGCCTGACGCCGCCCGCTTCCGTGAACTTGAACGCATTCGACAACAGATTCTTCAGCACCTGCTGCAGGCGCTTGGAATCGGTGAGAATGCTGCGGCCGATGCGCGGGTCGACATGCACGTCGAAGGAGAGATTGCGATTGTCCGCCTCGTGACGGAAGGGGAGCGCAACGCGGTCCACCAGATTCTGGAAGAAGATCTCCTCCGCCTCGACCGTGACCGTTCCAGACTCGATCTTCGACAGATCTAGAATGTCGGAAATGAGATTGAGCAGGTCGGTGCCCGCGCCGTGGATCGTGCGCGCGAATTCGACCTGCTTGGTGGTCAGGTTTCCGTCCGGATTGTCGGTCAGCTGCTGGCCCAGAATCAGGATCGAATTGAGCGGCGTCCGCAATTCGTGGCTCATATTGGCCAAGAATTCCGACTTGTACTTCGAGGTGAGCGCCAGCTCGGCCGCCTTTTCCTCGAGCGCGCGCCTGGCCTGTTCCAGCTCCTGGTTCTTGCGCTCGACTTCGACGTTGCGTTCGGCGACCTGCTGGGCCTTTTGCTCGAGCTGCTCGTTGGTCGCCTGCAACTCGCGCTGCTGCGCCTGCAACTCGCCTGCAAGCTGCTGCGATTGAACGAGCAGCCCCTCGGTCTGCATGGTCGCTTCGATCGAGTTCAAGACGATGCCGATCGACGCCGTCAGCTGTTCGAGGAACGTCATCTGCATGGTGGTGAACGCGCCCGTGGCGGCGAGTTCGATCACAGCCTTCACTTGGCCTTCGAACAGCACCGGAAAGACGATGATGTTGCGTGGCGGCGAAGCAAATAGCGCCGATCGAATCGGCGTCACGTTCTCCGGCACCTCGGTAATCAGCATCCGCCGCCGGTCAGCGGCGCACTGGCCGACAAGACCCTCGCCGATGTGCAGCCTCAGCGGATGGCTGTTCTCGCCATCATCCGCGTAGGCGGAAAGCAGCCGCAGCGCCGGCTCGCCCTCATCGGTGACGATCTGGTAGATCACGCCCTGGTGCGCATCCACCAGCGGCGCGAGTTCGGAGAGCAGCAGACGGCCGACCGAGGCGAGGTCGCGCTGACCCTGCAGCATCGATGTGAACTTGGCGAGGTTGGTCTTCAGCCAGTCCTGTTCGGTATTGCGGTCGGTGGTCAGCCGCAGGTTGTCGATCATCGTATTGATATTGTCTTTGAGTTCGGCGACTTCGCCGCGCGCATCGACTTCGATGGCGCGCGTGAGATCGCCTTTGGTCACGCCAGTGGCGACTTCCGCGATGGCGCGCACTTGGCTGGTCAGGTTGGCGGCAAGCAAGTTCACGTTGCCGGTGAGGTCCTTCCACGTACCGGCGGCGCCCGGCACGTTGGCCTGGCCGCCGAGGCGCCCTTCGACGCCGACTTCGCGCGCGACCGTCGTCACCTGATCGGCGAAGGTGGCCAGCGTACGCGTCATGTTGTTGATGGTGTCGGCGAGGGCGGCCACTTCGCCCTTCGATTTCACCGTCAGATTCTGGTTCAGGTCGCCTTCGGCGACGGCGGTCACGACCTTGACGATGCCGCGCACCTGTTCGGTGAGGTTGGCGGCCATGACGTTGACAGTATCAGTGAGATCCTTCCACGTCCCGGCGACACCGGGCACCACGGCCTGACCGCCGAGCTGGCCCTCGGTGCCGACTTCGCGCGCAACGCGCGTCACTTCCGAAG
The DNA here is from genome assembly GCA_050250735.1 of Hyphomonadaceae bacterium. GTDB lineage: Bacteria > Pseudomonadota > Alphaproteobacteria > Caulobacterales > Aquidulcibacteraceae > Vitreimonas. Next base: position 620,967 of record JBFWOC010000001.1, read on the forward strand.
CAAAGGCGTTCAGCTGGTCCACCATCGTGTTGATGGTGTTCTTCAGTTCGAGGATCTCGCCCTTGACGTCGACGGTGATTTTCCGGGTCAGGTCGCCGCGCGCAACGGCAGTGGTGACTTCGGCGATGTTGCGGACCTGGGTGGTGAGGTTTGCGGCGAGCAGGTTGACGTTGTCAGTCAGGTCCTTCCAGGTGCCGCCGACGCCAGGCACGACCGCCTGGCCGCCGAGCCGGCCCTCGGTGCCGACTTCACGCGCGACGCGCGTCACTTCGCCGGCGAACGCGTTGAGCTGATCGACCATCGTGTTCAGCGTTTCCTTCAAGAGAAGGATTTCGCCGCGCACGTCGACAGTGATCTTCTTCGACAAATCGCCGTTGGCGATGGCGGTGGCGACTTCGGCGATGTTGCGCACTTGGCCGGTAAGGTTCGACGCCATGAAGTTCACGTTGTCGGTCAGATCCTTCCAGGTGCCGGCGACGCCGGGCACTTGCGCCTGGCCGCCTAGTTTGCCTTCCGAGCCGACTTCGCGGGCGACGCGCGTCACCTCTGATGCGAACGAGTTCAACTGATCAACCATCGTGTTGACGGTATTTTTCAGCTCCAGAATTTCGCCTTTGACGTCGACGGTCACTTTGCGGGAGAGATCGCCCTTCGCCACAGCGGTGGTCACTTCGGCGATGTTGCGCACCTGAGAGGTCAGGTTCCCCGCCATCGAGTTGACGTTGTCGGTCAGATCTTTCCAGGTGCCGCCGACGCCGGGCACTTGCGCCTGGCCGCCCAGCTTGCCCTCGGTGCCGACTTCGCGCGCGACGCGCGTCACTTCGCCGGCAAACCGGTTCAGCTGGTCGACCATCGTGTTCAGTGTTTCCTTCAGTTGCAGGATTTCGCCGCGCACATCGACGGTGATCTTCTTGGACAGATCGCCATTGGCGATCGCGGTGGCGACTTCCGCAATGTTCCTGACCTGGCCGGTGAGGTTGCCGGCCATGGAATTCACCGAGTCGGTCAAATCCTTCCAGGTGCCGCCGACGCCGGGCACCTGGGCTTGGCCGCCGAGCTTGCCTTCGGTCCCGACCTCACGCGCGACCCGCGTCACCTCGGCCGCGAAGGCGTTCAACTGGTCGACCATCGTGTTCAGCGTTTCCTTGAGCGAGAGGATTTCGCCCGAGGCGTCGACAGTGATCTTCTTCGAAAGGTCGCCGCGCGCCACCGCTGTGGCGACTTCGGCGATGTTGCGCACCTGGCCGGTCAAGTTGCCGGCCATGAAGTTCACGTTGTCGGTCAGATCCTTCCAGGTGCCGGCGACGCCGCGGACGACGGCCTGGCCGCCAAGCTTGCCTTCAGTGCCGACTTCGCGCGCAACGCGCGTCACTTCCGAAGCAAAGGCGTTGAGCTGGTCGACCATCGTGTTGATGGTGTCTTTCAGTTCGAGAATTTCGCCGCGAACGTCGACGGTGATCTTCTTGGACAAGTCGCCATTGGCGATGGCCGTCGACACTTCGGCGATATTACGCACCTGCGCGGTGAGGTTCGAGGCCATGGAGTTCACGGACTCGGTCAAGTCTTTCCAGGTGCCGGCGACACCGGTCACGTTGGCCTGGCCGCCGAGTTGGCCTTCGGTGCCGACTTCACGCGCAACCCGCGTGACTTCCCCGGCAAAGGCGTTCAGCTGGTCGACCATCGTGTTGATGGTTTCCTTCAGTTCGAGGATTTCGCCCGACACGTTGACGGTGATCTTCTTCGACAAGTCGCCGTTGGCGATGGCCGTGGACACTTCCGCGATATTGCGCACCTGAGCCGTCAGATTGCCGGCCATGAAGTTGACGTTGTCGGTCAAATCTTTCCAGGTGCCGGCGACGCCGGGCACTTGCGCCTGGCCGCCGAGTTTGCCCTCGGAGCCGACTTCGCGCGCGACGCGCGTCACTTCAGAGGCGAACGCATTCAATTGATCGACCATGGTGTTGACGGTGTCTTTCAACTCCAAAATCTCACCGCGGACGTCGACCGTGATCTTGCGAGAGAGATCGCCGCGCGCCACCGCCGTGGTCACGGTCGCGATGTTGCGCACCTGGTCGGTGAGGTTGCCGCACATGGCGTTGACGGAGTCGGTCAAATCCTTCCAGGTGCCGGCGACGCCAGGCACGATGGCCTGACCGCCCAGCTTGCCGTCGGTTCCCACTTCACGGGCGACGCGGGTGACTTCCGACGCGAACGAACGCAACTGGTCCACCATCGTGTTGATGGCTTCCTTGAGCTGCAGGATTTCACCGCGTACATCGACCGTGATCTTCTTCGACAAGTCGCCGTTGGCGACCGCGATCGTCACTTCGGCGATGTTGCGGACCTGGGAGGTCAGATTATCCGCCATCGAGTTCACCGACTCGGTCAGATCCTTCCACACGCCCGTGACTTCGCGCACCTGCGCCTGGCCGCCGAGCTTGCCCTCGGCGCCCACTTCGCGGGCGACGCGCGTCACTTCCGATGAGAACTCGCGCAATTGGCGGATCATCGCATTGACGATTTTCGCCGAACGCAGGAATTCGCCTTTGAGCGGGCGGCCGTCGACTTCGAGGCGAACGGTCTGAAGCAGATCGCCTTGGGCCACGGCGTTGACTGCGCGGGTCATTTCTTCGGTCGGCCAGAGCAGGTCGTCGATCAGGGTGTTGACCGAGTTCTCCATCTCGCCCCATGAGCCGGCGCGATTGACGAAGCGCACGCGCTGCTTGGTCCGTCCTTCGCGGCCTACGGTGTAGCCGACACGCTCGAGTTCGGCGGCCATGCGCTGGTTGGAGGCGGAGATGTCGTTGAAGGTGTCGGCTACCTTGCCTATGACGCCGGTCCAGTCGCTGGGCAGCCGCGCGGAAAAGTCGCCGACCTTCATGGACTGCAGCGCCTGCAGCAATTCACGCAGCTGGTCATCGGTTAGGGCGTCGAGCCGCTGACCACCGTTGCCGCGCCGAGGCTGTACCGGCGCTGTCTTCGCATCCATGGGCTCTTGCTCCCGCCAATCAACGCATTGCTGCACGCAGCCGAGTGCGCGCAACGCGGGAACCGTAGTCCGCATACATCCCCGCGAGAGCCAGAACGTCTTTGCCGTTCCTTTGTTCCACGCCGGCGAAGCAGATATTTTAGGAAAGTTTTTCCAGGGGTTGAAATGGCGGCGCAATGGCGGCAGGGGCTTTGGCGTGCTGATCACGCAGGCTACCCGGACGGCGGTCGGTTAGGTGTTGGACGCCGACCTCCTGAGCTTCATCCGAAGCGAAATCCGCTCGACCTGGACGCTCGAACTGCTGCTGCTCGCCCGCAAGACGCCGGGGCGGACGTTCAGCCAAGACGAGTTGGTGCGGGAACTGCGGTCGACCCCAGCGCTGATCGGGCGGGGCATCCGCGAGCTGCAGGCCGCAAAGCTGGTCGATTGCGGCGACGGCAGTCAGTGCCGCTATGCGCCCGAAACGCCGGACCTCGCCCAAATGTGCGATCGGCTCGAGCGCGCCTACGCCGAACGGCCCGTCGCCGTCATCAACGCCATCGTCCAATCGCCGACCGAGCGGCGTCAGCGCTTCGCCGACGCTTTCCGTTTCACCAAGAAGGAAGACTGATGCCCGCGCTTGTCTACACCTTGTGCTTCCTGACAAGCGCGGTTTGCGCCGCGCTGTTGTTTCTTTCCTATTTCCGGACGCGCACCCGGCTGCTGTTCTGGAGCGCGGTCAGCTTCGTCTGTCTCGCGGTCAACAATTTCTTCGTGCTCGGCGACATGATCCTGTTTCCAGACGTCAACCTTCTGCCGTTGCGCTACATCGCGGCATTCGCCGCAGTGTGCAGTATGATCTACGGCTTCATCTGGGAAACCGAATGATGCCGTACGCTGAATTCGTATCCGGCGCGATCGCGATGGGTTTCCTGGTTTGCGCCGTCTTCTTCGTGCGCTTCTGGACGCTCAACAAGGACAGCTTCTTTCTCGTCTTCGCCGTCGCCTTCTTCCTGCTTGCCTTGAACCAGGGGCTCGGCAGCTTTCTTGGTCTGCCGCTGGAGGAACGCAGCTGGCTCTACCTGCTGCGGCTCGCCGCCTTCAGCATGATCATCATCGCCATCGTCCGGCAAAATTTCAGGAAATAAGCGGATGGTCGGGGCGGCGGGATTCGAACTCGCGACCCTTAGCTCCCAAAGCTAATGCTCTACCAGGCTGAGCTACACCCCGACTTGGGCGCGCTGCTTGCCACGCCACGGCTGCTGCCGCAACAGTGTCGCCGCAGAAACGCTGTCAGCGCGGAATCCGGGCGTTGGATGCGCGACATTCGACGTGGCTAAACGCGCCTGTGCCCGACGCCAGGACAGAATCCCGAACCGTAGCTTGCGGGGCAACATTCTCTACATAGGTATTGCCGGTTGCGACTGCACGTCCGTCGGAGAGAAACGCGCAATCAACAGAGATGGTTAGGTAAACCTCGGATCGGTTTCTTACTGCGACGATGGCCGAGGGAGTTTGGCCAAAGCGAAGCCCGGCATTTTCGACCGTCACATCGACGGACGCAGATAGTGGCGCGGGAGGAGCAAAATCTACCTTTCCTCGCGAGCCTCGAGCTGGCGCGGATTCATCTTCAACACCGCAGCCCGCAACGGCAAGACACAAGCTCATCGCCGCAACAACGTGGTGATTCGACATGCGTCATCTTAGCTGGGAAAGATGCGGTGGCGCACGCGGTCCCCGGGGCGGATGCCCAGTTCGGCGGCGCGCCCAGCGCGGATTTCGAGCACGCCGCGGGTCAGCCCCGCTGCGGGGATGCCGTCCTCCGAATATGGCACGGTATGATCGGCAATGTTCAGGATGCGGCCGTCGACGCCGATAAAGATGATATCGAGCGAGATGACGGTGTTGCGCATCCAGAAGCTCGCCATCTCCGGTTGCTGGAAGTGAAACAGCATGCCGCGGTCGTCGGCGAGGCTTTCGCGAAACATGAGGCCGCGCGCACGCTCGGCGTCGTCGTCGGCGATCTCGACATTCAAGGTCACCGGACCATCGTGCGTCACAATGATCAGTTGTTCGGTATGCACGCCCGCCCCCGCTCCGCTCTCGCCGGCTTTCGACTCCGATTGGGCGCAACCGCCAAGCGCAGACGCAGCGACCAGGAACGCAGCAGCGACAGCCATCCTCAACGACATGAGACATCCCCTGTTTCGGAGCGGTCTTAGCACGGCGTACGCGGCGGCAAAGTGGCAGGCCCTAGGGGAATCGAACCCCTCTTTTCAGGTTGAAAACCTGACGTCCTAACCGATAGACGAAGGGCCCGCGGAACCCGGTGTTCGCGGGGAAGCGGCCATATAGAGGCGCCCGTCCGCCCTGGCAAGCGGACCGGCCGCTCAGCCCGCCGCCTCGGCCAGATCGACGATTTCGACCTCAGCGCGGACGGCGCCATTCCACTCGTTGCGCTTGACCCGAACGGCGGCATGGAAAATGCCGTCCCGTCTCATCAGCGCCTCGCCCAGAGGGGTTTTTATCGCCCGGAATGCAATACCGCCGACCCGGGCGCCGCGGGAATCCTCCAGCGTGAATCGGACATGATCTTCCTTGACCAGCTTGGCATAGGCGACACGCACATCGGTCAACGCCAACACCGGCTCCGGATGGCCCTGCCCGTAAGGCCCGATGCGGTCGAGCGCGTCGATGAGGCTTACGTCAACCGCGCCCACGCTGCCGACCGCATCCACGGTGAGCGCCCGCGCCTCGCCTTCGGCCGCCGCCATCTCGCCTTCGAGCTTGGCTGAAAGGAAGTCCTTCAACGCCTCGACCTGATCCCACTCCAAGGTCAGTCCCGCCGCCGCCGCGTGTCCGCCGCCGCTGATCAGCAGCCCTGCTGCTTTTGCGGCGGCGACCGCGGCGCCGAGATTCACGCCCGGTGTCGATCGGCCCGAACCCTTCGCCGGTTCGTGCTCGCTGACGCCGCCAAGCACGATTGTCGGTTTGTGCAGCCGATCCTTCAGCCGCCCGGCCGCGATGCCGATCACGCCCGGGTGCCAGCGATGCGAACCGACGATCACGACCGAGCGATGCTCCGCCTCAGCGATCGCCGCGGTTTCCGCTTCCGCCAGCATCTCGGCTTCGCGCTGACGCCGCTCCTGGTTCAGCGCCTCCAACGTCGCCGCCAATTCGCGCGCTTCTTCTGCATCTTCGGTCGAAAGCAGACGCGTCGCCAGCGAGGCGTCGCCCACCCGCCCGCCGGCATTGATGCGGGGTCCCAGCACGAATCCGAAATCGTAGATGGTGGCCGCGCCCTTGCGGCCCGCATTCTCCGCCAGCGCCACGAGCCCGATGTTCTTGCCGTTGCGCAGAATCTTCAGCCCTTGCGAGACAATCGCGCGGTTAAATCCGGTGAGCGGCGCGACATCGCAAACGGTGCCGATCGCGGCGAGATCGAGCATCTGGATGAGATCGGGCAACTGATTCGAACCAGGCGAGCCACGTCTACGCGCTTCCCGGTTCACGGCCGCCAGCGTAACCAACACCACGCCAGCGGCGGTGAGGTGTCCTTGGCCCGAACTGCAATCGAGCCGATTGGGATTGACCACGGCGCGCGCCGTGGGCGGCGGCCCGCTCATCAGGTGATGATCGAGCACGATCACATCCAGACCGAGGCCAGCGGCGGCATTCAGCGGCGCTTCCGCTGCTGCGCCGCAATCGACCGTGATCACGAGTTCGACGTCTTCCGCCTTCAGGCGTTCGAACGCCAGCACCGAAGGCCCGTAGCCCTCTTTCATCCGATCGGGCACATAGATCTTCAGTTCGCGCCCACGCGCACGAAAATATCGCACCAGCTGCGCCGCACTCGATCCACCATCGACGTCGTAATCCGCCAGCACCGCGCACGGCCTGCCGCTCACGATCGCGTCTTCAATCACGCGCGCGGCTTCATCCATGTCGGCAAAGCTCGAGGGATCCGGAAAGTGCGTCTTCAACGTCGGCGTCAGGAACGCCTCGGCGTCCTCGGGCGCAACGCCTCGCGCGGCGAGCAAACGCGCCGCAATCTCAGGCAAGCCGAAACGCCGGCAAAACACCTGCACCAGCGCGTGATCGGCCTCACGCGTGCGCCAGCGACGCCCAGTCAGCGAGCGCGCAACGCCAAGAAACGCGCTGCCACCCGGTTCGGTCTTCAGTGCGACACCATTCATATCGAACTCGAATCGACTCTATCCGAGCCACAGCTTCGCACAGGTTGAAGCCAACTAAAGGCCGTCAAGCGGGCTGGCGTACGCGCAACTCACTGATGGTACCGGCCCCCGCATTGAGGATCAGCGAATGGGTCTGGATCGCTCCCGCCTGCATGCGCACTCCGTCAAGCAACGAACCGGAGGTCACGCCCGTCGCCACAAACACAGCGGCGTCCGAGACCAAGTCATTCAGCAGGTACCGGCGTTTCAAATCCTCGATGCCAGCACGCTGGGCGCGCACGCGTTCTTCGTCGTTGCGAACAATGAGCCGGCCCTGAAACTGCCCCCCCACGCATTTCAGCGCCGCCGCCGCCAGGACGCCCTCCGGCGCGCCGCCGGAACCGAGATACATGTCGATACCGGTTTCGGGTTTGGTGCAATGAATGACGCCGGCAATGTCGCCATCACCGATCAAATGCACGCGCGCGCCGACCCCGCGCAGCGCTTCGATGATGCCTCCGTGCCGTGGCCGATCCAGCACGCAGACGCCGATCTCTTCCGGGCTCACGCCCTTGGCCTTGGCCAATTCGCGCACGTTTTGGGCCGCCCCTTCATCGAGATCGACGACGCCATCGGGATAGCCAGGGCCGATCGCAATCTTGTCCATGTAGGTGTCGGGTGCATGCAGCAGCCCGGCCTTTGGCGCGACCGCGATCACCGACAGCGCGCTCGGCATCGCTTTGGCCGCCAGTGTGGTGCCTTCGAGCGGATCGAGCGCGATGTCTAGCTCCGGGCCTTTTCCCGCCCCAACCTGTTCGCCAACAAACAACATCGGCGCTTGGTCGCGTTCGCCTTCGCCGATCACGACACGGCCCTTCATAGGCAGTTCATTCAGCGTGGCGCGCATGGCGTCAACGGCGGCCTGATCGGCGGCGCGTTCGTCGCCCCGACCGACAAGCCGCGCTGCGGCGATCGCTGCGGCGATCGGCGCCCGCGCCAATGTCAGCGCGAACTCGTGAGAGATGGTCATGCACGGCTCCATTGCGGCCCGGCGCGCTCCACTGGCATCAGGAACGGCGCTTCAGCGATCACCTCCAGCGCTTCGATGGCGGCTACTGAGGCCTCAATTCTGGCTCGCGCGCATGCCTGCGTCGTCAGCACGATCGGCACCGTAGATTCGTCACGGACAGGCATCTGCAGAATACTCTCAATCGATATTTCCTCGTGGGCAAGGCGATCCGAGACCGCTGCAACCACGCCAGGCCTATCGGCCACGCGCAGGCGCAAATAGAACCGCCCGCGCTCCGGCGGGGTCGCCCGTGGCGCCGCGGCGAGTTGGGCGAGCGGGCGTCCGAAGGCGAAACCGGCGCGGCCCTCCGCCAGGTCGCACAAATCCGACGCCACCGAAGCCGCTGTCGGTCCTTCGCCGGCGCCGCGGCCAATGAAGGTAAGCTGCCCGGAGGGCTCCGCATCGACGACGAGTGCGTTGAGCGAGCCCGCGATGTTCGCCAACGGGTGATCAAGCGGCAACAACGCCGGACGCACGTGCATCTCCACGCCTCCGTCCGTCAGCGCGCCCTTGGCGATCAGCTTGATCCGGTAGCCAAGTTTCCCCGCAAGCCGGATGTCGGTCAGCGACACACGTTGGATGCCTTCGACGCGGACATGCTCGTAATCCGGTCGCGCGCCGAAGGCGATAGCAGCCAGGATGGCCAACTTATGCGCGGCATCGAAGCCGCCGACATCCATCGTCGGATCGGACTCGGCGTATCCAAGCTGCTGCGCCTCCGCCAGCACGTTTTCGAACGAGCGGCCCGAAGCCTCCATCTCGGTCAGAATGTAGTTGCAGGTGCCGTTCAATATCCCCGCAATGCTGCTCGCGCGTGATCCCGCCAAACTTTCTTTCAGCGCCTTGACCATCGGCACGCCGCCGCCGACCGCTGCTTCGAACAAGAGCTTGGCGCCCTTTTCTTCCGCGCTCTGCGCCAGCACTGCGCCATGTTGAGCGATCAGCGCCTTGTTTGCGGTGATCACGTGCCTTCCCTGGCTAAGAGCGGTTTCGACCGCCCGTTTTGCCACACCATCGGCGCCGCCGATCAGTTCGACGAACACGTCGACGCCGGCGTCCGCCGCCAACGCTACTGGATCCTCGAACCAACGATAACCGCCAAGTTCGATGCCGCGCTCCCGGTTGCGCTCACGCGCCGATACGGCCACGAGTTCGAGCTTCTCGTTCAATCGCGCGCGCGGGTCGGCGAACAGTTTGACCACGCCCCGACCCACCGTGCCTAGACCGGCGATGCCCACGCGGAGCTTGCTCATGGCTTACTCCGCGGCCGCGGCTGCGGCGTTCGATTGCAGAAACTTCTTCAAGTTGCGCGCGGCTTGGCGAATGCGCTGTTCGTTTTCCACCAACGCGATGCGCACGAACCCGTCACCGTATTCGCCGAACCCCGCGCCCGGCGCGACGGCGATCTCGGCCCCTTCCATCAACCGCTTCGAAAATTCCACCGACCCGAGGTGCTTGAACTGATCGGGCAGCGGCGCCCACACGAACATGGAGGCGGCTGGCTTGGGCAGCACCCAACCGGCTTTTGCAAACGAGTCCACCAAAACGTCGCGCCGCGCCTTGTAGGTCAGCCGCATTTCCTCGACGCAGTCCTGCGGACCATTCAGCGCCGCAGCCGCAGCGACTTGCACAGGCGTATAGGCGCCGTAATCCAGGTAAGATTTCACCCGCGCCAGCGCAGCGATCAGCCGCTCATTGCCCAGCGCAAATCCAACCCGGAACCCCGCCATCGAATAGGTTTTCGACAGCGTGTTCACCTCGACCGCGCACTCCATCGCCCCTGGCGCTTGCAGCACCGAAGGCGGCGGCTCGCCTTCGAAGTAAATCTCCGAATACGCCATGTCGGACAGCACGAACATGTCGTGCTTCTTGGCCATGGCGACGGCCTCTTTGTAGAAATCGAGACCTGCGGTCTGCGCGGTCGGGTTGGCGGGATAGCACACCACCATCGCGATCGGCGGCGGCACCGAATGGCGCACAGCCCGATCGATTCCGCGCAAATATTGCTCGGGCGAATGCGCTTCGATCGAGCGTATGACGCCGCCGGCCATGATGAAGCCGAAGGCATGGATCGGATATGATGGATTGGGCGAGATGATCACGTCGCCGGGCGCCGTCATCGCCTGAGCCAGATTGGCGAATCCTTCCTTCGACCCCAGCGTGGCGACGATGTGCTTGTCCGGATCGAGCGTCACGCCGAAGCGGCGCAGATAATAGCCGGCCATGGCGCGCCGCAGACCCGGAATGCCGCGCGACGCCGAGTAGCGATTAGTGCGCGGCTTGACCGCCGTCTCGCACAATTTGTCGACTATATGTTTCGGCACTGGCAGATCGGGATTGCCCATGCCGAAATCGATGATGTCCACGCCTTGCCCGCGCAGACGCGCCTTGAGCTTGTTCACCTCCTCGAATACGTAAGGAGGAAGCCGACGAATCTTGTGAAATTCGGACGAACTCATCGCGGCGGCCGCCCCGAACCCGATGCCAGCAAAAAAGAGAACTTCAAATCCAGGACGCGATTAGTACGGGTTGTGAGAATTGCGCGTCGCTTCGATCTCGCGCCGCGCGTCGTCGATGAAGGCATTGGGGTCTTCGGCCGCGGCTGAGCTGTCCTGCGAGCGCGGGTTAGCCTGCACCTGCTGCCGCGCGGCGAGCACATCCGCTTCGACCGCCTGCCAGTGCCGAGGATCGGTGGTCGCCGAGGTGCCCCCGGCCGGCACTTCCCGCAGGCTCGGATAGCCTTCGGCGTCCGCCCAGTGCGCGGTTGAGCCGTCAGGCGTGTTCAAGCAGCCGCCCAACGCTGCAACCAACGCCAAAACTGCGAGAGGTCTCCGCATCGTTCGATCTTCCTCGGCGCGATTCCGCCCTATCTCGTCTCCTATACCAGAGCCTGCCTTTGCGCCACCACGCGAAGCCGCATTACAATCGCGCCCATAGGGAGAATCCGATGACGGACGCAGAGGGCGCCAAGCCTGAGACGGCCCGGCCGGGAGCTGCGGCAAAGCGCCCCCGTAAGCGCGCCAAGCCGGCGCCGGCAGCAGGCGCTGCGCCGGGTCCGACGCCGGCCGCGGCCGCGGAGAAGACGCCAGCGGCTCCGCCGGCGCCGTTGAACGAAGTCATCATGGCGCAGACCGCAGAGAGCCTAACGGCGCTGTCGGCCAATCTTACCCAAGCCGTGACTCGTGCAAACCAGGTCTTCTCCACGGCCTTCATCGAACAATCCAAGGAGGCCGCGACTTGGCAACCCGATCCGCTGGGCATGCAGGTCGCCTTGAATGACGTCTGGTCTCACCTCGCGGCCCAACCGGAGACGCTGCGCGAGGCGCACGCGACACTCTGGCAGCGCTACGCCGACATCTGGCAGCGCCACGCCGCCTACATGCTCACCGGCCAGCAGCCCGAGAGTGGACCCGTTCGCGATAAACGCTTCAAGGATCCGGAGTGGCGCTCGAATCCGGCATTCTCGATGCTGCGTGAATCCTATCTCGCGACCGCCGCGTTCATCACCGATCTCGTGGACCGCACCGAAGGCGTCGACGAGGCGACGAAACGCAAAGCCACATTCTACATAAAGCAGGCCGTGGACGCCGCGTCCCCGTCAAACTTCCTCGTCACCAATCCGGCCGCGCTGCGCGCGCTGTTCGAGAGCGGCGGCGAGAGCTTACTCAAGGGCGTGCAAAACCTCGCCGCCGATCTGAAGCGCGGCAAAGGCATGCTGGCGATCTCTCAGACCGACCTCGATGCTTACAAAGTCGGCGAAAACGTCGCCACTTCGCCCGGCAAGGTCGTCTACCGTAACCGCGTGTTCGAATTGATCCAGTACGCACCCACGACCGAGACTGTCCACGCGGTGCCGTTGCTGATTTTCCCGCCCTGGATCAACAAATTCTACATCCTCGACCTTCAGCCGAAAAATTCGATGATCAAATGGCTCACCGACCAGGGCCACACGGTGTTTCTGGTCTCCTGGGTCAATCCCGGCGAAGACATGGCCGAGGTCGGGTTCGAAGACTATATGCGCGAAGGCATCTACGAAGCCGTCGACGCCGTCACCAAGGCCTCGGGCGCCGATCGCATGAATACGGTCGGCTATTGTGTCGGCGGCACCCTGCTTGCGGCTACGCTCGCGCATATGGCCAAGAAGGGCGATCGACGCATCCAGAGCGCGACCTTCTTCGCCTCCCAGGCCGATTTCAAATGTGCGGGCGACTTGCTCGTGTTCTCCGACGAGCAGGGCATCAAGTTCCTCGAAGAGAAGATGGATCAAGCCGGGGGCGTGCTCGATGCGCAAACCATGGCCGACACCTTCAACGCCTTGCGTTCGAACGATCTCGTTTGGAACTACGTCGTCGACAATTACTATATTGGCAAACAGCCGCCGCCGTTCGACCTGCTTTATTGGAACGCCGATCAGACGCGCATGCCGAAGGCGCTGCACCTCTTCTATCTGCGCAAATTCTATCGCGACAACGCGTTGAGCGAGGGCAAGCTCACGCTTCTTGGCGAAAAGCTGTCGCTGAAGGAGGTCACCATCCCGGTCTTCATGCAAAGTTCGAAGGAAGATCACATCGCGCCCGCGCCCAGCGTCTATCGCAGCGCGTTGTCGTTCGGTGGGCCGGTGGAATTCATCGTCGCCGGCTCCGGCCACATTGCCGGCGTGATCAATCACCCCAGCGCCAACAAGTACCAGTACTGGACCAATGCGAATCTCAAGGGCGCAGTCGAGGATTGGATGGCGTTCGCCCACGAGCACGCCGGATCCTGGTGGCCCTATTGGGACGCCTGGTTGCGCAAGATCAGCGGTCCCGAAATCTCGGCGCGCCAGCCGGGCGACGGCGAATTGCAACCCCTCGGCGATGCGCCGGGAGAGTACGTCAAAGTCCGCTCGAACGCCGGTTGAGAGGCCCGTGACCGGCTCGGTTCACCCCGTCAGAGCGCTGCGCCTTGGCGAAGCCCTGGCGCTCGGCCATGCCCATTCCAATCGCAATCCGCGGTTCGCCCTGGGCGCACTCGGCGGCCGCTTCGTACTGGTCTGCGCCATCGGCGACGTCGAGCACCCGTTGGCGCAAGCCGCGCTTGCCGCAGCGCCGGGGGCGCCCGCCGACGAGACCGAAAAACTCCTCGCCATCTTCAGCGCCGATCCGCGCGCCAGTACGCAAATCGAAGTCCTGCGTAAGCGCCGCCTTGTCTTCACCGATGCTGAAATGGCTCACAAGTTCGGTTTGATCGATCCGCTAGAGCCGGCCGGGCGATGGCTGCTGCTCGATCCCACGCTTCGCGTGCTCGGCCTTTGGCCGCTGCAGAATTCCGCCGACGCCCTGCAGGCGCTGGCCTCAGCGCCGGACCCGAGCCTTCACGCCGGCGAGGAGACGCCAGCGCCGGTGCTGGTCGCGCCGCGCATATTCGAACCCGAATTCTGCACCCGACTGATCGCCTATTATCGCGCCCGCGGCGGTGAAGCGTCCGGCGTTACTCAACAGGACAGCAGCGGGCGCACCTTCGTCACGCTCGACGACGCCTTCAAGCGCCGCCATGACTGCCTCATCGAAGACGCGCAAGTGCGCGACGCGATAATGCACTGGATCTACTGGCGCCTGGCGCCGATGATCGAACGCGCCTTCATGTGGCGCCCGACGCGAATGGAGCGCTACCTGATCGCCTGCTACGACGCGCAAAGCGGCGGTTTCTTCAAACCGCACCGGGATAATTCCACGCCGGGCACTGCGCACCGGCGCTTTGCGCTCACCATCAATCTCAACGCCGAGGACTATGAGGGTGGCGATCTGCGTTTCCCGGAGTTCGGCGCGCGCACCTATCGCGCCCCCACCGGCGGCGCAGTCGTGTTTTCCTGTTCGTTGCTGCATGAAGCCACGCCGGTGACGCAAGGCAAGCGATACGCTTTCCTGCCATTCCTCTATGACGACGCCGCCGCGAAGCTGCGCGAAGCCAACAACAAGTATCTGGACGAGAGCATCCCGCCCTACACCGATCGCTGATCGGCTCGGCGTTTCCAAGGCCAGCCAGATCGGCGCTGGGCCCGGGAAGCGCTAAAGCAGGCCCGCACTCTCTTCCAAGCCAAGCGCAATATTGAGGTTCTGCACCGCCGCCCCACTCGCACCTTTGCCAAGGTTGTCGAGCAGGGCGACGAGCCGCGCCTCCTCATCATGGCCGAAAACGAAGAGTTTCATCTGGTTGGTGTCGTTGAGCGCCTCAGGCGCCAGCGTCTTGAGCGAAGCCGCCTCCTCCGCGCTCGCAACCGACACGAAACGCTCGCCTTCATAGGCGCGCACGAGCGTAGCGTGAACGTCGTCGAACCTTGGCTTTGACGGCAGCGCCGAAAGCGGCAACGGGACTTCCGCGATCATGCCTTTGTAATAGCGCCCGACGCTCGGCGCGAAGATGGGCGCGCGCGCCAGCCCGGCATACTTCTGCATCTCGGGCACGTGCTTGTGCTTCTGGGCCATGGCGTAGATGCGATACGGCGCGCTGGTGTACTCCGGCGCGCCGGCGTTCTCGAACTCGGCGATCATCGCCTTGCCGCCGCCCGAATAGCCGCTGACAGCGTTGACGCTGAGCGGCCAATCGCGCGGCACGATGCCCGCCTCCACCAACGGCCGCAGCAGCGCGATGAAACCGGTCGGGTAGCACCCTGGATTGGAGATGCGCATCGACGCTGCAATCTTCGCGCGCTGCTCCTTCGCCATTTCGGCAAAGCCATAAGTCCAGTCCGGCGCGACGCGATAGGCGGTCGAGGCGTCAATTACTTTCACTGCATCGTTCTCGATCAGCGACACCGCCTCGCGCGCCGCATCATCCGGTAAACAGAGAATGACGGCATCGACGCCGTTCAGCAGCCGCTTGCGCTCAGCCGCATCCTTGCGCTTGTCCGGATCAATCGAAACGAGATCGATGTCGCGCCGCCCTTCGAGACGCTCGCGGATTTGCAGGCCAGTAGTACCGGCTTCGCCGTCGATGAAAACTCTAGCGCTCATCCTCCACCTCGTCATTCCGGACGCGCGTAGCGCGATCCGGAACCCAGGTGCAACCGCACCGCGCTTTGCCAATCTCCTGGGTTCCGGGTTCTCGGCTGCGCCGAGCCCCGGAATGACGAAGAGATGGTTGCACGATTGCCAAAAACAAAACGGGCGCTTCGTTGCCGAAGCGCCCGTCCCGTAACTCCAATTGTGAAGCGATTAGCGCTTCGAGAACTGGAAGCTCCGGCGGGCCTTCTTGCGGCCGTACTTCTTACGCTCGACCACACGGCTGTCGCGGGTCATGAAGCCGGCGTGCTTCAGCGCCGGACGCAGCGCCGGCTCGTAATCGGCAAGCGCCTTCGAGATGCCGTGACGCACGGCGCCCGCCTGGCCTGAGAGGCCAGAGCCGGTGACGGTGGCGATCACGTCGAATTCGCCTTCGCGTTCGGTGACCTTGAACGGCTGGTTGATCATCATGCGCAAAACCGGGCGGGCGAAATACGCGTCGCTGGACTTGCCATTGATGGTGAAATTGCCCTTGCCGGGCTTCACCCAGACGCGGGCGACGGCGTTCTTGCGCTTTCCGGTGGCGTAGGCGCGGCCGAACTTATCGACCTTCTTTTCACGCGCGACGGCGATGTGTTCGGTGCCCGTGCCGGGTTGGCGGCCGGTGATCTCGCCGAGAGACTCAAGACCTTGGCTGATGTCGCTCATGATTAGCCGACCCTCGAGTTCTTGCGGTTCTTGGATTTAAAATCGATCGTCACCGGCTTTTGCGCCGCATGTGGATGCGCGGCGCCGCCATAGACGTGCAGTTTGCCGAGTTGCTTGCGTGCGAGCGGACTTTCCTTCGGCATCATCCGCTCGACGGCCTTCTCCAGGACGCGCTCGGGATGCTTGCCGGCGAGCACCTTGCCCGCGACGCGCTCCTTGATCCCGCCCGGATGACCGGTGTGGCGATAATAGACCTTGTCCGTCAGCTTCTTGCCGGTCAGCGCCACCTTCTCCGCATTGATGACGACGACATTGTCGCCAGTATCGACATGCGGCGTGAAATCAGCGCGATGCTTGCCGCGAAGGCGCAGCGCGATGAACGAAGCGAGACGGCCGACCACGACGCCTTCGGCATCCACAACGATCCAGCCGTTGGTGATTTCCGAAGCCTTGGCCGAGCGCGTCGAGGTGGTGCGCATGGGGTGGGTCCTGACAAAAATGAAGGCGCGCGTTTATTGCAGTGCGGAATCGTCGTCAATAGGCCATGTTTTTCCGTGTTTAATCAATAGTTTATTATTGCGGTATTATAAGATGCCAGGGCTGTTACCGCCACGCGGCTCGGGCTGCGATCAGGGCCGTCATCCACAGGATGGCGGCCCCCGCCTGGTGCAGCAGACTTAGCGACAGCGGCGACGCCGCCAGCACCGTCATGATCCCCAACCCGGCCTGGAGCAGCGCGACGAGACCAATTAGCCCCGACGCCCAGCGCGCTTCCCCCTGGCCGCGGATCAATCCGACGAGCGCAAGCAGCAACGCTGCGAGCGCAACGAGATAACCGAGCGAGCGATGCAGCAGATGCTGGGTCGCGTGTTCTTCGGTGAAATTGGCCCAGAACGAGTCCAATCCGAACGCGCTCGCTGGAATCCACTCGCCGCCGATCGTCGGCCAGTCCGCATAGGCCCTGCCGCCATCGCTGCCCGCAAGCAACGCGCCTAACATTACCTGCGTGAAAACCAGCGCTAAAAAGGCAAAAGGCGCCCAGCGCCAAACACCCGCCTGCGATCGCTGCGACGGCCACGCAAATGCACCCAGCGCCGTCCAAAGCGCAATCGCCAGTATAAGGAACGCCATGGCCAAGTGGATCGCCAGACGTAGCGGGCTGACGTCGAGACGATCGAACAATCCGCTCGTGACCATCCACCAGCCGATGGCGCCTTGGAGGCCTCCGAGGAAGAACAGCAACAGCGTCACGCGGAAGCGGCCGCGCAGACGCCCGGTGAGGAAGAAGTATAGCGCCGGCAGCAAGAACACGATCCCAAGCGCTTGGCCAAGGAAACGATGTCCCCACTCCCACCAATATATACCGCGGAATTCATCGAGACTCATGCCGTTATTCTGGGTTTGGTATTCCATCGTGCGCTGGTAGAGCGCGAATTCGCGATCCCACGCCGCCTCGCTCATCGGCGGGACGATATGCTTCATGAAATTCCATTCGGTGATGGAAAGCCCGCTGTCGGTCAGACGCGTGGCCCCGCCGACCATGATCATCGCGAACACGAACGCGCATACGATCAGGAGCCATCCGCCCACGAGCCGCTGACGCGGCGGCCAAATGTCCTCGGCACTCATGCTTGCGTATGTCCCTCGCCCTATCCCATAGAACCCGGCGAGCGTGACGAAAACGCGGCGCGCCGCCGCGCAGGGGCGCCGGCATGAACGTGCGTCAACGCAAGGCTGTGGGATGCGCGGCGCTATTGGTCTACCTGGTGGTCTATATCGGGATCGTGGCCGCAATCGGCGCGGCGGCGGCGCCGTCGCTGCCGCCGTGGACGCAACTGGTGTTCTACGCCTTTGCCGGCATTGTCTGGATTTTTCCGCTGAAACCGCTCTTCGCCTGGATGAACCGCAGCCAGTAGAGGCCCCGCCCGCGCGACAAAGGTTCATCTGCCGACCGCTTTTCCAGACCGCCATGGCGGGAACTTTCCTGGACGCAGCGCGTTTGCATTGGCCCCGAGCTGCGCGGGCAGGCTCTGTCGACGTTTCGTGACGGACGCAGCGCGGCTTGCAGATGACAGCAACGCGACAGGAGCGGCGGTGCAAGACGAGAAGACTCCACCCGTGATCCTCGCGGCGCCGCCTTCGCTCGACGTGCGCCGTCACGCACTCTTTCTCGATCTCGACGGCACGCTGGTCGAATTCGCCGCCCACCCGGAGCAAGTGATCGCCAGCACCGAGCTGCGCGAACTGCTCGCCGACCTCTCGCGCGCAATGAATGGCGCGGTGGCCCTGGTCACTGGCCGCAGCATTGCCAGCGCCGACGCTGTGCTCGATGGCGTTCTCGTACACATCGCCGGCATACACGGCTTCGAGCGCCGCGCCGGGGAAACGACGGTGCGGGCGGGCGGCGACACATCCGCCATTTCGCGCGCACTCAAAGACGCGCGCTCAATGGCCGCGACGGGCGCGCTCGATGCCGACATAGAAGACAAGGGCGCGGCGCTTGCGCTGCATTATCGCCAAACCCCGACGGCGGCCGGCGGTGTCCGCCGCGCGGCAGCCGATCTGGCGCATCGCCACGGCCTCAGCGTACTTGAAGGCGCCATGGTCGTCGAACTCACGCTCGGGCGCCATACCAAAGGCGATGCGATCGCCGACTTCATGTCGGAGCCGCCCTTCGCGGGGCGCACGCCCATCGCGATTGGCGACGACATCACCGATGAGGACGGCTTCGCCGCCGTCGACGCCCTGGGCGGGGTGTCGGTGCTGGTCGGCCCGGTGCGCGCCACGATAGCGCGCTGGGGCCTGCCCGACACGCGCGCCGTCATGACTTGGCTCGCGGCTGCGTTGACGCGATGAGCGGCTATGGCGATCTCGATCTCGCGCCGATCGGCAATTGCGCCGCCAGCGCGCTGGTCGATCGCAACGGCGCCTTCGTGTGGGCGTGTGCGCCCCGCGTCGATGGCGACCCGATGTTCTGCGCGCTGCTTTCTGGCGAAGACCCCGCCAAGGTCAGCCGCGGCGTCTGGGCCGTCGACCTGCTCGATCAGGCTTCGGCGGTCCAGACCTACGAACGTAACACGACCGTGCTCGTGACCACGCTCACCGATGCACGCGGCGGGGCGATCGAGATCGTCGATTTCTGCCCCCGCTTCCGGCGTCACCACCGCAATTACCGGCCGAACGCCTTCATCCGCATGCTGCGTCCGCTCACGGGCTCGCCGCGCATTCGCGTGCGCCTGCATCCGGCGGTCGATTGGGGCGCGCGCGATGCCGACATCACCACCGGCTCCAATCACATCCGCTACCGCGTGCCCGGCATGATGCGGCTGACCACGACTGCGCCGGTCTCGCATGTCCTTCATGCGCGGGTCTTCCGCCTGGAAGAGGAGCACATCTTTTTCCTCGGTCCCGACGAGCCCTTCGACGGCAATCTCCGCGAAGTGGCGCGGATGATGCGCGACAACACCGAACTGTACTGGCGCAACTGGGTGCGCATGTTGGCGACGCCGCTCGAATGGCAGGCCGACGTTATCCGCGCCGCAATCACGCTCAAGCTCTGCGTGCACGAGGAAACCGGCGCCATCGTCGCCGCGCTCACCACCTCGATACCGGAGGCGCCGGACAGCGGCCGCAACTGGGATTATCGATATTGCTGGCTGCGCGATGCGTATTACACGGTGCAGGCGCTCAACCGCCTGGGCGCCGCCGACATACTCGAAGGTTATCTCGGCTACTTGCGCAACATCATCGACGGCGCCCCGAGCGGACGGATTCAGCCGCTCTACGGCGTCGGGATGGAGCCGATTCTCGCCGAAACCGAAATCGCGACGCTTCCCGGCTATCGCGGCATGGGCCCAATCCGCATCGGCAATCAAGCGCACGAGCACCATCAGCATGACGTCTATGGCCAGATCGTGCTTTCGACGGTTCAGGCGTTCTACGACGCGCGCCTGTTCCGCCCCGCCGGCATCGAGGATTTTCACGCTCTCGAGAGCGTCGGCGAGCGCGCCTACGCTGTCTACGACAAGCCGGATGCAGGTCTTTGGGAGTTCCGCACGCGTGCGTCGGTGCATACCTATTCCGCCGTCATGTGCTGGGCCGCTTGCGATCGCCTCGCTTCCGCGGCGCGCCGCCTCGGCCTCGGCGATCGCGCGCTCCATTGGCGCGCCCGCGCCGACGAGCTGCGCGCCGCGATCGAAACCCGCGCCTGGAATGCAGCGCTCGGACGTTTCGCCGCCACCTTCGGCGGCAAGGAGATGGATGCGAGTCTGCTGCAGATGGTGGACACGCGTTTTCTCGCCGCCGACGACCCGCATTTCCTCGCCACGCTCGGTCAAATCGAGCACGATTTGCGCCGCGGCGATGTCGTGCTTCGCTACGCCGACGAGGACGATTTCGGCAAACCCGAGACGGCTTTCAACTTCTGCACCTTCTGGCTGATCGAAGCTCTCTTCCTGGTCGGCCGCAGGAATGAGGCGCGATCGTTGTTCGAACAAATGCTCTCGCGGCGGACGCGCGCCGGCCTGCTCTCGGAGGATTGCGATCCCGCCACTGGCGCCGCCTGGGGCAATTATCCGCAAACCTACTCGCTTGCCGGCCTCATCAATTGCGCGGTTCTGCTCAGCAATCCATGGAGCAGCGTGCGATGAGCCGGCTCATCGTCGTCTCCAACCGCGTGACCGCTCCCGCACCGGAGGGGGCATCGAGCCAGGGGGGGCTGGCGATGGCCATCTCCGCGGCGTTGCGCGAGTATTCTGGCGTCTGGTTCGGCTGGAGCGGCCAATCGACGCCTGCCTACACCGGCCAGTTTTCCATGCAGCGGGTAAACGGCGTCACCGTTGCGACGATGGATCTCGAAGAGCAGGACATCGAGGAATACTATAACGGCTACGCCAACCGCACGCTTTGGCCGCTCTTCCATTATCGCATCGATCTTACCCAGTACGAGCGCTCCTACGGTCAAGGCTACGAGCGGGTAAACGCCCGCTTCGCCGACATGCTGATGCCGCTGATCGAGCCAGGCGACTTGGTCTGGGTGCAGGACTACCATTTGATTCCGCTCGGGCGCGAGTTGCGCACGCGCGGCTTGAAGAATGCCATCGGCTTCTTCCTGCACATCCCCTGGCCTGCCCGCGAACTGCTGCTGACGCTGCCGCGCCATCGCCAATTGGTGGAGTCGCTGTTCCATTACGACGTGGTTGGCTTCCACACCGAGGAATGGAAGAACGCCTTCCTGAGCTATGTCCTCTACGACGCGGGCGGCATGGCCATGTCCGACGGCCGCGCCACCGCCTTTGGCCGCACCGTGCTGCCTCGCGCCTTTCCCATCGGCATCGACGCAAAAGGCTTCGCTGCCCTGAAGCAATCCGAAGAAGCGCGGGCAAGCTACGAGCGCATGGTCGAAAGCAAAGCCGGCCGGCGTATGCTGCTGGGCGTCGATCGCCTCGATTACTCGAAGGGCATCGACGAACGCCTGCTCGCATTCGAACGGCTGCTGAATGAAAGCCCGGAACTGAAGCGCCAGATCTTCCTGTTGCAGATCTCGACCTTCACGCGCAGCGAGGTCGAAGCCTACCAGGACATGATCGCACGGCTCGACGCGATGACCGGGCGCATCAACGGGCTTCACGCCGAGATGGACTGGATCCCGATCCGCAACGTCCACCGCATGCATGGACGCGACGAACTCGCCGGCATCTACCGCGCCGCCGACATAGCCCTGGTCACGCCGCTGCGCGACGGCATGAATTTGGTGGCAAAGGAGTTCGTGGCGGCCCAGGACGAGGCCGATCCGGGCGTGCTGGTGTTGTCGCGTTTCGCCGGCGCCGCCGCGCAGATGCGCGATGCGTTGATCGTCAATCCGTTCAGCCAGGAGGACGTCGCCGACGCCATCCGCCGCGCGCTGGCGATGCCGGTGGAGGAGCGCCGCCGCCGCTGGAGCAGCCTGATGGCGGGGGTCGAACAAGATGACGTGGTGGCCTGGCGCGACAGTTTCGTCGCCAGCCTGGAAGAGGCCCGCGAAGGCGGCAAACGACGACGCCCGCGCATTGCCGGGTCCGCCCGGGACAGCTAAGACACCGCTCCCGCGGGCCGGCCCGCGGCCGGTCGGAGCGTGGCGCAGCCCGGTTAGCGCACCAGTCTGGGGGACTGGGGGTCGCGAGTTCGAATCTCGCCGCTCCGACCAATTAGTTCAGTGCCATGGCCTCGTCTGCTTCGCGGAGGGCGTTGTGCAGATCGGTGGCGGCGGTCGCGGCCTGGCCGCAGGCGCTGGCGATCTGGTCGAGCCCCTGCAACACGTCGCCGGCCGCGTAGAGACCGCGCACGCTGGTGCGCTGATGGGCGTCGACTTCGATTCCGCCCTCGCTCGAGACACGGGCGTGGAGGGATTGGGCGAGTTGGCTCCGCGGGGTGCAGCCAAGACTAGGATAGAGCACGTCGAAACTCTCGCTTTGGCCGTTGGTGAGGCGAATGCGCACCCGCACATCGATATCGACCGACATCACTGGCGCGTCCGCCACCTTGATTCCGTGCAGCTCTGCCTCTTGGCGTTCGGTTTTGCCTGGGCTCGCTTCAGCCATCCAATGGTAGGTGACGCGGTCTGAAAACGTGCGCAGGAATCTGGCCTCCTGCAGTGCGCCCGGTCTGCCGCCCAGAACAGCGATGCGTCGACCTCGGGTCTCAAACCCATCGCAGATCGGGCAATAGCGGATCAGTCCCCGATGCAGCGCCGCGTCAAGATCGGGGACACTGGGTTCAGTCAATTGCGCGCCAGTCGCCAACAGCACAGATCGCGCCGATTCCACGGCGCCATCGGCGAGAACAGTGAAACGATCGCTCGATGTGCGCAGCGCCTCGACCCGTCCGCGCTTGAACGAGGCGCCGAAGCCGCTGGCCTGCCGCAGCATCCGGTCATGGAGTTCGGCGCCGCTGACGCCGTCGGGGAACCCCGGTGCATTGCGACTGAGCGGGATGCGTTTCATCCGGCTCTCGCCGGCGTCGATGACAAGCACGCGGCGGCAGAAGCGGCCGAGATAGGTCGCCGCCGTGAGACCGGCAGGTCCGCCGCCGACAATGACGCAATCCCACATCCGCCGCGCGCTCAGCTCTGGCGATCGCTCGTCCGTCACGCCACGGGATGGCCCAGTTCGACCTTCGGCATGCTCTTCAAAGTGCGGGTCTTCGGACGCGGCAGACCGTTGCGCTTATAAAGACCGGTGAGATCAGTCTTGCGCTGTTCCAGCTGCTCGCCGAGCGCCTCGAGATCGACATCGCTCTGGCGCGCCTGCGAGAACATGCCGTCGCGCATCTCTTCCTCGTGTACGTGGTGCTTGATCATTTCCGACAGTACTTTGACGCTGGCGTCGTAGAACTCGTCCTCCGGATTGCCCGCCAGGATTTCGGCGATCAGCACCTTCGCGCCGTCATGTTCGACATGGGCTTCGGTGTAGACATCGTCTTCGACGGCGTCTTTCAGGGCTGGATAAAAGATTTCCTCTTCGATTTGGGCATGGACGATAAGTTCCATGCAGATCTGGTTGGCGATCCGCTGCTTCGCCTTCGACCCCTTGGCGTCTTCGAATTCCTCGAACAGCGCCTCGACCGTGCGGTGATCCGCCTTCAACAGTGCGATGGCGTCCGCTGGTTTCGAACGCCCGTTGCCGTTGGACTTGGCTCTCTTGGCGCCGGACTTCCGCGCGGTCTTCGCTTTCTTCGCCATTTCCGGTTACTCCTCGCTGGCGGCATTGCCTCATCCGGTAACGGCGTCCCGGGTTCGGAGTTCCAGAATTGTTGCGTGCGCACGCCAACGGCGGCGGGCGCCGCCGCATCTGTGCTCGTTGCAGCCCGAGAAACGCCGCCGGAGCGGACGCGCGAAGCGCTCACACGCCTCGATGCACGAGAATTGTCGCGTTGAACCGGGCCTAAGGCGCGGTCGAGGCGACGATGATGCGGGCGCGGTTACGGACAGGCACGTCGAGGCCCTCTGCGGTCACTGCGCCGCGCTCACCGGTAGCGAGCAATTGAAAGCGCGAGCGCGGCCAGCCGGCGCGCCCGGCCAGATAGTCGGCGAGCACCTCGGCGCGTTCGACCGACAATTGCCGCGTCGTCTCGGCATTGCCCTCATCCTGATCCGAAAGCCCGATTATGCGCACGTTTTCGATGGCGCAACCGCGGATCGTGCTTGCTTCGATATCGATGATGCGCCGCGCTTCGGAGGTCAGCTCGCGGGAGCCTTCGTCGAAGTAGATGTTGAAATCGCGCTGCACGCAGCTCGATGGGCTGAACGACGCCGCAGAAGCGCCATTTCCGGAACCCTCTCCTGAATTCGCGCACCCCGCCAACACAATGACGGCCGCAGCGCCAAGCAATATCTTGAGCTTCATCCCACCCTCCGGCTCAAACTTGCTGCAACCTTCATCGGCTCGGACGGAAAGATCAAGCAGCAGGGGATCAGGATTTGGCGCGTCCGCGCCCGCCCTTTTCGACAAATTCGCGCAACATTTGCGAAGGACGGAAGGTCACCACCCGCCGTGGCGTGATCGGCACTTCCTCACCGGTCTTGGGATTGCGGCCGATACGCTGGCGCTTGGCGCGAACGTTGAAATTGCCGAACCGCGAAAGTTTCACGGTTTCGCCCTCGACGAGCGCGTCTTGCATCATCTCCAGCATGCGCGTGAGCAGACGGTTCGCGTCAGCACGCTGCATGTTGGCGCGCCGCGCCAAGGCCTCGACGAGATCGGCGCGAGTGACGGTTTTGGCTGACACCGGAGCCCCCTCCGCAGCGCGCTCTTGCGCAGTGCGGGAAAAGCTAATCGTCTCTGTGGCTTAGGTCAATTATTGCGGTCGTTTCAGATTCGCACGAGCGCGGCGCCCCAGGTCAAGCCGCCGCCGAGGGCCTCCATCAGCACTAAATCGCCTCGCTTTATTCGCCCGTCGCGGGTAGCCGCATCGAGCGCGAGCGGGACGGACGCCGCTGACGTATTCCCGTGCAGCGCGACGGTGGAGACCACTTTTTCCGCGGGAATGCCGAGCTTGCGCGCCACCCCGTCGAGGATGCGTTGGTTGGCCTGGTGCGGCACGAACCAGTCGACTGCATCAAGAGGGACGCTCGCGCGTGCGCACGCTTCTAGCATGGCGCCGGAAATGTGCTCCACAGCGTGACGGAATACCGCGTTGCCGACCATGCGCACCTTTCCAACCGTCTGCGTCTCGGACGGGCCGCCATCGACATAAAGCAAATCGTGCATGCGTCCGTCTGTACGCAGAAACGTGGAGATTACGCCGCGATCGGTATCTTCGTCGCGTGCCTCCAGGACGACCGCGCCGGCGCCGTCTCCGAACAGCACGCACGTGGCGCGGTCCTCCCAATCCATGATGCGGGAGAAAGTCTCGGCGCCGATCACCAGCGCCGCTTTGGCTTGCCCGCGTGCAAGGAAATTGTCTGCAGTCGCGAGTGCGAAGATGAACCCGGAACATACCGCCTGCAGGTCGAACGCCGCGCCCCCGCTGACGCCGAGTTCGGCTTGGACCCGCGCCGCCGTCGCGGGAAAGGTGAGATCCGGCGTCGTCGTCGCCACTATGACGAGATCGATGTCCGTTGCCTCCCGGCCGGCGGATTCCAGCGCTTTCAAAGAGGCTGCGCAGGCCAAGTCCGAGGTGAGTTCGCCATCGGCGGCGATGTGGCGCTCGCGAATGCCAGTGCGCTCGACGATCCATTCGTCGCTGGTGTCGACACGGCGCGCGAGTTCCTGGTTCGTCAGCACGCGCTTTGGCAAATAGGCGCCGACGCCGGTCAAGACTGTCCGCAACGCCATCAGCCGGCGTTCCCTGCGCCCGCGCTCGCTGGCGCCCGCGAGAGACGCTCGATATTGGCGGCGATTTCTTCGCGATAGTGGCTGCGCGCCAGCTTTTCCGCCACGCCGATCGCGGCGGCGAAGCCCCGCCCGTTGGCGCCGCCGTGGCTCTTCACCACGAGGCCGTTCAAGCCCAGAAACAGCGCGCCGTTGAACGTACCTGGATCCATGCGGGTGCGAAGCTTGCGAAGTGCCGGATAGGCGATCAACGCGCCGAGCTGCGCCAGGGGTCCGCTGGTCAGCGCCTCCCGCAGCAATTGGGCGACGAGCCGGGCGGTGCCTTCGCCGGTTTTCAGCGCGATATTACCAGTGAAACCATCGGTCACGACGACATCGACGGTGCCCTTGGCGATGTCGTCGCCTTCCACGAAGCCGGTGAAATTTATGTCGACGCCGGTTTCGCGGATGAGTCTCGCGGCGGCGCGGATCTCCTCATGGCCCTTTTGATCCTCGGCGCCCACATTCAGAAGCGCCACTTTCGGTCTAGGTTCACCCGAGACAGCGCGCTGAAAAGCCTCGCCCATGATCGCGAATTCGACGAGTTGCTCGGCATCGGCTTCGACATTGGCGCCGACGTCGAGCATTACGGTGTATCCCCCTTTCATCGTCGGCCAGCGGGTCGCCAGCGCAGGGCGGTGGACGCCCTCCATTGTGCGAAGGCGAAACATGGACATCGCCATGTAAGCCCCGGTGTTGCCAGCCGAGACCACGGCATTCGCCTCTCCCGTCTCGACCGATTGCACCGCATTCCACAGCGACGAGCCCTTTCCCTGCCGCAACGCCTGACTCGCCTTGGCGTCCATGGCGATGGCTTTTTCCGCTGGGCGGACCTCCGAGGCAGCTCGCGCCGTCTGGTGCTTTTCGAGCAGCGGCGTAAGACGCGCTGTATCGCCGTGCAGCAAGAACCGGACATCCCGGTGCGCCCGCGCAAACAAATCCACACCCTCGACGACGATCTCGGGCGCGTGGTCGCCGCCCATCCCGTCGATGGAAAGAACGAGGCCGTTCGTCATGTTGGCGTGGTGATCCTGATCGTCCTTGCCGGCTCTGGCGAAGGCGGGGGACCATAGTCCGCGCCCTGAGGAAAGCCAAACCGCTCACTCGAGCGGCGGCCAGGCCTCCCCCTCAAACATGGCCGAAATCGGGGCGTTAGCCTGGTCTTCCGCCGTCCGGCCCATGTACTTTGCCAGACGCCCAGCGAACGGGTGTGACTGCAGCCGCCAGATGTTGCGCGCCAGCGCCGTCTCCAGCGCGACGGGATCGGCAAGCGCCGCGCCGTAAGCGCCCGCCCGCCCGTAAAAAGCGCCGGCAAACTGGTTCATGCGCTTCGGCACGGCCGTGTCGCTGGTGCCGGCCTCGCGCAGACCTGCGTCGAAAGCGCTGAACAGCCGGTCCGTGAACGCCTGCGCCAAAGGCCGCATCGCCGGGTCCGCCTGCAGCCGGTTCAGCGCCAGCACTGCGTTCACCGCCATCAGTTCGAACCGCCCTTCGATCGTATCCGGCACCCTCTCGGCGCCGAAAAATCCCGGGCGCCGGCTGGCCAGGGTCACCGCGGCCAACAGGGTTTCGGCATCGTCATCTGCGCTCGATCGGTGAAATGGCCAGATCGCCATACGTTGTCCTGTGCTCCCCCCTTGCCCGTCCGCCCGGCGCGCCGTACCCCCTGTCGCGCGGGCATAGCGCCCAGAA
The DNA here is from genome assembly GCA_050250735.1 of Hyphomonadaceae bacterium. Taxonomy (GTDB): domain Bacteria; phylum Pseudomonadota; class Alphaproteobacteria; order Caulobacterales; family Aquidulcibacteraceae; genus Vitreimonas. The sequence goes on from JBFWOC010000001.1 coordinate 648,407, forward strand.
GGGTGACGGATGAAGCGCGGACTTTTGCGTCTTTCGGCGGCAGCACTCGTAGCTGCGGCTGCAGCGACTTCGGCGTGCGCGCCGACGCACACCTACAACGGCTTTTTGCCTGACCGCAACAATCAGGAAATTCCAGATCCGCAAGTCGGTGTCGATACACGCGATAGCGTTGTCGCCCGGTTCGGGTCGCCCTCGACCACGGCCGTGTTCGACGGCGACGCGTGGTATTATGTGAGTTCGGTGCAAGAGAGCGTCGCCTTCTATACCCCCCGCACGACGGAGCGCCGGGTCATGGTCGTTCGCTTCGATGGCGATACGGTTTCGGGCATCGAAAAGTACGGCCTCGAGCGCGGCCGCCTCGTCAACTATAGCGACGATGTGACACCGACGCGCGGCCGCGAACTCGGCTTCCTCGAACAATTGCTGGGTAATGTCGGGCGCGCCCCGCCGGTGCAGATGGAAGAACGCGGCGGACGCCCGAACCAGCGCTAGGCCACGCAAACGAGCGACAAAAAAACGCCCCGGCATCGCTGCCGGGGCGTTTTGGTCTAAGCCCTCCAGCTCAGCCCTGCCAGTGCGCCAGCACAGCGAGCAGCAGAAGCGCCACGATGTTGGTAATCTTGATCATGGGGTTCACGGCGGGACCGGCAGTGTCCTTGTAGGGATCGCCGACGGTATCGCCCGTAACCGCCGCCTTGTGCGCGTCGGAACCCTTGCCGCCATGATGACCCTCTTCGATCAGCTTCTTGGCGTTGTCCCAAGCGCCGCCGCCGGAGGTCATCGAGATGGCGACGAAGAGACCCGTCACGATCACGCCGACCAGCAGCGCGCCGAGCGAGGCGAGCGCCTGGCTCTGTCCAGCGATAGCCCACACGCCGAAGAACAGCGCGATCGGGGCCAATACCGGCAGCATTGATGGCACGATCATCTCCTTGATCGCGGCGCGGGTAAGGATGTCTACGGCCCTGCCGTAATCGGGCTTGGCCTTGCGCTCCATGATGCCCGGAATTTCCTTGAACTGCCGGCGCACTTCTTCGACCACCGCTTGAGCCGCGCGACCCACGGCCGTCATCGACCAGCCCCCGAAGAGATACGGCAGCAGCCCGCCGATGAAGAGGCCGACGATCACATACGGATTGTTGAGCGCGAAGTCCGGGGCAACGCCCTCGAAGAAGCGATATTCGGCCGGGTTGGCGGCGTAGTAGCGCAAGTCTTCGAAATAAGCTGCAAACAGCACCAGCGCGCCAAGGCCGGCTGAACCGATGGCGTAGCCCTTCGTCACTGCCTTCGTGGTGTTGCCGACCGCGTCGAGCGCGTCCGTCGTCACGCGCACTTCCTTTGGCAGTTCCGACATTTCGGCGATGCCGCCGGCGTTGTCGGTGACCGGACCGAAAGCGTCGAGCGCAACGATGATGCCTGCGACCGAAAGCATGGTCGTCACCGCGATGGCGATGCCGAACAGGCCCGCCAGCGTGAAGCACGCCACAATGCCCGCGACGATGGTGAGCGCCGGCAGCGCCGTCGATTCCATCGAAACCGCGAGACCTTGGATCACGTTCGTGCCGTGGCCCGACTTCGAGGCTTCGGCGACGCTCTTCACCGGACGGAATCCCGTGCCGGTATAGTATTCCGTGATCCACACGATCGCGCCAGTGACAAGCAGGCCGATCAGACCGCAAACGAGCAGATCTTGGCCGGTGACGCCGGCGAGTTCCGATGTCGGACCCAAGCTCGGCGCGATCGTGCCCCAGCCAACGGTTTGATTGATCGCCAGCGCGAGTCCGCCAGCCGAGAGCAGGCCGGCGGCGATCAAACCCTTGTAGAGCGCGCCCATAATGTTGTTGGAGGGGCCAAGGCGTACGAAATACGTGCCAATGATCGAGGCGATGATGGCCAAGCCGCCGATCGCCAAGGGCAGCAGCATAATGTCAGCCACTTCGGCGGCCTCGCGGAACAGGATGGAGCCGAGCACCATCGTCGCGACAGCCGTCACCGCATAGGTTTCAAACAAGTCGGCGGCCATGCCAGCGCAATCGCCCACATTATCACCGACGTTATCGGCGATCGTCGCCGGGTTACGCGGGTCGTCTTCCGGAATGCCGGCTTCGACCTTGCCGACCATATCGCCGCCAACGTCAGCGCCCTTGGTGAAGATGCCGCCGCCGAGACGCGCGAAGATCGAGATTAGCGAAGCGCCGAAGCCCAGCGCCACGAGCGAGTCAACGACGGTACGGCTCGTCGGCTCGAGGCTCATCCATTGCGTCAGCACGAGATAGTAGAAAGCGACGCCGAACAGCGCGCCGCCGGCGACGAGCATGCCCGTCACCGCGCCGGCCTTGAACGCCATCTTCAGACCGCCTGCGAGCGAGTTGCGCGCGGCTTCCGCCGTGCGGACATTCGCCTGCACCGATACGTTCATGCCGATGAAACCGGCCGCGCCGGAAAGCACAGCGCCAATGATGAATCCGAGCGGAATCTGCCAGGTCGGCCAGAACGCGATCGCCAGCACGATGACGACGCCGACGCCGACCATGCCAATGGTCGAATATTGGCGGTTCAGATAGGCCTTGGCGCCTTCCTGAATCGCCGCGGCGATTTCCTTCATCCGGTCGGAGCCGGCGCTGGCCTTTGTGATCGCCTGGGTTTCGAGAAAGCCGTAAATCGCCGCGACAATGCCTGCGGCGACCACCAGCCAAAGGATGAGATCGTTGCTCATATTGTGAGGTCCTGGGCGCGCGCCGCTGCGGCGGCGCCGGGTTGGGGAATTGGGTTGGCCGCCCCGCGACAGTCCGTCTGCGGTAACGCTTCCCCCTCAGGTGGGCGGCTTACTGCCAAAACCCGCTAGATTGCGCAATGGCGGGGCCGCCTTACGGTTCTCAGATGCCGGAACCTTGGCTCGAATAGGTGGCGACGATCGTCACCGGTCCTACCGCACGTTCCCCCAGCGCCTGAATCGCGGCCGCTCTATACACTTCGATGGCGCGCGCCTCGTTCAAGACGTTGGAATCGTTGGGATCGGCCAAATCGTTGGCGTGGCTGGCACGCACTAGCGCGTCGCGCAGGAAATGGGCCCGTTCGCGCGTGCGCCACAGATCGACACCGCTGGCGACCTCGATCCGGGTGGAAACGAAGAGATAGTTCACGAGCTGACCCTCACGAACCACCGGCACGGCCAGATAGGGCGCATCCATCGAACGCGAGGAAAGCTGTTCGCCCTCCTCGGTTTCGCCTTTGGCCTTTGCTTTGTCTCCGGCCCCTGACGCATTGGCCAGCCCCGCGAGCAGGGTCGACGCTATCATGGCTGCGGCGATCGCGCGCGCGATGGCGTGCTGCTTCTTCATGACGGCGAGCGTCCGCCACAATGGTTGACGAGAAGTTACCGGCCGAGCTTGTGGGAATAACCCGCTTCCGGAATGACAATCGGCTCGCCCCTGCCATCGACGAAAGTCACACCTCGACCCGCCTCGACCTTGCCGATCCGGGAGAGCCGCAACGCCTTTCCTTCCGCAGCTTCGATCGCTTCGCGCAGATCGCACGCTGCGGTGAAGAGCACGACGTAATCGTCTCCGCCCGTAATCAGCTTTCGCACGTCGCCGCCGGTGAACGCCCAGCGCTCGGCGGGAATTGAGAATGGCAGCCGATTGATCTCGATCCGCAGCGCGACGCCGGATGCGGCGGCGAGCTTTTGTGCATCCGCCGCCAAACCGTCGGAAACATCCATGGAAGCGGATGCAAACTTCGAAACCACAACCGCGCACTCCGGCCGCACGAACGGGGCCAAGTATGCTGTCATGAGCCAGGCCGCTTCCGCGTCAAATTCCTCGTTGGGCAGCTTCAGATATTCGGGCATCTGCTGCGCCAGCAGCCGCGACTCCGCCTGCGCCTGAAATTCGTCCCGCTCAACGCGCAAGCGGTCGAGTGCGATCTCTCCCTTGCGCAATTGCAGCCCGAGCCAGGCAGAACCGATTTCACCGCCAATGAGCCAGACATCCTCGCCGATCTGCGCTTCGCTCCGCGCCGGCACGCGCGCGCCAAGCGGCTCGCCGAACAGCGTGATCGAAATCATCAGCGGGCCGGGCGTCGACGTCGTGTCGCCGCCAATGAGATCAATGCCGAAAAAGCTGAGATCGCGTCCCAGCGCATCGGCGAAGGTCTTCAGTTCCGCTGCCGGCCGTGTCTCGCTCCAAGCCAAGCTCAACAGCGCCGCTGTCGGCCTTGCTCCTTTCGCGACGATGTCCGAAACATTCACCCGCAGCGCCTTCATCGCCACGGTCTCGACCGGATCGTCCGGCAGGAAATGCACGCCCTCGATGACGGCGTCGGTGGTCACCACCAACCTGCCGCTCGCTTCCAGCACCGCTGCATCGTCCATTAGCGCGCGCGCGGCCGCACTCCTGGCGTGCGGCGCAAACAGTTCTCGAATCACGTCGAATTCGTCAGCAGACATCAAGCCCGCTTATGCGCCTCCAACGCTCGGACGCAAGTCGCGTGCTGCAGCGTCCAATGTAGCATTGACGAATCCCGGCTCGGGTCCGTCGAAGAACGCCTTGGCGATTTCGACATATTCGTCGATCACCACCGCCACTGGGATGTCAATGCGCTGCTCCAACTCTGCGGCGCCAGATCGCAGGATGGCGCGCGCCACCGCGTCGATCCGTTCCAGCCGCCAGCCCTTGCCCAGGTGGCGAGCGATTGCGCGGTCGAGCGTGGCTTGGCGGTCGACCGCCTTCTCCACCAGCATCTTGAACAAGTCGGGATCGCCTTCGGCTTCGGTGTACGTCGCCTCGGTTTCGCGCGGCAACTTACCCGCGGTGAAGTCGGCGATAACCTCAGCAGTGGTCGCGCCCGATACTTCCATTTGATAGAGCGCCTGCACGGCGGCCAATCGGGCTATACTGCGAGACAGGTTGCCGCTCATCGCGCGCCGCCTCCGAACCGGCGCTTGACCGCGACCATAGAGAGCGCCGCTCGGGTTGCTTCGCCACCCTTATCTCCGCGCGCCGGATCGGCGCGCACTTCGGCTTGCTCCAGATCTTCGACAGTGAGGATGCCGTAACCGATCGCGAGGCCTTCCAACGTGGCCAGGTCCATCAGACCGCGCGCGCTCTCGCCGCAGACATAATCGTAGTGGCTGGTCTCGCCACGGACAACGCAGCCCAGCGCCACGAAACCGTCATAGCGCTTGCTGCGCGCCGCATGAGCGATCGCCGCCGGAATTTCGAAAGCGCCAGGCACGAAGATGCGGTCGAGAATGGCGCCTGATTCCAACGCCGCCGCCTCGGCGCCACGCTGCATCATGTCCGCGACGCCCCGGTAATAGGGCGAGATCACCAGAAGCAAACGCGCGCCGGGCAGTTTCGGCGTCGGAGATTTTTCTGAAACGTCTTTCATCGCGCGCACATTCCCCCGCTCCCGCACGGGGTAGGGGTTAGCGGATGAGGGGCGGGCAAACAAACAGGCGCTTGAGCGACGGAACTCTCCTCAGCCCACTCGCTATCGCTCGCCGCCTTCTCCGCAAGGGAGAGGATTTGTTCGCGCCGCAGCTTCACGATTTGAACCCGCGCCAGCCATCGATGCTGAGCCCATAACCTTCGAGCCCGGCTATTTTCTGCGGCGCGCCGAGCACGGTCATACGGCCGACGCCCAGCTCCCGCAAAATCTGCGAGCCCAAACCAATCACGCGGCGAATGTCGTCTTCTTCGAACTCCAGAGGTTCACCCTTGAGCCGCCGCGAAATCACGTCTGGCACCAGATCGCGCAACAGTACGACTACGCCCGAACCTTCCGCCTCGATCTCGCTCACCGCACGATTGATCAGCCCGGCTCGGCCGCCATAGCCGCCCATCACGTCGGCGGCGAAATCGATCCGGTGCACCCGCACCAGGGTCGGCTTGTCCGCCGCTATTTCGCCCTTCACCAGCGCTGCGTGCTCGACGCCATCGAGCTTATTTCGGAACACGACCAGCTTGAAGCCATCGCCGCCGCGCACCTCGAACGGCGCCTCCGCGACCTGCTCCACCAGCCGCTCATGCACGCGCCGATAGGCGATGAGCTCATCGATGGCGCCGATCTTCAAATTGTGAAACTGCGCGAAGGCAATCAGTTCCGGCAACCGCGCCATCGTGCCGTCATCGTTCATGATCTCGCAAATCACGGCGGACGGATTGAGCCCAGCGGCGCGGGAGATATCGACGCTCGCCTCGGTATGGCCCGCGCGCACCAACGTGCCGCCCTCGCGCGCGGTCAGCGGAAACACGTGGCCCGGCGAAACGATATCGCGCCGGTCCTTGGTCGGATCGATCGCGGTAGCGATCGTCAGCGCGCGATCATGAGCGGAAATGCCGGTCGACACCCCCTCGCGCGCCTCGATCGACACCGTGAACGCTGTGCCCATGCGGGTCTGGTTGCGCGGCGTCATCGGATTGAGACCGAGCGCTTCCGTTCGCTCGGCCGTGAGCGCAAGGCAGATCAGACCGCGTCCATAACGGGCCATGAAGTTTACTTTTTCCGGCGTCGCGAACTGCGCCGGGATGACCAAATCGCCCTCGTTTTCACGATCCTCTTCATCGATGAGGATGAACATGCGCCCCTGGCGCGCCTCCTCGACGATCTCTGGGATCGGCGAGACCGCGCGCTTCAATTCGTCAATTGGGGACGGCTTCGCCGCCATTACGCTTGTCTCCGCGCTTCCATGAGACGTGCGGCATAGCGCGCCATCATGTCGGCTTCCAGGTTCACCCTATCGCCTGGCTGCAGTTTCGACAAAGTCGTCACCGCCCAGGTGTGCGGAACGATGAGCACCCCGAACCCCTCGTCATCGACTTCGTTCACGGTCAGCGAAACCCCTGCGACGGCAATCGATCCTTTCTTCGCGATCAAATGCGCAATTTCGCGCAGTGGCTTCACTTTGAGCCGCCAGCCTTCGCCATCCGGCCGCACCGACAGCACTTCGCCGAGCCCGTCGACGTGTCCCTGCACAAGGTGACCTCCGAGTTCATCTCCAAGGCGCAGCGAACGCTCCAGATTCACTCGATCGCCCACCTGCAGATGCGCCATCGTCGTCAGCGTCAGAGTCTCAGGCGCGATTTCGACGATGTAGCGCATGCCAACCCCATCGGGCGCCGTCTCGACAACGGTGAGACATACCCCGTCATGAGCAATGCTTGCGCCGATATCGGCATGGTCGTAGGGGGCAGCGATCGTCAGCCGCCTCAGGCCCGGGTGTTCTTCAACCGCCCTCACCTCGCCCAGCGCCGTGACAATTCCCGTAAACATCAAGAGGCCCGCTCATAGCTTTCCCAGATGTCGGGTCCCACCTCGCGCAATGCAACGCGCTTGAACGCCGGCGCACTCGCCAGACTGGTCAGCGTCAGCGACCCGACGCCAGCCCGGCCTTCTGCGCCGAGCACGATCGACGCGCGGAACCACTCGATCCGGTCCACGACTTCCGCCGCGATAAGCGACGCCGCCAATCGGCCCCCGCCTTCGCACAACACCCGCTCCAGGCCGTGCTCGCGCATGATGGCGAGCGCGGCTTCAGCATCGATTCCGGCCGGCCCGCGCGCCGCACCGGCTGTACGCGCTCCGGCGTCCTGCAACGCCTTGCGCCGCGCCGCGTCGCCATCCGCTGCGCCAATTACCAGCAAGGTCGCCCGGTCCAGCGTGTCGAACAATCGCCCGCTCGGCGCGATGGAGAACTCGGTGTCCAGCACCACCCGCACGGGCTGACGCTTCGGCGCCGGCGCAGTACGCGCCAGCAATTCCGGATCATCGGCCCGCACGGTGCCGGATCCGACCAGGACTGCATCATGCGCCGCGCGCAGCTTCTGCACCTCTGCCCGCGACGCCTCGCCGGTGATCCAGCGGCTCTCGCCCGCGCCGGTCGCGATGCGGCCGTCGAGCGACGTCGCGAGCTTTAGAGTGATGTAGGGCCGGGTCATGACTTGGGTTGGGCGTGTTCAAACCCGCATTCATGCGCGGAGGTCAGATTGCGGTCCAGTACTCACTTGCGCCAGTTGCATGAAAAGCGGTTCCGCGGCGCCAGCTGGCCTAATCCCCGCTCTTGCCGCGCTTCGCGGGTTGCTCGGACTCTTCGATGAAGTCAGCGAAATCCGAAGCCGCTGTAAAGTCCTTGTAGACCGAGGCGTAACGTACGTAGGCGACGGAGTCCAAATTGCGCAGAGCCTCCATCACCATCCCGCCGATCGTCTCCGACGTCACCTCGCTCTCGCCGGAGCTTTCCAGCTTGCGCACGATGCCGGAGATCATCTGTTCGATCTGATCTTGCTCGATCGGGCGCTTCCGCAGCGCAATCGCCAGCGAGCGTGCGAGCTTGTCGCGATCGAACGGCACGCGGCGGCCCGATCGCTTCAGCACGACCAGGTCGCGCAACTGCACCCGTTCGAACGTGGTGAAGCGCGAGCCGCACTTGTCGCACTGGCGGCGACGGCGGATTGCAGCGCCGTCCTCGGTCGGACGGCTGTCTTTCACCTGGGTGTCTTCGTTTTGACAAAACGGGCAGCGCATGGACGCACTCGGGATTGGAGATTAGCGGCTGGCGGTCAGGGTACGTGGAGTCGCCCCCCAACCCCTAATCCTCAAATCCCAATCCCGATCAGTAGATCGGAAATCGTGCAGTTAGCGCCTCCACTTTGGCCGCCACGGCGGCCTCAGTGCGCGAGTTGTCGCCGTTCGAACCCTGCAGCCCGTCGAGCACCTCGCAGATCATGTCCGCGACTTGCTGAAATTCGGCCGGGCCAAAGCCCCGCGTCGTGCAAGCCGGCGAGCCCAGACGAATGCCCGAGGTCACCATCGGTTTTTCCGGGTCGAACGGTATGCCATTCTTATTGGTGGTGATGAGCGCCCGCTCCAAGGTCTGCTCGGCCGCCTTTCCCGTCGCCTTCTTCGGCCGCAGATCCACCAGCATTACGTGGCTATCGGTACCGCCGGAGACCACCGCCAGGCCGTTCTCGATCAGCCTATTGGCGAGCGCGCGCGCATTCTCGAGCGTGCGGCGGGCATAGAGCTTGAACTCGGGCTGCAACGCTTCGCCGAAACTCACCGCTTTGGCGGCGATCACGTGCATCAGCGGACCGCCTTGCAGGCCGGGGAATACGGCAGAGTTGATCTTCTTGCCGATGTCTTCGTCGTTGGAAAGGATCATGCCGCCGCGCGGGCCGCGCAGCGTCTTGTGCGTCGTCGTCGTCACCACATGGGCGTGCGGCAGCGGCGTAGGATAGACCCCGCCAGCGATCAGCCCCGCATAATGGGCCATATCCACCATCAAGATCGCGCCGATCTCATCGGCGATTTCGCGAAAACGCTTGAAATCGATCTGCCGCGAATAGGCCGAGGCGCCGGCGAGGATCAGCTTCGGCCGTTCTCGATGGGCGATCTCGCGCACCTGTTCGTAATCGATCAGATGATCATCCTGGCGCACGCCATAGGCGACCGGATGAAACCACTTGCCGGAAATGTTGACCGGCGAGCCGTGTGTCAGGTGCCCGCCACAGGCCAAATCCATGCCAAGGAATTTGTCACCTGGCTGCAGGAGAGCGAAGAACACCGCCTGGTTTGCGTTGGCGCCGGAGTGCGGCTGGACGTTGGCGAACTGGCAGTCGAACAAGCGCTTGGCGCGATCGATGGCGAGCCGCTCCACTTCGTCGACGAACTCGCAGCCACCATAATATCGCCGTCCCGGGTAGCCTTCGGCGTATTTGTTGGTCAGCACCGAACCTTGCGCTTGCAGCACCGCCTTCGAGACAATGTTCTCCGAGGCGATCAGTTCGACTTGCTTCCTTTGCCGGCCGAGTTCGGCGGCGATCGCACTCTGCACGTCCGGGTCGGCGCGCTCGAGGGAAGCCTCGAAAAAGCGGTCGCGTTCAGCGGCATGTCCGGCTGCCTGGGTCATATGGCGGGGTCCACAAGTTCAGGTGATGGAATCTGCGCAACCATAGTTCGCTCCCCGCCGCTAAGCAAAATCCGTGATCTCTTCCCGTAATCGGAGGCAAAAACCGAAGAAAACGGGCCTAGGTCGATAGTTATACTTGCCGCTTTCATGCTTTGGCGCTTATACGCCAAACAGGCCATTGTATTCGTTTGAAAATAAGGCAAGTCGATGGGGGAGGATGACGAGTTCGCCGTCACCGTTCAGGGTGACGCGATGCGCATGACGACTGACATCGTCGCTGCCTTTGTCGCCAACAACAAGCTGTCGCCGGAGGAACTGACCGAACTCATCCGCTCGGTCCATCGCACCCTGTCCGGCCTCTCAAATGGCGCCGACGCCAAAGCGCAGGAGCGGCCCAAGCCCGCCGCGCCTATCAACAAGTCGGTGCAGCACGATTACATCATTTGCCTGGAAGACGGCAAAAAGCTGAAAATGCTCAAGCGTTACTTGCGTTCGACGTACAACATGGCGCCTGACGAGTACCGCAAACGCTGGGGTCTTCCGGCCGATTATCCGATGGTCGCGCCAGCCTACGCCGCCCGACGCTCGGAATTCGCCAAGAAGATCGGCCTTGGCAAAGGCGTGCGCCGAAAAGACTGACGGCGCCTCGGCGCCGGTTCAAACCAACTTGCCTGGACGGTTGTCTGGCGCTGTTGCGGCCGTGCTCAGAACTCGCTCCAGCTTGCGCAACGCCAAAATTCTCACATCCGCGAGAGCGGCGCTCGCCGGCGCCTGCACGATGACTTCCGTGCCGGTGGCGACGTGCACTGCGGCGACGCGCTGTATGTCCCCGATCCGGGTGATTTCGAAGATGACGTCGGGATCGTCCGCGCTCACGCTGTCAGGTGCACAGGGCATTTCGCCCACACCGCCCTCAGCGACGCCACCAGCCGATCCATCAAGGCGTCGTCGTGGAACGGCGATGGCGTGATACGCAAGCGCTCGGTGCCGCGCGGCACGGTGGGATAGTTGATCGGCTGCACATAGATGCCGTGCTCATAGAGCAGGATGTCGGAAATCTTCTTGCAGCGCGCCGCATCGCCTACCAGCACCGGCACGATATGAGTGGTGCTCTCCGACATCACCGGTATGCCGGCCTCGCGCAACAGCGCTTTCAATCGCTCTGCCCGATCCTGGAGCCGATCGCGCAGATGCGGGCATTCACGCACGATCCGCACGCTTTCCAACGCCGCCGCGGCGATTGAGGGCGCGAGCGACGTCGTGAAGATGAAACCGGAAGCGGTCGATCTGATGGCGTCGATCGCCGCGGCGGGACCGGTCACGTAGCCGCCCATCGTTCCGAACGCCTTCGCCAGCGTGCCTTCGATGAAGTCGACGCGATGCATCACCCCGTCGCGTTCGGCGACGCCGCCGCCGGTAGGTCCGTAGAGCCCGACGCCGTGCACCTCATCCAGATAGGTCATGGCGCCATAGGCTTGGGCGAGATCGCAGATCGCCTCGATCGGCGCCGTGTCGCCATCCATCGAATAGACGCTCTCGAATGCGATCAGCTTCGGCGCGTGCGCCGGCGCTTCGTTGATCAGCGCTTCCAAGTGCTGCACGTCGTTATGGCGGAACACGCGCCGCTCGCACTTGGCGCGGCGGATGCCTTCGATCATCGACGCGTGGTTCTGCGCGTCGGAGAAGATCCACAAATCGGGAAACAGCTTCGCCAGCGTCGACAAGGTCGCATCGTTCGACACATAGCCCGAGGTAAACAGCAGCGCCGCTTCCTTGCCATGCAGCGAGGCAAGGTCGCGCTCCAGATCGACGTGATAAGAGGTGGTGCCCGAGATGTTGCGCGTGCCGCCGGCGCCGGCGCCGACCTTGTCCAAAGCCGCATGCGCGGCGTCGAGCACTTCGGGACTTTGCCCCTGCCCCAGATAATCGTTGGAACACCAGACGACGATGTCGCGCGTCGCGCCGTCCTCGAGCCTCAGCTTTGCGTGCGGAAAGCGCCCGCGCTCGCGCATGATGTCGGCGAAGACGCGGTACCGCCCCTCGTCGCGGATTCCGGCGACGGCGTGCTCAAAGACCTGTTTGTCTGCGTCTCTCAAAGGCGGATCATCTCGTCGGGCGGATAATGACCTAGCGCCCGATATGGGACTTGCGATAGCTCAAAGTAACGCAGCGCATGATCTTGCGTAACTGAGACGCGAGATCGCATCGAAACAGGGCCCAGTTGCGAACGGTTCGCATGAACTACACGGGAAAGCATCCCTCCTCACGGCCGCGCCGGCTTCGGCAAAGCGAATGGGTTCGCCGCCTGACACGCGAACACCGCCTGAGTACGGACGACCTCATTTGGGCGCTTGTCGTGCACGATGGCGGCGAGGACGAAATTCCCGTCGCCAGCATGCCCGGCACGGCGCGCCTGTCGGTGCGCGCCGCCGCCAAAGCAGCCAGGCAAGCCCAGAGCCTGGGGATCCCTGCGATTGCGGTGTTCCCGTTCATCGATCCCGCCAAGAAAGACGCCGCTGGCCGCGAAGCGCTCAACGCTGACGGCCTCGTCTGCACCGCCGTGCGCGCGATGAAGGATGCTGCGCCTGAGATTGGCGTCATGGTCGATGTTGCACTCGATCCGTTCACCGATCACGGCCACGACGGTCTCTTGAAGGACGGCCGCATTGCCAATGACGAGACGGTTAAACTGCTGGTCGAACAAGCCATCGTGCAAACGCGCGCCGGCGCCGACATCGTCGCGCCTTCCGACATGATGGACGGCCGCGTCGGCGCTATTCGCGCGGGGCTCGATGGCGCCGGTTTCCAAGACACGCTGATCATGTCGTACGCGGCAAAGTACGCCTCCGCCTTCTACGGCCCCTATCGCGAGGCCATCGGCTCCGGAAAACTCGGTTCAGGCGCCGAGAAGAATCCCGGCGACAAACGCACATATCAGATGGACTTTGGCAACAGCGACGAAGCCATGCGTGAAGTCGCCATGGATGTCGCCGAGGGCGCCGACATGCTGCTGGTGAAGCCCGGCTTGCCGTATCTGGACATCGTCGCGCGGGTGAAGCGCGAGTTCGGCCTGCCTACCTACGCGTTCCAGGTCAGCGGCGAATACGCCATGATCAAAGCCGCCGCCCAAAACGGCTGGCTCGACGAAGACCGCGCCATCCTAGAATCGCTCACCGCCTTCAAACGCGCTGGCGCCGATGGCGTCGTGACGTACTTCGCACCGAAGGCGGCGGAGATGCTGGGATAGAACCCGGATTTAAGACTGCACCGCGCTGTTGATGTATGCTTCCAGCGCCAGCTACGCGGCGTAGGGCGCCGTCCGCGATCGTCAGCGCCATCTGCAGCGTCTTCCGGACAATCACGGACCGGTTAACGTGCTTGCAGTTCGGCAATTGTCGCGCGCACGTGGGCCGCTCCGATCCGATTGCCGACCTGGTCATAGCCAGCTGCTGCCTCGCGCACTATCGCAAGCGCACGGGCGCGATGCGAGCGGTTTCGAGCCTGCGCATGAAGCGCTTGCCCAAGTCCGTGCTGCGTCGAGGCCCAATGGGCCGGGGCAGCAGGCCGCGTTCGCACTTCCAACGCCGCGCGATAGCCGGCAATCGCTTCGGTCAGGGCGGCCGACTCGCCGCGCCGAGCGCGCAACCAGAGCGCGCTGGCAAGATTGTGTTGTGCTGCCGCCCAGTCCCCCGGCGCCAACTCCCGGCGCGATACTTCGAGCGCCCCGCGATGGACTTCGATCGCTTCGGCGAGCGCCGCCGCATCACCTCGTTCGCCGAGCGTCTTAACGCTGCGCCAAGGTTGGTCTGCGTCTTTGCCCAGTCGATCGGCGCGGAAGCGCGCGTACGGACTTCCAAGGCCGCGCGAAACGAAGAGACAGCCTCCCGCAGCGCCGCGTCGTCGCCGCGGCGGGCACGCGCCAATAGCGCGAGACCGAGATGATCCTGGGTGCGCGCCCATTCGGCTGGAGACGTCTGACGCGTGTGCACGCCCAATGCCGCGCGATGAATGGCAATCGCCTCCTCCAACGCAGCATCATCGCCGTACTCGCCTAACGTTCGCAACGCTGCACCGAGGTGGTTTTGCGTGACGGCCCATGAACGCGGGTTCGTCGCGCGGGTCCGGACCTGCAGCGCCTCGCGCAGAACTGCAATTGCTTCGTGCAAAGCTTCGCTGTCGCCGCGCTGGCCCAATTGCAGCAGCGTGCTGCCGAGATTGTTGTGCGTCGTGGCCCAGTTGCCGGTGCTCTCCTCCCGAGTGAAGACCTGCAGCGCCATCCGATACGCTCCAATCGCCTCGCGCAGGAGCGCCGGATCATTGGTGCGCTCGCCCAGCATCACCAACGCGTTGCCGAGGCCGACCTGTCCGTTGGCCCAGGCTGCTGGCCAGCGCCCGCGAGTGGTTTCCTGCAGCGCCGCCCGGTGTAACGCGACGGCCTGAACGAGCGATGTGTTGACGCCACGCTGACCGATCAGCCGAAGCACCAGACCCAGCCGATGCCTCGTCGACGCCCGCTCTTCAATCGAGAGCATCGGCCCAAGGAAATCGAGTTCGTTTCGGTAGATGGCTTCCGCTGACCGCAGGGAGTCGATCTCATAGAACACACGACCACGCTCGGTCAGCGCGTCTGCGCCGGACATCTTGTACCGCCAGCGCGCCGATCCTGTGGCCAATTGCGATGCCTGCGCATAGAGGTTCGCCGCAGCGAGATAGTCGGCGTTCACCTGCGCAAGCCGCGCCCGCTCTGCGATCGCATCGGCGGCCCGAGGACGCCGCCTCGACAATTGCGTCTCGTCGCCGTCTATGCTTGCGAGATCCCGCTCCGCCGCTTGCGCCAGCAGCGCGTCGCCCTGCACCAGATCACCTCGCTCAATCGCTTGGCGCGCTTCGTTCAGCAGTCCCGCCACCGCCGGATCGTCGCCGGCCTCCATGGCCGCGATGCGGGCCTGCAATTCCGCGACTTGCTCAGCGCGCTCGTCAATTGAATTCAGCAAGTCCTCAAGATCGATCCGGCCGTCGATCACCAAGTTCGCGCCCATGCGCCCAGCGACCGCGGCCAGCGCGCGCTCCGAGGCGCCGCGCGCCGCAGCGGCGCGGCGCACCTCCGCCTGCACTTCTTGCCATTGCGCGACAGTGACGCCTGCACTGCGAACGGCATCGGGCAAAGGCTGCGCGCGACTTGGCGAGACATAGGTAAGGACGGAAAAAGCGGCGAGAGCGATCATCGTTGAAAGGCGCATGCGTCCCCCGTGCACTCGAGCGAGAACAGCATACCGTCATCAAAGCAGGGTGTGAATGGGGCGTAACACGTGGGCCGCGCAGCGACCGAACTGGGTTTCAGTTGTCCCGCAACAACCGCCCTACGCCGCGCGTTGCATCGCCGCTTTAGCTACGGCTTGGCGCACATGTTCGGCGATTGCTTCACGCGCCTCGGCCTTGGCGAGCTCCAGTGCGGCCAACTGGATGACGCCGTTCAAGCATGCGTCCAACGCTGCGCGCGCGGCCTCATTTCGTTGGCTGCGCGAGGCGTTGACCTGCAGGGTGAACGCGGCGCATGCGCGCATGAGCGGGCCGTCGCCGGCATTGACTGCATAGGAATGCACGACCCGCAGCGCAGCTTCGCAGGCGTCGACTCTGCGCGGATCGCCGGCATAGGCGCCCGTGGCCGCCGCCAGCGCTTCGACAGCCTGTTCGAGCGTCATCGCAGTCGTGCGCGCCCCTCCGGCGGCGTCAGCCTTGCGGCGCGCCTTGGGTCCGCCCGCCGTCACGATGCCGGCGCGCCGGCAGGGGCCGACATAGCCTTCCGCATCGATGAACTCGCGCGGTTTGGACAGCACCTTGCTAATCGTCGCAATCAGCACTTTGGCCGAGATCGGCTTGCCGATCAGCGCATTGGCGCCGGCATGGCGGCACTGTTCTGCAACCGCCAGCGAGAACGCGCCCGACGTGACGAAGATCGCCTGCTTCCGCCCCGGCAGTTTGTGATTGCGGCGGTAGGCGCGCGTCCACTCGGCGCCGTCGAGCGGCGCCATCTCGAACGCCGCGATCACCACGTTGGCGTTGTAGACTTCCAGCAGTTCGATCGCCGCAGCTTGATCGGCGACGAGCTTCACCTTGTCGACGCCGGCATTGCGGAGCAGATCGACGATGATCTGGCCTTCGAACTTGTTCGGTTCGACGACGCAAACGGTCCAAGCCTTCTGGTTCATGCGCGCTCCGCCGGCGGGAATGCGCACCATGACACGGGCGGCTTAAGAACCCTTGAAAACGTTGCGTAACCTAAATCGCAAGCTTAACCACGCGGGCGTTCCAGTCGCGCGATCAGGCTGGAGGTATCCCAGCGTTTGCCGCCCATCGCCTGCACATCGGCGTAATAGGCGTCGATCAATTTGGTTAATTCTAACCGGGCGCCGTTGCGCTCGGCCTCTTCGAGCACGAGGCCCAAATCCTTTCGCATCCAGTCGACGGCGAAGCCGAAATCGAACCTGCCTTCGCTCATCGTCTTCCAGCGGTTTTCCATCTGCCAGCTTTGCGCCGCACCTTTGGAGATCGCCGCGATCACCTTCTCGAGGTCGAGTTCGGCGCGCTTGGCGAAATGCAGCCCCTCGGCGAGCCCCTGCAGCACGCCGGCGATGCAGATTTGGTTCACCATCTTGGCCAACTGGCCTGAGCCGGCCGGTCCGATCAGAGTCATGTTCGTCGCGTACGCCGCCATCACCGGCTGCGCTTCGGCGAACACTGAAGCTTCGCCGCCGGCCATCACCGTGAGCCTGCCGGCCTCGGCGCCCGCCTGACCACCCGAAACCGGCGCGTCCAGAAATCCCACCCCACGCTGCTCGGCTTTCATCGCCAGTTCGCGCGCGATCTCTGCCGAGGCGGTCGTGTGATCGACGAAGATCGCGCCCCTGCGCATGGTGGTTGCGGCGGCGTCGAAGACCTCGCGCAGGTCGCGGTCGTTGCCGACGCACGAGAATACGATGTCCGCACCGTCCGCGGCGCCGGCGACGGAGGAATAAGTCCGGCCCCTGTTCTTCTGGGCCCAATCACGCGCCTTCTCTTCGGTGCGGTTGTAAACGGCGACATCATGGCCAGCGCGCGCCAGGTGGGCCGCCATCGGCCCGCCCATTACGCCCAATCCGATGAATGCGGTTTTCGCCATCAATCCTTGCTCCTCGTCGTCGCGGGGCCGGCGAGCGCGCCGTAGCCGCCGCGGAAGAATGTCAGCGCATCGCCGGGCCGGACGCGCAGATCCAGCACCTGGCCGATGATGATCAGATGATCGCCTGCCTGCTTCCTATGGTGGGTACGGCAGGCGATGTGCACCAGTCCCTCACGCAGGACATTCACACCTGCGAACAATTCCGTTTCATGCGCGGCGACGTCCTGTGTCGACGCTTGGGCAAAGCGCCGGGCCACCGCTTCCGCGCCGCTGCCGAGGACGGTGACTCCCCACTCCTCGGCGTCGGCGAAGGGACGATAGCGCGCGCTCGTATCGCCCAAACACCAGAGCACCAGCCGCGGCGCGAGTGAAACAGAGGTAAGCGAATTCACCGTCATCCCGGATAAGACCCGATCTGCGCCGCGCGCCGTCACCACCGTGACGCCGGTGGCGAAGGCGCCCAGGGCGCGCCGCATCGCCTGTTCGGGGTCTGTTTCCGCGGTCACGCCGGCTCCTTGCTCAACACCATCTTAACGCAGTTCGGCCTATCTAGCCTCTCCGCCAGAACGGACGGACCATGACTGCTGCGACCAATCAACGCCCTATCATCATCAAGCGGATCAAGAAGGGCGGCGGCGGCGGCCACCACGGCGGCGCCTGGAAGGTCGCCTACGCCGACTTCGTCACCGCCATGATGGCGTTCTTCCTGCTGATGTGGCTGATCAACACCACCAGCCCCGAGCAGCGCAGGGGTATTGCCGAGTTCTTCGCCCCTGCCAGCGTCAGCCGCGTCTCCTCGGGCGCAGGCGGGCTGCTGGAGGGCACGAGTTTCGCCGAGAGCGGCGTCCGGCACGGCCATTCGGCGCCGGTCGCGTCGGCTGCGGAACCCCAATACACCTCGAACGCCGACGATCAGAACGAAGCGCAGCAACAGACTGCGGCGGGCGGTCAAACCAACCCAAACGAAGACAGCCTGACGCGCGCACGCACGCTGCGCGAGACCGCCGAGTTCTCGCGCGCCGAGATCGCCATCCGCCAAGCCATGCAGGACATGCCCGACGTCGCCGAACTATCGCGCAACGTTATCGTCGAACAGACCCCGGAAGGCCTGCGGATTCAGATCGTCGATCAGGAAGGACGCTCGATGTTCAGTTCCGGCGACGCCGCGCCCAACGATCGCGCGCGCCGGCTCATCGTCGCCATCGCGCCGGTGATCTCGCAATTGCCGAACAGGCTCACTATTTCAGGCCACACCGACGGTTCGCAGCCCGGCGGCCGCTACGCTTCCAACTTCGAACTCTCCGCCGCGCGCGCCAACGAAGCGCGGCGCATCCTGATGGCGCAGGGCATACCGGCAAATCGCATCTACGAAGTCGCCGGCCGCGCCGACAGCGAACCGCTGTTCGCCGACGATCCCACGCTGCCTGGCAATCGCCGCATCGCCATCACGCTGCTGCGGGAAGCTCCGCCGCTGCCAGTGGAACACGATCTTTAGTCATCTGTTCAGTCGATCGGCAGCCCGCTCAGGAACTCTCGCATGCGATCTGCATCATGCGGGGCGACCTGCTCCAAGATTGGCAGCGCCGCCCGGGCGGCGGCGCGCGCATCATCGATACGCCCTTGACTTAGATACGCTTCCGCTAGGCGGGATTCCACAAACGGGTACGCCCAGGTGTGCTCCGGCTTGAAGTAGGTGAGCGCACTTTCGTAGGCCGCAATCTCTCGCTCCCGCGCGCCCTGATTTCCATGCTCGCTCAACCGGCGAAGCGCTAGCCCGAGGTTGAACTGAGTTAACGCCCACACGGCTGGGTCGGTGTCCGGGGTGTAAATCGTAAGGGCCGCGTGATAGCCCGCAATGGCCTTCTCAATCGCGCCCGGCACGCCTTGCAAATCCAAAACGAGGTGCACGTTCGCGAGGTTTGTTTGTGTCGTAGCCCAGTTATAGGGCTCGGTCTCGACAGAAAACACGCTCAACACAGCCTCATACGCGGCAATCGCCGCATCGAACTCACTCTGATGCCTCAGCGCGCTGGCGATGCCAGCCTCCGCGATGGCCCACTCGCGCGCGTCAGCTTCCCGCGTCCACACAGTTTGAGCGGCTCTGAACGCCGTTATCGCCCTATCGAACTCTTCCGTTTTCAGCAGCGCCAATCCGAACTCGCGATGAATGCCAGCCCAGAGCTCCGGATCAGCCTCACGCGTCACGACGGGCAGAATCGAATCATACACCCGAACCGCGTGTCGGTAGGCGCCAGGCATGTAATCGTCGCCGATCGACCGTAGCGCGTTGGCGTATTCACGCAGTGTCGCAATCCGGTCTTGAGGACGCGAGCGCGGCGCCAACGGCAATGCCTCCTCA
The DNA here is from genome assembly GCA_050250735.1 of Hyphomonadaceae bacterium. GTDB lineage: Bacteria > Pseudomonadota > Alphaproteobacteria > Caulobacterales > Aquidulcibacteraceae > Vitreimonas. Next base: position 667,835 of record JBFWOC010000001.1, read on the forward strand.
CTAAGAACGCGCACGGCTTCCCGAAGCGGCTCCGGCTCCCCAAACAACCTGCCACGCGCCACGAGCGCGCGCCCCTGCTCGAGCCGATACTTCCAACGCAGCTCAACTGCGCTTGCAGGCGCCCTGTCCGCCGCCGCCGCGTAGCGCTCTGCCGAAACCAGATAATCAGCCCTGGAGTAGGCGATCTGGCCCGAAGCGGCCAACCCGGCGGCAAGCTGCAAGAGGGGCTGCTCTGTCGCACGCTCGATTGCACGTTCAAGCGCGGCGTTGAACTCATCCTGAAGGGTCTGCGCATCATTCAAACGACCCGCCTCCGCTGCGGTCACGGCGCGATCCTGCAAGTCTGCAAGCACAGGATCGCCGCCCGGATCGAGCGCACGCGCGGTCGCGACCAATTCCGGCAAACGCCGCGCGCCTTCACGGATCAGATCGAGACATGCTTCGAAGGACAAATCCGGTTGGCCTTCGAAAATCTCGACCGCCAGCGTGCGCACCGCCTCCTCGCGCAGACTGAGCGAGGTTGCTTGCGCTCGAATCACGCCTTGCGCTTGGCGCCACTGCACTTCGGTGACGCCGGCTGAACGCAAGCTCGCCGGCAACGGCTGCGCCAGTGCAGGCGTCGCACACAAGGCCAAACCAACCAGAAGCGCCGCTGCGACCCGCATTGTGCCTCTCCTCACTGCGCCAGCAAGGCGCGCGCTTGTTGAGCGGCGTTGGCGTCGCCGATTTGCTCGAAGACGGCTAACGCGTTCTGCGCCGCCGCGCGCGCATCCTGCACGCGGCCCTGGGCGCGGTAGATAATGGCGAGGTTGTACGCCGCGTTGGCCCAGACCGCCGGATACGCTTCGCGCGTCAACACGCCCATCCCCGCCTCGTAGGCCGCGGCGGCCCGCGGCCAGGCGGCGGCGTCACCACGCTCGCCGCGAAGACGGAGGGCGTAGCCCAGCTTCAACTCGACGCCCGCCCAAGCGCTTGGCAGCGCTCCGCGCGTCCACACCGTCAGCATCCGTTCGTAAGTGTCGATCTCGCGATCGAGCGCCCCCGCCACGCCGCGTTCGTCCATGAGGCGCAGCGTGATGGCGAAGTTTTGCAAAATGAACGACCAGCTGTTCGGGTCGCTCTCGCGCGTGACGGCCGAAAGCGCTGCCTCGTAGGCGCCGACCGATCGCTCGAGCGCGCCGGGCTCCCCGTGGAGCCCTTGAAGGTACAAAGCATAGCCCAGTTCGTTCTGCACCCCGGCCCAAGCTGCCGGCGCTGCCGCACGCGTTCGAATCGTGAGCGCGGCTTGATACGCTGCGACGGCGCGCTCCAGCGCGTTGCTGTCGCCGCGCGCGCCGAGTCTGCGCAGGGCGTCGGCGAGTTCCATCTGCCGCGCGGCCCACGTGGCTGGATTGTCCGTGCGCGAGACGCGCGCAAGCGCCGCCTCCGCCGCACCGACTGCGGTCTGCAATTGAGCGGAATCGTTGGCCCCCTGAAGCCGGCGCGCGATCGCCAGGTTTCCCTGAGCGGCGCCATAAAAGGCGGGATTGGATTCCAGTGTCCAAACGGTGAGCGCGGCTTCGTACGCGGCCGCTGCGCGCGCCGCCGCCGTAACGTCGCCTTCGTTGGCTTGCCCCAGCAGCGCATTACCGAGCGCAACTTGCCGGCGCGCCCACGCCTCAGGCTCGCGCTCGCGCGAAGTTGCGGCCACCGCAGCTTCGTAAGCGGCCACTGCTCGCGCGCGTCCGCCGGGCGCGCCGCTAGCCGCTTGCAATTGCAGCGCATGCCCCAGGCTTTCCCTTGTCGTCCCCAAATGATCGGTGTTCGGCTCTCGCGCTGCGAGCGGCGCGACGACCTGCTCGTACAGGGTCACCGCTTCGTCAACATACCTTGGTTCGAGGTATGTGTTGCCGTACCGGACGACGGCATCGGCCTGTCTATAGCGGTAGTACCAGCGCGCCGCCGTCAACGTCGCCGGCACGATTTCGGCCGCGCGTACGAAATGGGCTGCAGCCCCCAAATAGTCGGCCTGTAGCGAAGCGACGTCAGCGCGCGCGGCGATGGTTTCGCCGGCGCGGACGCGCCGCCGCTCCGCCTCCGCTTCAGCTTGTTGAATGGCGGCCAACTCGCTTTCCGCCGCCTGCCCGAGCAGGCGATCGGCGTCGCCGAGACGGCCTTCGTTCAGCGCCGACCGCGCCTGGGTGAAGAAACTCGTCGCGCTCGCATTGCCGTCGCCGTTCCAGGCTGCCAAGCGGCGCTCGAGGTCGCCGATCTGCGCGGCTTGGCTGGCGAGCGCTTGAACGATCAAATTCTGCAGCGTCGGCGCATCGAACCGACCTGAGCGCGCCAGATTGTCGCCCGCCGCAGCGGCGGCCGACAGTAGAGCGGCTTCGGAAATCTGCGCACGCTGCGCCTGGGCGCGCACTTCATTGCGCACGGCGATCCACGCCGCCTCCGTCACGCCGGCCGACCGTACGCTAGGAGGCAGCGGCTGCGCCAAAGCCGGCGTGGCAAGCAGCGACAATCCGACCAGGAACGCACTGAGCCGCATCCACCACCCCATTGGGCGAGCTAACCATCGGCTGTCGGAGGCGGCAACCGGCTCAAACCGTTCCCTTGCTTAGCTTGACAACCTTCTCTTACCCCTATACCTTGTTTATGCAAGGTAGCTTATGCCAACCGCTGACGAGCAATTTGCCGGTCTCCGCAAGGGTCTGTTGGAGTTCGCAATCCTGACTTTCGTGTCGGGACGGTCGAGCGCTTATGTCGGCGACATCCTGGAGGCGCTGGCGCACACCCCGTTCGCAACTCAAGAGGGCACCCTCTACCCGCTCCTCTCGAAGCTGCGTCGCGAACAGTTCGTCGACTATCAATGGGTCGAAAGCGGCCAGGGTCCGCCGCGCAAATATTATCAACTGACCGAGAAAGGCGCCGGCCGGCTCGATGAGCTTGCCGCCTATTGGCGCCATCTCACCTCCACTCTCGAAAGCCTGGGGCGATAGGAATTCATGGAACGCGTCGTCACCATAAATCTCAATGGCAATCCGTATCAGCTCGAAGAGCCAGCTTATGATGCGCTGCGCGCCTATCTCTCACGCGCGCAGGCGGCGCTGGCTGACAATCCCGACAAAGCCGAGATCATCGGCGATCTCGAACAGGCGATCGCCGACAAGTGCGGCGGATATCTGTCGCCGGCCAAGAGCGTCGTTTCGGCCGAAGAAATGGCGAAAATCCTCGAAGAGATGGGTCCCGTCGAAGGCAGCGACGCCAACGCCGAAGCGCCACGCGCCGAAAGCGGCGCTTATGAAGGCCCGCGCAAGCGTCTCTATCGCATCAAGGACCGGGCCGTGATTTCCGGCGTCTGTTCCGGCATCGGCGCCTATTTCGATCTCGACCCCAACATCATCCGCCTGCTCTTCGTGCTGGGCGCGCTCTTCACCTCAGGTTTCATGCTGATCGTCTACATCGTGCTGATGTTCGCGATCCCCTCGGCGCACACCAGCCAGGAGTGGGCGGCTGCGCACGGCGTCCCATTCAACGCGCAGGAAATCATCGATCGCGCCAAGCGCGAATACGGCAAATTCGCCGACGAAAGCGCCAAGAGCTGGCGTCGCGAACAGCGCGCCTGGCGCCATTCCTGGCGCCGGCAGCAACGCGAATGGAACGACACTTGGAGCGGCGGCTGGGACACGCCGCAGACCGCGGCCGCGCCGGCGCAGCCGGTCGGCTACGTCGAGCGCATGTTCGCTGGCTTGTTCGCCTTCGTGTTCAGCGTCGTCACTGCAGCCTTGCTGATCGCCTTTCTGATCGCCTTCTTCTCGCTGCTCACCGACGGCGACATCCTGGGCTGGACTCCGCCTCTCGACATTCCGATGTGGTTGACGCTCGTCGTGCTCTGCATCGCCTACGCCGCGATCTCAGCGCCGTTCAGCGCGCTACGGCGCACATCCTACGCAACGCTCAGCGGCAAGCGGCGTGGCGGCCACCATGGCGACGGCTTCGTCACGCTGTTGATCGTCGGCATTGTCGCCTGGTTTGCCTGGGCCTACTCGGCCGATGCACGCCAGTTCATGGAAGAGGCCTATGTCGTCATCCGCGATTTCGTCACCTACTGGACCGACCATTGGTGAGGTGACGCTCAAAGCTCCATAGCCTGGGCGCGGCTTTCGGGTCGCGCCCTCTTTTTATGGCCGATGCTCTGCGCGGCGCGCGACAATGCGCACGCCGCCCCACTCACTGCGCACCAGCTCCGGCGCTTCGGCGCCGTCATAGGCGATCACAAGCGTGGACTCGCCGTCCCAGTAGACGTCGCTCTGCGCATTTATCGTATCGAGCTGCCATGTGACCTCCGCCCCCGCGGGCCGCCCATCCAGGCGGGGCAACTCAATCGCAGACTGGTCGCGCAGCAGAACGAGGCCGAAATACTGCCCTATGCCGCATTCGGCGCGCCAGAACTCGGCGACATATCGCGTCGTCGGCGACGGCCATTGCTCGATGCGCCGATAGTCGCACGACGTCATCGTCAACATGAACCAGCCGGCCACGATCACCGTAACCGAAACGATGACAATGGTGGCGATCAAGAACCGGCGCAGGACCGGCCTCACCCCCATGGCCCGCGCGCAGCCTGCGCCGTTTCCGCCCTTACCGGTTCGACCACGCGTCCGCCGGCAAACTTAGACAGCGCCTCGATCCGTTTGGCGATCGGCGGGTGGGTCGCAAATATGCCGGCAAAGTCCGAATGCGGGTTTTCGATGAACATCTCGCGCACTTCCGACGGTGCGTTGGCGACCACCGAATTTCCGGAAATCTTCTGCAGCGCGCTGATCATGGCGTCTGGGTTCTTGGTCAACTCCACCGCGCCCGCATCCGCCAGGTATTCTCGTTTTCGCGACAACGCGAAGCGGATGACGATGGCGAGCGCGTAAGCGATGGCCACGATGATCAGCGCCACGACGATCGCGACCGCCGCACCCCCGCCCGAGCCGCGGCCCGAGCGCCGGGATGAACTGCCGCCGCCGCTGAAGCGCAGGCTGCGGAACGCCATCTCGCCGACGAACGAGAAGATGCCGACGAAGATCACGGCGATGATCAGCAGCCGCACGTCGGCGTTGCGGATATGCGTGAGCTCGTGGGCGAGCACGGCTTCCAGCTCCCGGTCCGTCAACGTGTTCATCAACCCCCGGGTCACGGTGATCGAGTACTGACCCTTGTGCACGCCGGTGGCGAAAGCGTTGAGCGCCTCGGTTTCGACGATGCGCAATGCGGGCATGGTGAGGCCGCGCGAAATGCAGAGGTTCTCCAGCAGATTGTAGAGTTTGGGTTCGGCGCTGCGTTCGACCTTTTTGGCGCCTGTCGCTGCATCGATGATGTTCTGGTAGAAGGCGTAGGCGACGCCGAACCAAAGGATCGCGCCTGCGATTGCAAACGGCCAAGCCTGCGCCAACGCTTCGCCCGCCCAGATGAAATAGCCCGCCACCGGATCTGGCCCGCTCGAATAGCCGGCGAAGCCCGCAAACAGCAGGAAAAGCGCGTAGGTCAGCAGCAACAACAACACTGGAAAGCCGGCCATCAGCAGCACGGATTTCCAGTTGTTGCTCCAGATGTGGGTCTGAAGGCCGTAGGCGCCCAAGTCCGCCTCTAGGTGTTGAACTTCACCTGCGGCGGCGCCGCGTCCATCGTCGCGCGGCTTTCTTCGCCGACGTCGAAGAATTCGCGCGGGCCAAACCCGAACATGGCGGCGAACAATACCGCCGGGAATTGCTCGCGCGCCGTATTGTATTCGCCGACCGCGTTGTTGAAGAAGCGGCGCGCTGCGGCGAGCTTGTTCTCGATGTCGGAAAGCTCCGCTTGCAGTTGCTGGAAGTTGCTGTTGGCCTTGAGGTCCGGATAGGCTTCCGCCAACGCGATAAGGCGACCGAGAGCGGCGCCCAGCACGCCTTCGGCGGCGCCCATGGCCTTGGGATCGCCGGTCTTCTCGGCGTTGACGGCCGCATTCCGCGCCTGGATCACCGCCTCGAGCGTGCCCCTCTCATGCGCGGCGTAGCCTTTGACCGTCTCGACCAGGTTCGGAATCAGGTCGTGCCGCTGCTTCAGCTGCACGTCGATGTCGGCAAAAGCCTGGTTGGCGTTCTGCCTGAGTGCGACCAGGCGGTTATAAATGCCGATCAGCAGCACCGCGATCAGCGCAAGCACGATCAGGACGATAATCAAAGTCATGGAGGGCCCTTCCGTGAGTCCTGGTCTCTCTTACCGGAGCTCCGAGGCAAAGGCGAGCGGCGCTATTCTGCAGCGGTCTGCGAACCGCGCAGAAGGCCCTTGAGCCGCTCCACTTCATCAAGCAAAAGCGGGACGTCCTGACGCGCGCGCGCAATGAAATCCTGATCCGCAGGCGACCCGCCAAGGAGTTCGATGTCTTCACCGCGATCCCCGTCCGCTCCGGTCTTGATGAAGCTGGATCCGCTCGTGTGGTCCCTTCCTTCGACAAGGGAGACCCATGGCCCGGGGCTGACCTTGCTCAGCAGGCTGCGCAGCTCGCGGATATAGGTCTCGCTGATCTTGCTCATACTCATGGCTCTAAGTTTGGGTTCGGATTGTTGGTGTAAAGAGTGCTTCCGCTTGTTCGGCAGTGATCCCACTCATAACAAAATAAAAAGAATTTCGCGAATTTGGCGCAGGCGCGACCATACCGCCCGCCGCGCGAATGGCGCCCGCCGTTGAAACGCCCACCATCCGATTGGGAATGCTCTTAGCCAAGTCCTTCAATGCAACGCTGGCCGCCGCGTTAACGGAAACACCTCGCAGAAGACCACTTCCATCAATCGTCACGCCTGATCCCACCGCGAAACGACGCGCCAAGCAAGAACCGCCGCGACATACAAGTGCTCCGTCCGGCAACGACGCCTTCGCCATCAGCCGATCACGTCAGAGAACCGGCCGGAGCGCGAAAAGCCCTTGGGCGCGAGCTTGCCTGCGCCGCCGCGCTTGCCGCGATATTCCTTCCACTCGGACACCGCGCGCACGCGTCCGGCGCTGTCTTCCCAGGAGAGACCTTCCTCCTTTGCGAACACCTTCACGTCGGCGAGCCCGCGGTCGTGATAAGACTGCAGCTTCACGCCCTTGCCGCGGTTCATCTCCGGCAGCTCCGCGAGCGGGAAGATCAAGAGCTTCTTGCGCTCGCCGATCACCGCCACCTGGTCGCCTTCGACTTTCGCCGCCTGCATGGCGCGTCCGTTAAGGACCTGCTTGCCCGAGCGTTTCGTTGCCAGCATCTCGCTTTCCGGCACGATGAAGCCGTAGCCTTCGTGGCTCGCCACCAGACGCTTCGCGCCCTCCTCGTACACGAACAGCGCCACGACTTCATCGATGTCGCCGAGTTCGATGGACAGTCTGACCGGCTCGCCGTGTCCGCGCCCGCCGGGCAATTTGTGGGCATCGAGCGTAAACGCGCGGCCATCGGAGGCGAAGGCCAGCAACTTGTCCGTCGTCTCGCAGCGGACAATGTGCTGCGCGTGGTCGCCTTCCTTGAATTGAAGGCTGCCCAGATCGCCGTGCCCCTTGAGCGCTCGGATCCAGCCCTTTTCGGACAGCACCACCGTCGTCGGCTCGCGCACGATGAAGGCCTCGATATCGACGTCGGCCGCAATCGCTGCTGCTTTGCCCAGTTCGGTCCGGCGTCTGCCGAAAGGCGCGCCGGGGCCGAACAGCTTGCGGGTCTCCTTAAGTTCGCTGGCCACCTTGCGCCATTGCTTGCGCGTGTCTTCCAGCAGCCCTTGCAGATCAGCCTGCTCTTCGCGCAGCGCTGCATCCTCGCGGCGGATCTCCATTTCCTCCAGCTTGCGCAGCTGACGCAGGCGCGTGTTCAGGATGGCTTCGGCTTGGGTGTCGTTGAGCTTGAAGCGTTGGATCAACTTGGCCTTCGGATCGTCCTCGTTGCGGATAATGCGGATGACCTCATCCAAGTTCAGATAGACGATCAGCAGGCCCTTCAGCACATCGAGCCTGGCTGCGATCTTTTCCAAGCGGTGCGCGGTGCGCCGCTGCAGCACGTCGCGGCGGTGATCGAGGAAGGCGCGCAGGACCTCCTTCAGACTCATCACCCGTGGCGCGCCTTGTGCATCGAGGACGTTCATGTTGAGTGAAATGCGGCTTTCGAGCGCGGTGAGCTTGAACAGGCTCTCCATCAAGACGTCAGGCTCGACCGTGCGCGACTTGGGTTCGAGCACGATGCGAATTTCCTCCGCGCTTTCGTCGCGGACATCGCCCAGCAGCGGCGCCTTCTTCGTCTCGATGACTGCCGCCAGCGCCTCGATCAGCTTCGACTTCTGCACCAGATGCGGAATTTCCGTGACCACGATCCGCCACATGCCGCGGCCGAGGTCTTCGGTCATCCACCTCGCTCGCACCCGAAAGCCGCCGCGGCCTGTCTCATAGGCTTCGCGGATCGATTCCGGCGGTTCAACAACGGCGCCGCCGGTCGGGAAATCGGGTCCGGGAATGAGTTTCAGCAGATCGTCCACGCTCGCCTTCGCATTGTCGATCAGCAGCAAGCAGCCGTCGATCAGCTCGGCGAGATTGTGCGGCGGAATGTTGGTCGCCATGCCGACGGCGATGCCGCTGGCGCCATTCGCCAGCAAGTTCGGAAACGCCGCCGGCAACACGACGGGCTCTTCCTTTGAGCCGTCATAGCTGGGGCGAAAATCGACAGCATCTTCGTCGATGCCTTCGAGCAGCGCCTCTGCCGCTTTGGTGAGACGGCTTTCGGTGTAGCGCATGGCGGCGGGGTTATCGCCGTCGATGTTGCCGAAATTGCCCTGCCCGTCGATCAGCGGATAGCGCGAGTTGAAATCCTGCGCGAGGCGGACCATCGCGTCATAAATCGCCTGGTCGCCGTGCGGGTGATAATCGCCCATCACGTCACCGACCACCTTCGCGCTTTTGCGGAATGCGGCATCGGCCGTGAGGTTCAACCGGCGCATGGCGTAGAGCACGCGCCGGTGCACCGGCTTCAAGCCATCGCGTACATCCGGCAGCGCGCGGCTGGTGATGGTGGATAGCGCGTAGGCGAGATAGCGCTTGGCCAGCGCCTCGCCGATCGGCTCCTCCACGATGCGTCCGCCTTCTTCCGGCGAACGGGTGATGTCATCAGCCATTCTAGCTTCCAGGTGTCAGGTACCGGGTGTCAGGTGTCAGGAATCGCCCCCAAGCGCCAGATGCTGCTGACACCCGGCGCCTCCGCCCGGCGCCTAAAGCCGTCCCGCAAAGCCTAAACGCTCCACAAGCCTCCGGCGTTGGTCGGGAACGCCTTCGCCGCGATGTTCGAACACGCGACGTTCGAGGAAATGTCCCGCCAGAGCCAGGGCATCGGCCACATCACCTGACTTTAGTTCCGCTTCCGCATCCACCAGGAACGGCGGCAATCTGAGGAGAACGTCCGCATGCGGGGCGCCTGCATCCGCGGTGGCGGCGCGGCCCGTGCGCGGACTGACCCAAGCGAGGTTCTCGGTTTCCCCGGTCACCGCGCAGCGGCCGAGATCGAGGCCGTAGCCCAACGCAGCGAGCAACCCCAATTCGAAACGCGTGTAGAGCGCGGGCCAAATATCGGTATGCGGCATCGCTTCGATCAGCACGATCAGCGCGTCGAAAAGCTGCGGATAAGCCTGCCGCTCCGGCGTCGCGCCGCGGATAAGCGACACCGCCGAAGAAAGCCCCGCCAGCGCGATGGGATCATCCAGAAGCCGCGTGGCGTGCGGTTCGATCAGTTCGAGCGGATTGTAGAAGCCGAGCTGTTCGCTGAGGCGCGCTTTCCAACCCACATGCACAACATTGCCCGATTGGAGGATCGGTTGCGATTTGCGCCCGGCATGCACGACGCCGCCGAAGCGTCCATGCTCGCGGGCAAAGACCTCCGCTACGAGCTTGCCTTCGCCGAACGGTCGGGCGCCCAGCACGATGGCGTCGTCGACCCACTCCATCACAGTTCGCCGCGTTCATAGCGAAGCCTCAGCGTGCGCCCACCCGGTTCGCCGCGCGCGACGCAGCCGGGGCAGCCGCAGGGCTTCCGGCCGTGGGCGTCCGGCATGTGCCGCCATCCGACCACACCGCGCAGCGGCGCGATGCGTACGATGTCGCCGGCTCTGACCGTCCGCTCTACGATGATCTGCAAACCCCGTGGGTCCGCTGCTTTGCGGACTTCCCCGACCGCGCGCGCCGCCGGAAGCGTTCGCATCACATGGCCATAGCGGCCGAAGCGCACGACCTCATAGTCAGGAATACGGAAATAGACGCCGATCATTGGCTGACGTTTCCATTTCAGGATTTCCCGCGTCCATTGATGCGTCAGTGTGTAATTCGGCAGCACCGGAAATGCATACAGTCCGAAGCGCGAGCGCAGACCAGCGCGGTTGATTTGCGGCTCGAGCTTCGCCGCGGTGACATGCACCAGCATCACCATGCTTCACGCCTCGAAATCCAAGCCGAGCCGCTGGTACACCGAGCGCTGTTCGGTCCAGTTCTCATCGACCTTCACGTGCAGGAAAAGATGAATGCGCCGGCCGAACACCGCCTCCATCTCCTTGCGCGCCAGTTCGCCGATCGTCTTGATCGTCTGGCCCTTCGCGCCGATGGCGATTTTGCGCTGACTTTCGCGGGCGACGTAGATGGTCTGATCGATCTTGGCGGAGCCATCCTTGCGTTCTTCCCAGGCATCGGTCTCGACCGTGAGTTCGTATGGCAGTTCCTCATGCAACCGCAGGAACGCCTTTTCACGCGTGATTTCGGCGGCCAGCACGCGCGCCGGCGCATCCATGGTCTGATCTTCCGGGAACAACCACGCGCCTTCCGGCGCACGTTCAGCGAGAATGCGCGCGACGTCTTCAACGCCATCCTTGTTCTTGGCGGAAACCATGAATACGTCGGTGTAGAGCCCTTGATCGACGAGGCTGGCAGTCAGTTCAAGCAGCCGCGGACGCGGCACGGCATCCACCTTATTGAGCACAAGGATGGACGCCAATTCCATTTGCTTGAGTTTCGAGCCAATGCGTTGTGAGTCCTCGATCGCGTGCAGGTCGGCGCCGCTTTGGCCGTTCGCATGCGCACTGGCGTCAACGACGTGCAGAATCGCGTCGGCCCCCTCGAGCGCGCTCCAGGCGGCAGCGACCATCGCGCGATCCAAACGCCGCCGCGGCGCAAACACGCCGGGCGTGTCGATCAGCACCAGTTGCACGTCGCCGCGCATGGCGATGCCGCGCACCAAGGCGCGCGTCGTCTGCACCTTCTGCGTCACCGCCGCGACCTTGGCGCCGACAAGCGTGTTCACCAGCGTGGATTTCCCCGCATTGGGCGCGCCGAGCACGGCGACCACGGCGCAACGCCGCTCAGCCACGCTCGCCTCGTGCTTTCAAAAACGCCTCGGCTGCGGCCCGCTGCGCATCCCGTTTTGAACTAGCCTCGCCACGCATGGGTTCGAATCCTTCGACGTACACATCGATCACGAAGCGCAGCGCGTGCTCGGGACCCGACTGACTGACATCGGCGTAGCGCAAATGCTTCTTTCGCGCCGCCGCCCATTCCTGCAACGCTGTCTTGGCGTCTCGCTGGGCGGCTCGCACGTCATCGAAAGCATCGCCCCAGAATTTCGTAATGAAAGCGCGGGCCGCCTCCAGGCCGCCGTCAAGATAGAGCGCGGCAATGACGGATTCGCAGATGTCGCCGAGGATGGCTTCCTTGTTTCGTCCTCCGCTCGCTTCTTCCGCTGGCGATAGGATGAGGGCGTCGCCGAGGCCGGCCGCCCGCGCGGCGCGGGCGCAGGCGCGGCGATTGACCAGCGCGTTGTAGCGGCGGGCCAGCTCGCCTTCCTGATCGGCTTCATTTTCCGCAAGCAGGCGTTCGGCCACGCACAGTCCGAGTACGCGGTCGCCCAGGAACTCCAGCCGGTCGTAATCGCGATGCTTGCGCTTGCCCTCGTGGACGCTGCCGTGCGTGACGGCCTCACGCAGCAACGCCAGGTCATCGAAAGCGTAGCCGATGCGGGTTTCCAGTTCGGCCAGCTTGGCGTCGTGCTTGACCAGCCCGCTCATGGGCCGTGACTCAATTGACGGACTTGAAGAAACGTTCGCCGCGGAAACCGGTGAAAAGCGTCCACGGGCGGAACAACGACGTCGAACCGTCGAACGACACGACGACGAACTGCGCCGGTCCGACGAGGTTATCGTACGGCACATAGCCGACGACCGATGGTACGCGGCTGTCAGCGGAGTTGTCGCGATCGTCACCCATCATGAAATAATGACCTTCCGGAACCTCGAACACGCGGGTGTTGTCGAGTTCGGTCATGCCTCGATTGAAGGTGACATAGCTGACGCCGTTCGGCAGCGTTTCCCGGAACGTCTCGATGTACTCGACGACCCCGTCCTGGTTTTCGAACGCTGTCTCGCCGAGCGATTCACGCTGCACCGCCTGGCCATTGATGTGCAGCACGCTGTCGATAATCTGAATGCGGTCGCCGGGCATGCCGATAACGCGCTTGATGAAATCCTTCTGTGGTTCCGGTTCGGGACGAAACACGACGACGTCGCCGCGCTGCGGCTGACTGCCGAACAACCGGCCTTGCGGCAGCAGGCCTTCGAGCGGCGCAAACGAGAAGCGGCCGTAGCCATAGGACCATTTCGTCACGACGATATAGTCGCCGACCTCCAGCGTCGGCTGCATCGAGCCGGATGGAATGCGGAATGGCTGAGCGATGGTGAAGCGCAACACCATGGCGAGCGCCAGCGCATAGAGGATCGTCTTCACGTTATCCCAGAAGACGTCCATCGCAGGCGTCGAAGAACTCGTCGTCGTCATGCTCATGCGTTTCTCGAAAAGCCTTGTCTGGCCGCCCGCTATGTACTGGCGGGGCCGCGCCCGCCGCGGCCATGTTTTTCCCCACCCGAGCGGATCATTCCCCGGAACCGGGCTGAATCGGCGCCAACTCCGCCGAAATGATGACGAAACCGACAGCCAGCGGATAGTCGTCCGTCAGGCTGACATGGATTTGGGCGATGTGCCCCTTCGGGGTCAATTGTTCCAAGCGTCGCGCCGCCCCGCCCGTAAGCTTCATGGTCGGCTGGCCGCTGGCCAGATTGGCCACCCCCATGTCGCGCCAAAATACGCCTTGTTTCAATCCGGTACCCAGCGCCTTCGCGCACGCCTCCTTGGCCGCAAATCGCTTGGCGTAGGTGGCGGCGCGCTGATCCGGCCGGCGTTCGGCCCGGGTCCGTTCTTTTTCTGTGTAGATACGCCGGATGAAGCGGTCGCCGAAACGGCCAAGCGTCCGTTCGATCCGGCGGATGTCGATGATGTCCGAACCGATGCCGATAATCATGGGCGGTATCTAGGCGCCAGGCCGGGCATCGTCGATCCGGCGGCGCATTTCGATCACGGCTGGCCCGAGGCCGATGAAGATGGCTTCCCCGACCAGGAAATGGCCGATGTTGAGTTCGGCGACCTCGGCGATGGCGGCGATGGGGGCGACCGTCTCGTAATCGATCCCGTGCCCGGCATGCACTTCGAGACCCAGGCTCGCGGCGAAGGCAGCGGCGTCATGGAGCCCGGCCAGCAGCGTCGCGGCCTGTTCGTGATCACCGTCGCGCGCGGCGTCGCAGTATGCGCCGGTGTGAAGTTCAACCACCGCCGCGCCGGTGCGGCTCGCCGCTTCGATCTGCTGCGGGTCAGCGCCGATGAAAAGCGAGACGCGGCTGCCGTTGTCGCTGAGCTTCTCGACAAAGGGGGTGATCCAATTGTGGCCGCCGACGACGTCGAGCCCGCCTTCCGTCGTGCGTTCTTCGCGGCGCTCGGGCACGAGGCACACCGCATGCGGGCGGTGCTTCAGCGCGATCTCCAGCATCTCGGAGGTGACCGCCATTTCCAGGTTCAGCGGTCGCCCGCGCTCGCGCAGCATGTCGGCGAGGTGGACGATGTCGGCGTCGGAGATGTGGCGGCGGTCCTCGCGCAAGTGCGCTGTGATGCCGTCGGCGCCGGCTTCCAACGCTACGACGGCTGCGCGCGCCGGATCGGGGTAGGACACGCCGCGCGCGTTTCGGATGGTGGCGACGTGATCGATGTTCACGCCAAGCCGCACGCGGTTGCTCATGCGGCGAGTCCGCGGCTACCCGGTTTGACGGCAGGAAGCGCCGCCAGTTCCGGCGGCAATTGATCCGCCGGATAGGCGGGCGCGCTGACACTGGCGAGCGATACCAGTTTGGCGCCGATCTCCGCCTTGCCGCCCGAGCGGTCGATCAGACAGGCCGCGCCGACGAGTTCGCCCGGATGATTACGGATCGCATCGAGACACTCGCGCGAGGACAAACCGGTGGTGACGACGTCCTCCACCATGAGCACCCGTTCGCCCGGGCTGATGGTGAAGCCGCGGCGCAGCTGGAATTCGCCCTTCTCCCGCTCGACGAACATCGCGCGCGCCTTCAAGTGCCGCGCTGTTTCATAGCCCGGAATGATCGCGCCAACCGCCGGCGACACCACGGCATCGATCTTGCCGAACGCGGCCTCGGCCTTCTCGGCCAGCGCGCGGCACAGCCGCTCGGTGCGCGCCGGATCCATGAACACCGCGTTCTTCTGAAAAAACACCGGCGAATGCAGGCCCGAGGAAAGGATGAAATGCCCCTCCAACAAGGCCCCGGCAGCGCGGAATTCGTCGAGGACCTGCTCCTGATTCATGGCCGGTATGTAGCGTCTCGCGTGCGCCGCGTCGATGTTTCCGCCGCTTTCGGGCTCGCTCCGGCCGGCGTAGGGTCACGAATTGGCGGAGGACAGCGATGGCGGTCCGACAAACGTTGGCGACAGCGCTGCTGATGGCGGCGCTGGCAGGCTGCGCCGAACTCAGTGCGGAGCGGCCGCTCTTTCCTGCAGCAGATAGCGGCCCGCCGCCGATCGCCGAGGGCGTCTGGATCGCGATCAGCGAAGAATGCCCCGCCCGCAATATTCCGCACCGCCGCTTTCCGCAGGCATGCGCGCCGATGGAGATTCGCCGTCAGGACGATGGCGCATGGCGCGTGAGCTTCCGCCTCGACCTCGTCAGCGATATGAGCGCGCACGAGCGCGAGCGCGAGGCTGACGACCCGAATAACGGGCCCTACCGGATGGTGCTCGCGCCAGCCGTCGAGCGAGCGATCGCCAGCGATAGCTACGCGCCGCTTTACGTTGCCGAAATTACACCGGCCGAACGCCAGACGCAGAGCGTCGGTTATGCCGTGCTGGCGCCCATCGGCCCCATGCCAACGAGCGAAATGCGCGCAATCGTCTCGATCGGCTGCGCCAGCATCCTGCGCGATGGACCGATCGAAGGCATAACACCGCGTTACGAGACACGCACAGACGCAGACGCCGTCGAGCATCAGGATTTGACTGGCTGCGTGGCCTCGACTCAAGCAGCGGTGCGCGAGGCAGTGCGCCGCGCGGTCATTGAGAACCTGGATGAATTGTCGGAGCGTCGTTTCGTCCTGGTGCGCGCAGATTAGCCTTTCACGCGCTCGGCTTCCTTCACCGATTTGCTTGCTCGCATTGCGGCGAGAATGTTCACCAAGTGCCGCGCATCGGCAACTTCGATGTCGAAAATCATGTCGAAGAAATCGACAGTACGCTTGGCCAAGCGCAGATTGAGGATATCGCCTTGGTTTTCGGCGATGATGCCGCACAATTCAGCCAGCACCCCGCGCTTGTTCTCAACCGTCGCGGCTATACGGCCGACGGCAAGCGTCTTGTTGAGCGCCGTCGGCGTCCAGGCGAGATCGACCCACTCGCCGCCTTGCTCTTCGAGTTCGGCCAGCGTTTCGCAGTCGATGGTATGGATGACCACGCCTTTGCCGGGGGTGTGGACGCCAATGATGCGGTCGCCCGGGATCGGCGTGCAGCATTCGGCGAAATGCAGCGCCACGCCCGGCGTAAGATCGCCGCCGCGAACGTAGAGCTTCGCCTTCTCCAACTCCATCGGCCGGCGGCCCTCGTCCTTGCGGACCTTTTCCCTGAGCCCCGGGAAGGCAGCGACAGCAACGGCGCTGGCTTTGACCAGTCCCTCGCCGACAGCGATGAATAGGTCCTCCTCGTCGTGCTTGCCGAGCGTCTCGGCGGCCTGCTTCAGCGCCGTTTCAGCCAGTTCGTGACCGTAACGATGCAGCGCATGAGCGACGAGATCGCGGCCGAGCCGGGCGAACTCGTCGCGTTTGGCGTGCCGGTCGAGACGCCTTTGGGCGGCCTTGGCGCGCCCGGTCTTGGTCAATGCTTCATAGCCAGGCACGGGCGCGACCTTGTCACCGGTGATGACCTCGACCACGTCGCCATTGTGCAGCACGGTGCGCAGCGGCTTGTCGATGCCATTGATCCTGACGCCGATGCAGCGATCGCCGACACCGGAGTGCACCGCATAAGCAAAATCGAGCGGCGTTGCGCCCTGCGGCAGCGGAATCAGCGCGCCTTTGGGCGTGAACGCGAACACGTGATCGGAATACATTTCGAGCTTGGTGTGCTCGAGAAATTCGCCTGCCTCGCCGCCATGTTCGGCAATTTCCAGCAGCGACCGGGTGACCTCGCGCGCGTCGAGACCGGCGGAGGCGGCGGTTTCTTCGTCGAAGCCATAGGACTCGTTTTTGTAACGCCAGTGGGCGGCGACGCCGTTCTCGGCGATCTGGTCCATTTCGTCGGTGCGGATTTGAATTTCGACCCGCACATTGCCCGGTCCGATCACCGTGGTGTGGATCGAGCGATATCCATTAGGCTTCGGGTTGGAGATGAAATCCTCGACCTGGTCCGGCACGCAGCGCCAAGTCTGATGGATGAGACCCAGCGCGCGGTAGCAGTCGTCGGGATTGTTGACGATCACGCGAAACGCATAGACGTCGGCCAGATCGGAAAACTCAATGCTCTTGCGCTGGAGCTTGCGCCAGATCGAGTAGGCTTGTTTCTCACGGCCGTAGACGCGCGCGTCGATTCCGGCGAACTCGAACACTTCCATAATCGTCTGGATGATGATGGCGACGTTGGCGCCCTTCTCGACGCGCAACTGTCCCAGACGCGCATTGATCGTGGCCTCCATGTCCGGAAACGCTTCATGGAAGGCGAGTGCTTCGAGCTCTCGCGCCATTTTTTCCATGCCGATGCGGCGCGCCAGCGGAGCGTAGATTTCCAGTGTTTCAATCGCGATGCGGCGGCGCTTCTCCGCCTTCGGAATGTGGGAAAGCGTGCGCATGTTGTGGAGCCGATCGGCGAGCTTTACGATCAGCACCCGTACGTCACGCGACATTGCGAGAATGAACTTCTGCAGATTCTGCGCCTGCTTGTTCTCCTCGCTGATGACTTCGAGCTGGCTGAGCTTGGTTACACCCTCGACCAGGTCGGCGATCTGGGGCCCGAACATGGACTCGATCTCGTGCCGCGTCGCGTCGGTGTCTTCGATGGTGTCATGCAGAAGGCCGGCTACGATAGTGCCGGCGTCGAGCTTGTACTCGGTCAGAATGCCCGCAACTTGAATCGGGTGCGCGAAGTAAGGGTCGCCGGAATGCCGCTTCTGGCTGCCGTGCTTGGCCGTGGCATAAACATAAGCGCGGTTGATCAGGCTCTCGTCGGCGGATGGGTCGTAGCCGCGCACGCGCTCGACCAGCTCGAACTGGCGTAGGTAGCTCCTACGCGGCGCGGCGCCCGCGCCTGCCGCTGCATGGCCGGCCGGGTTTTTGGCGGCGACTCCGTCACCGCCGGACATGGGCTTAGTACCGTTCGTCGCGCTGCGCCTCGGCTTCCTGCTGGAGCGCGCGCAGCACGTCGTCTTCGCTGGTCTCGACCGGCGCGGCGAGCGCGAGGCGATCCTGCTCGTCTTCGGCTTGCGCCGCCGGTTGCACGTCCTGGTAGAGCATCACGTAGCTGTCGCGCAGCTCCTCCGGCGTGATGGCGCCATCGCCGATTTCCCGCAGGGCCACCACCGGATCTTTATCGCGGTCGCGGTCGACCAGAGTTTCCGCGCCTGACGAGATGTTGCGCGCCCGGTGGGCGGCAAGCAGCACCAGCGAGAACCGGTTCGGGACTTTTTCTACGCAATCTTCTACGGTTACGCGGGCCAAAGCGTGCTTCCTCTTGGGTCAAAAAGGCGTGGGACGGACCCCAACCTAGTGGGGCTCGCGGTTTTTCGCAATGCGGCAAGGCCGGTCCAGGCCGGCTAGCCGGCAGAAAGGTCGCCGATCCGGCTATGACGATAGTCGGTAGGCAGACCGGCGAGCAGGTCCGGGGGGGTGCGATTCAGGAGCGGATGGCGCCAAGCCGGCGCGATCTCGGCCAGAGGGGCAAGCACAAAGGCGCGCTCGTGCATGCGCGGATGGGGCAGGATGAGGTCGCCGAAAGTTCCCACCCAGCCGTCCATGGCGAGAATGTCGAGATCCAGCGTACGCGGCGCCCACCTTTCGCGCCGCTCGCGTCCGAAGTCTCGTTCTATTTGCGACAGCGCGACATAAAGCTGTTGCGGCGTGCGCCCCGGGACGTCTAGCTCCGCCACGGCGTTGTAGTAGTCGGGCTGGCCGCTGCCTTGGGGCCATGCTTCGGTTTCCCAGACACCTGAAAGCGCCCGCGGGGCCAAACCTGCGGCCTGCATCGCCGCCACGGCGCGCGCCAACAGCGCTGGGCCGCGGATGCCTGCAAACGGCAGGTTCGCGCCCAGCGCCACGAAGACGCGAGTTGTGGCGTTCAAGACTTGCCTCCTCGCGCCCATCGCGCACTCGAACCGGACACCGCCTTATGACCTTGCTCGATCGTCTGATCCACCCCGACGAACGCGTCGTCGTCCTGATTGACGGGGCCAACCTTTATTCGGCGGCGAAGGCGCTCGGCTTCGACATGGATTATCGCAAATTGCTGGAGGAATTTCGTCAGCATGGCCGTTTCATTCGCGCGACGTACTACACGGCGCTGGTTGAAGACCAGGACTTCTCCCCAATCCGTCCGCTGGTCGATTGGCTCGACTACAACGGCTACGCACTCGCAACCAAACCGGCGAAGGAATACACTGACGCGACCGGCCGGCGCCGGTTCAAAGGCGACATGGACGTCGAAATCGCCGTTGATCTGTTGCAGGCCGCCGACTTTGCCGACCACGCCTTCCTGTTCTCTGGCGACGGCGACTTCTTGCCCGCGATCGAAGCCGCGCAACGCAAGGGCATGCGTGTGAGCGTCGTTTCGACCATCAAATCCAACCCGCCCATGGCCTCTGACGATGTTCGCCGTGCAGCCGATAACTTTGTCGAGCTCGTCGAGATGGTCCCGCTGGTGGGGCGTCCTCCTCGAGAACGCGCCGCTGCAGACTACGATTACGCGGAAGACGAGGACAGGTGAGCAGCCCGGAAGCGCCGAAGGACTGCCAGCTTTGTCCCCGGCTCGTCGCCTATCGTGAAGCCAACAAGCGCGCCGAACCCGCCTGGTTCAATGGCGCCGCACCCTCTTTCGGCGACGTTAACGCACGGCTGCTGGTCGTGGGTCTTGCTCCCGGCCGCACCGGCGCCAATCGCACCGGCCGCCCTTTCACTGGCGACTACGCGGGCGACTTGCTGTACGGCACACTGAAGAAGCTTGGTCTCGCGGAAGGGGAGTATCGCGCCGACCCCGGCGACGGCTTCCTCCTCAAGGGCGCGATGATCACCAACGCCGTGCGTTGCGCGCCGCCGGAAAACAAGCCCACCCCCGAAGAGATCGCGACGTGCCGGCCCTTCCTCGGTTCGCGCATCGACGCATTGCCTGACGTACGGGTATTGCTGGCGCTAGGCGCCATCGCGCATGAAAGTGTGCTGCGCGCGCATGGGTTGAAGCCGGCGGCAGCGAAGTTCGGCCATGGCGTTGAAACCGCGCTGCCCAACGGCCGCACGCTGATCTCAAGTTATCATTGCTCGCGTTACAACACGCAAACGCGCCGGCTGACCGCCGAAATGTTCGAGACCGTGATGGCGCGTGCAAAGGCGCTTGCATTCGCCTAATCGGCCTCGATCGCCGGCGGCTCAGGCGCGTGATAGATGCGATAAGAAGCCGCGACGCCGGGCTCCAAGCGTTCCGCTTCAGCGAGGTCGGCGTGTCCTTCGGCGGTCCGGCCCAAACCGAGGCGCGCCAAGCCTCGTCCATAAAGAAAGTGGCCGCGCTCCGGCTCCGCCGCGACGGCCGCGTCGTAATCCCTCAGCGCCGCTTCGAAATTGCCGAGTTTCAGATGCAAGAGGCCGCGGCTGTCGAGTGCCGCTGCGCTACCGGGATCGGCGAGGATAGCTGCATTGCAGTCGGCAAGCGCCAGCGGCAGGTCGGTGTCGTTGATAACGCGAAGCCAGCAGCGGTTGTTGAGCAAGCCGGAATCCGTGGGTTGAAGCACCAAGGCTTGATTGAGCTCCTCCAGGTCGCTCAGAAAACCCTGACCGCGGAGTTCGAGCGCTTCGGCGCGCCGCTCGAGGGCGGACTGCAAGCGGGGCTGCAAGGCGAGCGCCGCATCGTAGTCGCGAATGGCGAAATCGTAAGCGCCGCGGGATTGATGCACGAGGCCACGCTGGTAATAGGCCAATGGGTTGGATCGATCCAGGCGCATGGCCCGGCCGAGATCCGCAAGCGCGCGCGCATAATCGCCTTGACCGGTGCGGATGGCGCCGCGGACGATGAGCGCCGCCGCGCGCCGCTCCGGGGATGTCTTCGCAAAACCGATCACGGCTGAACATTGGCCGATGCGGAAGTCCGGCGCGCCGGGGCCGTCGCATTGCCGCCATGCCAATTCGACGGTTTCGTCCGTGACCGGCGCCAGGCAGGCGCTCAGCGCCGTGGCGAGAACCAATGCAACCGCCGCTTTCATCCCTTGTCCCGCAGCAGCCGCCCTTGCTGACGCTTCCACTCACGATCTTTGGTCGCTTCGCGTTTGTCGTGCGCCTTCTTGCCCTTGGCGAGCGCGATCTTCAGTTTGGCGATGCCGCGATCGTTGAAATAGAGTTCGAGTGGAGCAAGCGTGCGGCCCTCGCGTTCCACCGCGCCGGCGAGCTTCTTCAGCTCTTTGCCCCGCACCAGCAATTTGCGCGGTCGTCGCGGCTCATGGTTGAATTGGCCGGCCGGAGGATACTCCGGGATCGTCGCGTTGATCAGCCACAATTCGCCCTTTTCGGTGCTGGCGTAGCTCTCGGCGATATTGGCGCGTCCGTTGCGCAGCGACTTCACCTCGGTGCCGACGAGTTGGATGCCGGCCTCCAATGTCTCCTCGATCATATAATCGAAGCGCGCGCGCCGGTTCTCTGCGATCAGCTTCCGCTTCGGATCTTCTTTCTTCGCCATGGCGCTTAGACGAGACCCGCGTGCGTCATCGCCGAACGTATCTGGGCTTTGGCCGTATCGGAGCAGGTCAGCAGCGGCAGGCGGACTTCGTCCGAACACAAGCCCAATAGCGCACAGGCATATTTCGCCGGCGCCGGCGAGGGCTCGCAGAACAGCGCCTTGTGCAGCGGCGCGAGCTTGTCGTCGTGGACGCGCGCGGCGTCGTACTGACCTCGCAAGGTCGCCTCCTGCATCTGCGCGCAGAGTCGGGGCGCAACGTTCGCGGTCACCGAAATGCAGCCGCGTCCGCCGTGCGCATTGAAGCCGATGGCGCTCGGGTCCTCGCCCGATAGCTGAATGAAACGCTCACCCGCGAGCGCGCGATGCTTGGCGACACGCGAGAGATCGCTGGTCGCGTCCTTGATGCCGACGACGTTCTTCAATTGCGCGATGCGCCCGACCGTCTCCGGCAGGATGTCCGTAATCGTGCGCGCCGGAACATTGTAAACGTAGATCGGAATTTCCACTGCATCGTTGATCGCTTTGAAGTGCGCGACGAGGCCGTCTTGGCTCGGTTTGTTGTAGTAGGGCGAAACCACCAGCACCGCATCGGCGCCGCTGCGCCTTGCACGTTCCGCCAATTCGATGGCGTGTGCGGTATTGTTCGACCCCGCACCCGCAATCACCGGAACACGCCGCGCCGCAGCTTCGACACACAATTCCACAACGCGCGTATGCTCTTCCAGGCTGAGCGTCGCACTTTCGCCGGTCGTGCCGCAGGGAACCAGCGCGTGCGAACCTTCGGCTATTTGGCGCTCGACCAGCGCCTGGAACGCCCGTTCATCCACGATTCCGTTGCGAAATGGCGTAATGAGCGCAGGAATCGACCCGTGAACCATGAACATTGCCTAGCAGAGGGTGGTGTTGGCGCGATTCCTGCCACAGTGTCGGGCGAGGTTAAATAGCGGCCCGCCGACCCTGGTTTGCGGGCCGCAGGCTGTTTCGTTGCGAGGCGGGTACATGGACCGACCCAGACTGATCCGCATTGGCGCCATGGTTGCCGCCTTGGCAGCGATCCTGGTCGCCTCCGCGGCCACTTTGCCACGGGTTGTCACGCCTGGCCCGGCCAGTGCGCAGGAAGCGGCGCCGATGCCGTCCGCCGCCGAGGTCATGCGCCTGCGCGATGGCCTCGCCGCCGCCGAGAACGGCGACTGGGGCGGCCTCGCCGCCCTGCGCGACAGCAGCACCGATCCTTTGGTGCGGCGCATGCTGCAATGGCGGTGGGCCGCCGCGCAGGAAGCGCCGCTTTATTTCGCCGACATCAAACTGGCGCTCGACGAACTGCAAGGCTGGCCCGGCCGCACCACCATGCGTACGCGCGCGGAGCAGGCGATTTTCGATAGCCGCCTCTCACCAGGGGAACGCGTCGCGTTTTTGCGCCAAGACGGCGGACCGATCAGCGGCGACGGCCGTATCGCATTGGCGATGGCGCTGCGCGACTTGGGACAACGCCAAGAAGCCGAGCAGATCGCCCGCACCGCGTGGCGCGACGACGCGCTCACCGCCGCGGTCGAAGACCGCGCGCTGCAGGAATTCAGCGGCGTGTTCACCGCAGAAGATCACGCCGCGCGCGTCAGCGGCCTGTTGTGGCGAGATCAGCGCACCGCGGCACAGCGGCTGTTCTCCCGCATTTCGCCGGCCGACCGGGCGCTTGCGCAAGCGCGTATCGCCGTCCAGTCGCGCCAGCGCCGCGGCTTGCAGGCTGCCATCGACGCCGTGCCGAACTCGCGTCAGGACGATCCAGGTCTCTTGTATGACCGCGCACAATATCGCCGTCGCACCGACCAGCCGGTCGAAGCGATGCAGATGGCGGCGCGGATCAATCCCAGCGAGGCGCCGGTTGGCGCGCGCGCCGCGATTTACGACGAACGCCGACTTTACGTGCCGCGGGCGATGCGAGCCGGGAATTATTCCCTGGCCTATCAATTGGTCTCTAACCACGGCTTGCGTTCCGGCGAACAGTTTGCCGACGCAGAATGGCTCTCGGGCTGGCTGAGCCTCCGTTATCTCGGCCAACCTCAGCGCGCCGCCGAGCACTTCTCGCATCTCAGCGAAAATGTTTCGTCGCCTGTCAGCCTTTCCCGCGCCCTCTATTGGCGTGCGGAAGCGGCCAAAGCCCTTGGCCAGGACAGCGAAGCCGAGCGCCTCTTCGGCGAAGCCGCCCGCTATTCCTTCACCTATTACGGCCAGCTCGCCGCGACGCGCGGCAACCGCACCGCCATGCTGTCGCTGCCGGAAACCGGCCAAGTGAGCGATGCGGCGCGCGCGCGTTTCGAAAGCCGGGAGCTGGTGCGCGCACTCAGGCTGATGTCGCAAGTGGGCGCCCAGCGCGACTTCGAGTCGATCGCCTTCTATCTCGACGACACGCTCGACGATCCGATGGAGATCGAACTGCTTTCGCAACTCGCCCGCGAACAGTCCTATTATCGCACCGCGTTGCGCAGCGCCAAGGCAGGGCTGTTCCGCAATGTCGTCGCCACCAGCGCCGCCTATCCTTTGATCGAATTGCCCGCCACTGTGCGTCAGCAGGGCCGGATCGAGCCGGCGCTCGTGCTCGCCATCATCCGCCAGGAAAGCGAGTTCGATATCGGTGCGGTGTCGCATGCCAACGCGCACGGCCTGATGCAGCTCATCCCCTCGACCGCGCGCGCCCAGGCGCGCCGTGAGGGCATGAATTACGAAAGGGGCTCGCTGACCAGCGACCCGCAGTACAACATGACGCTTGGCTCGGCGCATTTGGCTGACTTGATCAGCAGCTTCAACGGCTCCTACGTGCTGGCGATTGCGTCCTACAATGCCGGATCGCACCGCGCACAAGAGTGGATCGCCGATTTCGGCGACCCGCGCTCCCCCTCGGTTGACGTGGTCGATTGGGTCGAGCTGATCCCGTTCTCGGAGACGCGCAACTACGTGCAGCGCGTAACCGAGAACCTACAGGTCTATCGCCATCGCCTGGCCAATCAGCCGACGCCGATCGAACTCGAACGCGACCTGAAGCGGGGCGGCTACTAGGCGCTCAGCGCCCGTTGAAACGTCTCGGCGTCGACATTGCCGCCGCTGGCGATGACCGCCACGGTCTTGCCGCTCAAGTCTGCGCCGCCTTCGAGCAACGCCGCCAGCGATGCCGCGCCCGAAGGCTCGAGCACCAGTTTCAGCCGCTGGAAGGCGAACTTCATCGCCCGCAGCACCGCTGCGTCCGACACGGCGATTACGCGTTCGAACCGCTCGCGCGCAATGGCGTAGGGAATCTCGCCGATCTGCTCGGTCAACAAGCCATCGCAGATCGAACGGATGCCCGGCGGATTACGTTGGATCGAGCCGCTTTCGAGCGTGCGCTGGATGTCGTTATGCCCTTCCGGCTCCACCGCGAAAATGCGCGCTTGCGGCAGCGCCAGCGCCGTTCCGGTGGAGAGCCCGCCGCCGCTCGCGGGCGCGAACACGATATCCGGCGAAATCTGCGCGCCGATCTCGAGCCCTGCCGTCCCCTGCCCGGCCAGCACACAAGGATCGTCGAAAGGTTTGATTAAGGAGAGGCCGCCTTCCGCCGCCAGCCGCGCGCCGATCTCCTCGCGGCTTTCCTTGACCCGATCATATGTCACCACCGCCGCGCCGAGGCTGCGCGTAGTGTCGAGTTTGATCTTCGGCGCATCAGCCGGCATCACGATGGTCGCGCTGACGCCAAAGATTTTCGCCGCTGTCGCAACCGCGATAGCGTGATTGCCGGACGAGAACGCGAGCACGCCTTTGGCGCGCACATCCGGCGCCAGAGCGGCGATGGCGTTGGCGGCGCCGCGCATCTTGAACGCGCCGCCTCGTTGGAGATTTTCGGCCTTCACCCAAATCTTCGCCCCGGTCTTCTCATCCAGTACGTCGTTGCGGATGAGCGGGGTCTTCACTGCAATACCCTCGATCCGTTTGGCGGCGGCCCGCACGTCGTCAATGGTGGGGATCATCAGGAGCCTCTCGGTTTGGCGCGCCGCGTCGGCGGCGCGGTCAGCGGGTCTTCGGGCCAGGGGTGTTTTGGATACCGCCCGCGCATCTCGCTGCGCACAGCGGCATATGAGCCGCGCCAGAAGCCTGGCAAGTCCTTCGTCGTCTGCACCGGCCGGTGCGCGGGCGACAGCAGTCTCAGGCTCAACGGCACGCGGCCGCCGGCGACCGCTGGGTGGCTGTTCTGCCCGAACATTTCCTGGAGGCGAACATCGAGGGCGGGGCCGCCATCGCTTTGGTAATCGATCAGCAGCGAAGAGCCGGCCGGCGTCTCGAACCGCGCCGGCGCTTCCGTATCGAGGCGCCGCCGCTGGTCGTAGTCGAGCGAATTGAGCAGCGCGCGGGAAACGTCCACCGCCTTGAGCGATGCCACGCCGTGGAGAGCAGGCCCGAGCCAGGTTTCGGCATCGGCCTGCAACGCTGCTTGGCGCCAATCCGGCCACGCTTCGCCTTCAAGTCTGCGCATGAAGGCCACACGCGCTCGCGTTTGGGTCGCGGTTTCGGTCCAGTCGAGAAGACCGAGCCCTTGACTGCGTACGGCCTCCAATAGCGCCTGCGATAGCTCCGCGCCCGACAGCCGCTCGAGCGGCGTCTCCGACAATACCAGACGCCCGAGCCTACGCACGCGGCGCGCACGGAGCGCTCCCGTGCCGGTATCGATCGTGGCCTCGGCGCGGCCGTCGATCCGGTCTCCGAACAACGCCTCGATGTCGGCGTAAGCAATCGGCGCGCCGAGCAGCACCTGCGCCCGCGCCGCTGTGCCGGAGATATCGGCGATGACGGCGTAAGGCTCGCGCAACAGAGATGAACCCTCCTCAATCTGCACAGTGCGGCCGTTGACGAGACTGAAGCCTTGCTGACGCGTCTTGGCCACGCGATCAGGGTAAGCGATCGCCAACACCCGGCCGGCGTCGTCCTCGTTCAATGCCTCGCGCGCGCCGCCGGCCATGCGGGCGATGCGATCGGCAAGTCCGCGCGCGGCCTCGGCGCGCTGACCGCGTTCAGCGGCGAACATGTGCAGACGTTCGCGCAGGTCGGCGCTGCGGCCACCGAGACCTTGCTCGGTCAGCACCATGGCGATGCGCGCCGCCAACAATGCTTCACCATGGTCAGCCGCCACGATCACCATATGCGCCAGGCGCGCCGGCAGCGGCAGCCTCGCGATCGCTCGGCCGTGCGGTGTGAGCCCTCCGGCTTCGTCCAGCGCGTCGACGCCCTTGAGCAATACGCCCGCTTCAGTCCATGCAGGCGCCGGCGGCGGGTCGAGCCAAGCCAAGCCGGCGGGGTCGCTCACACCCCACGCTGCTAGATCGAGCGCCAAGCCGGAGAGATCGGAGTCGAGGATTTCCGGCCGGTCGAACTGTGGCAGCGCGCGTGTTTCGCCTTCGCTCCAGAGCCGCCAACAGACGCCGGGTTCGAGTCGCCCCGCACGCCCGGCACGTTGCGCGATGGCGGCTTGGCTCGCCCGCACGGTTTCGAGACGAGACAAGCCAAGCGCCGGCTCGAAGCGCGGCCGGCGCGAAAGGCCCGCATCGACGACGATACGCACGCCTTCGATAGTGAGGCTGGTTTCGGCGATCGAGGTCGCCAGCACGACCTTGCGCCGTCCTGCCGGCGCCGCTGAAATCGCGGCGTCCTGGTCGGCCGCACTCATCGCGCCGTAAAGCGGACGGATGTCGACGCAGGGATCGTGCATCGTTGCGCGCAAGACCTCGGCGGTGCGTTCGATCTCCCGCACGCCGGGCAGAAACACGAGCGCACTGCCGGGCTCGGCCGCCAGCGCTGTGCGCGTCACTGAGGCGACCTCGTCCTCCAACCGCGCCCTCGGATCGCGCGGGCGATAGCGGTGGCGCACCGGGAACATGCGGCCTTCGCTGACAATTACCGGCGCCTCGCCCAGCAGGGCGGAGACGCGCGCCGCATCCAGCGTGGCCGACATGACCACGAGCCTGAGATCAGGCCTCAACGCCTGCTGGGCGTCGCGCGCCAACGCCAGTCCCAAATCGCCCTCGAGACTGCGTTCGTGGAATTCGTCGAACAGGACCGCCACGACGCCGCTGAGTTCGGGATCCTCGAGGATCATACGTGTGAACACGCCTTCAGTGACCACCTCGATCCGCGTCGCGCGGCTTATCTTGGCGTCGAGTCGCACGCGATATCCGATCGTGGCGCCAACGGGCTCGCCGCGCTCGAACGCCATGCGCGAGGCGGCCGCGCGCGCGGCGATGCGCCGCGGCGAAAGCAGCACGATATTGCCGTCCCTGACCCAGGGGGCCTCGAGTAAAGCGGGTGCGACTCGCGTGGTCTTGCCCGCGCCGGGAGGCGCCACCAGCACGGCCTCGCTGCGCGCTTCGAGCGCAGCAAGCAGTTGGGGCAGCACGTCCTCGACCGGGAGCATCGGCGGGGCTTAACCCAATCGCTCCGTCCCTGTCTCGCCGCATTGGCGGCGCATGGAGGCGAAGGTATAGGCTGCCGAAGCCGCAAGCCGGGGAGCAAAGATGACCGCGCGTATGCTCAGAACAATTGCCGTGGCCGCCGCGGTGTGCATCGGGCTTGGGGCTTGCTCGACCGGGCGCACTGCCGACACGCGCCGCGGCGTCACCGGCGCAGCCTCGATCCCGCTGCGCGACGTGGGACTGATCCGTCCCGAGATTCCGCTGCTGCTGCGCAACCTGCAATATCCCTATTCGACCGCAACGCTGACGAATTGTGCGGCGGTTTCGCACGAGATCAACCAACTCGACGGCGTGCTTGGGCCGGAGAGTTACCAACCCGGCCCGAACCGCAACATTTGGGATAGAAGCGGCGATTTTGTCGAAGAACAGACCATCGAGGCAGCCGAGAACACCGCCGAAGATCTGATTCCGTTTCGCTCCTGGGTGCGCCGGATCAGCGGCGCGAACCGTGCCGAGCGCGACGCTTTGCGCGCCGTGGCGAACGGCCAGCAGCGGCGCACGTTTCTTCGCGGCTACGGCGCCTCGCTCGGCTGCCCAAGCATGATCCCGCCGCCGCCGCCGGCGGTGCACCAATCGCGGCGTGACAATGACCAGCCCGCTGGACGCAACTAGGCGGCATCGTCGGACCAGCCGTGCGCTCCGATCAGCGGCACGAACGCCACTGCGCCCATCGCTTCTTCCTCGAACTGATCAGGCCCGAGGCGGCGCATCTTGATCAGACGTTGCTCGTGGGCGCGCCCGACCGGCATCACCAGCACGGCGCCGGGTGCGAGTTGCTGTTTGAGCTGTTGCGGAATGACCGGGCCGCCGGCTGAGGCGATGATGGCGTCGAAGGGCGCCGCCTCGGGCCAACCCGCAGTGCCATCACCGGTGCGGATTTCGATATTATCATAGCCCAGCGTGGCGATGCGTTCGCGCGCGCGCGCTGCAAGCTCGGCGTGACGTTCGATGGCGTAGACTCTTCCGGCGATGCGGCTGATCACGGCGGCCGCGTAACCGGAGCCCGCGCCGATTTCGAGCACTCTGTCGCCCGGGGCGACTTCCGCCATTTCGATCATCGCCGCGACAATGAAGGGCTGCGAGATCGTCTGTCCGGCTTCGATCGGCAACGGCATGTCGTCGTAGGCCAACGGATGCAGATGTTCAGGCACAAACTTTTCGCGCGGCACCGTCCGCATGGCGTCGAGCACGCGCGCATCGGTCACGCCACGGCGGCGGATTTGCGCGTCGACCATTCCCTCCCGGCGCTTGCAAAAGTCAGCCATCGCCATGCAACTCGGCCCTGATCTGGAGGCCCCGGCACGGTCAGGCAAGGGAATACGCCCCTGGTTGATCCAGATCAAAACGCTCGCCGCTGACCCTGCCCACTTGGCGGGCCGAGGACGCATGCGTTTCACCATCTCCGCCCGGCAGAAGCCCAATGAGGTTCCGATCCTCGCCTTCTTGGCGCGTCATTTTCCGGCGGTCCCTGTCGCCCAGATCGACAGCGTCTTCGGCTTCGTCCAGCGAACCAGCCTCTACGGCGGACGCGCGTTCTCGAAACCGGAACTGACACCATACGATGTCGGCGAACTCTATTATGCCGGCGTCGGCGTGCGGCTGCCGCTGACCAACCACTTCGTCAGCGATGTCGAGTACGCCGAGGCGGCGCCTCTGCTCACTCAGTACCACCGGGACGGCAACGCCGTGATCGTCACCAATGACAAACTGGCGGACTGGATTCGGCGCGACTATCCCCGGTATCGGATTGAAGCAAGCGTGATCAAGAACCTCAAGAGTCCGGAACGCATCCACCAGGCGCTCGAACTCTACGACACTGTCGTGCTGCCGATGGAGTTGAATGAGGACGAGGCTTTCCTCGCAGCATTGCCGGCCAAGGATCGCATCACCCTGTTCGCCAATGCCGGGTGTGCTCTCACCTGCCCCTCCAAGACCTGCTACATCTCCGTCTCGAAATACAACAAGAATGGCGCCGGCGAATTCTTGTGCTCCAAGACGCTGAAGGAGCGTGAAGTTCTCGGCATGGTCGATTTCGACTTGAAGCGGCTGCAGGAGCTGGGTTTCGAACGCTTCAAACTGCTGCGGTCGCGGCCGGGCGGCGTCACCGGCTATTGATCACTCGGCCGCGGCGATCGCGTCAGGCTCTTCGGCCTGGTGCTTCCAAAGGCTTGCATAGAGTCCGTCCTTCGCGATCAGCGCTGCATGGGCGCCGCGTTCGACGACGCGGCCGGCCTCGAGCACGATGATCTGGTCTGCGTCGGCGATCGTCGAAAGCCGATGGGCGACGACGAGCGTGGTGCGGCCGCGGCTGGCGGCCTCCAATGCCGCCTGCACCTCCGACTCCGTGGCGCTGTCCAGCGAACTGGTGGCTTCGTCGAGGATTAGGATGGCAGGATCCTTCAATACAACCCGGGCGATGCCGACGCGCTGCTTCTCGCCGCCGCTCAATTTCAACCCGCGCTCTCCCACCCGCGTCTCCCAGCCTTGCGGCAGGCTTTCGATGAAATCGAGAAGCTGGGCGCTCCGCGCGGCCTCATCCAATTGCGCCTGTGTGGCATCCGGCCTTCCATAGGCGATATTGTAGCGGATGGTGTCGTTGAACAGCACGACATCCTGCGGCACCAGGCCGAGTGCGTGGCGCAGACTTTTCTGGGTCACATCGCGCAGATTCTGGCCGTCGATGCGAAGCGCGCCTGAACTCGGATCGTAGAACCGATAGAGCAGCTTCAGCACCGTCGACTTGCCCGCGCCCGACGGCCCGACAATCGCGGTGGTTTTGCCGGCAGGCGCAGTGAAGCTCACGTCTTCAAGGCCGACGTCGCGTCCTTCATGGGCGAAGCTCACCTGATCGAACACCACCTCGCCCCGCGGCGCCTGCAACGCCAGCGCGTTCGGCGCGTCGGCGACGTCCGGCTCTTCGTCCAGGAGCGCAAACATCTTCTCCATGTCGATCGAGGTCTGTTTGATCTCACGATAGGCGAAACCCAAGATGTTCAACGGCGCGTAGAGGTTGGTCATGATCAGGATGACCGCGGTGATGTCGCCCGGCCCCATTGGGCCGCGCGCCACCAGCCAACCCGCGCCAACCACCATCGCCAGCAGACCTACCGTCATGATCAGGCTCTGCACGACGTTCAGCATGACCAGCGAGGTATATGCCAGCACCGCGGCGGCGGCGTAGGAGGAAAGCGCCCGATCGTAGCGGTCGCTTTCGCGCTGTTCGGCGGCGAAGCTTTTCACGGTTTCGAAATTCAGCAGCGAGTCGACCGCTCGGCCGGCCGCCTCCGAGTCGGCCTCGTTCATCTCGCGCCGGTGTTTCAGGCGCCATTCGGTGACGCCGAATGTGGCCCACGCGTAGATGCACACCGTGCCCGCCGCGATGGCTGAGAATATCCAGCCATACTTGAAGCCAAGCACGGCGGCGGCGAGCAGCAGCTCGATCACCGTCGGCGCGATATTGAAGGCAAGGAAGCGCAACAGGAAATCGATCGCGCGGATGCCGCGCTCGATGGTGCGATAGACCGCGCCTGTGCGTTTCGACTGGTGGAACCGCACCGAGAGCGCATGCACATGGGCGAAGACGCGCGTGCCGGCGCGCCGCTGCGCCTCCTCGCTCACCGGCTGAAAGATGGCGTCGCGAACCTGGGGTCCGGCGGTGGAGGCGAACCGCAACGCCGCCCAGAAGCCCGCAAGTCCGAGAAACGTCGTCAGCGCGCCGGCCGCATCGCCAGCCGACAGGGCGTTAATGCCATCGGCGAGAACCAGCGGCGAAACGACCGCCAGCACTTTGCTCACAAGCGTCAACGCAAAAGCTGCGCCGAGGCGCAGACGCACACCCCGCCCCTGCAGCCCGCCTATCAGCGTCAGCAATTGCGAGACCGTACGCGTCAGCGGCGGCGCGGCATCGGCGGCTGGTTCCGCCTTCGACACTGTCCTGCCCTCACCGCGAGCCATTTGGAACAATCCTTGAAGGGACCACTTAGGGATGGGGAATTTTCCCCGCAATGCCGCGTCTTTGGCTAAGTCTGTTCAATGCCCATGGCTGATTCCAGCTCCCTTGGCCCCGCCGTCCGATCGATCTGCGTTTATTGCGGGTCGTCGAACACCACCAAGCCCGAATATCTCGACCTCGCCACACGCTTCGGCCTGGCGCTCGCCGCGCGCAGCCTGCGCCTGGTGTACGGCGGCGGCGCCGTCGGTCTTATGGGCCGCGTCGCCAGGGCCGCGCACGAAGCCGGCGGCCAGGTGCTCGGTGTCATGCCGCGATTCCTCGAGCGGCGCGAAATCGTTTACCAAGAGGTGCCGCACCGCATGGTCGACACCATGCACGAGCGCAAGCACGTCATGTTCGAGGAGAGCGATGCCTTCGTCGTACTTCCAGGCGGCATCGGCACGTTGGAGGAAGCGGTCGAGACCCTGTCGTGGCGGCGCCTCGATCTGCACCGCAAGCCAGTCGTGTTTCTCTCGGAAGACGATTTCTGGGCGCCCTTTTTCACGCTGATGCAGCACACCATAGATACGAACTTGACGCCGGCCGCGTTCAACGATGCGGTAGGGTACGTACGCTCGATCGAAGAGTGCTTCGCACTGCTCGGCGCCACGCCCGTGGCGACCCCGACTTGACCTAGCTTGTGCTGCGCTCGAATCCGAGCGCGCGCGAGGGGCACTTTCTCACCTGCGCCTCGATCGCATCAGCGGCCGCGCCATCGGCATTGACCCAGGGCTTGCGCTTTGCATCGAACACCCCCGGCAATCCCTTCACGCAGCGCCCGGCATGGGTGCAGACATCAGGGTCGTAAGTCACCGTGATCTCGCCGTTGCCGTATCGTTCGACCGCCATCTCAGCCTCCGTCTCCAATTGGGTTCCCGCCTAGGGCTCGCGCGTCGATTTCACTTTGGCGCGAATATCCCGCCGCATCGATGGCGACGATGATCGCCTGGCGGCGCGGCAAATGAGGCGCCGCCGTTTCCACAGGTTCGCCGGCTCCACTCATTCCGCCTCCGGTCCGTCACCGAACGCCAAAGCCGCACGCACGGCAAGTGCGATCCCTTCATGCCTCCGGCAAAACGCGCGCCGCCTCCTGCTCGCAACTGTAGGGCAAATCACGCTCGGCGCAGAAATCCGGCCAGCGGCCGGTCTCGCGCCAGTACTGGATGAGGCCCGTGTCCTTGATCAAATCCATGAAGCGCAAATCGCGGCGCACATTGCGCCAGGAGGGCAGGAACAACGAGGAAGTGTCTTCGGCGACCCGCAAGTATCCTTCTGCTACTTCAAAGGCCGCGTCCACTTCACCGGCTATCGACAACGCCGATCCGACAGCCATGCTGCCAAATTGCGGCCTTACCTCGCGCAGGCCCAAGGCCGAACGTCGGATTCGGGAACGATCTCCCGAGCGAAACGCTGACGCGAGTTCGCGCCAGCGCGTGAGCCCAGGCTCACGCAGCCGCTGTCGCATCGCCTCCGGCGCCGACTCGATATCGTCAAGCATGCGCAGCGCTCCGGCCGGCTCGCCTGAAAACGTGAAAGTCAAGAGGCGGCCCCACCATGCGCCCGGCGAATCCGGCCAGATGCGATAGAGCCGATCGTTATTCTCCTGCGCTGCCTCGTAGTTTCCCGCGGCATTGAGCGGAAAAGACAGCCAAAATTGGTAATCGCCGTTGAGAGGCTCGATCGCGATCGCACGCTCCAAGGAATGAAGGGAATCACGCGCGCGACCCACTTCCACGTAGAGGGATGCCTGTGCATCGTGTGCGGCAGCCAGGTCGGGTTCGGCTTGCAGAGCTTGTGTGAT
The DNA here is from genome assembly GCA_050250735.1 of Hyphomonadaceae bacterium. GTDB lineage: Bacteria > Pseudomonadota > Alphaproteobacteria > Caulobacterales > Aquidulcibacteraceae > Vitreimonas. The sequence goes on from JBFWOC010000001.1 coordinate 701,406, forward strand.
GTACGCCTGGCGTCCGCGCCAATCGCGCAAAGGCAACAGTGTTACTTCGATCAGATAGCTTTCCCCATTGGATCGATCGAGCCGGCGCGCTCGCGCCGCCGCATCGCGCGCTTCGGCGGCATAGGCTTCAGTTTCCTCTGATGGCAGACCCAACTCGGTCATTCGCGCCGCCATTCGGCCGCGCATCGACCAGCCACGCGAAAACCGCGGCGCCCTTTCTGTCACCTGCTTCGCCGCCTGATAACCTTCCTCGGCGCTGGTTACGTCACCTTGCCCCCCGCGCTGGCACGCGCGCATGAACACAGCCAGTGTCGCGGCGTCGACGCCGGCACGTGGCTCGAGACTAACGAGCGCGCACCGCAAAATTCGCGCTACGTCGAACGCGATTTCCTCCTGCATGTAGTTCTGTTCGCTGGCGACGCGGCGATACTCGTTCGACCAAAGCGCTACATTCCCGCGCGTGTCGATGAGCCTTGCGCTCACCAGCAGATCGTCGCCATCTGGGCGCACAGAACCGTCCAGGACGAACGTCGCACCGACTTCGGCGGCTGCGGCGACTCGGTCTTCGCCGGCCGCCGCGCTCGTGTGCACTGCTTGCAAGTCTCCCGCACTCACGGCGCCGATTAGCCGATCGGCGAGGCCCGTCGTGAATCCCTGCAAGCTCGCATCGGGCGCTCTAAACTCCAGGATTGCGATGGCATGTGAACCCGGTTGCAACAGCGCTTGCGCGCCGAACCAGGCAGCGACGATCAGGCCGGCAGCGCCAGCGCCGGCGAGCGCCCATCGCAGCGGGACCGCGCGCGGTCTCTGCCACGGCGAGTCCAGTTGATGGACCTCGACCCGCTCGCGCATTTTGTCGAGCCGCACCGCGCCACCGCGATGCAGACGCGCGGCGATTTCGACAGGAAGCGCCTTTTTGACATCGCCGGATACGATGATGCGGCCGGGCTGCGCCAACTGCATCAGACGCGCCGCGACATTGGCCCCCTTGCCCAGCAGATCGTGACCCGGCGTCTCGTGCACTTCGCCCACATGCACGCCGATGCGCAGCGGGACGCGATCGACCGCCTGCACTTCTTCGGCCGCAGCGACAGCGGCGGCGGCTGTAGGAAACTCGAGCATGAAGCCGTCGCCGGCGGTGTTGAACACGCGCCCGCCGCGCGTCTCGGCGCTGGCGCGGATGCGCTCGCCGAGCGCGGTGATCTCGCGCACCGCCGTCTCTTGGTCGATCTCGCTTTGGCGCGAGTAACCCGCCGCATCGATCGCCACGATCGTCGCGAGCCGGCGTGGCAAGGCCGCTTCGCTTGGCGCAGGCGCAGTCGGGCCAGTCATCTCCCCTCGACGAGCCGACGAAACTCCAAAGTCGACTGGTTAGCAAGATGGAAGCGCCCGTTTTCCCTTCGCCTCGCCGTGGGAGCATGGCCAATCATAGCGGCAGGATGCGCGCGGCTTCCTGTTCGCAATTGTAAGGCAAATCGCGGTCGGCGCAGAAATCGGGCCAACGGCCCGTTTCGCGCCAGTACTGGATGAGCCCGGCATCCCGCGCGATGATCATGAAACGCGGCTCGCGGCGCAACTCCGCATAGGGCGTGTTGAAGATCGCGTCAGTGCCCATTCTGGGGCTCTGATAGATTTCCTGGAGCATGGCAAACGAAGCATCCAGCTCTCCGGCCTCGGCAAGCACCGCAGCTATCGAGAACGGATTGAACTGCCGTCCTCGCGTCAATTCCAACATGGCAAGCGCGGCGTGCCTGATGCGGTTCCTATCACCCGACTGCTGAGCGCGGAGATAATCGCCCCAAAGCTCGCGCGCGCGTTGTTCAAACCGGACCGGCGCAGACTCCATCGCGTCCAACATCCGCAGCGCTTCGGCAGGGTTGCCGTTGTGCGAGGCATTGAAGAAACGATTGTACCAGCCCCCCGGCGAATTCGGCCACACGCGGAAGAACCTCTCTCTCATCTCATCGGCTTGCGCCTGTGAACCCACGGCGCTCAACAGCGGGATCGACGCCGACCAGTTTTCCGACGAGAGCGGATCAAGCGCCGCGGCGCGGCGATACGACGCCAGGGCTTCACGGTGGCGCCCAAGGCTCGCCAGCAGTTCTCCCTGAGCAAGATGGACCGAGGCCAGCTCCGGTTCGGCGCGCAACGCCTGATCGAGGATAGCTTGTCGCGCGCGCCAATCCCTCCACGACACAAGCTCGAGTTCCGCCAGATAGCTTTCACCATTGTTTGCGTCGAGTTCTCGCGCCCGTGCAGCGGCCGACCTTACTTCGGCCCGGAACGATTCCGCGGCTTGGCCCTCGGTCCAAAACGACATCTCCGCCGCCGACATCGCGCGCAAGGACCAGCCCCCCGAGAAACGAGGGGCGCGTTCTGTGACCTGGCGCGCCGCCTCATACCTGGATTCGGCGCTGTCCGAGGCCGCTGCGCGATCGCACGCGCGCAAGAAGATCGACAACGTGGCGTCGTCGATCGGGCCCGCGCGGATACGCCGTGAGACCAAGGCGCAGCGCAGGACCCGCGCCACTTCGGCGGAAATCTGCTCCTGGAAGTAGTTTCCCTCTTCCGCCACGCGCCGGTACTCGTTCGACCAAAGCGACTGCTTGGTGTTCGCATCGACCAACCGCGCGCTGACCAACAGGTCCGCGCCGTCGCGCCGTACAGAGCCGTCGAGCACAAAGGCAGCGCCATCGCGTGAAGCGGCGGCTACGCGATCGGATTCCTCACGGCTCAAGGTGTGAGCTGCGACCTTTAGATCGTGTCCGCTCATCACCCCCACGATGCGGTCCGCAAGGCCCGCCGCGAATCCGGCCAGGCCCGGATCGTCGAGCGCACGAAACTCAAGGACCGCGATTTGCTCATCACGCGCGCCAAACAGCGTTTGGCTGGCAAGCCAAGCCGCGAGCAACCCGATTGTCGCCGTCAGTGTGGCAACGATGAGCTTCGATTCACGCAGCCGGGCGAACAGGGCTGGCGGCGCTCCTCGCCACGCCGAAGTCAGACGATACGTCTCCAGCCGTTCGTTCATCTTCGCCAAGCGCACGACTCGGCGCCCGACAAGTCTCGCTGTCACATCGGCCGCGAGCGCCTGCTTCACGTCTGCGGAGAGGACGATATCGCCCGGCTCGGCCAGGGCCATCAGGCGCGCAGCGATATTGACGCCGCGACCGAGCAGATCGCCGGTCTCGGTTTCATGCACCTCGCCGACATGCACGCCGATCCGCAGCGGCACGCGATCGACCGATTGCAGCTCTTCAGCCGAAGCGACAGCGGCGGAGACGGATGGAAACTCGAGCATGAAGCCGTCGCCGGCGGTGTTGAACACGCGGCCGTGACGGGAGGCGGCGCTGGCGCGAATGCGCTCTGCCAGCGCCTTGATCTCCCGCACGGTCGACGCTTCGTCGACTTCGCTCTGTCGCGAGTACCCAGCCGCGTCGATCGACACGATGGTCGCAAGCCGGCGCGGCAACGACGCTGCTGTCAGCACGGGCGCAACGGGCTCAGTCATCCTCCCCTCGACGCGCCGACGAAACTCTAAACTGCGGCGGCTAGCAAGATGGGAGCAGCGATTACTCGGCGGTTGCGGGCGCCCTGCGTACGGGGTCATACTTGCTTATGGCCCACCGCAACCCGCGCGCCCATTTGGCGACGCACGACGTCACCAACCAGCCGCCGCCGCTTGAGGATGTGAACCTCTACCTGGCCGACTCGATCCTGAAGTCGGCCTGCGCCTGGTCAGGCGCGGGGGCGCACGCCGCGCGGTTGACGGAATTTGGCGCGCGCATCGGCAGCGCCGAAACCCAAGCGTGGAGCCTGCAAGCCAACCGCGCGCCGCCGGACTTCCAGCCCTATGACCGCTTTGGCCGGCGCATCGACGAGGTGGAGTTTCACCCCGCTTATCATCAACTCATGCGCCTGGGGCTCGAAGCCGGCGTATCCGGCGCGGCCTGGAACGTGAAAGCGCACGGCCATGCGCTGCATGCGGCGCTGCTGATGCTGATGGGCCAGGCGGATTACGGCGTCTGTTGCCCGATGTCGATGACGTATGCGGTCGTGCCGGCGCTACGCGTCGAGCCAGGCGTGGCCGGTGAATGGATCCCGCGCGTGACCGCTGAGACCTATGATCAGCGCTTCATCCCGGCACGAGAAAAACGCGCCGCGACAATGGGCATGGCGATGACGGAGAAGCAAGGCGGCTCCGACATCCGCGCCAATACCACGCGCGCCACCCGGCAAGCCGACGGCTCATATGAACTCGTCGGCCACAAATGGTTCTGCTCGGCGCCGATGTCGGACGCTTTTCTGACGCTCGCTTATACCGGCGATGGCGTAACTTGTTTTCTGGTCCCGCGCTGGCGTCCGGATGGCGAACGCAACGCGATCGAAGTCCAACGCCTCAAGGACAAGCTAGGCGACCGCTCCAACGCCTCGTCCGAAATCGAATATCGCGGGGCTTGGGCCGACCGGGTCGGGGAGGAAGGCCGCGGCGTGCGCACCATCATCGAAATGGTGGCCTTGACGCGGCTCGATTGCATCATCGGCTCGGCGACGCAGATGCGCCACGCCTGCGCGCTGGCGGCTTGGCATGTGACCGGCAGAAGTGCGTTTCAAAGGCGGCTCATCGATCAACCATTGATGCGCGCAGTGCTCGCCGATCTCGCGCTCGATGTCGAAGCGAGTGTAGCGCTGGCGTTCCGTCTCGCGATGGCGCTCGACCGCGCCGGCGACCCGCAGGAAGCAGCGCTCGCCCGCATCGGTCTGCCGTTGGCGAAATACCTGGTCACCAAGCGCGCGCCTGCGGTCGTCGTCGAAGCGATGGAGTGCCACGGCGGCGCCGGCTATGTCGAGGAAAGCGCCTTGCCGCGGATCTTCCGCCAGTCGCCGCTCAACGCAATCTGGGAGGGCTCCGGCAACGTCATCGCACTCGACATGATCCGTGCACTCGCACGTGAGCCTGAAACACGGGATGCATTGTTGACGGAGCTGCGCGACGCGGGCGTGGCGGACGAAGCGGAGGTGCTGCTCTCGTCGCCGGTGACCGAGCGCGAGGCGCGCTTCGTGATCGAGCGTCTGGCGCTCGCCCTCGCCGCCGCGACGCTGGTGAAATACGCGCCTGCCGCGATAGGCGGCGCGTTCATCGGTCGGCGGCTGCGGGAGCGGAGCGTGACATTCGGCGCGAGCAGCGCGGCGGTGGACGAGGATGCATTGATCGACCGCCTCAGCTTGCAAGCCTAAGGACGGCGCTGATGCTGAAACATACAGTCAACTAGGTGCGTTCGAGCTGGTCCAACAGAACGCGATCGTGGGCCTCGCCCGGCAATGGCGTGGTCAGGAGTTTGTCGCCGACGAAAATCGAATTGGCGCCGGCGAGCAGGCACATCGCCTGCAATTCCTGACTCATCTGATCGCGTCCGGCGGCCAGGCGCACATGCGCAGCGGGAAACACGATCCGCGCCACCGCGATCCAGCGGACGAAATCCAGACCGTCGACCGGCGCCGCATTGGCCAGCGGGGTGCCGGGGATCGGCACCAGCTGATTGATCGGCACAGATTCGGGATGCGGGCGGAGCTTCGCCAGTTCGACGATGAGATCGGCGCGATCCTCGTGACGTTCGCCCATGCCGATGATGCCGCCGCAGCAGACTTTCACGCCGGCGCGCCGGACATGTTGCAGCGTATCGAGGCGATCCTGGTAGGTGCGCGTCGATACGACGGTGGGATAGTATTCCGGGCCGGTGTCGAGGTTGTGATTGTAATAGTCCAAACCCGCATCGGCGAGCGCCTCGGCCTGCTGCTCGGTGAGCATGCCGAGCGTCATGCAGGTTTCCAGGCCGAGCGCCTTCACGCCCTGGACCATCTCGGCGATCGCCGGCAAGTCCCGGTCTTTCAGCTCACGCCAAGCTGCGCCCATGCAAAAGCGTTCAGCCCCGTCGGCCCTGGCGCGCGCCGCCGCGGCCACGACGTCTGCGCAATCCATCAGCCGCGACGCCTTGAGCCCGGTGTCGAAGTGCGCGGATTGGCTGCAATAGCCGCAATTCTCGGCGCAGCCGCCGGTCTTGATATTGAGGAGCCGCGAGCGTTGCACGTGGGTAGGATCATGATGCGCGCGCAGCGCCGCCTGCGCGCGCAGAATCAAGTCGGCCAGCGGCAACGCAAACAGCGCTTCCACTTCCGTTCGCGTCCAATCGTGGCGCGCAGGAGCGGCCTCGAGCTTCATGCCGCCTGCCCTTGCAAACGCTTGCGCGCGCGCTCTTCGCCGATAAGCGGAAACAGCGCCGCCATTTCCGGGCCGTGATCCAGGCCAGTCAGGGCTTGGCGCAGCGGCATGAACAGCGCCTTGCCTTTGGCGCCGGTCTTTGCTTTCACGGCATTGGTGAACGCTTGCCACGTCGCGGCGTCATAGGCGCCTTTCGGCAGCACCTCAGCGGCGGCGCTTGCGAACGCGGCGTCGGGTACGAACGGCTCGATCGGGCCATCGACGATGTGGGCCCAGACCCGGGTCTCCGGCAACAGCGAAATGTTCGCACGCACCGCATTCCAGAACGCTTCGCCTTTGTCAGCCTCCAGCTTCGCCAGCCGATCCTTGACCGCCGCGTAGTCGAGTTGATGCAGCACCGCTGCGTTCACGCGTTTCAGCTCTTCCGGGTCGAAACGCGCCGGCGCCCGGCCGATCTTGGCGAAATCGAACTCGGCAGCGAGTTGTCCGATCGAAAGCCGCGCCTCCACCGGATCCGAGGTGCCGATCTTGGCCAGGTGCGAAAGCACCGCGATCGGCTCGTAACCCTCATCCGCGAGCTCACCCACACCGAGCGAACCGATCCGTTTCGACAGCGCCCCGCCATCGGCGCCGACAAGGAGTGGAAAGTGACCGAATTGCGGGACGGCGCCGCCCAGCGCCTCGAAGATTTCGATCTGTACGCCGGAATTGGTGACGTGATCCTCGCCGCGGACAATATGCGTTATATGGAAGTCGATGTCATCGACCACGCTGGGCAGCGTGTAGAGGAACGCGCCGTCTTCCCGGATCAGCACCGGATCGCTGAGCGAACTCGTGTCGATCGATTGCGGCCCGCGCACAAGGTCGTTCCATTCCTTGCGCGCGCCCGAGAGCTTGAAACGCCAGTGCGGCTTACGGCCTTCGGCTTCGAGCTTAGCACGATCTTCAGCGGTGAACTTTAGCGCCGCGCGATCGTAGACCGGCGGCTTGCCCGTCGCCTGCGCGATCTTGCGGCGGCGATCGAGTTCGTCTTCGGTTTCATACGCCGGATACAATAGACCATCGGCCTTGAGCTTTGACGCAGCCTTCTCGTAGGCGTCGAAGCGATGCGACTGGTTGGCGCGTTCGCTCCAATCCAGGCCCAGCCAGGCCAGGTCATCGACTATGCTCTGTTCGAATGCCTTGGTCGAACGCGCCAGGTCGGTGTCGTCTATCCGCAAGAGCACCTGGCCGCCGTGCCCGATCGCAAACAGCCAGTTCATCAATGCCGTGCGCACGTTGCCGACATGGATGCGTCCCGTAGGGGATGGCGCGAAGCGGAGGCGAATGGACATCAGGTTAGGTCTCGTTGCGGGAAGGCCGGGTTTATGCGGCGCGTCGCCCCGCCCTGTCCAGCGCGCGGGATGTGCTTGCCTAGCGCAGGCGCGGGTCTAGGGTGCGGCAAAGCTGCATTGGAGAGACGCCATGACCACTACGTCGCGCGAAATCCGCCTGAAGAGCCGGCCCATCGGATTGCCGGAGGCGTCGAATTTCGAGCTGGCGACCGTCTCATTGCCGGAACCCGGTGACGCTGAAGTTTTGGTGCGCAACACCTGGATGTCGGTCGATCCCTACATGCGCGGGCGCATGTACGACCGGCCGAGCTACGTGCCGCCATTTCAGATCGGCCAGCCGCTGCAAGGCGGCGCTGTTGGCACGGTAGTGAAATCCAACGACGCGCGCTTCAAGCCGGGCGATCTGGTCGAAAGCTTCAACGGCTGGCGCGAGGCCTATATTTCGCCGGCGTCCGGACTGAACAAGCTGCAACCGGGCGTTCCGCCGCAAGCCTATCTCGGCGTGCTCGGCATGCCAGGCATGACGGCCTATACGGGCTTCCATCGGATCGGCGATCCCAAGGCCGGCGATGTAGTTTTTGTTTCCGGCGCGGCCGGCGCTGTGGGCTCTGCAGTATGCCAGATCGCCAAGCTGCGCGGCTGCACGGTGATTGCCTCGGCGGGAACCGATGAGAAGCTGGCCTGGCTGAAAGGCGTCGGCGTCGATCAAACCGTGAATTACAAGAAGGGCAAGCTGCTCGACAACGTGCGCGCCGCAGCGCCGAAGGGCATCGACATCTATTTCGACAATGTCGGCGGCGAGCACCTGGAAGTAGCGCTGGAAGTGGCCCGGCCGTTCGCCCGCTTCATTGAATGCGGGATGATTTCGATCTACAACGACAAGGAGCCCGCCCCCGGCCCGCGCAACATGAGCTACATCGTCGGCAAGCGGATCAAGATGCAGGGCTTCATCGTCTCCGATTTCGCCGACATGCGCGAGCAATTCTATGCCGAAATGGGCGGCTGGGTGCGCGGCGGCAAGGTCAAGTGGGAGGAAACCGTCGAGAACGGGATCGAGAACGCGCCGAAAGCGTTTCTCAACCTCTTTAGCGGAGCAAACACGGGGAAGATGCTCGTAAAGCTTGGCTGAAATGAACCAACGCCTGTTTCAAGCGTACGTGATGGTCGACTGGAGCGCCGCCTCCAAGCCGACGACCGGCCCGGATTCGATCTGGGTCGGCGTGCTCAAACGCAATGTGCGCTTTCAGATGGCGTTCGAGGCGCACAATCCGCCGACGAGGGGTGAAGCTGAGAAACTGCTCGGTGGCCTGTTGGACGCCTTGAAGCGAAAAGGCGAGCGTGCGCTTGTCGGTTTCGATTTTCCCCTGGGATTTCCGCGCGGCACTGCAGCGGCGTTGAAACTCGGCGGCGATCCGTGGCGCGCGCTGATGAACTTCGTCGCCAAGGAAGTGAAGGATAAGCCCGACAACACTAATAATCGCTTCCAGGTCGGGGCCAAGATGAACCGGCTGATTTCGGGCGAAGCCTTTCCATTCTGGGGCGCGCCGGCGCGCGACGAACAGACCATGCTCTCGGCCAAACGCACGCGCGAACACGGGCCCGCCGATCTGCCGGAGTTCCGCTTCGCCGACCAGGCCGCAAATGGCGCCGGTTCGGTCTGGAAGCTGTATTACCAGGGGTCGGTGGGCGGCCAGGCTATCACCGGTCTGCCGGTGGTGAAGCGTCTGCGTGATGAACGCGAGGCGCGGATTTGGCCCTTTGAAACCGGCTGGCGGCCGATGACGCCTGCCGACATCGCCGATGTCGACGCCGTATTTGCTGAAATCTATCCTTCCATGTTCGCCGCCAAGCCCAATCCCCGCGAGACCAAGGACCAGGCGCAGGTGCGCACCGTCTGCGAGCGCTTCAACGCGCTCGACGACAAGGGCCAGCTCGGTGCGCTGTTCGGGCCGCCGCAGCAGCACCCGCAACGTGACATCGTCGAGCGCGAAGAAGGCTGGATACTCGGGGCGAACGCCTGAACCTATTCCGCCGGCTGAAGCGCCGCTTTCGGCAACCTGGCCGCAATCATCCACCAGCGCAGCAGCAAGACGGCCGCACTCAGGACGCTCGACCAGAAGATCGCGAATAACAGACCGGCGACGCCCATGCCTTCGTGCTCGGCGAGCCAATAGCCCAGCACCGGCATAACCACTGCGTAGGCAAGGATGTGGCTGAAGGTGGGAAACCAGTTGTCGCCGCGCGCGCGCAGCGCCGAGGCCGTCACCACCTGCGTGCCGTCGGGCGCGAGCACCATTGCCGCCACCCACATGAGCGAGGCGATGAAGCCCGCCAGCGCGATGTCCGCCGTGTACGCGCGCCCGATGGGCTCGGCGAAAATCAGGATGGCGAGAGCCGCGATCACCATGCCGATCGCATTCAACGCGATGCCGGTCCAGCCGGCGCGGGCCGCATCGGCCGTCGCTCTGCGGCCTATGGCTTCGGAGACCAACACCGCCGTCGCTGCAGCAAGACCCAGCGCGACCATGAACACGAACGCCATCAAGTTGAGCATAATCTGATACGCGGCGACCACTTCGGCGCTGATGCGGCCGGCAATTACGGTCATTGCCGAAAAGGCGCCCGCTTCGACCGCCTGGCTCACCGCCGCCGCTGCACCGACGGCGAGCAACGCGCCGTAGCCCGGCCCATTCGCGTCGCGGCTCTCGCGTACTCCGTAGACCACTCCATCCCGCAGTGCATAGATACAAATGAGGAGCGCGCCGGCGAGAAAGACACGTGCCCCGACTGTGGCCCAGGCCGAACCCTGCGCGCCGTGCTCAGGCGCCCATAAGAGGTTCAGCGCAAGATTCACGCCGTTCGCCAGCCACATGATGATTGTGGAGATGCCGGGCTTCTTGATCGCCTCGAGAAAATACGTGCCGGCGATATAGAGCAGGTGCAGCGGAATCGACAGCGCCAGAATATTCATCACCGGCGTCGAGGGCGACGCCAGTTCGGCGTCGATGCCGAACACCGTGAACAGGCGTTCGCCGCCGAGCCACATCAGCAGCGCCGAGGCGCTGCCCGCAATCAGCGCCAGAATCAACCCTCGCCGCAATGCAACGCCGGCGCCTTGCGGGTTCTTTTCACCAAGCGCGCGGGCGGCGAGCACCTGGACGCCCTGCAGCAGGCCGATCGCCGCCACCAAAAACACCGCGGTCGGCGCCCAGCCGAGCGCTTGGTGCGGCAATTCATCGGGCGCAAGCTGGCCGACGACGATCACGTCGACGAGCGCCATGCCGATAATGCCAAGACGCGCCAACGCCACCGGCCCGGCAAGGCGCAACAACGGCGCTATGTAGGATCGCGTGGCGGCCATGGACGCGCGTCTAGTCCGACTTGATCACTTGATCGAGTCTCAGCCCGGTCGGCGGTTGTTGCCGCAAGGTTCGAAACAAGGAGGTCGATAGCCCCGCCTCCAGTGAAGCGTAGATCGCAAACGCGATCAGACTGGTGACGAACACGTAGCCGAGAAACCCGATCTGGTTGGTCTGCGCCAAACTCGCGCCGAGATCGAACGCGTTCACGCCGAATAGGCGCGCGACGATGTAGTCCAGGGCGCTGACCAAGACATAGGCCGGGCCGAGCAGCATCAGCCGCGCCCATGTGACGGCGAGGACCGCGCCGCGCGTCCAGCCCCAGGTCTCGAACACCAGCACGCGCCTTGCCTCGACGCTGGCCGGCGCTGCGAGATAGAGCCGCGACGTTAGCAGCAGCCAGACCGCTGCGTAAAACAGCGTGAACAGCAACACCGCCAGCGGCTCCTCCTGAGCGAAGCGCAGCATGACTTGCAGAATCTGCCCTTGATCTTCCCCCGCGCTTTGTAGATCGCCGATATAGGGCGCGAGCGGGCCAGCCAGCAGCACGATCATGCCCGGGATCGAGACCACGAACATGACGATGAACAGGAAAAGGCCGAGCAACGCCATCGCCGCCCAGACCTGCCAAGCATCGCTGACCGCGCGGGCGCGCACTGCGTGCACGCCGAAAAGCATGGCGGCGATGAACATGGCGTAGATCGCCGCGCGCACGAATGTCGTGGCCAGGCCGGCCGCCAGCCCGAGCGGCCCGGCGAGCAGGGTCAACCCAGCCAGCACTGTCAACACCAACGCGCCCGCCGCGCTCACCGCCGCGATCGAGCGGATGTTGTCCGCCGCGAAACGCAGCGCTTCGCCGACGCACTCTTTGACAGGCACTGTTACGGCTCCGGCCATCGGGGCTCCTCTTGCGGCGGCTTATGCCGCGATTTGGCGCCGCATGCGAGGCTTGAAGCTCGTACGCAGGCGCGGCATGTGGGCGCCATGAAACCCGTGCATGTAGTCGGCGGCGGTCTGGCCGGATCGGAAGCGGCCTGGGCGCTGGCGCATGCAGGCGTCCCGGTAGTGCTGCACGAGATGCGTCCGGTGCGGATGACGGATGCCCACAAGACCGAGAAGTTTGCGGAACTGGTCTGTTCCAATTCGTTCCGGAGCGATGACTGGCGCGGCAACGCAGTCGGGCTGCTGCATGAGGAGATGCGCCGTCTCGGCTCGCTGGTGATGGCGAGCGCCGCGCCGGCGCAAGTGCCGGCTGGCAGCGCGCTGGCGGTGGACCGGGATGTGTTCGCCGATGCGGTGACCGCGGCGCTGTTGGCGCATCCGTTGATTACGGTGGAGCGCGAGGAAGTCACGTCGCTCGATCAACTCCTTCGTCATTCCGGAGCCGCCGAAGGTGCGACCCCGAACCCAGGGGCAAACGCGAGCATCATTTTCGCGACTGGGCCTTTGACGTCCCCCGCGCTCGCCGATTCCATCCGCAACCTCACCGGCGAAGATTCGCTCGCCTTCTTCGATGCTATTGCGCCGATCGTGCATGCGGACTCGATCGATTTCGATATCGCCTGGAAGCAATCACGTTACGACAAGGAAGGCCCGGGCGGCGACAAGGCGGCGTACGTGAACTGCCCGATGGACGAGGCGCAGTATGTAGCGTTCATCAATGCGCTGAATGCCGGCGCGAAGACTGAGTTCAAGGACTGGGAAAAGTCGACGCCCTATTTCGAAGGCTGCTTGCCGATCGAGGTGATGGCGGAGCGTGGGCTCGATACGTTGCGCTTTGGGCCGATGAAGCCGGTGGGGCTGATGGACCCGCGTGTCGGCAAGCGGCCGCATGCAGTGGTGCAGCTCAGGCAGGACAACAAACTCGGCACTTTGTTCAACATGGTCGGATTTCAGACCAAGCTGAAATACGGCGCGCAGGAGGAGATTTTCCGCATGATCCCGGGCCTCGCCAACGCGCGCTTCGCACGGCTGGGCGGCATCCATCGCAATACGTTTCTGAATTCGCCGAAGCTGCTCGACGGCACGCTGCGTTTGCGCGCCGAGCCGCGCGTGCGGTTTGCGGGACAAGTGACGGGCGTTGAGGGCTACGTCGAAAGCGCGGCGATGGGCATGATGGCCGGGCGCTTCGCGGCGGCGGAGCGTTTGGGGCGCACTGTTGCGCCGCCGCCGCCCACCACCGCCCTCGGCGCGCTGCTCGCGCATGTCACGGGCGGCCATATCGGTAGCGGCAAAGGCTCGTTTCAGCCGATGAATGTCAACTTCGGACTGTTTCCGGAAATCGCCGCGCCAACCCACGGCCCGGACGGCAAGAACCTCAAAGGCGAAGATCGCTCACGTGCGAAGAAGCTTGCGCTGGCGGAACGGGCGTTGGCGGATTTGGGGGCGTGGTTCGACTCGCAACCAAATCAGTGAATCGAAGGAATTAGACACACTGAGTTGCTGAGATCGCGTCGGCGAAATGCTGTATTCGACTGCAATTGGCGCGCGTCAGGGCCATAGTCATGCACCCTAAGGTACAGCATCCGATAGCCAAAGCTGCCTTCAATAACAGGCCCTCTGACGCGGCGAACAATCGGCCTGCAGCCAAGCTCGCGGAACAGCGACGCGCATTCCCAGTTCGCATAGCAGAATCCAGCACTGTCCAGCATGGCAACGTGCGCGCGACGTGACACGTAACTGAATCGATCCCCGATTTCATTCCGCTCGTTGGTCCAGCGCACCCAATGTGTAGGCCGACCAAGCAACCCAATGAGGTCGGATCGGCGTGCTTCGATGTCAGATACGTCCTCCGCGGTATAGTGTACGTGATAGGTGTAAGAGGTTAGAATGCGATCTCGGCGACCTTCGGTGTAGCCAAGCAACATCCATACGCGCTCATCCGCGGAAATGAAGAAGCCTGCTCCTTTTTCGTCAGTCGGATTGTGTAATCGGAAGCGGCGCGCGCTCATCGCTTCATGGACTTCGTGCTCGGTCATTCCTAGACGCAAACCGTGGATTTGGACCTCACGAATCTCGCGCGCGGATTAGGTCGGCCCCGCCACCTCTTCCCAAGGTGTCTGGGCGCGCCCCTGTGATCCCACGAACAGGCTTGTAGAAACTATCACAAGCTAGCCCAACTACGACGGCGAAACGGCTGACGGCGTCCCGCATCAAATCAGCCCACCAAGCGGGCTGCTGGGATCGGCGTATTTCTTCTTCCCCATCCGCCCCGCGAGATACGCGTCCCGCCCCGCGATCACCGTGTGCTTCATGGCGCGCGCCATGCGCTCAGCGCTTTCTCGGAAGTTCGTCACCGGCACGCGGCGGCTCTTTGCCACCGGCTCGATCGCGACCGAAGACGCGCTCGAATGCTCCAGGCTTGGCCCGGGATGCCCGCGCGGCGAAATAGGCGGTGGGTGGTCGCTCCTTAGTCATCGCGGCCAATATGGACCGCCGCAGCCGCCCCTGGCAACACGCGAGCCCTCTCCCTCCGCTAGGAGGGAGAGGGTTGGGTGAGGGTGGAGCGCGGGGGGCGGAAGGATGCGCGCGAGTGAACGCCTGGGCGCCTCAATTCAGACGTTGCGCGAGAGTCGCTCGGATTCGGTCGGCAACTCTTTGCGGTTCGCTGAGGATCAACCCGTCACGAACACGAAGAACACGCCAGCCCAGTTCGTTTAGGCGCGAAGTCCGTTCGGCGTCGTATGCGATTTGATCGGCAATCTCGTGCGAGAGCCCGTCAACTTCTAGGACAAGCTTCGCCTCGACGCAGGCGAAGTCGGCGATATAGCGATCGATCGGGAATTGTCGGCGAAACTTAGCGCCGAGCCTTCTGTCGCGCACCATTTCCCACACCGCGCGCTCGGCCCGGCTTTGCTGCTTGCGCATGTCGCGTGCGCGGTCGCGAAGCATGCCTTTAGTCGGGACGGTCATTGCAGCCCCTCACCCTGCCCTCTCCCCCTCTCGGGGGAGAGGGTTCATTCAAATCAGCCCACCCAGCGGCGAGCTTGGATCAGCGTATTTCTTCTTTCCCATCCGGCCCGCCAGATACGCTTCCCGCCCGGCTATGACGGCATGCTTCATCGCGCGCGCCATGCGCACCGGGTCCTTTGCTTCGGCGATCGCGGTGTTCATGAGGACGCCATCGACGCCGAGCTCCATCGCAACGGTTGCGTCGCTGGCGGCGCCGACGCCGGCGTCGACGATGACGGGGACGCGGGATTGTTCGACGATGAGGCGGATCATCACCGGATTCTGGATGCCGAGGCCCGAGCCGATCAGCGAGCCGAGCGGCATGATGGCGACGCAGCCGGAATCTTCCAGTTTCTTGGCGTACACCGGATCGTCGCTGCAATAGACCATCACCTCGAAGCCTTCGGCGACGAGAATTTTGGCAGCGCGCAGCGTCTCTTCCATATCCGGATAGAGCGTCTTCTGGTCGGCGAGCACTTCGAGCTTCACCAGCTTCCAATCGCCGGCCTCGCGCGCGAGGCGGAGCGTGCGCAGGGCTTCGTCGGCCGTGAAGCAGCCGGCGGTGTTGGGCAGGAACGTCACCTTCTTCGGATCGATGTGATCGGTGAGCCGCTCTTTGCTCGGATCGGAGAGATTCACCCGCCGCACCGCGACCGTGACGATCTCGGCGCCGCTGGCTTCCAGGGCAGCGGCGTTCTCGGCGTAGCTCTTATACTTGCCGGTGCCGATGATGAGGCGCGAGCTGTAGCTCTTGCCGGCGATGGTCAGTGTGTCAGTCATGGAATCGCTACTTCTATGAACCCACCCGGCCTGACGCCATCAAGCGCATTCTCGACAAGGTCTGCATGAGGCTGAATGCGGGGCCAGTTCGTCGTATTGATCACGACCACGGCGATACGCCGCTCCGCAAGGTTTTGTTGATAGCGAAGATTCTGGTCCGTCGTGACGAAGACCTCGAATCCGTCGCTCTCGGCCGCCGCAAGCAGCGCGCCATTCTCAAGCTGATCCCAACCGCATTCGAGCGCCGTTTTGACATCGTGCGTCGAAAGAGCCTTTCGGAGCGGGGCTGGCGTGCCCTGGTCAAAGAGAACCTTCATATCCGGCGCGACTAAGCCGTCTCCAGGCTGCGCTGCGCGTGCTCAAGTACGGCGTCAACCTGAGCCCGCTGCACGCCCGGAAACCACTCGAGGAATTCGTCCACAGTCGCGCCGCCTTCGATGTTCTCAAACAGCGCCTTCACGGGAACGCGCGTGCCCTTGAACACCCAAGCGCCGCTCACCTTGGCTGGATTGCGTTCGACTTCGGGGCACTGGGACCAATCGATCATCAATCAAACCTGCGACTGAAGAGCCTCAAAAACAACCTCACCCGCCCCCCACGAACTGCACGATCTCCAACTCATCCCCCTCAGCAAGAACAGTCTGCGACCACAGGCTCTTGGGCGCGATTTCGCGGTTGCGCTCGACCGCCACGCGCCGCCCGTCGATCCCCAGCGAGGCGAGCACGTCCGCGAGGGTCGCCTGATCCGGCGCTTCTCGCGTTTCTCCATTGACCCTCAGACGCATAAGCCTTCCTATCCGGCCCGACTTAGAACCCCTCGAGCCGGGGTTCAACGGAAGCCCCCACCCGCCCGTGCAAAGGACGATGCCGGACGCCAAACCGATCTACGTGCTGAACGGCCCTAACCTGAACCTGTTGGGTAGCCGCGAGCCGCATATCTACGGCCAACTCACCCTGGCCGAGATCGAGTCGGCGTGCGCCGACCGGGCCCGGCAACTGGGACGAGCTATCGTCTTTCGGCAGTCCAATATCGAGGGCGAGTTGGTCAATTGGCTGCAAGAGGCGCGCGACAAGGCGGCCGCTGTCGTTCTAAACGCCGGCGCCTATACCCACACCTCGGTGGCGCTGCACGATGCGATCAAGGCGATCGGCGTGCCGGTGATCGAAACCCATCTCTCCAACCCCGCCGCCCGCGAGGAATTCCGTCACGTTTCGTTAGTGGGCAGAGCCGCAAAGGGCGTCATCGCCGGCTTCGGGGCGACCTCGTATTTATTGGCCGTAGAAGCGGCGGCGTTGATTGCATCGGAAAGCCAGAGCGCGTGAGCAGGAAACCGCAAGATATGAGCGACAAGAAGACTCAAGCGATCGACCCGAAGCTCGTGCGCGAGCTGGCCTCGATCCTGAGCGACACCGGGCTCAGTGAGATCGAAGTCGAGCACGGCGAATTGCGCCTGCGCATTGCGCGCACGCTCACTGCCGCCGCCGCCCCCGCGGTAACCACGCAAGTCGTGCATGCCGCGCCGCCCGCGGCGCATCTCGCCGCTCCATCCTCGCCAGCTGCGCCCGCTGCCGATGCCGGAGGCGATTATACCGCCCACCCGGGGGCGGTGCTTTCGCCGATGGTCGGCACAGCTTATCTGGCGGCGAACGAAGATGCGCCGCCGTTCGTGAAGATCGGCGACAAGGTCGCCAAGGGCCAGACCATCATGCTGGTCGAAGCGATGAAGACCTTCAACCAGATCCACGCGCCGCGCGACGGGGTCGTGAAGCAGATCCTCGTGGGCAACGCCGATCCGGTCGAATTCAACCAGCCGCTGGCGATCATCGAGTAGGCGATGTTTGACAAAGTCCTCATCGCAAACCGCGGCGAGATCGCATTACGCATTCACCGCGCTTGCAAGGAGATGGGCATCTCCACCGTGGCGGTGCACTCCACCGCCGACGCCGACGCCATGCATGTGCGCCTGGCCGACGAAAGCGTCTGTATCGGGCCGCCGCCGGCGGCGAAGAGCTATCTGCACATCCCATCGATTATCGCCGCCGCCGAGATCACCGGCGCACAGGCCATCCATCCGGGCTACGGCTTTCTCTCCGAGAACGCGAAGTTCGCCGAGATCGTCACCGAACATCAAATGACCTTCATCGGCCCCACCGCTGAGCACATCCGTTTGATGGGCGACAAAATCGCCGCCAAACAGGCGGCGATCGATACCGGCATGCCGGTAGTGCCGGGATCGGACGGCGGCATCGCCGACGAGGGCGAGGCCAAGAAGATCGCCAAGAAGATCGGTTATCCGGTCCTGATCAAGGCGGCTGCCGGCGGCGGCGGGCGCGGTATGAAGGTGGCGCGCTCGGAGGATGAATTGTCGGAGGCCTACAACACCGCGCGCGCAGAAGCGAAGGCGGCGTTCGGCAATGACGAGGTCTATCTCGAGAAGTATCTGACCCACCCGCGTCACATCGAAATTCAGATCGTGGCCGATAGCCACGGCAACGTCATCCACCTCGGCGAGCGCGATTGTTCGCTGCAGCGGCGCCACCAGAAGGTGCTGGAAGAAGCGCCTTCGCCGGCGCTCAATGCCGAAGACCGCGCGCGCATCGGCAAAATCACGGCCGAGGCCATCCAGAAGCTAGGTTATCTCGGCGTCGGCACCGTCGAGTATCTGTTCGAGGACGGCGAGTTCTATTTCATCGAGATGAACACGCGCCTGCAGGTCGAACATCCGGTTACTGAAATGATTACCGGCATCGATCTCGTGCGCGAGCAAATTCGCATCGCTGACGGGGCGCCGTTGTCGGTGAAACAGAAGGACGTGAAGTTCAACGGTCACGCCATCGAGTGCCGCGTCAACGCCGAAGACCCGGCGACTTTCCGCCCCTCGCCCGGCAAGATCACCAGCTTCCATCCGCCCGGCGGCCTCGGCGTGCGCTTGGACAGCGCGATCTATGCCGGCTACTCCATCCCGCCCAATTATGACTCGCTGATCGGCAAGCTGATCGTGCATGGCCGCGATCGCGCCGAGTGCCTGATGCGGCTGCGGCGCGCACTGGGCGAGACAGTGATCACCGGCGTCGAGACGACCATCCCGCTGTTTCGCGACCTGATGAACGAGCCGGATGTCATCAACGGCGACTATTCGATCCACTGGCTCGAGAAGAACCTGAAAGCGAAAGCCGAAGCCGTCGCCGAGTGAGTTAACGGCGCGTTGCTTGCAAAGCAGGGCCCGCACTCGACGTTAGGGTTCACGTTTCATGGCTCAACAATCCATTGCCGGCCTCGCCGTGCTCGTGGCGCTCACCTTCGCCATCATGGCGCTGCACGGCTGCGCCAGTTCGGAACAGACTGCACAAATCTACGGACCGGCGGTGGTGCTGCCGCTCGAGCCGGAATTGTCGGCCCCCGAGTTCCATGACTCGGCGATCGGCGCCGACGCGCTGCGCTCGCGCTTGGACGCCGGCGCTTAACGAAACAGGGAACGGGCGCGCGCGGCGGTGGTTGACCACCGCATGACCTTGCCTGCGCCCGTCGATCCCGCCGTCGATTTCGGCGACGTTGCACTGCGCCTGGCGGCGGCTACGGCGGTTGGCGCCCTGATCGGGCTCGACCGGGAATGGCGCGGCAAGCCCGTTGGCATCCGCACTTTGGCGCTGGTGGCGCTCGGCTCGGCGCTGGTGGCGGTAGGCACCATCCACCTCAGCGTGCTCAACAACGAACCGGACGCCGTCAGCCGCGTCGTGCAGGGCGTTATCCAGGGCGTGATGGCCGGCATTGGTTTCATCGGCGCCGGCGCGATCCTGCGCCATCCCGCGCAGGGCGACGTGCACAATCTGACGACCGCCGCAACCGTCTGGGTGACGGCGGCTCTGGGCATCGCCTGCGGTCTGGCGACTTGGGAGATTGTCGGCATCGGGGCCGCGCTCACTCTCGTCGTGCTGATTGTGCTCAATCCGCTCGATCGCTGGATCGACGCCCTGCGCACCAGGAGCGGCGCCACACCTCGAACCGACCACAGCGACGCCGGCTAGGGCCTCACCGCCCCTAAAATTCAGACACTGGCCGGTGCTGAGCACCACGCGCTGGAGCAGGCGGTTTTCCCGCCGCTGGCGATTTGGCACAATGCTGCGCTGTGAAACCGTTTACGCCCGACGACCTGCTGGCCTGCTACAAGCGAGGCGTCTTTCCGATGGCGGAAAGCCGTGACGACGAGGGCTTCTTCATCGTCGACCCGGAGTGGCGCTGCACCTTGCCGCTCAACGCCTTTCACGTGCCGCGCCGGCTCGCGCGCACGCTGCGTCAGGAGAGGTTCACCTTCACCATCAATCGCGACTTCGAGGCGGTGATCGATGGCTGTGCTGCGCCCGGCAAGGACCGCGAAGACACCTGGATCAATCCCGATATCCGCGCCCTCTACATGGAACTGCACCGGCGCGGCACCGCCCACAGCGTCGAGGCCCGGATCGACAAACAGCTCGTAGGCGGTCTCTACGGCGTCGCCCTCGGCGGGGCCTTCTTTGGCGAGAGCATGTTCTCTTGGGAGACCGATGCGAGCAAAGCCGCGCTCGTTCAGCTGGCGGCCCGGCTGAAGCGCGGCGGCTTCAAGCTGCTCGACGCGCAATTCATCACCCCGCACCTCGAGCAGTTTGGCGCACAGACGCTGCCGCGGCGGATTTTCCACGCCCTGCTCGGCGCGGCGTTGGATGCGGATGGAAATTTCCGTGCGCTGCCGGCCGAGACCAGCGGCGCGGAGCTGGTGGAAATACTGCGTTAGTTTGCTCCCCGCCCGCGGAGAGGCTATCGCTTCGAAATCCGTTTCGCTCCGCCCATATAGGGCGCCAGCGCCTTCGGTATCTGGATGCTGCCGTCCGCCTGCTGATAGTTCTCCAAGATCGCCACCAGCGTGCGGCCGATAGCGAGCCCCGAACCATTCAAAGTATGCACGAACTCGGTCTTGCCCTCCTTGTTGCGGAAGCGCGCGTTCATGCGCCGGGCCTGGAAATCACCGCAGTTCGAGCATGAGCTGATTTCGCGGTACTTGCCCTGACTCGGCAGCCACACCTCGAGGTCGTAGGTCTTCTTGGCCCCGAAACCCATGTCGCCCGCACACAGCAGCATCACCCGATATGGCAATTCAAGCCGCTTCAACACTTCCTCGGCGCACTGAACCATGCGCTCGTGCTCACCGTGGCTCTGCTCTGGCGTCGTCACCGACACCAGCTCCACCTTGCGGAACTGGTGCATGCGGATCATGCCGCGCGTGTCGCGCCCGGCTGCGCCGGCTTCGGCGCGAAAGCACTGCGTGTCTGCTGCCATGCGCACCGGAAGCGTGTCTTCAACCAGGATTTGTTCGCGCACCAGATTGGTCAGCGCCACTTCCGAAGTCGGGATCAGCCAGAAATCTTCGCGCGTCGGCGCGTGCTCGAGCAGTTCGTTCAAAAGCTCGGTCGGCTTCACTTTGCCGCCGCGCTTTGCGAATTCGTCGTCGAAGCGTTCGAGCGCCTGATTCAGGAGCTCCTGACGGCTCATCGTCCGCGCTGCAGTGAACTGATCATCGACGAATTTCGGCAATTGTCCGGTGCCGAACATCACTTGGTCCTTGACCAATAGCGGCGGCGCCACTTCGGCGTAGCCGAACTCGGTCGTGTGCAGATCGAGCATGAATGAAGCCAGCGCCCGCTCGAGCTGCGCCAACTGCTTGCGCAGCACCACAAAGCGCGCACCCGACAAGCGCGCGCCGGCTTCGAAATCCATCATCTCCAGGGCTTCGCCGAGAGTGACATGGTCGGCGGTGAGGTCGAGTGCGGGCGGGGATGCGCCGGCCTGCAGATACCAGCGCCGCACCTCGACGTTGGCGCTCTCGTCGGCGCCGTCGGGGACTTGCGGATCGGGCAGGTTGGGCAACGACGCCAGGAGATCGTCACGCTCCTTCTGCCATTTGGCTTCGTCGATGCCGGTGTCTTCGATGCGTTGCTTCAGCGCCGCCACTTGCTCGATCAGGCGCGAGGCCTCAGCCTCGTCCTTATTGGCCTTGGCGGCGCCGATGGCTTTCGACGCCGCGTTGCGTTGGGCTTCTGCGTCCTGCTTCGCCGTTGAAGCGGCGCGCAGCCGCGCATCCAGGTCGACGATCTTCTTCGCGCTCGGGGACAGGCCACGGCGCGCCCAGGCGGCGTCGTAGAGGTCGGGGTTTTCGCGAAGCGCGCGGATATCGTGCATGGGCGGGCTTTAGCGGATGCCGCGCAGAAGCGCTACGGGGCGGGCGGAACCACGGCGGCCGCGGCTTCCTCTTTGGCCCGCGTCTTTTCCATCGCGGCCACGATCCAGATCGAGATTTCGTAGAGCGCGTAGACCGGCAAGGCCATGACAAACATGGAGATGACATCGTTGGGCGTAACTAGCGCCGAAAACGCGGCGATGCCGACGATGGCGTAGCGCCGGCCCTTGCGCAGCAGCGCTGACGAGACGATGCCGACGCGTCCGAGCAGCGACAGCACGACCGGCAACTGGAACATGAGCCCGAATGCCAGCACCAGCGTCGTCACCAGCCCCATATATTCCTCGACCTTGGGCAGATACGTCACTTGCACGGGACCTTCAGTGACCTCCTGCGTGAGCGCGAAGTTCAGGGCGAAGGGCATGGCGACATAGAATACGAACGCTGCGCCAAGCGCGAACATCACCGGCGCGGCGAGCAGAAACGGCGCGACCGCTGCGCGCTCCTTGCGATAGAGTCCCGGCGCGATGAACGCGTAAGCTTGCCAGGCGAGGACGGGAAACGCGAAGACGATGCCGCCGAACAAGGCGATCTGCATCTTCACCGAGAAGAACCCGAACGCCCCGGTGTTGATCAGCTGGATGGCTTCGCCGGCGCGCTCGGGATGCGCGACAGCCATCGCCGTCTGAAACGGGCGGGCCAGAAACATGAAGATCGGATCGACGAAGATGAAGCAAACGATGAAACCGATGACGACGACCGCGATCGAGGTCACCAGCCGGTTCCGCAGCTCGGCCAGATGATCGAGCAGCGGCGCGCGCGAGGCTTCGATTTCCTCCTCGTCGCTGAGCTGCTTATTGGTCGCCATACTCACGACGCGCTCCGCGCAGCGGGCGGCGCGACGTCAGCATGTTCGGGAACGTCGCCTACCGACCCCCCGACCCCTTGCGGGGCGGGGCTGGGGGTGGGGGTGACGGCGGTGTTCTCTCCGGATCGGCTGGCGCCCGTACCCCCCTCCCTGCCCTCCCCCGCATGAGGGGAGGGTTCAAGTAAGGGCGTCTCCACCGGCGCCGGTGTCGCCGGTTGCGATTTGATCCCGGCATAATCTTCCAGCGTCGGCAGCGGTTTCGCCAATTCGCGGCCGACCTCTTGCAGCGACGTCGTGCGCCGCAGCGCATCCACTTCGCGCTTCAACTCGTCCAACTCCGCCTGGCGCGCCAATTCATCGAAGCCAGTACGGAATTCCTGCGCCATGCCGCGGAGCTTCGCCGTCCAACGGCCCAGCTTGCGGAACAAGAGCGGCAAATCCTTCGGCCCCACCACAACCAAGGCGAGGATGCCGAGAATGACGATCTCGTTGAAGCCGAGGCTAGGAAGCATGGGCGGCTGGCCCGCGCGCCGGACTTACTGCGCGCGGTCTCCGTTGGTTTGGTCCCGCACCTGCTGCGGCGGCGTCTGTTCCGGCGGTTTCTGATCGTCGCTCAGGCCTTTGCGGAAGCCCTTGATGCCCTTGCCCAGGTCTTCCATCAGACCGGAGATGCGGCCCGGGCGGGCGAACAGGAGGAACGCCAACGCCAGCACGATCAGGAGCGGGATAAGCCCAGGCATATGCATCGAACGGGTACTCCAAATTAGGTAAGCGGCCGCCTCGGGCCTTATTCGTCTTCCAGATGATCCACGAAAAAGCTTGCCGCGTCGTCACCCGGGGACAGTGATTCTTCGTCGCTGGCCATGTCCTCGCTCGGGCGCGGCACGTCAATGGCCTGCGCAGCGCGCGGATCGAGGAGGCCCAGAGCCTTGAGATCGTCCTTGCCCGGCAGGGCGTCAAGCGAGGCCAAGCCGAACTGGCTCAGGAATGCGTCGGTCGTGCCGAACGTCAGGGGACGCCCCGGCGTGCGTCGGCGGCCTCGCGGACGGATCCAGCCGATCTCGAGCAGGAGTTCCATTGCGCCGCGGGAGAGGCTCACTCCCCGTATCTCCTCGATTTCGGCGCGGGTCACCGGCTGGTGGTAAGCAATCACCGCCAACGTCTCCATAGCCGCCTTAGGAAGCTTCCGCGGCGCCTCCCGGGTTTCGGTGAACAGACCGGCAAGATCGGGCGCCGACTGAAACCGCCAGGCGCCGCCGGCCTCAATCAACTGAACCCCTCGTCCCGCGTAGTCGGCCTTCAATTTCATGAGCACCGCAGCGACATCGACCGCAGGGCCCAGCTTCTCGCCCAGGTCCTTTGCGGTGATGGGATCGCCGCCGGCAAAGAGCAGCGCCTCAGCGGCGCGCACCGCGTCCGCGCTCGGTTCCGAGCGCGCGCGCTCGCCGCCATCGCCGAAGGCGTCCTCGAGGCGGCGCATTGCGTCGGCGACGGGAGTTTCGTTCTCGGCGCTCATTCTGCGCCCTCCTTGTGGACCGTCCGCGCGCGCACGAACAGCGGCGCAAATGCTTCCGCTTGCCGCAGTTCGAGCTTGGCCTCGCGCGCGAGTTCGAGCGCGGCGCCGAACGTTGAGGCCAGATAGCTCTCCGGCGGCGGCGCGTCGGGGCCGTGCTCACCGGTTTGAACGACGGCGTCAATGGCGCGCCACTCTTCGAGCTTGCCGAGCGCCTGCTCGAGTTTCTTGCGCGCAGTCTCCAGGGGATAGGCGCGACGCACCTGCGTCTGGTAGGCGCGCTTGCGGACGCTCTTGGCGCGCTCTGCGCAATATGCGTTCAGGAGTTCGTAGAGATCGGCGCGCCAGATCACGTTCTTCGTCAGCACCGTCGCTTGCGGCTGGCCGTTCAGAAACACATCCCGATCCAGCTGCGGCAGTTCTGCAAGCTTCTTCGCCGCCGCCCGCGCGATGGTGAGGTTCATCAGCTTCTGGCGCAGCGCCGCTTCGAGTTGCTGTGGGTCGGGCTCGTCCGCCGCCAATTGGGGCTTCGGGATCAGCAGGCGCGATTTCAGCAGCGCAAGCCAGGCCGCCATCACGAGATAGTCGCCGGCAATCTCCATATTGGCTGCACGCGCCTCGGCGATGAAGGCAAGGTATTGATCGGCAATTTCGCCAACCGAGACCTTGGCGATGTCGATCTTCTTTGTCCGCGCCAGCTCGAGCAGCAGATGCAGAGGCCCCTCGAACGCATCCAGCGCCAGCAGAAGCGCGTCGCGTCCTTCAGCCTCCTCGGCCGCGCCGAGATCGAAATCGATGGTGCCAGCTTCATCGCTCACGGTTGAGCTATAACCTCAGGCGGACGCGAAAGCAGCCATCAACTGCTTGAAACGCGCCCACCCGGCGTCTGCGTCGAATTCGCGCGGCGGGCGTTTTGCGAAGGCCTCTACAGCGCGTGCGCGAACCAGCGCCAAGCCCTCGAGTTCGCGACAGCCCTCCGCCACGCGCCGCATTTCGTCGAGCTTGCCGGAACATTGCAGCACCACGTCGCAGCCCGCTCCGAGCGCCGCCTCGGCGCGTTCCTTCAAGCCGCCGTTCATCGCAAACTGCAATGCGTGCATGTCGAGATCGTCGCTCATCAGCATGCCCTGGAAGCCGATGCGCTTGCGGATGATCTCGCCGATCACGAACGGCGAGCAGGTGGCTGGGCGGTCCGGATCCCAAGCCTCGAATACGATATGCGCTGTCATCGCCGCTTCGGCGTCGGCGAGTTCGACGAATGGCTGGAGGTCGTTGACGAGGTCGCTCTCCCCCGCCCCGACTTTCGGCAGCGCAAGGTGGCTGTCGGCGGTGGCGCGGCCATGACCAGGCATGTGTTTGATGCAGCCCGCCACGCCGCCGTCGTGCAACCCGGCCAGCGCCGCCCGCCCCAGCAGCGCTGCCTGCTTTGGATCAGCCGAGAAGGCGCGGTCGCCGACAATCTTGTCAGACCCTTCCACCGGCACGTCGAGCACTGGCGCAAAGTCGCCGTCGAGTCCTGCCGCGCGGAGTTCATCTGCGATCAGGCGGTAGCCGAGATATGCCGCTTCGCGCCCCTCCGTCGGTTGCCTTGCGAGGGCCTGCCCATACTTGGCTGCAGCTGGCCACACCGGCCATTCCGGCGGCTTCAGTCTGGCGACCCGGCCCCCTTCCTGATCGATCCAAACCACTGCGTCGTGACCGACGGTGTCGCGCAAATCGGCGCAGAGTGCGCGCAACTGCTCGCGCGTCACGCAGGCTTCGCGAAAGACGATGAACCCCCAGGGCCTGGCCTCGCGGAAAAATGCGCGCATTGCGTCATCCAGCTTAGGCTGGCGGAGGCCGAGTAGGCACGAAAGCATGGATGTGTCCTAGCGGGCCGCGACGATGCAGTCCTGCCCCATCCGCCGTATCCGTTCACAGAACTGCGTTGCGTCCTCCCGGTCGGCAAAATAGCCGGCGCGGACGCGAAAATAGACGCCGCGGGGGCCCAGGTCGGCGCGCTCGACATCCATGTGCGCGCCAGCGAAGAGATCGGGCGCGCGCGACGCCAGCCGCGCCCAGGCGCTTTCGGTCGCCGATTCCGACTGCAGCGCTGCGAGTTGCGCCACATACGGTCCGTTTGCGACGAGGTGCGGTTCGGCAGCTACTTCGGGTTGCGGGTTGAGTTCGACGACAGCGGTCTCTTCCGCCGGTGCTGTCACGGCCGGGGCGGCGCCGGTGATGCTGCGCTCGAGCGCCGTCGGCGCGCGCGCCGGCTGTGCCGGCGGAGGCTCGATCTTGTAGGGTCCCGCCGGCGCCGGAATGCGCGGCGTGTCTGGGGCGCTATAGAGCTGCCAGAGGAACCCGCCGAACGCGAGAGCAATGACAATCATCAAGACGTACAGCACGCCGGCGTGGCGGGCTTGATCGTCATACGCATGCATGCGTTGATCGTAGCTTCTGCTCACAGGCTCGCTCTCCGGAATCGCAAGAGGCCGTTTACCACACCGCCGCTTCACCTCTGCTTAACGCGGCGAAGAGCAGCCATGCGGAATCCATAGTTCCGCAGACGTAACGGAGTCGTTGACGGGAGGTGGGACCGCACCCCCTGCTCGTCATTCCGGGGCAATGCGTAGCATTGAACCCAGAACCCAGGGGCAAGCGCACTGCTTGCGGCCCCTGGGTTCCGGATCGCACTGCGTGCGTCCGGAATCACGGACTTTTGGTGCAGGCCCGGCCAAGTAGAGCGAACTCACCGCTCCAGCGTGAATAGCCGCCTGTGTTCGTCGATGGCGAAATCGTCGGTCATGCCGGCGACGTAATCGCAGACGCGGCGCGCCGTGCGCTGCCCACGCGGCCCGTCATTGCCCTGCTGCCAGGCGGGCGGCAGCAATTCCGGTTCCGCGATGAACACATCGAACAGCTGCCGCAGGATGCGCTTGGCATGGCTGCGCGAACGGTTGACCCGCCAATGGCGGTACATGCGGGCCATCAGAAAACGGCGCAGCACCGCCTGTTCCTCGTTCATCTGGTCCGAGAAACCGATCAGCGGCCTGCCCGCGGCGCGCACGTCCTCGACGCTCTGCGGTTTCGCTGCTCCGATCCGGCCCCCCGACTCCCAGACGAGATCGTCGATCCAGACGCCGATCAGGCGGCGGATGGTCTCGGCTGAAATGCGGGACTCGTCGACGCCGGGATGGTCGCGCTCGACCGTCGCCAGCACGCGCTCCACCATCGGCACGTCCTCGCGCAGTTCGCTGAGCGTGAAGAGGCCGGCGCGCAGGCCGTCGTCTATGTCATGATTGTTGTAGGCGATGTCGTCGGCATGCGCCGCCACCTGCGCTTCGAGGCTGGGCCAGGTGTCGAGCTCCAGGTCGTGCGTGGCGACATATTCCTGGATCGCAATCGGTAGATCCTCGAGCTTCGCGCCGTAGCGGATCAGCGGCCCGTTGTGCTTGACCACGCCTTCGAGCGTTTCCCAAGTCAGGTTCAGCCCGTCGAACGCCGGATACTTGCGTTCCAGCTTGGTCAGCACGCGCAGCGTCTGCGCGTTGTGATCGAAGCCGTGATAGCCCTCCATGCACGCATCGAGCACGTCTTCGCCGGTGTGGCCGAAGGGCGGATGGCCGAGATCGTGGGCGATGCCGAGGCATTCGGCGAGATCGTCGTCGAGCCCCATCACCCGGGCCACGCTGCGGGCGATCTGCGCCACTTCGAGCGAGTGGGTGAGACGGGTGCGGTAATGATCCCCTTCGTGGGCGACGAACACTTGCGTCTTGCCGCGCAAACGCCGGAAGGCGCTCGAATGCACGATCCGGTCGCGGTCGCGCTCGAACGGCGTGCGGGTCCGGCTTTCAGGCTCCTCATGCAGCCGCCCGCGCGAACGGGCCGGATCGGTGGCGTGTGGGGCGCGCGGCGGGCGCAGGAACGCCGGTTCGGCTCCGATGATGGATTTCGGGGCCGGTCTCGCTTTTTTCACTGCTTTCTGCCCGTCAGCCACGAACCGGCTTCTCCTCGGCTTGCCCGCGGGATCATATATAGGGGCCCACGCTTGAGAAACGCCGAAAGGTTGCCGTTAACGAATGGCTGACGTCGCCCTCACCGCTTCCGCCGCCGCGCGGATCAAATCCGTGGTTGCATCGGAGCCGGCGGGCGCGGGCCTGCGCGTCGCTGTCGAAGGCGGCGGCTGTTCGGGATTCCAATACGAAATTTGCGTGGCGCCCGCCCCCAACGCCGACGACGTCGTCGTCGAGCGCGATGGCGCGCGCGTGTTCATCGATCCGGTATCGCTGCCGTTTCTGCTGGGGTCGGAAGTCGATTGGGTCGATGAACTGATCGGCGCCTCGTTCAAAGTAAAGAACCCGAACGCCAGCGCCAGCTGCGGTTGCGGCGTCAGCTTTTCGGTCTGACGTGTTCGCCGCCCGCTCCAAGCTCGACAAAGGGCTCGACGCTTTCGAGAAGGGCGAATGGAAGCGGGCGCGGCGACTGCTCGAAGAAGCGTTGCAGCAAGAGCCGCGCCCGGCGGGTTTCTATCATCTCGGTTTGCTCTATTGGCGCGGCCTCGGCGGCGCCGTCGACAAGGTCGCCGCCGTCGATTGCTTCGAGCGCGGCGCGGAGTTCGGTCATCCCGGCGCCCAGACGGCGTATGGCGTAGCCCTGCGCGCCGGCGCGGGGGTGGTGAAAAACAATGACGAGGCGCTGGCGCAGTTTCGCTCCGCCGCCGGCGGCGGCGATCGCGAAGCCATGGTGCAGATCGCCGCCATGAGCGAGCCCGACGACGCGCGCCGCTGGCTGATGCGCGCCGCCGAACTGGGCTACGCGCCAGCGATGACGCACTTGTCGGACATGCTGATGCGCCGCGATCCGGTCGAGGCGCTGTCGTGGCTCTACGCTGCAGTGACGCTCGCCGCCGACGAACCGGCGCGCAAGCGCGCGGCGGCCCTGGCGGCGGAGATGAGCGCCAAGGAGATCGACCAGGCGCAGAAACTCGGCCGCGACTATGCGCGGGAAATCAGGGATCGGACGCAGAAATAGCGAATGGTGAATAGCGAATAGGAAGGCGCGGCAGTCAGCCAATTATCGATACCCTATTCCCTATTCGCTATTGGCTAATCACTATTCGCGCCCATGAACGTCTCCGAAGCGCTTCGCGCCCGCGTCTCGATCCGCGCATTCAAATCCGACCCCGTCCCTGAAACGCTGCTGCGCGAGATCATCGATGTCGCCCGCTATGCGCCCTCCGGCGGCAACCTCCAGCCCTGGAAAGTGATCGCCGTCGCCGGCGCCGAGCGCGATGCGGTTTCGGCGCTCGCCAAAGCCAATCTTCCCGGCGCCGAAGACGATCGTCCCGTCTATCCGCCCAACCTCTGGGAGCCTTATCGCACGCGCCGCTACAAGGTCGGTGAAGACATGTACGCGCTTTTTGGCATTGGCCGTGACAACAAGCCCGCGCGGCTCATGCATCTGGCGCAGAACTTCGACTTCTTCGGCGCGCCGGTCGGACTCTTCTTCGTCATCGACAAAGCCATGGGACACGCCCAATGGGCGCATCTGGGCATGTTCATGCAGTCTGTCGCGCTCGCGGCAATCGAACGCGGCGTGCAAAGCTGCATGCAGGAAGCCTGGGCCCGCATGCGCATTCCTTTGGCGAAGCACTTCGGCCTCGGCGAGCACGAAATGATCTATTGCGGCATGGCGCTAGGTTACGCCGATATGACCAAGCCCGTGAACACGCTCCGCAGCGATCGCGCAGAGGTGGATGAGATCGCGATGTTCAGGGGATTTGGCTAGGATGCGGTGGGGTTCGCCGTGTTGAAGAATCTGGCGATGCTCGCTCCTGCTGCGGCGCCGGTCGAAGGCGGGTCTGCGCCCTCACTCTTTCGGCACATGCCGTGAAAGCTCCATACTGTCGTGCAGAATGCGAACGATTAGGACCGCCGTTCCTTCCACCCGATATAAGATCAAGTGCCGTCCCGGCCGAGCTAGATGAATGGTTCTGTAGCCACTGCCTATTTCCTCTCGCTCGTGCCAAACCAGTCGCAAGCCGGCGGAGATGGCCCCGGTGCAGGCCGCCTGAGCTGACACTTCGCAGCCAATGAAGATGGCTGAGCGATCAGGCCTCGCCCCGCCGCGCATTCCCCAACACGCCGTCCTCCGCGAAATCGACGATCGCGAACAGCAAGCCCATCAGCAGCAGCCATAGGATCGGAGAGAGCAGCATCGGGATGGCATGATGTTGTCCCGCCGCGTGCGCGGCCCATGCCGATTTCACCGCGACGAACGCAGCGATCGGATAGATCCAGCACAGAAACTCGGCCACCAGCAGCGCGCTCTGCGATCGCCAATGCGCGCGTTCGGCAGGCGTCAGCAACCCGACGGCCAGTCCGAGACTGGCCATCCCCACCGCCAGATGGAACAACGTGAAGGCCCAGAGGATTACTTCCATGGCGCCATCCTACCACGGCGCCTGAAATTTGGCTTTCCCTCGGGCCCGGACAGGCGGAAATGTCCGATGAAGGGGGCGAAGGAGAGACGCCCATGACCGCCAAAAAGGTCGGCGACCACGTCGAAGTGGAGGAAGAAGAGGTCCGGGCCGGACAGACAGGCTTGGGCATGCGCTACGTGCTGATCTTCGGCACCGCACTGGTGGTCCTCGGTTTTGCCGCCGTGGCGATGGGCTGGTTCGGTTGAGTCAGAACGAACTGCTGGATCAGACTTTACAAGCGATGTAGCCAACCCGACTCCCTTCCCCCTTGCGGGGAAGGGTTGGGGATGGGGGTGCGGGCGCCAGCTCATCCGCAAAGAACACCGCCGTTACCCCCACCCGGCCACGCCCCGCAAAGGGGGCGGGGATCGACTCAGCGAAGCGACGGATACAATTTTCAGTGCGATGCGATTAAGTACTGGCATGGCCCTCAAGATCGCCGCCTGGAACGTCAATTCCATCCTCGCGCGCCTGCCGACGGCGCTCAAAGTGTTCGAGGAGGTGAACGCCGACATCTGGTGTCTGCAGGAGATCAAATGCGAGGACGGCCGTTTTCCGCGGCTCGAATTCGAGGCCATGGGCTTCAACATCGAGACCTATGGCCAGAAGAGCTATAACGGCGTCGCCATTCTTTCGAAGCACCGCATCGAAGAGACCGTCCGCGGCGTACCGGGCTTGGAGCATGAGCACGCGCGGTACATCGAAAGTGTCATCGCCGCACCAGACGGACCGGTGCGGGTGGCCTCGATCTACGCTCCCAATGGCAATCCGATCGGCACGGAAAAATTCAGCTTCAAGCTCGCCTTCATGGCTGCGTTGCGCGCGCATCTGCAGGACCTGCTGCTGCTCGAAGAGCGCTTCATCATCGCCGGTGATTACAACGTCATTCCGCGCGAAGTGGATTGCCACAACCCCGCCCTCTGGACCGGCGACGCACTGTTTCAGCCCGAGACCCGCGCCGCCTATCGCACGCTGCTCAATCTCGGCGTCCGCGACGCTTATATGCAAAGCGACGGCGCGGCCCACCGTTACACGTTCTGGGATTACCAGGCCGGCGCCTGGCAAAAGGACCACGGCATCCGCATCGACCACCTGCTCCTCTCGCCGCAAGCGGCGGATCGGCTCGACGGCGTCGACATCTTCAAAAAGGCGCGCGGGCTGGAAAAAGCGTCAGACCACGTGCCCATCGTGGCGACGTTCGCGGGTTAACCGGCGCTTCCACGCGAAGGCGCCGAAAAGCGAGGATGAGCATCTCTCTATCCCCGCCGATTCCGCACCGGCCCTTTGAAAAGCAAGCCCGCGCAAGAAATCAGTCCGACCGCGCTGAACCGGGTGCATACTTGCGGCCATGCCTCGAACTCAACCCACCAGCACAGACCGCCGCGTCGAAGCGTATTTCGCTTCGGCGCTGCACGTCTTGGGTTGGCTCTTCGGCGCCATCCTTCGCGGCGGCTGGCCCGGCCGCGGCAAGCGTCTCAAACATCTGTTGAGCCGCCTCGAACACGCGGTTGAATGCATTCTGTTCCTGAAAGCGGCGTCGCTGTTCGGGCCGGCGCCGCCCAAGCGCACGCGCCGTCCGTATTCGGCGCCGCCCGGATTCCGCCGCGTCGTCGGCTGTCGCCATTTTTTCTTCAAGCGAGTGGGTATCCGCGCCGGCAGACGCGCCGGCCCCCTGGCGCGCGTGCGCGCGCTGATCGAAGCGCTCACCTCGCCCGGCGCCGCCGTGGCGCATTTCGTCAAGTGCATCCGCGCCGGCCTGCGTCGTCAGCGCCTCATACCGATCGCTCCACCCGGCCACGCTCCGCCGCGCGAGACGCCGCCCGCTCCATGCAACGCAATCGACAGCTCCTAGCGTGGCTGCCAGCAATCGAACATCAAGAGCCGCCGGACCCCGAGTTCGAGCGGGCGCCCGCGCGCGCCTAGGATTTGCCCTCGTCGGACGATGGCTCGTCCTCGACCGCGGGGATGGCGTATTTGCCGGAAAACCAACGATTGAGATCGACATCGGCGCACCGCTTCGAACAGAACGGCTTGTATTCCTCGGCCTGCGGCTTTCCGCAGACAACGCATTTGCGTTTCTCGACCGGGTCCGTCATAGCGCCCTCGCGTCGATCTTGTCGCGAGGCCAGAACGCTTCCCTTGGCGCTGCTTCGATCGACCAGCGCATGCCGATCCGGTTCGAGAGCGCTGTGCGCCACTCGATCTCGCCGGCGTCGAGCCAGGCTTTGACTTCCGGCGCCGCCGTGCAAACGATCTGTCGCCCGGTTTGCGCGCGGCCCTCGCGCTCGATCGCGCGCAGCGCCATCAGGGCGATTGTCTCGATGCTCGAGCGGCCGTCCGGATCGCGCAGTTGTTCATGCAATGGCGTACGCAATTGCGCCCGCGCCAGTTCGTAGACGCCGAACTTGGAAAGGCCGCCGAACTGCACGCTCCATGGATCGCCGCCGAACGCCGCGCGCACGGCATCGTCCAATGCTTTCAGATGCGCCTTGGCCCGCATGGACACGAAATCGATGGCGATTACGCCGCCGAGATTGCGCAACCGGATCTGCCGCGCCGCCTCGTGCGCAGCGGCGATATTGAGATCAAGCGCGAAGCGTTCGGGATCGCCGGCGCCTTGGCGCGCCCCGGCGTCGACATCGATCGCGGTCAGCGCCGTTACGGCGTCGATCGTCAGCATTCCGCCGCCGGGAATTGGCGTGGCGCGCGCCAGCGCATCCTCGATGACGGCGTCGAGCTTGCTGCGAAGCTGCGGGTCGGCCGCCGGCTTCGCCAACAGCAATTCCTCATCGACATCGTGGCGTCCAATGCGGTGCGGGGTTTCGCCGTCATGGCCGGTTTCGGTGAGTTCGACCACCGGGTTCTTGCCGCGCGCCGCTTCGCGTGTGACCGAGACGATCACCCCCTGCCCTTCGCGCAGGTTGACCCGCTCTTTGCGCATGCGGGCCCGGCCATCGTCGCCGAGCGGCAGAAAGCCCTGCTGTTCGCGCAGGTCGAGATCGAGGAACGCACCGCGCCGGCGGCGATCTATTTCGCGCACGCGCGCGCAATACACCTCGCCCCATCGCGCACGACGGCCCTCATCGCTGAGACGGGCGACGCGCAGCGCGATCGGTCTGCCGCCTTGGACCAGCGCTTCCCGCGTCTCGCCGATCGCTGCGTCGATCCAGGTTTCGAGCGCCTCGCTCACGGCTTTGCATGTCCCTGGGCCGCCTCGAGCAAGTTCGCGGTTTCGTGCAGCGGCAGCCCGACTATGGAGGAGTACGACCCGACGATCGATGTGATGTAGCGGCCGGCAAGGCCCTGCGCCGCGTAACCGCCCGCTTTGCCGCGCCATTCGCCGCTGGCGACATAAGCGTGAACTTCCTGATGAGAAAGCACCTTGAATGCGACGCGCGTTTCGACAAGCCGTTCTCGCACCGCCCCGCTCGGGCCGCGCACGGCGACGCCGGTGTAGACGCGATGCGAACGGCCAGACAGGAGGCGCAGGCAAGCGCGCGCTTCCGTTTCCGTCTCCGCCTTCGGCAACACGCGCCGCCCCACGGCGACGACCGTGTCCGCCGCAAGCACGATCGCGCCCTCGGCCGTGACCGCCTGCGCCTTCGCGCGCGCAAGCCGCAGGGCCAGATTGCGCGGCGTCTCACCCGGCAATGGCGTCTCGTCGATATCGGCGGCGATGATCTCGTCCGGCGCGATGCCGATCTGCGCCAGCAGCGCAAGCCGCCGCGGCGACGCGCTTGCGAGCACGAGACGCGGCTTCAAACCATCGCTCCCCTCAAGGGGGCGAGCGCTGTCGCCTCCGTCAGCCGCTGCGCGCCTGACCGCTCGCCCATCGAGGGGGCGCTGGGTTCACGCGCACTCATGGCCGCTTCGGAAAGCCCAGTCTCTTGGCGATGATCCGGTCGACGGCGCGCGGATTCATCAGCCGCGGCAGCGTGCGGTCCATGAAAGGCCGGCGCAAGATATGATAGCGGGTTTGCGGCGCAGGATCCGAGAGGCAGCGCCAGATCAGATCGCCGACCGCCGAAGGCGGCAAGCCTTCACGGCCCTGCTTAAGCATGTAATCGGTCACACGCTCGAGCATCTGAGCGTAAGGCGTGTTGGAGAAGCGTTTCAGATCGCCCTGTTCGGCCTTGTCCCAGATCGGGGTCGCGATCGCGCCCGGCCCGATCACGATGACATCGACGCCGTAGAGCATCAGTTCGCGTCGCAGCGATTGCGAGTAGCCTTCCATGGCGAACTTCGACGCCGCATAGGGACCGACAAACGGCGCGCCGTTTTGGCCGCCGACCGAGGAAATCATCACGATGCGGCCGGGTTTGCCGAGCCGTTCCCTGTCGGCGCCAAGCAGGTCCGCAAATGCCCGCGTGACGTTGTGAACGCCGAAGAAATTGATTTCGAATTGGCGACGCAACTCGTCGGTGTCGAGGTGCAGCAGCGGCCCCGGCACGGCGATGCCGGCATTATTCACCAGTCCGAACAGCCGTCGATTGCCGAGCTTCTCCGCCACCTGCGCAGCGCCGGCGCGCACCGCACTCTCGTCTGCAACGTCGAAGATCAACGGCGTGACGGCTTCGCCGAACTCGGCGATGAGGCTCTCGGCGTCGGCCTGCTTGCGTACGCTGGGAAACACGTGCGCGCCTTCGTGCACGGCCTTAGCCGCGGCGGCGCGGCCGATCCCGGTGGAAGCGCCGGTGATCACCACCGCGCGATCGAGCGAACTCTGCGCCATTACTTGAATCTGTACGTAATCCGCCCCTTGCTCAGATCATAGGGCGTCATCTCCACGAGCACCTTGTCGCCGGCCAACACGCGGATGCGATTCTTGCGCATCTTGCCCGCGGTGTGCGCGATGATCTCGTGATCGTTCTCGAGCTTCACCAGAAATGTCGCGTTGGGCAGAAGCTCAATCACGGTTCCGGCGAATTCCAATAGTTCTTCCTTGGCCATTCTCTCTCCTGAATCGAGCCGGGGGCCTTATAGGCGTAACCCCGCTAGCCCGTCGATGGGCGGGGGAAGCGTGCGGCGATGCGCCGGGCCAGCCCGTCCCGCACGCCCCGATACTCCATAAGTACCTGTTCGCGCGAGCCTTCCGCCACCGAAGGGTCGAAAGTCGGCCAATACTCGGCCGCCGCCGCCAGCTTCGGGACCATCTCCAGCGCGGTGTGATGCGCCTCGGGAGAGAGCGAGATGACGAGGTCGAACGGGCCGTCTTCGTAATAGTCGCTTTCGAAGTAGTCGAAGCCGCGCGGCCGCCAGTGCGAAATATCGCCCCCTGCCTCGTCCATCACCGCCGCCGCCATGTAGGAGACCTCTTCGGCCGGGCGAAGTCCCACGCTGTCGACCCTTACCGCCGAACCGAACCGCATGCGCATCAGCTCGGCCGCCATCGGCGAGCGAATGGCGTTATGGGTGCAGGCAAACAGCACCGAGGCCGGCAGCGCATCAGGCGCGGACATGCAGCGCGCACACGAGCGTGAACAGGCGCCGGGCGGTTTCGGTGTCGATGACGAAGTGGCCGGCGAGGCTTTCCTGCAGCACTTCGGCGGCCTCGTTGTGCAAGGCGCGGCGGCCCATGTCGAGCGCTTCGATTCGGCTCGGCGGGGCGTCACGGATGGCGGCGTTGTAGCTGTCGCAGATGAGCGCGTAGTCCTTCACCAATTTGCGCAAGCTGCCGAGCGGCGCCTGATGGACGACAATTCGCGCACCCGCCTCATCGCCGACATCGAGCACGAGCCGGCCTTCGCAGAGACCGAGCAACAGAACATAAGGCCCGCGCTCTTGTCCGACGACGGCAAAGGAATTGGTTTCCTTCAAATCGAACAAAGCGATGCGGCGATCGTGCTCGACATTCGATGACGCGGGGGCCAGCGAAGCTTCGTCGAGCAAGATTTCGGTGAGACGATTGCGTTCGCTCATCTAGGCTCAGCTGTGCTCGTGGTCCGGCCGCCGCGGCGTGGACCAAGCGGGGCCGGTATCGACCAAGACTGCGTCCAGGCACTCCACATCGATGGCGATCTCGCCTCCACCCGCGAGCAGCAGGCGCACAACCCCGCCCGGAGGCGCCTCCTCTGGAATGAAACCGATCGAGAGCAGGGACGCCAGCGCCTCTTCGTTGTCGTGGCGGACACGCCTGCTTTTCACTCCGAGCACGCCGTCGAACGAAAGCGCCGAGCGCACGCGCTCATAGGGCCCTTTCTCGCCGGCAGTCTCCCAGCGGAAGCGGTTGATCAGCGCGGTAAAGCGGCGTGCGCGCCGGTCGAAGCGCATTTCGCCCACCCGCAGCAGCGCGTCCTGCACCGCAGCGCCTATGATGTCGAGGTCAGCCTCGTCCTCGGCCAGAAGTCTCAGCATGGCGCCGCTCATGCCGCTTGGTCTTCCCGTTGGCGTACGATCTGCGCGCCGCATGCTTGCAGCTTGGCTTCCAGTTTCTCGAAGCCGCGATCGAGGTGATAGACACGATTGACTGTGGTTTCGCCTTCGGCCGCAAGGCCAGCAACGACAAGGCTGACCGAGGCGCGCAAATCGGTCGCCATCACCGGTGCGCCGATCAGTTTGGGCACGCCTGTCACCACCGCTTCGTTGCCGTGCACCTCGATTTTTGCGCCGAGGCGCGAAAGTTCAGGCGCATGCATGAAGCGGTTTTCAAAGATGGTTTCACGGATGCGCGACACTCCATCCGCCATCGACATCAGCGCCATGGCCTGCGCCTGCAAATCGGTCGGGAAGCCCGGAAACGGCGCGGTTTCGAAACTTACCGCGTTCATTCGATCGCCGCGCTTGCGCTGAATACGCAGGCCCCGGCCCTCAGCGTCGACACGAACACCCGCTTCGCGCAGGAACCTGATCATCGCGCCCAAATGCTCGAAGCGCGCGCCGGCCAGCAATACGTTGCCGCCAGCCGCGGCCGCCGCCATTGCATAGGTGCCGGCTTCGATCCGATCGGCGACGACCGGATGGGTCACCCCGGACAGCTTGGCGACGCCGCGGATGTGAATCTCGCCCGTTCCCGCACCTTCGACCTTCGCGCCCATCGCATTCAGGCAATCGGCAAGATCGGTGATTTCGGGCTCGCGCGCGGCATTCTTCAGCACCGTGTCTCCATGAGCCAGCACGGCGGCGAGCATCGCATGCTCGGTCGCGCCGACGGAGACGAAGGGGAAGTCGATCTCGGCGCCCTTCAGCCCGCGCAGCGCCGCTGCTTTCACGTAACCCTGTTCGATGACGATGTCGGCGCCCATCGCTTCGAACGCCTTCAAATGCAGATCGACGGGTCGCGCCCCGATCGCGCAACCGCCGGGCAGCGACACGGTCGCATGGCCCGCGCGTGCGAGCAGCGGACCCAGCACGTTGAACGAAGCGCGCATCTTGCGCACCTGATCGTAGGGCGCGATCGTCGACACGATTTCCGCGGCGTGCATCCGCAGCGTGTGGGTTTCCTTGATCCAGGTAATATCGACGCCGAGCGTCTTCAGCAGCTGCGCCATGAAACGTGTGTCGGCGAGATCGGGCATGTCTTCGAGCATCAGCGGCTCGGCCGAGAGCAGCGCCGCCGCCTGCAGCTTCAGCGCCGAGTTCTTGGCCCCGAAAATCGGGATGGTTCCGTTGAGCGGGGCGCCGCCGGTAATGACAATACGATCCATGGAGGTCTTTCGCCGGCTCTTCCGGCGGGCGGTTTATGGGATGCGGCGGCGCCGTAAGCAAGGCGGCGCCTATGCGCATGCGCATGGCGCGCCGCTACTTTTTCGGTGCTGCGAGCGGTTTCTTGGGCGCTTTCCGGCGGGCGAGGTTGAGCTTGAGCGCGGCGGCCAGCCGCGCTTGGCGCTTCGACGCCGGCTTCTGCTTCTCGTTCACCACCCGCATCGACCCTCGGTTCGGCCCCGGCTAGGATGACCGGCCAGGGGATCGCATGACGGCCGAAGCCGCGCCAACGCAGACCTTCGCTCATAGCGGGAAATTCTTCAACGTGCTTGGCCTCGCGTTGAAGAACGCCGGTCTCACTATCATCACGCTCACCATGTACCGCTTCTGGGCCCGCACCTCGATGCGCCGGCGTTTGTGGTCGCGCGCCTGGGTGCTTGGCGATCCGCTCGAATACACCGGCAGCGCCGGCGAACTGCTGCGTGGTTTTCTGATCGCACTGCCATGCTTCTTCCTGCCGGCGATTTTCGTGTTCTACATCGCGCCGCTCGCCATGGAGGGTGTCTGGGCCGCGTGGCTGACGTTCGGCTTCTATGTCGTCTCGGTGCCGCTGGTGGCGGCGGCGCGTTACTGGATGCGCCGCTACCAGCTGTCGCGCACGCGCTGGCGCGGCATTCGGCTCGGACTGGCCGGTTCGGCCTGGGGCTTTGCCGCCGCATCCTGGGGCTGGTGGGTGCTGCAGCTGCTGTCGCTCGGCTGGTACACGCCGGTGGCGCGCATCAACCGGGCGCGCCTGATGTGGGACAACACGCGCTTCGGCGACCAGCCGTTCCAGTTCGAGACGCCGCAAGCTGAATCGCCGCAGAAAGGACTCTGGTGGCCGTTCGCGTTTGGCTGGATCGGCATGGCTGCGGTGGCGATTGCCGGCCCGATCGTCGGCGGTGCGCTGAGCGCGCTTTATGGTCCGAGCATCGCGGGTGGCGAGGACGCGGCAGCGTCGACGCTGGTGTTTGCGATCATGTCCTTGAGCGTTGCGGTCATCTACGCGCTGGGTTGGCTGATCTGCTGGGCGCCCTACAACGCGGCCGCGATGAATCGGATCGCCTCGCTGTTGACCATCGACGGGGCGAGATTCAAACTGCGGGCGAAAACACTGTCGCTGTTCGGCGTCACGCTGCTCGGTTGGATGTTCATCATCCTCTCGCTTGGCTTGCTCGCGCCGATCGCCGGGTTCTTGCAAGTGCGCTACGTGCTCAACCGGCTTGAACTGATTGAAACGCCGCGTTTCGCCGAAATCGGCCAATCCGTGATCGAAGGACCGCGCGCGGGTGAAAGCCTCGGCGATGCGTTCGATCTCGACATGGGCGTAGGCGTAATCTGATGCGCGCACTCTACAGCGACGGCCGCTCCGCCATCTTCCATGATGTCGATGTCGACTTCGCGCCGGCAAATCTTCTGATCAGCCACCATGACGCCGTGATCGCTTGGCGCTACGCCGATCTCGCCCGCGCCGACGACAATAACGGCCGCATTGTGCTGAAGTTCAGCAAGCACGACACCGGCGAACGGCTGATGCTGAACGCCGCGCTCCGTGATGCGCTCTACGCCGTGGCCCCGCATCTGGCGAAACCAAGCGCGCAAGGCGTCGAAGGACGCGTCACCGTCGGCGCCCTGGTCGTGGCGGCATGGTCGCTCGCGGCAGCCTTCCTGCTGGGCGTTCCATACGCCGCCGATCCGATGGCGCGCGCCATGCCGGAAAAGTACCGCACCCAGATCGCCGACATTTCCTGGTCGCAGGTCAACCAGTTCGCAATTCAATGCGACGACGCCGATGCGGCGACCGAAATCCTCAACGATCTCGCCTATCGCATGATGACGGCGGCGAACGTCGGCGGCCGCGACGACATCTGGATCACGCTCGCCGACGCCGATTTTCCCAACGCCTTCGCCTTGCCGGACAATTCGATCGTCGTCACCGACGAGTTGATCGGCATGGCCGAACATCCCGACGAACTGACCGGAGTGATCGCCCACGAAATCGCCCATATCGAGCACAACCACATCATGAAGAACGTGATCCGCCAAATCGGAGCGGGCGTGTTCTTCGATATCGTGTTCGGCGGCGCCGGAGCAGGTCAGGCCATAGCCATCGCTTCGGTCAACCTCGCGGGCCTGCGCTACAGCCGGGGCGACGAAGCCGACGCCGACGCCCGTGGCATGGACTATCTCGACGCCGCCGGCATCAGCACGGCGGGAATCGCGGCGATGTTCGACCGCTTCGAGGCATACGCAGATAATCTCGGAGCCGAAGACATCCCGACGCTGCTGTCGAGCCATCCCGCCTCGCGCGAGCGCGCAATCGCTGCCCGCGCGAGAGCGCGAGAAGGGCTTGCGCCCGC
The DNA here is from genome assembly GCA_050250735.1 of Hyphomonadaceae bacterium. Lineage (GTDB taxonomy): Bacteria > Pseudomonadota > Alphaproteobacteria > Caulobacterales > Aquidulcibacteraceae > Vitreimonas. Next base: position 742,143 of record JBFWOC010000001.1, read on the forward strand.
GCTGTCAGATCGCGAATGGCGCATCGTCCGCCAAGCCTGCGGCGGCGCCGATACGCTGTTCGAAGATGGGGCGACGGCAGATAGCGACTGAGCGGCGCTCGCCTGGGCGATCAGGTCCGTCGCGCTTGCCGCACAGCCGAACCCAGGAATTTTTCCAGTTCGCGCATCCTGTCGACCATGAACGAGAAAGTTTTTTCCATCAGCTGCGGCAATTCGGCGTCGCCGGCGCCGGGCTTGATCGCGGCACCCAGATTGTCTTCCAGGATGCGCCGCCCGGTGCTCTTCTTGCGTCCGATAAACCGGTTCACGAACCAGAGATAATAGATGACCGGCGCTGCGGCGATCGCGGCGAAAGGCAGCGCGTGCCAGGCTTGGTCGGCCAACCCGATCTCCGGCCCGATCCGAAGCACCGTGAGCACAGTCGCCGCCAGCAACACGACAAGGGCGGCGGCGAAGGTTATCGCGGTGAGCACGTAATAGATGAAGCGCAACCACGCCTCCATCCGCCGGATGCGCCACATCTCCAATTGAAAGAATGATTCCAGGTGCTGCGCCCGCATCGAAGTCCATAGCGCCAGATGCGCCCAGCGCGCGGCGGCCCGGCGCCACTGATCCTCGGCATGGTCGGCGTGAATCTCGTCCTTATAGCCTTCCTTGCGCGAAATCTCTTCGCACATGCGCTGCGTCATGTGGCGCAAATGACTGAAGCGCGCCACCACCGTGCTGCGCACGTTGGCGCACGAGGCGTTGATCGAGTCCTGATATTCCTTGGTCAGCTTCTTGTATTCCCCGATCCAGGCGCCGACCGTCGCTACCGCGGCGAGCAGAACTGCGCTCAGAACGAGAATCGCTGCGACCGGCCCGCCGATCGGCGCGGCCGCGGCGAGCGCGGCTTGGCCCAGCAGTCCATGCTGCAACTCGGCCCCGGTCCCCATCCGCGGCCAAAGCAGGACCAGCGCCAACTCGCCGATCAGCACGGCGCAGACGAAGGAGAGCGACAGCAGGAACGACGCCGTCAGCGCGCCCCAGCGCCGTATCTTCAAGAGTCGCCAGAGGTTCTTGCCGTAGATGTAGCGCAGCACGCGAATGAGATCGCGCACGTCGATATCGGAGTTTTTCGGCGCGATCATCCTGCCGGCAGCGTCGCGGTTCACGCCGTCCTCGGCTTCGCACTTATCGGACCAGTCGCGGCGCGCGATCATCCGCAGATGAATTTGAAAGAAGTCGGCAGGCACTTGAAACCCGGCGATGGAGGAAAGCACGCGCCGCGGCCAAGGGTCTTCCGGTTCGTCGCTTCGCGCTTCGTCGGGATCGGGCGCGTCTTCACTGGCTTCGTAATTTCCAGACGTGGTCTCGGTCTTGAGCTTCTTCGCTTGTGTGCGGGGCGCTTCGGCGTGAGGGTCCTCGTCCTCGACCTTGTACGGAAACGGATTCAAGTGGTCGTCAAAGCACCCTTTCATTTGCGCGATCAACGCACACCAGCGGGGGCCGTCGGCGAGTTTGCCGTCAGGCCCGACATTCGACGGTTCGAGCACGGCTTTCTCGAAGTCCTCGAACTGATCCTGTTCGGGATAGATTCGCGCGGCCAAGCGCTGCTTCACCGGATCGGCAAGCGCCTTGGCCTGGGCGCTTCCGCCTTTGCCGTTTTCACCCGGTCGCTCAGGCTCGCAATTGCGCGCCTGCATCGTGGTGAATTCTCCCGCGTCGACCTTGATGCCGAACCTCCTGGCGCGTCCGCGGTCCTCGTCGCTCCAGAAGTTCGATGAAACCAAGGACATCTGCCACCGCCAAGAACCGCATCGATCAGCGCGCGCTCCGGCTGCGCGGGCGTTTTCGCTCCGCCAGCGCAGCGCATCGAGTTAGCGCACCAGGCTTTGCGCCCTACCCATGATCGGCATGCGGCGAGCTTTTTGTGGATAAGTCAAGCGCTTCGCGGTCGTGCAAGACGGGGCGCGAGCCGTTGTAGTTAGCACTACAATCCGGCGCGCTGGTGCCACGGGAGAGGATTGAACTCTCGACCTCACCCTTACCAAGGGTGCGCTCTACCACTGAGCTACCGCGGCGGCCTTGCGCGAAGCGGGGCTTCTAACCGGCTCCGATGGCTATTGGAAGCCCGGCGGCGCCGCCAGCTTATCCACCGCCCAACCGAGCCAAGGCGGCGCGATAATTCGCCAGCTGAGCCGAATAATATGCCGGTGCAGCGCCCACGTTTTGGCGCCGCTCCTGGAGCGCCTTTTCTGCTTCGGTGAGTTCCTTGGCGTTGGGGTTGAGCAGCGCATCGTAGGCTTGGCGCACGATGGAGATGGCCGCGGAAAGCTCGGCCTTGGCGCTGGCGACGGCAGCGGGCGCATCCAGCTTTAGGCCGACAAGCCCGAGCCCGTAGCTCTTGAGCGAGCCACGGCCGGCGCCGGCTTCGGCGATGATGCCCGGAACAAGGCCAAGGGCCGGCAGCGCGTCGCGGTCGGCGCGGCCGGCATCGACGCGGATCGCCTGCCCTTTGTATGGCGCGATCTTGATGCGTTCGGCGCCGTCCTGCTTCACGATTTCAGCACGCCCCGACGATCCGATGGCGCGATTGATCGCGCTCGCCAGCGACGACAGCGTATCGCTTTCGCCGATGCGCACTATGACGGCGCGCCGCCCGTCCACCCCGATCCTGAACTCGTCGCCGGCGCGCAACGCACTGCGATTGGGCAGCGCAGCGTTATCGCGCAGAGCGACGGTCCCGCGTGGCAGGCCAAGCACGTCGAGCGCCGATGCGCCCGCGGCGTCGACCGCGAGAGCGGTCAATGCAAGCGGTCCGCCTGCAGAGGAGAACGTGCGCATCCAATCAGGCTCGCCGTCTCCGTTCAAGCGGGCGAGGAAACTCTGCTTCGCGCCCGTAGCGCCGGAACCTGCGATCACGCCCGCCGAGACGCCTCCGGCGTAGACGACGCCATTGACGATGGCGAGGCTCTTGACCGCATCATCCTGCGCTGAGCCCAGATAGCTCACGCGGTCGAGGGCTTGCGAAGCGAGATCTGTGGCGATGCGGACGACGAAACCCTCCTGCCCAGCAACTGCGCCGCGCGCAGTGTTGGCGAGCGTCAAGCGGTCGGACCCGACCTCGCCGCCGACATAAAGCGACGACCCGTCCGCTGCGAGGGTGTTGATCGCGCCCTTGTAGAAGAGGCCGATATCGCGGGCCGCGCCGGCGGCGAACCCGGCCGTGCTCGAATAGGTGAAACTGCGGATGACGCCGCGACTGTCTTCGACGCCGCCGGTGAATATCTCGATGGCGCCGGCGCCGGCGTCGCGCACCAGCAGCGCCGTCGCTGCGTCGGCGCCGCTTCCGCCGAACTGACGCGTGAACGTCTCAAGCCCTGCCGCCGAATAGCCGCGCACGTAGCCGTCCGAGCCTCCAGCGCCGATCTGTCCGCTCATGGCGCTGTCGGTGCGGCCTGCGACGATAACGCCGCCATCCGGCGCAAATGCGATCGCCGATGCTTCATCGTTGGCGCTGGCGCCGCGACGTGCGATCCAGAGCTCCTTGCCGTGTGCGTCGTACATGGCGACGAAGGAGTCGGCGCCGCCTTGGCCAATGGCGCCCGACAGCATCCCCTCGACCGAACCCGCGACCGCAACCTTCCCGTCGCCCGAAACAGCCAGCGCGAAACCGCTGGCCGACGTTGCGGCGCCGAGCATTTCGGTAAACGCCAGCTTGCCGGCAGAATCGTATTTGAACAGCGCGACATCGCGCGCACCCTTGATCGCGCTGGTGGCGGAATCGCCGGCGAGATCGGCGAGCACGTAGACCGAGCCGTCAGCGGCCGACGCCACGGCGCGGGCCGTGGCGACTTGAGCGCCGCCGCCCACGCTGACATCGAACGCGCGGCCGGGAAACCAGGCGGACGAATTGGCGCTTGGCGCCGTGAAGGGCGAAACGGAGGACACGGTCTCGACGATCGCCGCCCCGCGCGACGCGCGCGCTGCAACCCGCGCCGCAAGCGCGGGATCGTCGGCTTTAGAGACAGCGTCGATCGGATCGAGCGTTGCGGCGTGCGTGTCGGCGCCGAGATTAATTGCGGCGACGCCGCGCACAGTGCTCGACGAACCGGTGACCAGGCGCAGGCCAGCGCCGCCGCCGGAAAGCGCGGTTTCGGCAAGCCCCGCGTCATAGCCCGCAGCGGCAAGCGCTTGGTTCAGACGCAACGCCGCGCTTTCGAGCGTGCGCGGATCGCCCGGATCGAGCGAGGCGCTCAGCGTGCGTTGGCCCCAGATCGTGTCGAGCGTCACCGAGACCGTCGGATCGGCAAGCAAGGCAGCAACATCGTCGCCGACGCCGCTTGCCGCTTGGGCGCCGGTGAAGCTCCGCACAGCCGAGAACGCTCCGCCCACGGCGAACGTCGGCGGCTCGGCCTCGAGCGCGAGGGCGTCGCCGTTGATCGTGACGGAGACCAGGCGCTGACCGGCCGCTTCGGCCACGCTCCATTGCATGAGGTCGCCGCCGCCGGCGCTGACATAGACACCCGCAGCATTGAGCGCAGCGTCGAGCCGGTCCTGAAAGGTCTGACTCCATTGCCCTGGACCAATGTCGGAATCGTTGGCGCGCTCGATTGCGCTGACTTCGACGTTGGTTGTCCTTTCGCCATTCGGCGTGGCGACTTGGATGACGACGCTCAGCGCCCCGGTATGGTCGAGCAGCGGGGAGGCGTTCACGGCGTAGTTGCGGATTGAATCGCCGAACGGCTGGCCGCTCGATGCGTTGGGCAAGCCGCCGGACGCCCACGCGCCCGGCGCCAGCAAAGCGGGATCGAACGTCTCGCCGTTGAGCGACGCGCTCACATCGATGGTGTCATGGAGCGCATCGACGCGCAGCGTGTAGAGGCCGCCGCCGTCGTCTATCAGCGCCGCTGCCGCGGCGATGCCGCGCTGGCGCAGCTTTTCGTTCAATTGCGCAATGAGGACGCTCGCATCAATGCCGCCATCGCCGCCGCTGAGACTGATCGTCTGCGTCGTCGCGCCCGTGAAGGTGAAATTCTGGGGCCCTTTGAAAAGGCCGTCTTCCGGCGCGATGCCCGCCACTTCGAACCGCCGCGCGAATACGCCGTCGCGCAGCCCCCCGACCATGCCCGGCGTCTCAACCGTTTCCAGGGTCGCCGCCCTGCCGCTCATACTCAAGCTCGACGCCCGCACGCCATCGCCGCCAAGAATCGCAAAACCCAGATTGCCGCCGTCTTCCCAAACGTCGACACCGGCGGCGACGCCCTGTTCGTGCAGCAATTGCGTCAGCCGCTCGGCGAGATCGTCGAGCATGCCGCGGTCCTCGCTTTCACCGCTGCGGATGCGCCAAGCTTCGAGATCGCCGCCGCGCCAGCCGACGCTGACCGAGAGCGATCGGCCGCCCGGCAGATCCAGCTTGAGCACGGCCTCGCCGGCTGCCCGCAACGCGGTTTCGAAATTGTTGGCGCCGGTCGACATGAGCGCGTTGGTGCGCTGTTCGCCGGCGTTGACCGGCGCCGGCGTGTAGGGCGCGCCCGCGCCCAGCCAGCCGGCGCCGATAAGGGCGCCGATCGGATCGGCGGTGGCGGACGGACGATTCAGCAGCCTGGGCTGGCCGGCCGCATCGGCGACGTCCTCGAGCTTGATCAAGCGCGCCCCGGACGCTGTCGCGCCGACTGCGTAGAAAGCCGGCGCTGAATTGACCGGCGCAAACGCGACGCTCTCGCCGGCGCGGACGTCGACCTTCAGCGCGTAGTGTTTGGCGCCGACATACTTCGACGTGACGGCGCGGCCAGCGACCACCATGGTGCTGGTCTTCGGCGTCAGGTCCGCCGCTTCCAGCCGCGAGGCGGCGCCGGCCGCGGTGAGTTCGGCGTTCACGAAGCTTATCACATTGCTGAGCGTGCGCGGCACCGAGCCCATCTCCGCAAGATCGATCGCGATATTGCGCACGGTTCCGCCCGCGGACGTCGCGACGATGTTGAATTGTGCATCGTCGGCCAGTCCAGCGACCTTCTGATAGAGCCCGCCTTTGTGGATGACGCCGGTGACGTAGTCCTCGGTGTTCGAGGGTAATGCCAGCGTCGTCTGCGCCGCATCGACCCGATCGCCCTGCGCCAGGCGGATGTCTTCGAATTGCTGGGCGGCGAAAAATGCTTCCAGTTCGCTCTGGCCGCGGGCGAACTGGCTCAAGGTCTGCGCCAGCTCCGCCTTCGACAAGGATTTGTCTTCAGCGCGGGCGGCGAGTGCGTTGAGCGTGCTGAGGCCGGAGTAAAGCGTAAACAGCCGCCTGTAATCGCCAGTGGCGCCGAGATCGCTATAGAGTTTGGCGTTGATGTCGAAGAATGCGCGGTTCGAGAGCGCGCGCTGCACCAGCGCCTCGGCATTCGGCGAGACGCCTGGCGTCCATACCGGCGCGACTGGGGCATTGGGGTCCTGCGTCGCTGCCGCCACATCTACGCCGACGCCGGCGCGGGCGGCCGCCCACGACGTCAGCAGCGTCGAACTGAGGCCGCTCGCGCCTGCGCCTGATCCGCCCAAAAGGACGCTGGCGAGGTTCAGGTTCGACAGGTTGACCAATTCGACTCCGCACCGCGTCCAGCTTCGCGGCGAGCGGTAAACGGTCGGTTGGCGCGGAAGCGTTAACGCAGCCCGGCAGTCTGAGCCATTTCGTTGAAGATCGGGTATTCGAGCAGGCGCGGCCAGAGCTGGATGCCTTGCCAGACCGAAAGCCCGATCACGAGCACCGAGGCGGCTGCGAGCAGTACGCGCGCCGGCGCGATTTTGGTGACGTAGCCAGCCAGCGGCGCCGCCACGAGGCCGCCGATGATGAGGCCCGCCAGCGCCGCCCCGCCCGTCGCCAAACCGCCCTCGAGTTCGAAACGGCCGGTGATCAAGGTCCAAAGAAAGGTCAATGAGATCGCAACCGTAACAACAAACTCGGAGGCGTTGACGCTGCCGATGACATAGCGCGGCGTGTGTCCGCGCCCGAGCAATGTCGAGGTCACGATCGGACCCCAGCCGCCGCCGCCGCTGGCGTCGAGGAATCCGCCGGCGACACCAACAGGCACGACGTGCTTCAGATGCGGCGGCTCCTCTTTCGGCTCGCGGATCGCCCGCGACAGCATGTAAAGACCGAGCACGCCGAGATAGGCAATCACCACCGCCTTGATGAAATCGGTGTTGAAGCCGGTGAGCAAATAAGCGCCGGCGACGCCGCCGATGACGCCGGCAGGGGCCAGGCGGAAGAACAGCCGCCAGTCGACGTTGCGGTGGGCCAGATGCGAGGCGCCAGAAGCGCCGGTGGTGAAGCATTCCGCTGCATGGATCGTCGCCGACGCCTGCGCCGGGGGCACGCCGAACGCCAGCAGCACGCTCGAGGAGATGACGCCATACGCCATCCCCACCGCTCCATCGATCAATTGCGCCAGAAATCCGACCGCGAGGAACAAGCCGAAGATGGTCGCCAGTGCGGGCCAAAGGTCCGTGGTGACTTCCATAAACCCTCTTCGCTTCCCTGACGGTCAGCTTACCGCTTTCATTTCAATGCGGCCATACAAGGGCTGGTTCCCGCGTTAAGCATTTGCGGGTAGCGCGGTTTCAATTCCGAGTAGCTCCTCCACGCGCGCCACCCATCTCCTTACCGAAGGGTAATCTCCAAGCTCGAAGCCGCCGAGATGCGCTTTGCGGGTGTAGGCGACGAGGGCGATGTCGGCGAGCGTCGGCGACTCCCCGACCAGGAACCGCGACTCGCGCAATTGCTGCTCCATCCGCGCGAGCGCGGCATTGCCTTTGGTCAGCAGCGCCGGATCGAGTTCGTCGTCGGCTTTGCCGAGATAGTATTTGCGTGCAATGCGCACGGCGATAGCAGGCTCGTGGCTGTATTGCTCCCAGAACAGCCACTCGTACATTTTGGCGCGCGCATACGCATCGCGCGGCACGAGATCGCTGGTTTCGGCGAAGTAGAGCATGATCGCATTCGATTGGGCGATGATGCGGCCGTCGGCGAGAACGGCGACGGGCACTTGTCCGGCCGGATTGAGCGCGAGGAATTGCGGCGTGCGGGTCGAGCCGTCGAACGCGTCGGTCTCGATCCAATCGTAGGCGGCGCCGAGGCGATCGAGAATCCATTTTGGCTTGAGGCAATTGCCGCTCAGCGAGCTGCCGTAGAGCTTCACCGGGTTCGCCATATTCGCCTCCGCCGGGAGTTCATGCAGCGCACGCGGAGCGCCGGCAAGTGAAACACGCTCATGGGCGATGTGAGCGCAATTCAATTGCGGCACGCGAACGAGCCACAGGCGCGCTGGCGCGGCGAAAACGGCTCTATGCTCGCATTCCCACATCCGCCTTCCGCTGAAAGCCGATGGTGGTATGGTTCAAGACCCGCCCCCGCCGAAAGTCTGCATGACCGACGACGCCCAAGCCCGCAAACTCGCGACAATCGTCGCGCTTGATGTCGCTGGCTATTCCGCGCGCACGGAAGAAGACGAAGCAAGAACCACCACCGAAGTAGCGGTTCTGCGCAGGGCGATCGCTGCGGTGGCCGCGCACTATGGCGGCCGCGTATTCAGCACCGCCGGCGACGGTTTCATGTTGGAGTTTGGTTCGAGCCTGGCCGCCGTGGAGGCCGCGCTCGAACTCGCCGAAACCTGTGAACCCAAAGTGCGCGTTGGCGTCCATCTGGGCGACGTTGTGGTGCAGCCGAATGGCGATCTGCTCGGTCACGGCGTCAATGTCGCCGCGCGGCTCATGGCGCAATCTTCACCGGGCGCAGCTCTGATCTCAGCCACTGTTCGACAAACGATCCGCGGCCCGATCGCCGAACGCCTGCAATCGCGCGGCATGCTCAAGCTCGACAAGATGGCCGAGACGATCGAGGCGTTTTCGCTGGCCGTCGCGGTATTGGCGCCGCAGGCAACGCCGCAGAAGGATGTCGACCCCATCCTCATTGTGCTGCCGTTCGACAACTTGTCGACCGATCCAGAGATGCAATTCTTCTCCGACGGCGTCAGCGAGGAGATCATTCAGCGTCTGTCGCGCGGCGCGAACCTCAAAGTCATCGGGCGCACATCGAGCTTTCAGTTTCGCGGAGAGAAAAAGAGCGAGGCGGCGCGCGCGCTCAAGTGCAGCCATTTGCTCGACGGCTCAGTGCGCCGGGCGGGTGGACGCGTACGCATCTCGGCCCATCTTGCCGAAGCCACCTCACACACCACGCTGTGGTCCGACCACTACGACCGCGGCCTCGACGATACTTTCGCCGTGCAAGACGACATCGCCGAAGCGATCGCGGGCGCATTGCGGCAAACGTTCACGAGCTTTTCGACCAAGGCGATCGATCCGGCGGTCTACGACCTTTATCTGCGGTCGAGCATCAAGTTATACGCGCCGCAGGAGCTGCACGCGAGCATCGGACTGTTGGAAGCAGCCGTCCAGCGCGCGCCCAATTTCGCGGAGGCTTGGGGAAGGCTCGCCTATGTGCGGACTTGGGCGCGCATGTTTCAGCCGTTCTCCGAACGCGCCGCCGCAGCCGCCAGGGCGTCACGCGAAGCGGAACGCGCTCTAACGCTCGACCCGCAGAACATCGATGCCCTGAACGCGCAATATTTCAACTTGCCTCCGTACGGCAGTTTCGTTGCGGCGGACGCGGCGATGGAGCGCGTTCGCCAGACGCCGGGTCGCGGCGAGGGAAAGATCTATGTCGGTTGGCACGCCCGCACGATCGGACGAACCCGCGAATGCGCCGCGATCACGGAGGAGGTCTATCCCTCGGATCCGCTGAATCCGATGGTGATCATGATCACGTCGACGGCCCGCATGGCTGCCGGACACGTGGCCGAAGCGATCCCTCTGCTCCAAGACCTCATCGCGCGTTCGCCGCAAATGACGTTTCCGGTCGCGACCCTGCTCCGCGCCTTCGCGCTCCTGAACGATTGGCCGGCGGTGGATAGACTGCTCGCAACGGCCGCGAACTTGGCGGGGCGCGACTTCGTGGACGGTCTGCACTTCGTCAGCGCCAAGCGCAATCCGACGGCGGAGAACATCGGCGCGATACGTGATGCGCTCGCAGCGCAGGTGGCCAAGACAGGCTCGGTGGACGTGACGCGCCTTGTGTATGCGGCGCACCTGGGTTTGGTCGATGATGCCTATCGCTTCGCCGAAAGCGCTCAGCTTGGACCCACGGGCGCCGCCGACGACGTGATCGGCGCCGATGCTTACCGCACCGGCATGCTATTTTGGAAAGGCATGCCGGAAATCCGGAACGATCCGCGCTTTGTACCACTCTGCGCGCGCCTCGGGCTCGTCGAATTCTGGCTCGCGACCCAGAAATGGCCCGACTGCGCAGACGAGGCGCCTTACGACTTTAAAAGCGCGTGTGAAAATGCGCGGAACATTCCGAAGGAAGTTTTCAAGTTCTGAGCGACACGACGGCATCCAAGATGCGTGTCGTGTCGCTCGATATCGTCACCGGCCCGACGCTTCGCGCGCGGCGCGGAATTCGGCGTTGGCGCGCCATTGCGGCCATTCGTTCGAGTCGGCCAGGCGGCGGCCGACGGCGTAAAGCGCTTCCAGGTCTTCGGCGCCGCCGGTCATGTCCCAGTCGGGGGTGAGTTCGTCGGAGGGCTTGTGATAATTCTCGGCGACATAGCGGGCGTTGAGCGCATTGCCCCGCTCTGCGCCCCCTTCCAGCATGTCGATGCCGTTCGAAGTGTAGAGCACCGGAATGCCGAGCTGGGCGAAGTGGAGATGGTCGGAACGGTAGAAATAGCCGGCCTCGGGCGAGGAATCAGGCGCGACGCGGCGTCCCTGCGCCGCCAGCGCCTGGGTGATGAGATCGTCCATCTCGCTCTTGCCGTAGCCGACGATCTCGACGTCGTGGGTGCGCCCGGCATTGTTGATGCCGTCCATGTTGATGGCGGCGACGGTGTCGCGCGGGGCGAACACCGGATGCTGCATGTAATAGAGCGCGCCCAAGAGCCCCTGCTCCTCGGCGGTGAGCGCAATGAACGCGACTGTGCGCTGCGGGCGCCCCTCGGCCGAAAAACGGCGCGCCAGTTCGATCAGCGCGCTCGTGCCGGTGGCGTTGTCGAGGGCGCCGTTGCAGATGTCGTCGCCGTCGATCGCCGGGCAGCGGCCGAGGTGATCCCAGTGCGCCGAATACATGATGGTCTCGTTTGGCCGCTGCGTGCCGCGCAGGACGCCGACGACGTTGTAGGTGGTGCGTTGTTCGGTGCGGGTGTCGAGACGCAGCGAGCCGGTCAAATTCATGCGCACGGCGCGGAAGCCGCGGCGCTGGGCGCGCGCCTTCAGTTCGGTGAAATCGAGATTGGCGCGCCGGAAAGTCTCCATCGCGACCTCGTTGTTGATCCAGCCCTCGAAACCGGCGCGGCTGGCGCCGCGGTCCTCGCGCACGATGTCCCAGCGGGCGCTGCCGGTGGAGGATTGGATCACCGCCCACGGATAAGCGGCGGGCGCGGTTTCGTGGATGATGATGGCGCCGGCGGCGCCCTGGCGGCCGGCTTCCTCGAACTTGTAGGTCCAGCGGCCGTAATAGGTCATGGCGCGGCCGCCGAAGCCGCGGTCGTCGCCGGTTTCGAAATCGGGATCGTTGATCAGGATGACGGCGATCTTGCCGCGCATGTCGACGCCTTCGTAATCGTTCCAGCCGAGTTCGGGCGCATTGATGCCGTAGCCGACGAAGACGAGCGGCGCGTTCTGGATGTCGACGGTGGGATCGAGCCGGCGCGTCCAAGCGGAGAATTGCGTCGCATAAGCGTAGCTGCGCGCGCCATCGCGGCCCGAAAGCGTGAGCGCCGGCGGCGTGGTCAGCGTGGCGGCGACCAGCGTTGTCTCCTGGCGCCACGAGCGCCGGCCGTCGGCAAGCACGACGCCGGGCTGCAATCCCGCCGCGGCGTAGGCGCGTTCGAGATATTCGATGGTAAGGCGCTCGCCGTTGGTGCCGGGGGCGCGGCCCTCGAACTCGTCGGACGCCAGCACGCGCACGTGTTCGATCAAGGCCGCCGGCGAAAGCGGCGCGTGCTGGAATGCAGCGATGTCGCTCGCCGGCGCCCCGGCCTGATCGGACGTAGCGCAGCCGGCGAGCGCAATGACGGCGGCTGCGAGCGCGTGGCGCAATTCCATGGCGTGTCCCCCTCAAGGTTCGCTGTGACACCTAGCGGGCGCTGACAAACGGCTCAATGGGCGAACGACAGCCAGCGCCCGCTGTGGTAATGACATTGTGGCGCAGTCAGGAGGGCCATTGGCGGACGGACGGACAGAAAGGCGGCTCACTGCGATCCTCGCCGCGGATGTGGTCGGCTACGCCCGCATGCTGCGCACCGATGAGACCGCCACGCTCGCCGGCTTCAGGGCGAGCCTGGACCTGCTGGCGCCGCTGGTCGGCTCCCACCACGGCCGTATCGTCAAGACCATGGGCGACGGCGTGCTGGCGACGTTCGCGAGCGCAGTCGAAGCGCTGGGTTGCGCCGTCGATTTTCAGCGCGCGATGAGCGCCCGCAACGCCGCGCTCGAACCCGGCGCGCGCATGCTGTTTCGCGTCGGCGTCAACGCCGGCGATGCGGTGATCGAGGGCGGCGACGTGTTCGGCGACGCGGTCACGCTCGCCGCCCGTCTGGAGGCAATGGCCCCGCCCGGCGGCGTCTGCGTTTCGGCGCGGGTGCACGAGGACGCGCGCGGCCGCAGCGACCTCGTTTTCGAAGACCTGGGCGAGCGGCAGCTCAAGAACATCGACGCGCCGGTGCGCCTGTTCGGCATCCAATTGGACGCCGGCGCCGATGCGCGCGCGCCGATGACGCTGCCTGACCGCCCCTCCATCGCCGTGCTGCCGCTGGAAAACATCAGCGGCGACCCCGCCCACGAATATGTCGCCGACGCCATCACCGAGGACGTGATCAGCGCGCTTTCGCGCTGGCGCTGGTTTTTCGTGATCGCCCGCAATTCGACCTTCACCTACAAGGGGCGGGCGGTCGACGTGCAGCGCGTCGGGCGCGAACTCGGCGTGCGCTACGTGCTCGAAGGCAGCGTCCGCAGAAGCGGAACGCGGGTGCGGGTGGTGACGCAGCTGATCGATGCAGCCAGCGGCGCGCATATCTGGTCCGATACTTTCGATCGCGATCTGGCCGATCTGTTTGCGCTCTATGACGAAATCACCGAGCATGTCGTGGGCGCGATCGAGCCTGCGATGCTGCACCACGAGAGTGTCCGCGCGGCGCACAAGAGCGCCGGCGATCTTACCGCCTTCGACTGCTTCCAACGCGGCATGTGGCATCTCAATCAGGTCTCCAAGGCAAGCTTCCGCGAGGCGGAAACGCTGTTTCGCGACGCCATCGGCCGCGATCCCGCCTTCCCGCTCGGGCATGTGGGACTGGCCCGCGTGCTCTACGGCCGGGTCGCCTATGGCTGGGCGGAGGACGCCGAGGCCGATCTCGCCGGCGCCGAAGCCGCCGCGAACGCCGCGATCCGGCTCGATGCGCGCGACGCGTGGGCGCATTTTGCTCTCTCCGGCGCGCTTCTTTATCTGGGCCGCCACGACGAGGCGCTGCGGGAGGCCGAGCGCACGCTGGTGCTGAATCCAAACTTCGCCTTCGGCCACTTCCGGCTCGGCCAGGTGCTGATCTATCTCGGCCGCGCCAGCGAGGCTGCAGGCCCGCTCGAACGCAGTATCCGCCTCAACCCGTTCGATCCGCAAATGGGCGCCATGATCGGCACGCTGGCGCTCGCGCACTTCCATTCCGGCGCCTACGAGCTTGCCGTCTCGCGCGCAATCGAAGCGTCGCGTCAGCATGAGAAACGCGCACCGCTCGTCCTCGCCGCAAGCCTGGCGCGGCTGGGCCGTAGCGAGGAGGGGCGCGCCGTGCTCACCGACGAGGTGCGGACGCGTGCGATCAAGATGCTCGGCCGGCGGCGAATCCCCTACGCCAATGAGGCCGATCTTCAGGACCTCTTGGAGGCCTTGCGTTTGGCGGGCTTTGACCGCTTGCCCGAACTCTTGGCCTTGGCGGCCGAGCGGGCGAACTCTTCCATGTCGTCTTCGAGCGGGTGATCGTCATCGGGGTAACGTCCGCGCAACGTGACGCTGATCACGCCGGGCGTCATCACCGTGTCGGGCGTTTGGGTGATGTGAAGGCCGAAGTCGTACGCGGCCTCCCAGTTGAACACCATCGGCGTCGGCGGATCGGCGGTGAGCGCAGCGTGCATCATTGCGCGCAGCGCCTCGTGAATGCCGCTGGGCAGCATGTCGAGATAGCGCTGCAGCACCCGCCGCAACTGAGCGTCGTTCGGAAACACGAACGAGGCCTGCAACTTTTGACCGGGCGCAAACCGGTCAGCATCGTCCGCCGTGATGCCGACATTGGTGGGATCGAACTTGTCGTTGAGCTTGAAGACGGTGGCGTTGAGTGCTGGCATGGCTTCCCCCTGCTCAAGTTGGAGACGGCTAACGCAGAGACCGTTCTATAACCGCAGCGAAGAAATTTGCCACGCGGCCGCGCCTGTTGCGCGAAACGCGGCTCAGCCAAGCCAAGGCGGCGCCGGCAGGCCCTGTGCGCGCAGGAATTCCGGGTTGAAGAGCTTGCCCATGTAGCGGTTGGCGTAGTCGGCGAGGATGGTGACGATGGTCTTGCCGGGGCCCAGATCACGGGCGAGCTGCATGGCGCCGAGCACGTTGAGCGCAGACGAGCCGCCGAGCGAAAGCCCCTCTTCCTGAATCATGGCGTAGAGCACAGGCAGCCAGTCACGGTCCTCGATGCGGAAGGCGTCGTCGACGATCACGCCTTCGAGGTTGGCGGTGACGCGGCCCTGGCCGATGCCTTCGGTGATCGAGGTCCCTTCGGCCTTCAGTTCGCCGTTCTTGTACCAATTGTAGAGCGCTGCGCCGCCGGGATCGGCGATGCCGATGCGGATGTTCGGATTGCGCTGTTTCAGCGCCAGCGAGACGCCGCCCAGGGTGCCGCCCGAGCCGACAGCGCAGATGAAGCCATCGACCTTGCCTTGCGTCTGCGTCCAGATTTCCGGGCCGGTGGTTGTGTAATGGCCTTGCTGGTTGGCGACATTGTCGAACTGATTGGCCCAGATGGCGCCGTTCGGCTCGGCCTCATTCTTTTCTTCAGCGATGCGGCGCGCGACTTTGGGATAATGGTTGTCGCTTGTCGCCGGCGCCGCATCCACTTCCACCAATTCGCCGCCAAAAGCGATGACGGCGTCCTTCTTCTCCCGGCTCTGCGTTCGCGGCATGACGACGATCACCCGGTAGCCCTTCGCGGCGCCGACCATGGCCAGCCCGATGCCGGTATTGCCCGCCGTGCCTTCGACGATAACGCCGCCGGGGCGCAATTGGCCCTTGCGCTCGGCGTCCTCGACGATGGCGAGCGCGGCGCGGTCTTTCACCGATTGGCCGGGGTTCAGGAATTCGGCTTTGCCGAGGATGGTGCAGCCGGTCTCTTCCGAGGCGCGCTTGAGTTTGATCAGCGGCGTATTGCCGATGGCGGAAAGCACGGAAGGGTGGATGGTCATGGTGCTATGGACACCGAATAGAACCTAGAGTCATTCCAGACGGCCGGAGGCCGTGTGAATGACTCTGACTAGGCGACGCCCAGCTTCTTTTGCAAGTCCGTCGAACTCGTCGTGTAGAGGAAAACCAAGCGTTCGCCGGGGCGGGCGATCTTGAACGCCGCTTGCGCCATCAGCGCGCCCTCGTGGAAGCCGCAGAGAATGAGCTTCAGCTTGCCGGGATAGGTGTTGATATCGCCGATGGCGAAGATGCCCGGCTCGCTGGTCTCGAACTTCTCGGTGTCGACCGGGATCAAGTTCTCATCGAGGTTCAGGCCGAAATCGGCGATCGGCCCGAGCTTCATGGTGAGACCGTAGAACGCCAACAGGTCGGTGCAGGCGAGATCGTAAGCGCCCTTCTCCTTGGTGAAGCAGTTGACGGCGCTGATCTGACCGCCGGCGCCGGCGACGCCTTTGAGATCGGCGATCTCAAGCCGCACTTTGCCTTCAGCGACCAGCTTGCGCATTTGCGCCACCGAATGCGGCGCGGCGCGGAAATCGTCGCGGCGATGGATCAATGTCGTCGACTTCGCAATCGGTTGCAGATTGAGCACCCAATCGAGGGCGCTGTCGCCGCCGCCGGCAATGACGAGATCGCGGCCGCGGAAACGCTCCATCTGGCGCACAGCGTAATGGACGCTGGTTCCCTCATAGGCCTCGATGCCTTCGATCTTCGGCTTGCGCGGAACGAACGAGCCGCCGCCGGCAGCGATGACCAGCACCGGCGCGGTGATGGTCGTGCCGAGTTCGGTGCGGAGTTTGAACTTGCCGTGCGGCAAGCGCTCGAGCGACTCCGCCATCTGCGAGAGATGGAAGGTCGGATGGAACGGCGCGATCTGCTGGATGAGCGCATCGGTCAGGCCTTGGCCCGTCACGATCGGCAGAGCCGGAATGTCGTAGATGGGTTTTTCCGGATAGAGTTCGGCGCATTGCCCGCCAGGGCGATCGAGCACATCGACAATGTGGGCTTTGAGATCCAACAGACCAAGTTCGAACACCGCGAACAGACCGACGGGCCCCGCGCCGACGATGATGACATCGGTTTCGTGGCCTTCGCCGGGCGGGGCGGAAGCAACTTTGTGCGGCGCGCCGGGCGCAATCATCAGCTCATCTCCTCGAAGCGGCGCTTTTGCGGCCCTCCGCGTCACTTGTCCATCACAGTCAGGCGCCCATTTTGGCGCCCCTGCCGCGCAAGTGCAGCGCGACAAGGCTTCGCGCCGGCCTCGACTCCGGCGCTGGCTTGCCGCTGACGATGGCGCTAATCAGGGCGCGAGCCAATGCTGCGACAAGGACGGGGATGAGGACGATGTTGCTGATCACGTTGCTGGCGGGGACGCTGGTGGCGGCCGCCTGCAGCGAAACCCGATCGAACCAGAGAAGCGCCGCCGAAATGCAAGCCTCTTTGTTCGCGGCGGCGCCGGATCGGCAATGGGCGCTGCCCGATCGGCTTCGGGAAATATCCGGCCTCGCCGTGTCGCCTGAGGGACATGTCTTCGTCCACGACGACGAAACGGCGGCGATCCATCAGTTCGATGTCGAGCGCGGCGAGTTCGTGAAGATGTTCATGCTGGGCGATCGTCCAATGCGCGGCGACTTCGAAGGTCTTGCGATCACCCCGGCCGGCGATTTCTGGCTGATGACCAGCACCGGGGATTTCTACAGATTTCGCGAAGGCCGCGACGGCGAGCACGTAGGCTACGAGCGGTTCAACGCCGGGACCGAGCACGTTTGCGAACTCGAGGGCCTGACCTATTTGGCGTCCGAGAACAGCCTCATTCTCGCCTGTAAGCGCAATCACGATCGGGCCATGCGTGATACGCCGCTCCTGCTCTCGTGGCCGCCGGGCGACGCGGTCCGGCCGACCGAATGGCGGCGCGCGCAAACGAACTTTGCCGAGGCCAGCGACGTGCGTCGCTTCCAGCCGTCAAGCGTCGAAATCGACGCCCGCACGGGGCGGATCATCCTGCTCTCCGCCAATGACGCCGCGTTGGCCGAATTGGACGCCGGGGGGACGCTCCTGGCTGCGCGCGCGCTGGGGCGGGCACACCCGCAGCCTGAAGGGCTAGCCATCCTGCCTGACGGATCGCTGCTCATTGCCGATGAAGGCGGCGATGGCCAAGCGCGGCTTTCCCACTATTCTCGAAACCCATGATGCACCTGATCCGCTCCGTCGCCGCCGCGATCGCCGCCCTCCTGCTTTCCGCCGCCCCCGCCTTGGCGCAGGCGCAATGGGACAATGTCGAACGCATTGTCGCCATCGGCGATCTCGAGGGCGACTATGAAAAATTTGCCGACATGCTGCGCACGGCTGGCCTGATCGACGCGCGCAACCGCTGGACTGGCGGGCGCACCCATCTGGTGCAACTCGGCGACATTCCCGACCGCGGGCCGAACAGCCGCATGATCATGGACCTGTTGATGCGGCTGGAACCGCAGGCGCAACGGGCGGGCGGACGCGTGCACGCGCTGATCGGCAATCACGAGGCCATGAACATCGAAGGCGATCTCCGTTACGTGCATCCCGGAGAACACGCTGCATTCGCCACCCGCAACTCGCCGCGCGAGCGCGACCGCTATTATCAGCGCTATGAACGGGCGCTCCGCGCCAACCCTCCGGCGAGCGGGCTGCCCGCCTTCGACGCCGCCTATCGCGCGCAATGGGATGCCGAGCACCCGCTCGGCTGGATCGAACATCGCCAGGCTTGGGCGCCCGAAGGGCGATATGGGCGCTGGATCGGGCGACATGACGCGGTGATCCGCATCAACGACACGCTGTTCGTGCATGGCGGGCTTGGTCCAGCCTTCGCCGCCGCGCCCCGCATCGCGATGAATGACGCCGTTCGCGCAGACGTCCGCGGACCGCCTTCCGCGACCTATCCTGACATCGTCGAGAATCAGGAGGGTCCGCTGTGGTATCGCGGGCTATCGCAAAACCCGGAAGCGACGGAAACGGCGAACCTCGAAAACTTGCTGCGCGCGCAGGGCGTGGCGCGCGTCATCGTCGGCCATACCAAAGTGACATCGACCGTGTTGCCCCGCTTCAATGGCCGCGTGCTGATCGCCGACATCGCCGTGCCGCGGGGACACTCCGATCCGCATGCCTTCCTGATCTTCGAGAACGGCGCGTGGACAACTGTGCACCGCGGCCAGCGCGTGCCGGTGACGGCCTCGACGCCGCAGGCGACCTGCGATTATCTGCGCCGCATCGCCGCCTTGGATAACGGCGCCGGACCGGTGGCCGAACTCACCGCCAGCCAGTGTGCGACCGCCGCCGCCAACTAGCCGCGGCAGTTCTCGATCACCAACCGTTCGAAGCGCTGCGGGTTATCGAGGATTTCGAAAAACGTCGCTATATAGGCGCGCGCCGCCTGGCGGCGGCCGTTCGGCAAGCGGCTTTCCCCATCTATCACTGCATACAATTGATCCCGTCTCGACCGAAACAGTTCCGCAGCGGCCCGCGCCTGGTCATTGAAGCGGCACAGGCCGCGATAGTGACGCTGGCGCACATTCTGCACCGGAATGCCCTCCGGCGGCACTGCGTACGGCGCGTTCACGAAGCCCGCGAAATCGAAGTCATACGGAACCGGCAGCACGTTCTCGCGTGAGGTTTCCGAGGCCGCAAGCAGTTTGCCGTTGTGACAGCATTCCTCGCCCGCCGGGCCTTGCGTCATGTCCCAGTCGAGATTGCCGATCATGAATTGGAACATGCCGACAAGTGCTGCCTGTTCGCCGTTGAGCTGATTGGAGCGCACTTCGTTGGTCTGGGCATCGATCGCCGTGCGGCCGTTGCGCGCGGCGACATCGTCGGTGTCTTCGATCAGGAAGTTGAACTGAGTCTCCTCCCGGCGCCCGCCGCTGTCGCGATAGGTCACGCGCACCGGGCGCACGCGATAGCTGACCGGGGTGATCACGTTAAAGAGGCGGTATGCCGTGTATTCGAGCACGGTCAGCTGCTCATAGCTCGCGCTCGCGCGACAGCGCGTGACCAGCTTCAACCTGTTCTGGCCCTGCCAGATCGTGCCGGTGCGCTGCCCATCGCCGGCGAGATCGATACGAAGCGGGGGAAAGTTGCAGATGCCGCCGGTGCGGCGCGAAAAGCCTCGCGCCGACAATTGCATGTCGAGCCGCGGGCCGCCGGCCGCTGTAATGGCGGCAGGAAACGGGTCGGTGTTGCGCCGCGCCGTGCGGACGAGGTCGCCGATGGGGCCGTCAATGGTGAGCTGGAGTTCGCTCTCTTCGGCGAAGAGCGGGGTCTGTGCCGCGCTTTCGCCGGGCCCGAGCAGGCAACACAGGGCAGCGAAGGCGCCCGCCGCCGCCAGCCAATTTCTCATCGCCATCGAAGCCTCCCCGCCGTCCCCGCGCCTGCAGTTTACGGTAGATTAGGCGGCTTGGAAGCCAGCTGGACAGTTTTCGCCCTCGGCCGCGGCGCTGGAATGCGGGCGGGAACCCGCCCCCGTCCTCTCTCGACTTGACCGCGAGCGCGGCGCATCCCAACCAGCCCAAATGCGCGTGATCACCAAGACCGCCGACTTGCAGGCGCTGTGCCGGGAATTGGCGCAGCAGCCGTTCGTGGCGGTCGACACCGAATTCATGCGGGAGACGACCTATTGGCCGAAATTGTGCCTGGTCCAGGCCGCGGCGCCCGGGGTCGAAGCGGTGATCGATCCGCTGGTGGAAGATCTGGCGCTGGCGCCGTTCATGGAACTGATGGCCGATCGGACGACGCTGAAAGTATTTCACGCGGCGCGGCAGGACCTGGAAATCTTTCTTAAGCTCGGCGGCGCGCTGCCCCATCCCGTCTTCGACACCCAAATCGCGGCGATGGCCTGCGGCTACGGCGACACCGTCGCCTACGACGCTCTGGTGCAGCAGGTGTTGAAGCGCCGCCTGGACAAATCCTCGCGCTTCACCGATTGGAGCCGGCGGCCGCTTTCAGACTCGCAGCTCGCCTACGCGCTCGCCGATGTCACCCACCTGCGCGACCTGTTTCCCAAGATGCACACGAAGCTGGAAGCCGAGAACAGGCTCTCGTGGCTGGACGAAGAGCACGACTATCTGCTCGATCCGGACATTTACGACACGACGCCGGAGAATGCGTGGAACCGGCTGAAGCTGCGCAAGACGACATCCGATTACGTGCTCGGGCTGCAGGTGGCGGCCGCCTGGCGCGAACGCCAGGCGCAATTGCGCGACGTGCCTCGCGGACGCATCGTGAAAGACGAAGCGCTCTACGAAATCGCCGAGCACCGCCCGAAGAGCGCCGCCGATTTCGACCGCATGCGCGCGGTGCCGCGCGGCTTCGGCAATTCGCGCGCCGCCCAAGATCTGGTTCAGGCGCTCGACCGCGCGTTCAGCGATCCCGATCGCGCCGTCTACAAGCACGAGCGCCCCCCGCCGCTGCCGTCGGGACTGGGCCCGACCGTCGAATTGCTCAAAGTGCTGCTGCGGTACGAAGCCGAACGCCACAACGTCGCCCCTCGCCTGATTGCATCGGCGTCCGATGTCGAAGCTATCGCCGCGAAGGATGAAGCCGACGTGCCGGCGCTGCGCGGTTGGCGGCGCGAGGTGTTCGGCGAACGCGCGCTTGCCTTGAAGCATGGCAAGCTCGCGCTGAAGCTGAAGGACGGCAAGGTTGCCGTCGAAGAGGTTCCGTAATCAGCCGCCGGTCGGAACTTCCGGCGCTTCGATCTGAATCTCGGCGCTTTCGCCGCCGCCGTTGAAACCGCCATTGTAGGCGAAGAAGCCGAGCGCGAGCACGGCGACAAGGAGCGCGCCGATGATCACTCCGGTGAAACCGCCGCCGCCGCCGCCATTGTCGTCTGCCATGACATTCGTCTCCTGCTGATCCCTGCGGAGACAACAAGATGCCCCTGACGCAGTTCCAGCATTCGCGGCGGTAGGTTCCTTGCAGCGGGCGCGTGCAATCAGCCGCCGCGCACGGCGTCGGCGCAGGCGGCCTTGAAATCGTAATCGACCTCGGCGGCGCAATCGGGCCATTTCCGGGTCTCGAGCCAATACTTGGCCAAGCCGAGATGGCTGCAGAGCCTGGGGAACCGGGGATGGTTCCAGATCGGCTCGCCGCTCACTCGAACGAACATTTGCACCGCCGCTTGCGCCCGCGCGGTGCCGAAAGCGTCGTGATTGTCGGCCTTGATCTGGCGGCCGCTTCGCGCTGCCGCATCCAAGACATCGAATACTGCGTCGGCGCAGCCGTGGCCGGCAAAGAAGATGCATGTCGACAGCGGCAGCGGGCCCTCGTCTTGCGCCAATTGCGCCAGCGCCTGGTTGCAGGCGGCGCGTCGGTCGGCAGGCGCCAGCCGCAACAGCTTGACGTAGTTCAGCAACACGTCGACGTCGCGGTGCTTCACGCCACGCCGCGGCGCCGCAGCGGCCATCGCCTCCGCCTCGTCCAGGCGACCGGCGACGCAAAGCGTGTTCCATGCCAAGTGCCAAATGAACGGCGAGTCCGGCCAGCGCATCCAAGCCGCGCCGATAATATCACCGGCCGTCGCGACATCGCCGCGCGCGGCCAGAAGACTGGCCCGGAACCCCTCCACGGCAGGCCCAAGCGGATCGAGCAGGCTGGCGATTTCAAGCGCGCGAGCCGATTCCTTCAATCGCCCGACGCTGTACAACCATGCGGCGCGCGCGACGTGGAGTGCGGGATCGTTGGGTGTGCGCTTGAGCGCTTCGTTCACCAGAGCGAGCTTTTCGGCGTGCTCGGAGAACGCAGGTTTCAGCAGCGACAACGCCATGAAAGCCTGGGCGCAGTCGGGATCGAGTTGCAGCGCGCGGTTTGCGGCGGCCAACGCAGCCTGATGTTGCGCAGAACCGACGAGATCGCGGTCGCGCGGCAGCAGCAATGCGCCCACGCTGGCCAGCACCGCCCAGCCGTCAGCGAAGTCGGGCGCGAGCGCGACGCAACGTTCGAGCAGCACTGCAGCCTGATCTTCGTCCACATCGCTCATCATCAGCCAGATCTGGCGTGCGCGAAGATAGAGGTCGTATGCGGCCGGTTCGATCGGATTGGCGGCGCGCTCGGATTGCGTCAGCGAACGGCGCAGCGAAGTCGCCACTTTGAGCGCGATCTCGTCCTCCAGGGCGAAGGCGTCGGCGCGATCGCCCTCATAACGTTCGCTCCAGAGCACCACGCCGTTCGACGTGTCGATCAGCTGCACGCTCACCCGCATGCGCGTGCCGCTGAGGCGGACCGACCCGTCGAGCACATGGCTCGCCTTCAGCGCCGCGGCCGCTTCGCGCTTGCGCTCGTCGCGGAACTGAAATGCCGAGGTGCGGCCGATCACTTTGATTTTGGACTGCCGCAGCAGCGTCGAGATGATCTCGTCGGCTACGCCTTCCGAAAAATAATTCAGTTCGGCCGCATAACTCTCATTGTCGAACGGCAGGACGGCGAGCACAGGGTCGGGCTTGCGCGTGCGGGCGCGCTGTGCCGCGATGGCTTCGAGGGTGAAGATCTCGATCGTCTCGCTCATCTTGTCGAGATGGGCGACGCCGGCGGCATGGAGACGCTGCTGCAGCGGCCCGCGCACGGCGCGGCGGACGTCCATCGAGACGAGGACAGCGCCGGGCGTGGCGAGTTGCTGCAAGCGCGTGGCGACGTTGACGCTGTGTCCGAGGAGATCGCCGTTCGGGCCCTGCAACACGTCGCCGACGTGGACGCCGACTCGCACGCGCTGACGCTCGACGCCGCCCCACAACACTTCCGCAGCAGCCAGCGCGCCGGCAGCGGAGCCGAACTCGAGCATGAAGCCGTCGCCAGCGGTGTTGAAGATGCGCCCGCCGTGGTTCTGGGTGATGGTGTCGAGCGCGCCGCGCAGCCGCGTCACCATCGCCAGCGCCTCGGCTTCGTCGATTTCGCTCATGGCCGAGTAGCCGGCGACGTCGACGGACATGATTGCGGCGAGCTTGCGTGGGCCTGGTTCCTCGGTCACGGCTGCCGCAATAGCACGGAAGCGCCCGCTGCGGCGCCACCCGAAACGACTATTCAGCCTTGTCCGCCGCGATATCCTGAAAATACGGCTCGACCCGGCCCGTGTACTTGATGGTCAATTGTTTGCCGCGGCGGTCGAGCGTCTTGCCTACCGCCAGACGCACCCAGCCCTCGCTGACGCAATATTCTTCGCAATTGGTCTTCTCGTTGCCGTTGAAGCGCACGCCGACGCCGCGCGCGAGCACCGCCTCGTCGTGATACGGGCTGTCGGGATCGACCGAGAGGCGGTCGGGCGGGGCGTCGCTCATGTGATCTTGGTCTCCGGAGACAGGCCCAAGGCGGCGGCGGCATAGTCGAGGCGCCGCTGCACCGTCTCGGTAATGAGGTGGGCTATCTTCTTTTTCACCCGAAGCACAAGCCTGCCGTCAACCGCTTCGATCTCGACTGCGGCCAAAAGCGGCTCGCTGCGGCCGGTAAGATCGGCGCCAAGCCGCAAGGCCGCACCCAAGGCGGCGGCGGCCGCCTGACGTTCGTCGCTCAGCAGACGCATGTACGCGTCGGCATGGCGCGGCGGCGCCTTGGTGTAGCGATGATGGATGGCGGCGGCGAGAAACGCCCGCTCCTCGTGACTGATCGCTGCGAGCGGCGCGCGCAGGATGAGATCGAACATCACTTCGACCCGTTGATCGGGATGCAGCGGGCCGCCGACATCGGCCAATCGCGCCGCCGCGCCGCGCAGTATCTCTTCGCGCTTCTTCGGAAACACGTGCGGCTGGCCGGCGAACATGGGCGCGATCCACTTCTCCAGCGCTTCTCCGAAGGCGCGCGTTCTGGTCCAACGGCCGGCCAGGGCCTCGGCCGCGGCGATGAGAGGGTGGGTTGCAAGCACGCCCTCGTTCATCCGCTCGAGCAGCACGCCTTCGCGCAGACCGAAAGCCGAAAGCACCACTCTGTCAAACTGACCTGCCTGCATTACGTGTTCGAGCACGACGGCGGCGTAGGGCAAGGTTTCGGCGCGTTTTGCCGCGGCCTCTTCCAGCCGCTCCAGCGAGCGCTTGCTTTGCTTGCGCACTGCTTCCACCACTTTGAGCACCTCGTTACGGCTCATTTCATGATGATGCAGCACGCCGAGCGGGTGATTGGTGAGCGAGATATCGATGCGTCCCAGCGCGCGCCAAGCGCCGCCGACGGCGTAAAAATCGCCGCCGCGCTTGTAGAGGAGCTTGGTGCCGTCGAGCACCTGCTCGACCTGCTTGGAGACTTTGGCGTAATCGAAATCATCGCCGTCCATCAGCGTCAGCGGTCCGAGCGGAAAAGTTTCGCCGCGCCCGACGCCCTTGGGGCTGATCTCGATCAGTTCGAGGCTGGCGCCGCCCAGGTCTCCGACCAGGCCTTTGGCGTCCGGCGCTCCGGCGCTGACCCCGAGCGCCGACAGACGGGCCTCGTCCTCGCCGCTTAGAATCCGCAGCTTGATGCCGCTTTCCTGCTCCATGCGGCGCGCGAACTCACGCCCGTCCGTGGCCTCACGCACGGCGGCGGTGCCGACAGCGAACACTTCCTTGATCTGCAGCGCTTCGATCAATGTGCTGAAGCGGCGGATGGCGCGTATCGCCGACTCGACGCCATCCTTGGCCAGCTTGCCCGTGCGCGCTTCGTCGCGGCCAAGCCCGGCCATCACCTTTTCATTGAGGATCGGCGTCATCGCGCGGCCGTCGATGCGATAGACGACCATACGCACCGAGTTGGAGCCGACGTCGATGACAGCGGCCTCCTTGCCGTCGCGAAGACCACGCGACGTCATCGTTGACGATCCAGATTACGAGGTTCGCGCGCCGATATGGTCGAAGGCGGCGGGGGCGTCTTCCTTGCCCGCACGGCCGCGCCCCGAGAGGCTCGGGTTGCGCATGAAGTAATTGTGCGCGCTGAACGGTTCGTCAGGCAGCTTGGAGACATCGACCCGTTTGAACACCCCGTCCTGGTCCATATACCAGGATTGCGCCTCATCGTTGAGGTTCGCGACCATGATCTGGTCGAGAACTTGCTGATGGACGGTCGGATTTTCAACCGGGCAAAGGACCTCGACGCGCCGCTCCAGGTTCCGCGGCATCCAATCGGCCGACGACAGGAACACCTTGGCCTTGGGATTCGGCAGCCTCGCTCCATTACCGAAACAAACGATGCGGGAATGTTCGAGGAATCGGCCGACGATCGACTTGACGCGGATGTTCTCGCTCATCCCCGGAACGCCGGGCCTGAGGCAGCAAATGCCACGCACAACCAGATCGATTTTCACGCCCTCGTTCGAAGCCTGATAGAGCGCATCGATGATCTCGGGATGCACGAGCGCATTGAGTTTGGCCCAGATGTTTCCGCCACGGCCGGCGCGGGCGTGCTCGACCTCGTCGCCGATCAGCTGCAACAGCATCGCCTTGGAATTGATCGGCGACATGGCGATCTTCTCGAGCTGCGCAGGCCGCGCGTAGCCGGTGACGAAATTGAACAGGCGGTTGGCGTCACGGCCGAGTGCGGGATCGCAGGTAAACAGCGAGAGATCGGTATAGATGCGGGCGGTGACCGGATGATAATTGCCGGTGCCGAAATGGGTGTAGGCGCGCAGGCCGTCGGCTTCGCGGCGCACGACCAGACTGACCTTTGCGTGAGTCTTGAAATCGATGAAGCCGTAGACGACCGAAGCCCCGGCCCGCTCCAGCATGCGGGCCACGTGCAGGTTGGTCTCTTCGTCGAAACGCGCCTTGAGTTCGATCAGCGCAGTAACGTTCTTGCCGGCTTCCGCGGCGGCGACAAGCGCGGCGACGATCGGCGAATCGCGGGAGGTGCGATAAAGCGTCTGCTTGATGGCGACCACAGCCGGATCCGCCGCCGCCTGACGCACGAACTGCACGACCGAGTCGAAGGACTCGAATGGATGGTGGACAAGAATGTCCTTGGCGCGAATGGCGGCGAAACTGTCGCCGCCGAAATCCTTGATCCGCTCGGGAAAGCGCGGTTCGAACCGCTTGAACTTCAGTTCGGGCCGCTCTTCATTGACCAGCGCCGACAACGCCGACAGACCCAGCATGCCTTCCACGATGATGACGTCGCGCGGATCGGCTTCGATCTCGCGGATGATGAAGGCGCGCAAATCCTCCGGCATCAGCGCCTCGATCTTCAGGCGCACGATATCGCCCAATCGGCGTTCCTTCAGGCGCGCCTCGAACTCGCGTACCAGATCCTCGGCTTCCTCCTGAATTTCGATGTCGCTGTCGCGGACGACGCGGAAGGCGCCCTGGGCCTCCATCGTGTAGCCCGGGAAGAGTTCGTCGAGAAACAGCGGGATCGTGTTTTCGAGCGTTAGAAAACGCCGCTGCATCCGCGCGCCCGGCGCGAGATCGAGCTGTGGATGCGCGGGCGTCACATCGACGAACCGCGCCACCTGACTGGGCACCGGAATGAGCGCGTTGAGCGCGCGCCCATCGCCCTTGCGTTTGAGCTTGAGCGCGATGGCGAAGCCAAGGTTGGGAATGAACGGGAAAGGGTGGGCCGGATCGACGGCGAGCGGGGTCAGCAGCGGAAACACTTCCGCCATGAACAATTGCTTCAGAAACCTGCGCTCTTCGTCGCTCAGCTCTTCCGGATCGAGCACGGAAATGCCGACGCCGCGCAGTTCCACGCGCAAAGCGCGCCAGCGCTCCTGCTGGCGCTCGATCAGCTTGGTCGCCGCAGCGTGGACGCGCGTCAGCTGTTCGGCCGGCGTCAATCCGTCGAGGCTGAGTGCGGACACGCCTGCCTTCACCTGCTCGTGCAGGCCCGCGACGCGCACCATGTAGAATTCATCGAGGTTGGACGAAGAGATCGACAGGAAACGCAACTGCTCGAGCAGCGGATGGTTCGGGTTTTCGGCCTCCTCCAGGACGCGCGTGTTGAACGCGAGCCAGGACAGCTCGCGGTTGATGAACCGCTGTGGGTCCGTCAAGGACGGCGTGTTCTGCGCCGTGACGCGCCTTTTTCCGCGCGGCTTCGCCATTCGTTAACCGTCTCCGACACCCCAGCGCTGCTCGATCTTTTCCAGCGCGCGTTTTGCGCCCGTCAAAGAGACGGGCCGTGCCCCGCGCACCAGCTGCCGATCCAACGCGGCTGCCCATTGCCGGGCCGCAGCGAAGGTTCTCGGGAGCCGGCGCACGAGAAAATTGGCGGCATCATCGCTCAATTGAATGAATTGTTCGCGACAAATGCGGCGCAAGACGACGCCCATTAGCGCCTCATCGGGCTCACCGAGCTTAGCAACCGGTAAAGAGGCGAGCCTGGAGCGCAGATCGGGAACGCCGACGCTCCACATTGCGGGCGGTTCGGCGCCCACCAGCAGCACCGCGCCGCTCTCGGCGCGGGCGAGATCGAGGATCCGCCAGAGCATGTCCTCGTCGCGTTCGCCGTCCGCGTCATCGATCAGCACACGGCCGCCGGACTCGCGGAAAATAGCGGCGGCGTCAGCGGCGGCGGCGACAGCAGAGACTTGCCGGGCCCCGGCTTCCAGCGCCCAGGCCAGCGCGAGGTGTGTCTTCCCCGACCCCGCTGGGCCCACCAGCGCCAGCGCGCCGCTCGGCCAGACCCGCCAGTCCAGCAGCAGCTTGGCCGCGTCGCGATTAGCCTCGGCCACCACCAGCTTTTCGGGCGAGCGGTCGCCCATGCGAAACTCAAACAGGCGGGGCTGCTCATCCATGATCGTGGCGGCCTATCTCCCGGCCACGCGCAGGGTCGGACCTTGCGTGCTATCGGCGAGGGCGACGCCACGCCTGCCGAGTTCAGCCACAAGCTGTTCGCGATCGCCGACGAAAGAAAACGAAACCAGCGCGCCTGTGCGGCCGACGGCTTCGATGCGGATCTCGGAGATGAGGGTTTGCGCCGCGCCTTCGAGGGCGTCCTTGATGCGCTCCCATTGCCCCTGGTTCGCGTAAAGAGCCGAGGCGGAGATGCGCGCGCGCTGACCTCCCCCGGTGGCGACGCGCGCTTTCCAGTCGTTCTGAATGCGGGTGTTGGCTTGATCGGCGAGCGAAGCCAAAGCGGCGCGCAGCGCCGATATGTCCTCGCCGTTGACGCGCGCCACAACGTCACCGCGTTGCCGGGTTGCGTTGGCGTCCACTTCTGTAAGGGTCGCGGTTGCTGTGGCGCCTTGCATGCGCAAAGTGGCGTAGAGCACGGAAGCGGCGGCGGCGGATTGGGCGAAAGGCTGCGCCGTCTGCCAGGCAGGTGCGCCGCGCAGCTCGACCGGCGCCGTCACCAGCGGCACGAGTTCGTCGCCAAAACCGCCGCTTGCCCAGACGTTGCGCCAGAGCGTTGCAGTCTCTTCCGCCGTGCCGTCGACGGTGAGCGGGACAACCAGCACCGGCGCGGTTCGGGTATCGACGACGGAGAGATTGAACTGGCGCAATAGAGTGCGCACGCCGGAAGGGTCATAGCGCACGGTCAGGCGGCCGATATAGCGGGTGGCGGAGCGGCGTTCCTCCTCGACGTCGACGCTGAGGACGAGCCGCTCGATCGTCGCGGCTTCCACCTGTGGTGTTCCGCGCTGGGCCAGTTCGTCCGGCGCGGTCAGCCGGCGCACCAAGCGTTCGAACCCCGCACGCTGGGCTGCGGCCAGACCCGCCTGCTGCGCCGCGGCGGCGTTTGCGGCGGTTTCATCCACATGGATGCCTGCCACCACGTAAACATTGTCGCGCCCCTGGGCGCTTGCCGCCCCCGGCGCGAACGCGCACAAGGCCGCTGCAAGAATAACGGCGATGGCGGCCAAGGGCGTGGCTTTCATACGGTAACCTCGATGTCGGGAGACCCTACCCGGCGCGGAATCGCCTATCAATGTGGCGGCTTCTGGACTCATCACGTGACCAACACCCCTGGAACAAACGGCCTTACCTATCGCGACGCAGGTGTGGATATCGACGAAGGCGAACGCCTGGTCGATCTCATCAAACCGGCGGCGAAATCCACAGCCCGGCCAGGCGCTGAAGCTGCGCTGGGGGGATTCGCGGCGGCGTTCGATCCCAAGGCCGCCGGCTTCAAGGATCCGATCTTCCTGGCGACGACAGACGGCGTCGGCACCAAGCTGAAGATCGCGATCGAAAGCGGACGCCACCAGACCGTCGGCATCGATCTGGTGGCGATGTGCGTCAACGATTTGAGCGCTCAAGGCGCTGAGCCGCTGATGTTCCTGGACTATTACGCGACGGGGAAACTCAACGCCGACGAAGCCGCCCTGGTCGTGCAGGGTATCGCCGAAGGGTGCCGGCAAGCGGGCGCAGCCTTGGTTGGCGGTGAAACGGCCGAGATGCCGGGCATGTATAGCGAGGGCGATTACGACCTCGCCGGCTTCGCCATCGGCGCAGCGGAGCGCGGAACGCTGCTGCCGCGGGTCGATGAGATGGCGGCGGGCGATGTGATCGTCGGCATCGCTTCGAGCGGGCCGCACTCGAACGGCTACTCGTTGGTGCGCAAAGTGGTCGAGCGCTCTGGACTGGCGTGGGACGCGCCCGCACCGTTTGCCGCCGCCAAGACCTTGGCGGAAGCCCTGCTGACGCCCACGCGCATTTACGCAAGAGCACTGAAGCCGGTCTTCGACGCCAAGCTCGCTAAGGGCGCCGCACACATCACCGGCGGCGGTCTGGTCGAGAACACGCCGCGCGCGCTGCCCGATCATCTCGAAGCGGCGTTCGACTGGAGCGCTTGGGAGCGCCCCGCTGTCTTCGAATGGCTGCAAACAACCGGCGGCGTGCCCGAGGCCGATATGCGGCGCACCTTCAATCTTGGCATCGGGATGATTTTGGTCGTCGACGCCACTCGCGCGGGCGATGTGATCAAGATGCTCACGGCCGCGGGTGAGCAGGCGTTCAAGATCGGGACATTGAAAGCGACCTAATGGCCCGTCCATCTTCGTCATTCCGGGCCCCATGGAGCCCGGAACCCAGGGGCGGCCGGCAAAGCGTCTGCTCCTGGATTCAGGATCGCGCAGTGCGCGTCCGGAATGACGAGAGCAGGACCGGTTCGTGAAAAAACGCGTTGCTGTTCTGATATCGGGGCGCGGCAGCAATCTGCAGGCGCTGCTCGACGCCGAGCAGGACGCCTACGACGTGGTGCTGGTGATTTCAAACGTGCCCGGCGCGGCTGGACTCGAGCGTGGGCGCGCCGCTGGCGCTGAGGCGATTGCGCTGGATCACAAGCCCTATGGCAAGGATCGCGCGGCGTTCGAGCGCGATCTGGACGCGCTGCTGGTGCAGCGGCGGATCGATATCGTCGCCCTCGCCGGTTTCATGCGCGTGCTGACCCCGTTTTTCGTCCGCGCCTGGGCGGGCCGGATCGTCAACATCCATCCCTCGCTCCTGCCCAAGTATCCGGGCGTCAAAACGCATCAGCGTGCGCTCGAAGCGGGGGACGCCGAGCACGGCGCCAGCGTGCATCTCGTCGTCGAGGAAGTGGACGCCGGCGAAATCATCGGCCAGAGCTCGCTGCCGATCCTGCCGGGCGACACGCCGGAAACGCTGGCCGAGCGTGTGCTTGCACTCGAGCACACGCTCTATCCGCGATGTCTGGCTGAGCTTGCACGCCGGCTCGCGTGACCACGCTTTCTGTGCCGCGAGCCGCGACTGGGTCGCAGTCTCAACTTTAGGCCTTGCTTCGGCCCGCTTCCTGCGCATCGCTGCGTCCCGGAGGGACGCGCAAGTGAGAAATGAGCCGCTCTGCACCCGCCGCGCACTGCTCGGCGCCGGCGTCTGTCTCGGCGCGGCGCCCGCTGCGCTGGCGCAGGAGCCATCCTTGTCTTTTCTCGTGATCGGCGATTGGGGCGAACATTCCGACGGCGAGGTTGCGGTGGCCGGCGCGATGGCGCGCGTCGCCGCGGAATTGAACACGGCATTCGTCGTTTCCACCGGCGACAATTTCTACTCCAGCGGCGTCGAGTCGGTCGACGATCCGCAATGGACAGAAACCTTCGAGCAGGTGTTTTCCGCGGCCTCGCTGCAGACGCCGTGGTACGCCGTGCTCGGCAATCACGACTATCGCGGTTCCGTCGCCGCCGAGATGAACTACACAATTCAGAGTCCTCGCTGGCGCATGCCGGCGCGCTATTGGCAGCAGGATTTCGCCGCAGCCGATGGCGGGGCTTCGTTCTTTTTTCTCGACACCTTTCCGCTGACCCATTTGCCGCTGTTGCGCGCGCGCGTGCCCGTACTCGGCGACAGCGCCGGAGCGCACGCACAATTAGCCTGGCTGGAGCGAGCGCTCGCATCGTCGCCGGCGCGATGGAAATTCGTCGTCGGTCATCACCCGATCGTGTCCAGCGGCGCACATGGCGGCGCGCCGGCATTATACCACCACGTTCGCCCGCTGCTGTTGCGCTACGGCGTAGCCGCCTATTTCAATGGCCACGATCACGATCTCGAATATCTGCGCGACGGGCGGCTGAGCTATATCTGTTCGGGCGCAGGTTCGGAGGTGCGCCGGTTGCGGCGCGCGCGGCCCCAATCGGTGTTCGGTTATGACGGCGGCGTCGGCTTCGCCTCTTGCAGCATCGCCGGCGCAACCATGCAGTTGCGGTTTCACGGCGGCGACGGCGCCGAGCTCTATGCTTCAACCCTGGCGATCGCCTAGCCGCCGCCGCGCAGCGCCAATGCGCTGCAGTCAGCCCGTGCGCGCGGCCGCACTCGGTTCGAGCTCCTGCTCCACCAGCAGCGCGATGTCTTTCAACATGCTCAGTTGCGCCGCACTGAAGTTGCGCGGCTTGGTGTCGACAATGCAGAGCGCCCCTACGCGCGCGCCATTGGCCGCATGCAGCGGAATGCCGGCGTAGAAGCGCACATGCGGCTCGCCGATGACGACCGGGTTGTCGGCAAAGCGATCGTCCCGCAAGGCGTCGTTCACGATAAGCGGTTCGTTTTCGAGGATGGCGTGCGAGCAGAACCCCATGTCGCGCGAGGTTTCGCTGAACTCGAAGCCGTAGTGCGCTTTATACCATTGCCGCTCGCGGTCGATCAGCGTCACCAATGCAATCGGCGCATTGAACGCCGCGGCTGCGATCCTGGTGTGGCGATCGAAACGTTCCTCGGCCTCGGTATCGAGCAAACCCAAACCATACACCGCCGCCAAGCGCGCCTCTTCGTCCGGCGGCAACGCGGCCTTGCGCCAGCGCAACATCGACCGCATCAGCCAGGCGCGCAGACGCGAGCGCGCATATTGCAGGCTGTAAGGGCGAGTGAGCCAATCGGTGACCCCGGCCGCCTCGCCTTTGTCGGGCGGCAGGTTCGACTGATCAGTGACGACGATGATGGGCAAGTCCTTGGCGTCTTCGCCTGGAAGCGCGCGTATTTCCGCACAAAGCGCCACCGGGTCGACGCCCGGCAGGGCGTCGCCGAGGAAGATCAGCGACGGATGCCCGCCTGCGACGGCTTCCTTCAACTGCTCGGTCAAGACTTCCGATACGCTCGGCACGCCATCGGCGCGCGCGGCTGCGGTGAGAACGGCGCGATCACTGGCTGAGACGCCGGCGATCAACACGAGCTCTTCGGCGACGTTCGTCGCCGGCTTGACCAAACTCGACGGCATGAACGGCATCGGCCTGCTGGCGTTGGCGGCGCCCGCGAGCGCGATCGCGTCGCCTTCCGCCGCGCCTACGACGATCAAATCGGCGCCGAGACCGGCCGCACGCGTACGTGCAATTTCAACAAGGCCATCGACACTTGCATCGTCACGCGCGGGATCGTGGTGATATAGCGCCAGCTGACGGGCATTGGCGGCGGCGGCGGCGTCCACTGCATATTCGATCGAGGAGTGACCCCAGCCGCGCTTCGTAGCGAACTCCTCAGCGCTGTATTGGGCGTCATGAATGACGAGATCGGCGTCACGCAGAAATTCCACGTGCGCGGCGTCGCCGGTCTCGGCTTCTTCGGCGTGACCTTCGCCGGCATGCGGACTGTGCGGTTCGTGATCCGACGCATAGACCACGCTCGCCCCGTCCGCCTCTAAGCGATAGCCGATCGTGAGCGCGGGATGGTTGAGATATTGGGTGGCGATGCGAACGTCGTCGATGGCGAAGCCGCCTTCCACGATTTCATGAAACTCCACCTTCGCCGCGAACTGGTTGAGCGTCACCGGAAAATAGGCGTAGTCCATTTGCGTCGCGAGCACATCTCGAAGCGACTGGCCAATGCTGTGCGGGCCGTAAATGCGCCATTCGGCGCCGGCGGCGAAGAGCGGCGCGAAGAAGGGCAGCCCCTGGATGTGGTCCCAGTGTGTGTGCGAGATGAGGATGTGGCCGCGACCGCCGCGGCCTTGCTCGATCAGCGCGGCGCCGAGCGCATGTGCGCCGGTGCCCGCATCGATGAGAATGGTGGTCCCTGAATCGGAAACCACCTCCACGCACGAGGTATTGCCGCCGTAGCGAAGCGTGGCGCGGCCTGGCGTGGCGATCGATCCGCGCGTCCCCCAGAAACGCACCAGCATATCGTCTGCCTCCCAGGAATGTTCCTGTATTATGCGCGGCTTGACCTCATCGGCAAGACGAGACGCGCGGCGCTGGCCAGCCTATATGTTCGCAAGGAGACGCCCATGCCTGAACGCGACTACGTGCTCGGCACGCATGACGACGAAATTTATCGCCTTGGTTTCCAGCATCGCGTCTGGCGCCCGCGCGCGCTTGACGCTTGGGCGCGCGCAAAAATCGGCGACGGCAGCAAGGTGATCGATTTCGGCGCCGGCCCCGGTTTCGCGACCATGGACTTGGCCGAGATCGTCGGCCCCACCGGCGCCGTTCATGCGCTCGAACGCTCGCGCCGTTTCCTCGACACGCTGGAGGCGCAGGCCAGGGCGCGCGGCTTCTCCCAGGTGAAGGCGCACGAGATCGATGTCGTCACCGACGCCATCCCGGTGAGCGGCGCCGACGCGGCGTGGGCGCGCTGGATTTTCGCGTTCTTGCCCAAGCCGAAAGAGGCGCTGAGGAAACTGGTCGACGCTTTGCGGCCGGGCGGAGCGCTCGTATTCCACGAATACATCGACTACGAAACCTGGAAGCTGGCGCCGCCGGCGCCCAACTTCGAGCGTTTCGTCGATGAAGTCGTCGCCAACTGGCGCGGCTCGGGCGGCGAACCCGATATTGCGCGAAACCTGCCTGCATGGCTGACCGAGATGGGCCTGAAACTGGAAAGCTTTCGGCCCTATGTCGATGTCGTATCGAGGGGCGACAATGTCTGGCGCTGGCCGATCGGCTTCTTCGATATTCACATCGACCGCCTGCTCGAACTCAACCGCATCACGCCGCAATTGGCCAAGGACATGCGCGACGAGTTTGCGCGCATCAGCGCCGAACCTGGCACGCTCATGGTGACGCCCCTGGTTCTGGAAATCATCGCCCGCAAATAGCTGGCGCCTGCGCGCGGTCCGGCGTAGCGTCGGCGCGCCGATCAGGAGGCGCATATGGCAGACAAGAAACCCGGCAGCGGCAAAGGCGGCCCCGATCTTTCGGGCGGCAAGAAGCCAGCCGGCGGCGCAGGCGGTTCGAAGCCGGTGCAAGTAAACCCCGGCTTCAGAGGCGGCAGCGGCAAGGGCGGCGGCAAGAAATAGCGCCGCCGCTTCGCGTCAGCCGACGATTTCTTGATCGTTGAAGAAGAACTCGATTTCGCGCGCGGCGTTTTCGAGGCTGTCGGAGCCGTGCACCGAGTTTGCCTCGATCGATTCCGCAAACTGCTTGCGGATGGTGCCTTCGGCGGCGTTGGCGGGGTTGGTTGCGCCCATCACGTCGCGATACGCCGCGACGGCGTTTTCGCCTTCAAGCACCTGCACGACCACTGGGCCGGAAATCATGAAGCTGACCAGGTCGTTGAAGAACGGCCGCTCCTTGTGCACGGCGTAGAAGCCTTCCGCCTGTCCCTCGGAGAGCCAGACCCGCTTTTGGCCGACGATGCGCAAACCGGCCTTTTCGATCACCGCATTGATGGCGCCCGTCAAATTGCGCTTGGTCGCGTCCGGCTTGATGATGGACAGGGTGCGTTCGACGGCCATGGGTGTTCGCGGCTCCGGCTGGATTGGAGCGGGGTCTATAAACGCGCCGCAGCAAACCGCCAAGTGCGTCAGAAGCACCCGACAGCGGCGATGCGGCCAGCCGGGTCCAAGATAACGTTCAAGCGGCCAGGCGTGTACTCCAGCGTGTTCGCCATGCCGGCGGCGATCACACGCGTGTCGGCAGGCATCGCCGCGTGATGCGTCTCGCCGAAGCGTTCGCCAACGAGGTGCGCATAATCGCTCGCCCCGCAGGCGTTTCCCGCCACGGTGAAAGCGTCTGAATTGAACTGCGCATTCAGCGCAGCTTGCGGCGCAGACATCTCCTGCGCCGCGCAGCCGGCCAGCAACAGCGCCACGATCATGGCGCTGCGCATATCAATAGCATTCCAATGAGGTGATCACGCCGTTGGCGTCGGTGACCACGTTGAGGCGCTGCGCCGAGAAATCCTGCGTCACCGGCTGGTTGGGCTGGATGACCCGAATGTTGGCGCCGGAGGGGAAGGTCGCTGCAGCGATGTTCGTGCCGATCATCGCCTGGTATTGCGAGGCGCCGCAGGTATCTTGGGCGGTGGCTTCCGCCGCTGTCTGCGGCGCAGCCGGGGTTTCGACCTCAGGCTCGGCAGGCGTGCCGGTCGTGGCAGTGGTCTGGCCGCAGGCGGTGAGCGCGAGCGCGGCTAGCGCCGTCAGGAATATCCGCATCTGCTCCTCCTCAATAGCAGTTGAGCGACGCGACGTTGCCGTCCGTACCGGTAGTGATGTTGAGCCGGGTTGGCACGAAGTCCTGCGTCACCATAGTTTCCGGCGTTATGATCCGGGTGCCGGCGGGATAAGTGCTGAGATCGATTGCGCTCGCAGGAGTGCCGATCAGGGCTTGGTGCTGCGCGGCTGCGCAGGTGTCCTGCGCGGTGGCTTCGGCGGCATTGGTTGGCGCAGCGGGCGGCAACGCCGCCGGCTCGGTTGGGGTTTCGGTGGTCGCAGTAGTCTGGCCGCACGCAGCCAGCGCCAGCAGGCACGCTGTAAACAGAAGTTTGCGCATTCGCTTTTCCTCCACCGCCTAGCCGCAGCGCAACCGGACGACTCTGCCATCCGGGCCGAGGTCAATATTCAGCCGCTCGGCGCGATAATCCATGGTCACAGCGCACTCGTGACAAATCACGCGCGCGAGCGGCGGCAGCGTGGTTCGATCGATCTCAGATCCCGCGGCGCCTATCAGGCTCTGATGCGACGCCATTTGGCAGGTGTCCGGCGGCGGGCGCTCAATTTGTTCCCTGAGCGAGCGGCGGCCGAGATCATCCATTTGGCGATAGGTGAGCGGATGGTCTCCACTCGCGCAGGCGGCGGCGACAATCGTCACCAATGTCACCAACATGAAGCGCATCATTGCTGCTTCTCCCAGCGCCCGGCGGCGCTTTCTTTCCAATAGGATGCGGAAATGCCGGCGTCCTTGGCCTGTTTCCAGCGCGATCGGGCCAATTCCAAGGCGGCCGGATCGCGGCCGTCGAAGAGCAGGCATGCCCGCTCGAAACCGGAGAGGTCACCGGGTTCGGCGTCATCCACCAGGAACAGCGCTTCGGCGTTATTCGGATTGCCGGGGGCGAGCGTCAGCCACACCGGCTGCCTGGCCGGATCGCCATCACGCGCATGCGGCACGAAGCTGTCGTCCCGAAACACCCAGATCGCGGTGTCGAGCTGATCCAGACGCTCGCTCGAGCCGGCGCGCACCAGCGCGCGCCAGCCGCGTTGCAGACATTTCTCCAACAGCGGCGGCAAGGCGCGTTCGACGTCACTGCGTTCGAGGTGGTAGAACCAGAGTTCAGCCAGCTTCAGTCCCTCTTGATCTTGTTGAGGCTGCCGTCACGCATTGCCGCCAAGACTACAGCGCGAATTCGCTGCATAAGATTGTGAGGCAATTTGCCGAACGCGGGTCGTCCGTCTGGCGTCTTGTCCATGTCAAAACCTGGCCACTCGAATTCATTGAGATCGTCGCAGATGACCCAGGAACGCGCTGCATCGAGCTTGAGTTGACGTTTCACGGGTGCTGAAATCTCTACCGCGTGACGTGCTTTGCCTGGAGCTGCGTGTGTTAGTGGGGCGACCGCGACGAGCGTCAACCCTGCGCTGCGACTGACCGCGATCACAACCACGCACGGACGAGCCTTTCGTCCCGATTCTTCGCCGGCCTCGTGATCTGCACTCCACAAGAACCAGTATGGAATGACAAGGCCGGCTTCGGGGGCCATGGGGAGACGAACTCAGCCGCTGACTTTTTTGTCCAGTGCGTGATCGTACGGCGCAAGCGGTTTTTCCAATTCAGCTGCCAGGTCTTCGCTAAGTTCGGCCGCACGCAGCGATTTGCGACCATACCCGCCCATAACTCGCACCAGCGCGCGGAAATCGCGTTCCGAAATGAAGTAACCGAGAGTGACGCCAGTCTTGTTGTTAACCACTTCCACCGGCGCGGACTGAGCTTTGAACGACCACTGGCCGAATTTGCCGGCGAAATCCGTGGACGAGACCCGTGTGGGACGTTCCAAAGGTTATCCTCCTGATATGCCCGATATTCCGGAATATAGGCTGATTGCTGCTGGCTCGCAACTACTCTTCATAGCGGTTCTGGATGAGGCGGTTCAGCAACCGCACGCCGTAGCCGGTCGCCCAAGCCGGGGTGAGCGGATCTTCGTAGGGCCCGGGCTTCCACGCCGTGCCGGCGATATCGATGTGAGCCCAGGGCGTGCCGTCTTTGACGAAGCGTTTGATGAACTGGGCGCCGACGATCGAGCCGGCGGCCGGTTTGCCGGAAATGTTCTTCATGTCCGCATTCGGCGTGTCGATCATCTTGTCGTAGGCGGCGTTGAGCGGCATCCGCCATACCGCTTCACCTTCCGCCTGACCGGCCGCGGCGATCGCATGCGCGAGATCTTCATCGTTCGAATAGAGCCCGGCGTGTTCGTGGCCTAGCGCGACGATGACCGCTCCGGTGAGCGTCGCGAGATCGATCAGCGCCGTCGGCTCGTATTTGTCCTGCGCGTACCAGACCGCGTCCGCCAGAATGAGGCGGCCCTCGGCGTCGGTGTTGAGCACCTCGATGGTCTGGCCGGACATGGTGTTGACGATGTCGCCCGGGCGCTGGGCGTTGGCGCCCGGCATATTTTCCACAAGCGCGACGACGCCGACGACATTGGCTTTCGCCTTGCGCAGCGCGATCGCTTTCATCGCGCCGGCGACGGCGGCCGCACCGCCCATGTCGCCCTTCATTTCATCCATGCCGGCGCCTGGCTTCAGCGAAATGCCGCCAGTGTCGAAGGTGACGCCCTTGCCGACCAGCGCGACGGGCCTGGTTCCTTTGGCCCCGCCGTTCCATTTCATGGCGACGAGACGCGCGGGGCGCGCAGACCCCTGCGCCACACCGAGCAGCGCGCCCATGCCGAGCCGCTCCATCGCGAGAGGTTCGAGAATCTCGACTTCGACGCCCACGGTTTCGAGATCGCGCAGACGCTCGGCGAAGGTTTCGGGATAAAGGACGTTCGGCGGCTCGCTGACCAGATCGCGCGCAAAGAAAACGCCCTCGACGATGGCGGCGTCCTTGTCGGCGCGGGCGCGCGCGGCGGCCGGTCCGTCCATGGCTATTTCTACGCTGGTCAGCGTGGGTTTCTGCTCGGGCTTCAGCTTGGTGCGATAGGCGTCGAAGCGGTAAGCCGCCAAGCGCGCGCCCATGGCGGCATGCGCGCCGGATTCCGCTTTCGACACGCCCGGCAGCGCGTCGGGCTGCAGCACGAGCTTTTCCGCGCCGGATGTCAGCACGCGCTTGACCGCATGGCCGGCCCAGCGCTCGACGGCCATGCCGTCGGCGGCGTCGATCTTGCCGACGCCGATCACCAGGATGCGGCCGAAATCGACGCCTTCCGGGGCCAGGATGTCGGCCACATTGCCCGACCCGCCCCGGAAACTGACGGCTTTCATTGCCTTCGCGATACGGCCGCTGACGGCGGCGTCCAGCGCCTTGCCGGCGGCCAGCAATTCGCCGCCTTCGCCCGCCATCACCGCCACAACGTCGCCGCCACCGGCAGTCACAAATCGGATGTCCATGAATTTCCTCTGGGAATGGCGGGCACGCGCCTCGCTTCAACCACGGTCGAGCGAGTGGTAGCCATGCCGGAAGCAATTGAAAAGCTGAGCACGGCGGTTAGGGATGCCGCAGCGCGCGGGCGCGGCGGCCAAGGGACGCGATGAACACGATTTCAACCTATGTGTTCCGGCAGGCGCTGGGCCCGCTCCTGGCGATCCTCGGCGCGCTTGCGGCGATCGCCATCCTCACCCAGGGGCTCAACCAGCTCGACATCATCATCACCAACCGCCGCGCGGGTTTCGCCTTCGCCTGGGTCACCATCCTGGCGCTGCCGCAACTGATCTCGCTGATCCTGCCGATGGCCGTGTTCATCGCCGTCGTCTACGCGCTCAATCGCATGCACAGCGAGAGCGAGATCGCCGTGCTCTACGGCGCGGGCGTCTCGCGACAGCGCATTGCGCGGCCGATCATTCAGCTCGCTGTCCTGGCTGCGCTCGCGCACCTGACCATCAACGTTCTCGTCCAACCGGCGTCGTTCAAGGAACGCCGGGAGGTCTTCTATGAGCTGCGCACCGACATCGCATCGAGCCTGGTCGAAGAGGGTTCGTTCACCTATCCCGCCGAGGGATTGACGCTGTACGCGCGCGCCCGCGGCGGCGGCGGCGAGCTGCGCGACATGCTGATCAACGATGCACGCCTGGAGGTGCCGATCACCTATACCGCCCGCGCCGGCGCGATCGTCACCATCGACGGCGCGCCGGCCATCGTCATGCGCGACGGCCAAGTGCAGCGGCAAACCGAGGAGGGCTCGGTCGATGTGCTCGACTTCGACCGCTATGTATTGCAGTTCGAGGGCGTTTTCGACGAACCCGAATTGTTCTACCTCAAGGCCTCCGACCGGACGCTTTTCGAACTGTTCTTTCCCGACCGCACCGCTCACTTCGATCAGCGCAACATCGAGCAATTCCTGGCCGAAGGACATGCTCGCCTGTCTGCGCCGCTGTTGAACATTGCGCTGGCGATGATGGCCCTGGTCGGCGTCCTGGTCGGCGAGTTCAGCCGGCGCGGATACGCCCGGCGCATCATGTGGGCTGCGGTTTTCGCGCTGATCGTGCGGCTTTCTGCGCTAGCAACACAAGCAGCGGCCGCCGACGATCCTGAACTCAACGGCCTGCAATACGCCGTGCCGATACTGGTCATCATAGTCTGCAGCGTGCTGCTGACCGGGCGCTCCGCGCGCAAGAAGCGCGTCTCGCTCGGACCCTCCGTGCTGGCGAGAGCCGAAACATGAGTTTTCTGTTCTCCCGTCTCGGCCGCTACATCGTCGGCCGCGTCTTCTTCGGGGTAGTGGTTGCGCTCCTCGCCGTGCTCGCTGCGATCCTCTTGATCGACA
Organism: Hyphomonadaceae bacterium; assembly: GCA_050250735.1. Classification (GTDB taxonomy): domain Bacteria; phylum Pseudomonadota; class Alphaproteobacteria; order Caulobacterales; family Aquidulcibacteraceae; genus Vitreimonas. Next base: position 783,135 of record JBFWOC010000001.1, read on the forward strand.
TGGTCGAGCAGATGCGCACGGTGGGCACACGCGTGGAAATCTCCATGCTCGAAGCGCTGCGCTTGACGCTGTTGAAGACGCCGATGCTGGTCGAGCAGACGCTGCCGTTCGTCGTGCTCGCCGGCGCCATGATGGCGATCATTGGGCTCAACCGTTCGAGCGAACTCGTGGCCATGCGCGCAGCGGGGGTCTCCGCATGGCGCTTCCTGACACCTGCTGCATTCGTCGGGATCGTGCTGGGCCTGGTCGCCATCACGGCGCTCAATCCGTTGGGCGCTTACCTTTATCGCGCCTTCGAAAGCGAGAAACAGAACGCGCTTTCGGAGACGGTTGCCGGCCCGCAGGAAAACGGTGTTTGGATCCGCCAGGGCGACGAGGACGGTCAAGTCGTCATTCATGCCGACGTCGTGGACGCCAGCGGCACCAGGCTGCGCGGCGCCACTTTCATGTTCTTCGAACAGCAGCAGGATGTGCTGAGGTTCGTGCGGCGGATCCGCGCCGATACGGCGGAGTTGAAGCCCGGCTTCTGGCAACTCACCGATCTGGTCGAAGCGACCCCTGGCGGACGCCCCGTCCGCCAGACCCACCTCGCCATCCCCACCACGCTCGACGCCACTGAACTGATCAATCGCTTCGTCAACCCCGCGACGCTTTCGTTCTGGGCCCTGCCCGGCTTCATTCGGGAATCGCGCGAGGCGGGCTTCGCGCCGACCCGCTATGAACTGAAATGGCAGGCGCTGCTGGCTTATCCCCTGCTGTTGGCGACCATGGCCGGGCTCGGGGCGGCCTTCTCGCTGCAGTTGCAGCGGCTAGGAAATCTGGCCCGCTGGGGCGCGGCGGGGGTCGGGATCGGCCTCTTTCTGTTCTTCTACAGCCAACTCGCCGGCGCCTTCGCCATCACCCAGAGCGTGCCCGCTGCGGTGGCCGCCTGGAGCGCCCCTTTTGCCGGCCTCTTCATCGCCCTCGCGCTCGTCGCCTTCGCCGAGGACGGCTGATTGGCCACAACGGCCGGCGAAACGATTCCCCGCACCGCTTCCGGCGCTAGACGCCTTTGGGGCCAAGCGGTTAGGTAGGCTGGGGAGTCGCAAAAGGGATGCGAATGAGCCGTTCGGGGGAGATGGCCGGCCGGCCGGCCGAACGGGCGCCGTTCGGCTGGGCTGCACTCGCCGCCGCTTTGGCGATGACCGTCTCGACTCAGGCCCTCGCCCAAACGGTTCCCGGTCCCGTTCAATCGGCCAACACCCCGCCCGCGGAGCAGAACGAAAACGTCCTGCTCGAAGCGGACGAGATCATCAATGACGAGCAGGCCCAGACCATCACCGCATCCGGCGACGTGCAAGTGCGCTACCAGGGCCGCACGATGCGCGCCGACCGCCTGGTCTACAACCTCGAGACCGGCGACATTCGCGCGATCGGCGACGTCCAGATTGCGCTGGAAGACGGTTCGGTCACCTACGCCGAAGAGCTCGAAGCCGACGAAGCGATGAATGTCGGCGCCGCGCGCGAGCTGCGTGCGCGCATCGGCGACGGCGGCACGCTGGCGGCGCGCACCGCCGTGCGCAGCGGCGAAGGCGAAAGCGAGCTCCGCAACGTCATCTACACGAGCTGTCCGATCTGCACGACCGGCGACCGTCCGCCGACGTGGAGCTTGCGCGCGCGACGCGCCGTACAGGACCGCGAAACCCGCACCATCTCTTACCAAGGCGCCGTGCTCGAAATTATCGGCGTGCCGGTGCTGTACCTTCCGTTCATCGCGCACCCCGATCCGAGCGTCGAGCGAGCCTCCGGCTTCCTGCCGCCCGACATGGGCCGCAACCGCCGGCTCGGCACGTTCTACGAGCAGCCGTACTATTGGGCGATCTCGCCTTCCCAGGATCTGATCGCATCGCTGCGCCTGCACGCGAACGTGAACCCGATTGCGACACTGGAATACCGGAAGCGGTTCTGGTCAGGCGAACTGCAGCTCGAAACTACGTTCACCCAGGAAGAACTCTTCAACACCGACGGCGATCGCCTCGGCGACGAACGCTTACGTTACAGCGTGCTCGGCTACGGCGCCTTCAATATCAATGATTATTGGGACTGGGGCTTCGGCGCCGAACATATCTACGACGACGATTATCTCTATCGCTATGAACTCGAAGGCGCCGGCGAGCGGCGCGGCCCCTACATCGGCAGCAACGTTCGCCTCATCAATCAGCTCTATGCGATCGGCCAGAGCCCGGACTCCTACAGCTCGATTGCGTTCGTCGGCTTCCAGGGCTTGCGCGAAAACGACACTTCGGAACTGCTGCCGTTCCTGCTGCCGCTCGCCGAATTCGACCGCGTGTACAATGAATCGGTTTTCGACGGCCAATTGCGCCTGCAGGCGAACACGGCGATGCTGGCGCGCGAGGACGACGGGCTAGCGCCGTTTTTCGGCAATAGCGGCCGCGTCTCCGTGGGCGCAACCTGGCGGCGCGACATGATCGTCGGCCCCGGCGTCGTGTTCAGCCCATTCGCCCAGGCGCGCGGCGACATTTTTCATGTCGAGACTTCCGCCGACCAGTACGAGACCTTTGGACGTGGTCTGGGTCTCGCCGGCGCCGAAATCAGCTGGCCGTTCATGCGCCCAGGCGAGAACGTCGATCTGATCGTCGAACCGGTGGTGATGGGCGCCTGGGCCAGCGACGACTCCGACGACCCGCGCATCGTCAACGATGACAGCATTGCCTTCGAATTGGACGATTCCAACCTGTTCCGGCCCAATGCAGCGCCCAATTACGATCTGTGGGAGCCTGGCGGCCGCGTCGCCGCCGGCGTGCGCGCCACGGCGCGCGCGCGGACGGGTGAAAGCGCCGCTGTGATGTTCGGACGCCGTTGGCGTGAGGAACAGGCGGTCGGGTTCACCGACCAGAACAATCTCGGCGGCGAAGCCTCCGATTGGGTCGCCGCGGGACAAATCGATCTTGGCAGCGGCTTCGGCGCCGAGGCGCGGATGCGGCTCGACGATGAAAGCTTCAAGCTTCAGCGCATCGATTTGGGCGTCCGCGGTCAGGCCGGCCGGTTCAGTGCGGTAGTCCGATACTTCAACATCGATGAAGCCATCGCCATCGACCCCGCCGACCCGAACGAGGAACTGACAGCGAGTTTCGGCGTCGAGCTGGCGCGCGGATGGCGCGCGCAGTTTGGGCTGACCCGTGACCTAGATTCAGACATAAACCTGCGTCAGGACATCCGCGCGATCTACGAAGATGACTGTACTTTCCTCGAGATCGCCTACACCCGCACGGAAACGCAGCGGGGCGACATCGGCCCCGACGAGGGCATACAGATCAGGATTGGTCTGCGCTCGCTCGGGGTGTTGGGCGGGAGCTGAGGCGGAGCACAACTGAACATGAATTTGAAGTTCGTATCGGCCGCCGCTGCCTTGGCCGTGGCCTCACTGGGCCTAGCCGCGCCAGTGCGCGCGCAGAACGCGGAAGGCGTAGCCGCCGTCGTCAACGACAAGGTGATCTCGACGTTCGACGTGCGTCAGCGCGCAACCATGTTGCTGTTGTTCGCCAATCTACAGCCGACGCCGGATCTGCAGCAGCGCGCCCGCGCTCAGGCGCTGCGAGACCTGGTCGATGAACATTTGCAGCTGCAGGAAGCCGCCAAGTTCGAAATCAACGTCACCGGCGATCAAATCGACCGCCGCATGCAGGAGATGGCGGCAAGAGGCGAACGATCGCTGGATCAACTCGTCTCCGATCTTGGCCGCAACGGCGTCTCCATCGGCACGCTGCGCAGCCAACTCGAAGCGGAGATCGCTTGGCAACGTCTGATCGCGGGTCTGTACGGCAGCCGCGTGCGGGTCTCGGATGCGGAAATCCAGGAAACCCAGGAGCGCATCGCCGCCAGCGCCCGCCAGCCGCAGTACGAAATGTCGGAAATCTACCTGTCGGCCTCGACGCCGCAGGAATTCACCGAAATGGAACAGGGCGCGCGGCGCTTGCTCGAACAGATGCAGCAGCGGCAAGTGCCCTTCCCGGCCGTTGCGCGCCAGTTCTCGCAATCGCCGTCGGCGGCGACGGGAGGCGATCTCGGCTGGATCAGCGCCAACGAATTGTCGCCCGAGCTGCGCGCCGTGGCCGAACGGCTTCAGCCGGGCCAAGTATCGCTGCCCGTGCGCACGCCGACCGGGGTTTACCTGCTGGCGATGCGCAACCGGCGCGAGGGCATTCCCGAAGGCGCAGCCACGCTGGTGTCGCTCCGGCAAGTGACCGCGCCGGCGGGCCGCCGCAACACCCTCGACCGCATCAGGCGGCGCGCGCCCGGCTGCGCCGATCTGGAAGACGGCATACGCGGGGTTGACGGCGCCTCCGTCATCGACCTTGGCCAGACCATCGAGGCTGAGCTTTCGCCCGCTATCCGCTCGCGCCTTACTGGCGTCGACATCGGCGGCGCCTCGCAAGTCGTCGTCGAGGGCGAACAGGCCAACATCATCGTGCTGTGCGGGCGCGAAACCGGGGGCAGCGCCATCCCTGACCGTGCGCAGATCGAAGGCCGGCTGCGCGAGGCCGAACTGACGATGCTGGCCGAGCGTTATTTGCGCGATCTCAGGCGCGAAGCCACGATCATCACCCGTCAGTGATGCGATGAAGCCGCTCGCCGTTTCGATGGGCGATCCCGCTGGGATCGGCCTCGAACTGGCGGCGCGCGTCTGGGCCGAGCGCGCCGGGGCGCCTTCCTTTTTCTTGGTCGGAGATCCGGATGCGTTCGAACGCGCCTGCGCGCGTTTAGGCGCGCCCAAACCGAAGCTGCATGTCGTCGATGAAGCGGCCGCGATTGGCGAATCCGATGCGCTGAACGTGCTGCACGTCCCGCTGGCGATGGAGGAAACGCCTGGCGAGCCCGACCCGGTCAACGCCGACGCCACCATTTCGGCGATCGAGCAGGCGGTTGCGGCGGTGCGATCGGGCGCAGCAAGCGCGGTGGTGACGCTGCCGATCGCGAAAACAGTCCTGCACACTGCGGATTTTGGATTTCCCGGCCACACCGAGTTCATCGCTCATCTCACCGAGGACGATCCCTGGGCCGCAACACGCGGGCCGGTGATGATGCTCGCCGGGCCGGAGCTGAGAATTGCGCTCGCCACCATCCACACCCGGCTGGCGGAAGTGCCGGAGATGTTGACGCGCGAACGCATCGTCCACACCGGCCGCATCGTCGGGGAATCGTTGCGGCGCGACTTCGGCGTTGCTGCGCCGCGCCTGGCCTTATGCGGACTCAATCCCCATGCCGGCGAGGACGGCCACATCGGCCGCGAAGAAATCGACATCATCAATCCCGCCGCGGCGCAGTTGCGCGCGGAAGGCTGGAATATCGGCGACGCGCAATCGGCCGACGCGCTGTTTCATGAAAACGCGCGCGCCGGCTTTGACGCGGCGATCGCGCTTTATCACGATCAAGGACTGATCCCGATCAAGACGCTGCATTTCTGGGACGCCGTCAATGTCACGCTGGGTTTGCCGATAATTCGCACTTCGCCGGATCACGGCACCGGCTTCGATATCGCCGGCGACAACAAGGCGCGTCCCGACAGTTTCCGCGCAGCGCTCCGGCTTGCCTGGGAGATGGCCGAACGGCGCGCCCGCGCATGAACGCCGACGATCTGCCGCGTTTGCGCGAAGAAATCGAGGCGTACGGGCTCTGGGCGAACAAGGGACTGGGGCAGCACTTTCTGCTCGACCTCAACATCACCCGGCGCATCGCGCGCTCAGCCGGCGATATCGGCGACAAGACAGTCATCGAAATTGGCCCCGGTCCCGGGGGGCTGACGCGGGCGCTGTTGGAGACAGGCGCACATGTCATCGCGATCGAAAAAGACCCCCGCTTTCTTCCGCTGCTCGAACCGCTCGTCGCGTGCAGCGGCGGGCGCCTGAAGATCGTGCCCGGCGATGCCATGGAACTGGATGAGGCGCAGCTGCTGGCGCAGGCTTTTGCGCCCGCGCGCGAAAGTTCTTTGTCGGCCCAGATCATTTCCAACCTGCCTTACAATGTCGGCACCCCGCTGCTGGTGAAGTGGCTCAAGGCCGGACCATGGCGGGGCGACATGACGCTCATGTTCCAGAAGGAAGTCGCACAGCGCATCGTCGCCAAGCCGGGCGTCGAAAGTTACGGAAGGCTGGCCGTGCTGGCGCAAGCGCGCTGCGATTGCCGGCTCGCTTTCACCGTGCCTGCGCGCGCCTTCACGCCGGCGCCGAAGGTCGCTTCGGCCGTCGTGCGGCTAACCGACCGCGCCGATCCCTATCCCGATCTCGCGGCGCTCGAACGCGTCACCGCGTCCGCTTTCGGCCAGCGCCGCAAGATGCTGCGCGCCGCGCTGCGGACGCTGACGCCGGACACGGAGACGCTGTTACGCGACGCCAAGCTTGAACCGACAGCCCGCGCGGAGCAGGTTGACCAGGCCGGCTTCCGCCGACTGGCGGATGCCTGGGCCGCGCGCGGAGAACCAAGATGAAGATCGAAGGCGGGTGCTATTGCGGTGCAGTGCGCTACGAAGCGGAAGGAGAACCGACGCTCAGGGCGCAATGCTATTGCCGCGAATGTCAGTACATCGCCGGCGGCGGCCCCAACACCTTCATGCTGATGCCGCTCGAAGGGTTTCGCTACACCAAGGGCGCGCCCAGCCAATTCGCGCGCGCCGACATCGAGAATCCGTACACGCGCGAGTTCTGCAGCACTTGCGGCACCCATCTGGTCACGCGACGTGCGGACCTGCCCGCCATTGTCATCAAGGCCGGCACGCTCGACGATCCGAGGCAATTCGGCCTGCCTGCAATGGCGCTCTTCACCGGGGAAAAGCAGCCTTTCCACATTGTGCCCGAAGGCGTGCGCAGCTTCGAACGATCGCCACAGCGGGGCTAGCCGTTCGCCGCAGCGGCGGCGCTGCTAGAGCGCGGTGAGGTAGCTCGAGGCGTAAATGACGATCAGCACCCACGTCACCGCAACGGCCGCCCACTGCGCCCATTTGTTCGTCCACAGCCATGCCACGACAATTGGCGCAAACCACATCAGGAAGACCGGCGAAGCCAGTTCTTGAAACGTCGTCACCGTCGCGTTGATGAGCCAGCCCAGCAACAGGTAACTGGCGTGCGCGATCAAGAATTTGCGGCGCGTATCGTGAAAGTGGGCATGGAGATCGCGTCCATCCAGCTCACCTTCCGGGACAATGAGCCACGCAAAGAGATAGAGGCTGGTCGCGGCAAGCAGCCACGCCAGCACATAGAACAGCGACCACGATCCCGTCTCACGCGCCTGCCACAGCGAGAACCAGATATCTACGCATTCGAACAGCGCGACCCCCATCCATCCGAACAGGACAAACGAGGGCTTCACATCCTTCGCGCGCACCAAACGGGCGACGCCGGTGAGCAGGTGCGCCAACGCCAGCGACACCACGAACGAGAGCAGGACGCTGACGAACTCGAACGTGCTCATGCGCGCGCCTTCGGGTTGCGGCGGGGCGGCGACACGCGCGATGTCACGTTCAAATCCCCTGCTTCAGCCGCTCCACGTGCAGGGTCAGCCACATCTGACGGCGCCGTTTCAGCCGCTCGGCGGCGAGAATCTGCCTGATCTGCACCAGAGTCTGTTCGAGCAACGTATTGACGAGCACGTAATCGTACTCCTCCCAGTGGCTGATCTCATCGAGCGAGCGCGCCATGCGCTTGGTGATGACATCCTCGCTGTCCTCGGCGCGCGCACGCAGGCGCCGCTCCAGTTCGGCCATCGAGGGCGGCAAGATGAAGATGCGGACGACGTCCTCCTCCGCAGCCGCATGCAAGGCGCGCGCGCCCTGCCAATCGACGTCGAAGAGAACGTCGCGCCCCTGGATCAGCATCGCCTCGACCGGCGCGCGCGGCGTGCCGTAATGATTGCCGAAGACCATGGCGTGCTCGAGGAACTCGTTCCTGTCGGCCATGTCCTCGAATTGCTCCTTGCTGAGGAATTTGTACTCGCGCCCGTCGACCTCGCTGGGCCGCGGCGCACGCGTCGTCGCCGACACCGAAAGCGACATGTTGTCGTCGACATCCAGAAGTTTGCGGGCCAACGTCGACTTGCCGGCGCCGCTGGGGCTCGACAACACGAACATGAGGCCGCGCCGCGCGACGTGCTCATTCAACATTGGCGGCCTGCTCCTTGATCTGATCGACCACGGTCTTGAGGTCGAGGCCGATGCGGGTGAGCTCGAGGTCCGAAGATTTCGAGCACAGCGTATTGGCTTCGCGGGTGAGCTCCTGACTCAGGAAGTCCAGCCTCCGGCCTGCGGGTTCAGGTTTGGTTATCAGGCTGCGCAGTTCCGCCGCGTGCGCGGTGAGCCGCTCCAACTCTTCCTGCACGTCGGCGCGGGCCGCAACGATCGCGGCCTCCTGCGCGACGCGCTGCGGATCAAGCTTCAGCTCGGGCGCCAAACCTTCCAGCCGCTGGCGTATGCGTTCCAGCGCGGCCGCCGGCGCGGTGGCCGCCGTGGCTCGCGCCGCAGCGATAAGACCGTCGGTGCGGTCTGCAGCCTCGGCGAAAAACGCCGCTAGCGCCCGGCCTTCGGCGCGGCGGGCTTGCTCGAGCAGGCCAAGCGCAGTTTCGAACCCCTGCGCCAGCGCAGCTTCGAACGCCGCGCGCTCGGCGTCTGTCTGTTCCGCTGCGTCTTCGCTCTGCACGACGCCGCGCACGGCCAGGATGCCGTCCCAGCGCGGCTTGGCGGCGCGGCCTTTGAACTGCTCGCCCGCAACGATGAGACGTTCCGCGAGGTCGATATCGATCTTCACGTTCATCGCGGCGGAAGCTTCGCGGGCGACGCTCAGATTGGCCTGCAGCGAGCCGCGCTTGAATTTTGCGCCGGCGGCGGCGCGCACGGCGGGCTCGAGCGCATCGAACCCCGGCGGCGTGCGCAACTTCAAATCGAGTCCGCGGCCGTTGACACTCTTCAGCTCCCAAATCCAGCGCTGGCCGGCGTGTTCGCCCTCGGCCCGCGCGAATCCCGTCATTCCCGATATCGTCATGGCCACGTCTTGCGCTGAAAAGCCCATTACACGCAACCGGGGTCGGGCGCGCGACCAGACGGTGAGCGCATCGTCGATGCTTTCCGTAGCGGAGAACGCGGCATTGGCATATGCAGGAAGCGGATGGGGGGCCGCCAATGGCCGATGTCTTCGTTTCCTACGCGCACGCCAACCTCGATCGCGTCAAGCCGATTTGCGACGGCCTCGCGCAATCCGGTTTGAGCCTCTGGTGGGACGATCATCTCAAGGCCGGCGACGACTTCGCGCTTCGCATCGAGAGCGAACTCGACACTGCAGGCTGCGTGGTCGTGGTTTGGTCGGAGGCGGCGCGCAATTCGCTTTGGGTAAGAGCCGAAGCGACTGAAGCGCTCGACGGCAACAAGCTCGCGCAAGTGAGAGTCGACGGCGTAAAGCCGCCATTGCCCTTTACGGTGGTCGAGATGCTCGATCTGCGCCGCTGGCGCGGCAGCCGCGGCGATGCACCATGGCCGCAACTCGAAGCCAGGGCGCGCGCGCTCGCAGGCGGCAAGGCCCCCGGCGCGGACGAACGCGCCTTCCGGGGGCCCGCGCTGCAAGACTTCGGCGGCTCCGCCCTGCTGGGGTGGATGTCGCTCGGCCTGATCATTCTCATCGGCGCGCTGACGCTGCAGCTTGAACCAGGCGGCGGCGCCATCCGCGCCGGCGATTACCAGACGTTGGCGCTGATCAGTTTCGCGCTGGCTTGCGTCGCGTTCGTTCTGACGCTCTTGCGCGTCATCCGCACCGCTCTCGCATCATCGGTGAAGCCATGACCCAATCACGCTCGAACTCGCGCCGCTTCGTCAACGCCGCCTGGAGTCTGCTCACGTTTCAATTGATCGCCTCTGCGGGCGCGGTGGCCGTGACCGGACTTGCGGCGTTTCATGTAAGCAACCTCGTCGGCGCATCCGAGCAGGCGGCTGAACCCGTGGTCGAGGCGGCGATCGAGGAAACCTCGGAGGCGCCAACGGCAACGGGCGTCGAGCCGGGACCTGCCGCCGAAGCCATGCGAGACCCCGCGGCTGACACAGGATTGCCGCCTGCCGCCGATGCGCCGGCCGCAGCGGTGGCTGCGCCGGCCGATCCGGCGGCGCGGCCGGCCGGGCCGGTCAATGACGGGCCAGGCGCGCTTCGCCTGAACCGCGACGAAAGAGGCAACATCGTCGCTTCGCTTTCAGACCCCGACGGCCTCGGCCACGTTGAACTCCAGTGGCTGCGCAACGGAAGGCCGGTGCCCAACGCCAGCGGGTCGACCTATACGGTGAGCTACAACGACTCGGAAACAGCGATCTCTGCGCGCGCCGATTATGTGGACGGAGACGGATTTCGTGAAAGCGTCGTCAGCAACGCGATAGAGGTCGGCGCTTTCATTCGCTGAGGCGCGCTCATCGTCCCGCGCGTTCAGCAGCCAGGCGCTGCGCCTCGATCTCGCGCCAGCGGGCGACGTTGGCCTGATGCTCCGCCAGTGTCGAGGCAAACACGTGACCGCCGGAGCCGTCGGCGACGAAGAATAGCGCGTTCGATTGCGCCGGGTTGGCGGCAGCTTCGAGCGCGGCTCGGCCTGGATTGGCGATCGGCGTCGGCGGCAAGCCGTCGATGCGGTAGGTGTTGTAGCCCGTGTTCATCTCGATCTCGCTCTGGCGGATCACGCGGCGATTGCCGCGCGCATCGACCAGGCGGCCGTCGCGACAACGATCGGGATGACGTAGGCAGACGCCATAAATGATGGTCGGGTCGGTCTCGAGCCGCATCGGCCTGCGCAAGCGGTTGACGAAAACCGCAGCCACCAGTGGACGTTCCGAGGCGATGCCGGTTTCGCGCTCGACGATCGAAGCAAGGTTGACGAGATCGTCGGGGCTTGCGAGCGGCAAGCCCGGTTGCCGGTTGGCCCAAACCTCAGCAACCGCCCGATCGCGCGCGTCGCGCATCTGCTGCAGCAGCGCCGTGCGCGTCATGCCGCGTTCGACGTGATACGTGTCCGGCAGGATCGCGCCTTCCGGCGGCGCCTGCGGGCTATCGCCGGTGAGCACTTCGCTGTCCTCGATGATCTTCATCGCCGCGGCGATGGTGATGCCTTCCGGGAAAGTGATTGCGTGCTGCAGCGCGGCGCCGCTGGTCATCAGCTCGACGATATCCTTGACCGAGGCGCGCGCCGGGATTTCGTATTCGCCGGCTTGCAGCGTGGCCCCGCCCCGAAAACGGTTGGCGAGCCGAAAGAGCAGAGCGTCGCTGATGATGCCCTGCTCCTCGAGCTGCGCGGCAATGGCGGCGCCCGACGCGCCACGCTCGACAATGAACGCCCGCGTCTCGGCGCTCGGACCGGCGCGCGCGATCGCGCTGGTGAAATAGAAAAACGCGAATAGACCCGCCGCAGCGGCGAGGACGGCAAGCCAGAACAGGAAGGAGAAAAATCCGCCGCCGCTGGAGCGGCGCGACGTTGCTCTGACCATCAATCCACCGCCGTCAGGATCACGGCCGCATTCGTGCCGCCGAACCCGAACGAATTCGACATCGCTGCCCTCACCGGCCTCTTCCTGGCGACGTTCGGCGTCAAATCTATGGCGCTTGCGATCGACGGATTTTCCAGATTCAGCGTGGGCGGTATAACGCCGTCGCGAATGGCCAGCGCGCAGAATACGGCTTCGACAGCGCCTGCCGCGCCGAGCAAATGGCCGGTCGCCGATTTGGTGGACGAAAGCGAAAGATGGGCCGCCGCGTTGCCGAACAGGCGCTCGACGGCCTTCAGCTCGATTTCATCGCCGAGCGGCGTCGAAGTGCCGTGGGCGTTGAGATAGTCGATGTCGCTTGGGCTCATACCGGCGTTCTTCAGCGCTGCCTGCATGGCGCGAAATCCGCCATCGCCGTCTTCGGCAGGCGCGGTGATGTGGTAGGCGTCGCCTGAAAGGCCGTAGCCCTTCACCTCCGCATAGATTTTTGCGCCGCGCGCCCGCGCGTGCTCATACTCCTCGAGCACGAGACAGCCTGCGCCTTCACCCATGACGAAGCCATCGCGATCCTTGTCGTATGGCCGCGACGCGCGTTCGGGGGTTTCGTTGAAATTGGTGGACATCGCGCGCAGGGCGCAGAAACCGGCCATTGCGAGACGGCCGACGGCCGCTTCGGCGCCACCGGCGATCATGACGTCGGCGTCGCCGTAGCCGATCAGGCGCGAGGCGTCGCCGACGGCATGGGCCCCGGTGGCGCAGGCGGTAACGACCGCATGGTTGGGCCCGCGGAAACCGTGCCGGATCGAAACCTGGCCGGAGGCCAAGTTTATCAGCGCGCTCGGAATGAAGAACGGCGAGATCTTGCGCGGACCGTCGCGCTCCAGCTGGATCGCGGTGTTGCCGATCGAGTCGATGCCGCCGATGCCGGAGCCGATGAGCACGCCGCTCCGGTTCCGGCCTTCGTCGTCCTCAGGCTTCCAACCGCTGTCGGCGACCGCTTCGTCCGCGGCGGCAATCGCAAAGAGAATGAAGTCCTCGATGCGGCGGCGCTCCTTCGCCGACATGGTCTTGTCCGGATCGAAGGCGTGGGGATCGCCGGCGCCGCCGCCGCGGCCGTCCGTGCGCGGCACTACGCAGGCGATCCGGCACGGCAGATCGTCGACCTTGACGTGCTCGATTTTGTTGGCGCCGGACTTGCCCGCGACCAGCCGCTCCCAACTGGCTTCGCGGTTCGCCGCCAGCGGGGTAACAAGCCCTATGCCAGTGATGACAACGCGCCGCATCAGCGCGGCAGGGCCTTAGCCCTGCTTCTCCGAGATGAACTTCACGGCGTCGCCGACCGTTTGAATGTGCTCGGCGGCGTCATCCGGAATCTCGATGCCGAACTCTTCTTCGAACGCCATGACCAGTTCGACGTTGTCCAAGCTGTCAGCGCCCAAATCGTCGATGAAGGAGGCCTTCTCGGTCACCTTCTCCGGCGGGGCTTCGAGATGCTTGATCACGATCGCCTTAACGCGCTCAAAAACTTCCGACATCGATTGGCCTCGCCTTTGGTCTCTAGGGCCGCAGCCCTACGGCATAAGAGGCGGCTTGTGAACAGGGCGAGCGCGCGGCGCAAGGGATTTTTTCGGTACGGCTGCATTGCAGGCGCCCGCCCGTTTCCCCCCTCGCGCTAACCCAGCGACGGCCCGCTTTGCGCCACAAATCTCGCTCTACCCGCCGGTTCGTGCAGGGCTCCAGCAGCCCGCCCTGCGGCAGCATCAGATCATCGCCATGCCGCCGTTCACGTGCAGCGTCTGGCCGGTCATGTAACTGGCCTCGTCGCTGGCCAGGAACACGGCCGCCGCGGCCACGTCAGCGCCCTCGCCCAAACGGCCAGCCGGTATTTTAGTCATCAGCGCTGTTTTTTGCGTGTCGTTGAGCACGTCCGTCATCGGCGAAGCGATGAAGCCCGGCGCGATGCAGTTGGCGGTGACGTTGCGGCTCGCAACTTCCGCCGCCAAAGCCTTGGTGAAGCCGATCATGCCCGCCTTCGAGGCCGCGTAATTGGCCTGCCCTGGATTGCCGGTGACGCCAACCACGGACGTGATGCCAATGATCCGGCCCCAGCGGTTCTTCATCATGTTCTTCAGCGCCGCGCGCGAAAGCCGGAAATAGCCTTCGAGATTGATCTTCAGCACATTCTGAAAATCCTCGTCCTTCATCCGCAGCAACAGGCCGTCCTTGGTGATGCCGGCATTGGCGACGAGGATGTCGAGCCGCCCGAGCGCCTGCTCGGCCTGGCCTACCAGCGCATCCACAGCGGCGGCATCAGCGAGATTGCAGGGCGTGATCACATGATCGCCGCCGAGTTCGGCCTTCACTTTCTCCAGCGCCTCGACCCGCGTCCCGGAAAGCGCCACGCGCGCGCCCTGTGCGGCCAGCGCCTTGGCGATGGCGCCGCCGATGCCGCCCGAAGCCCCGGTTACAAGCGCAGTTTTGCCCGCTAGTGAAAACATGAAACGCTCCCGCTGACGTCGTCATTCCGGGGGCATCGCGAAGCGATGAACCCGGAACCCAGGGGCAAACGACGGCTGGCGACCCCTGAATTCCGGCTCGCGCGTCGCGCGACCGGAATGACGAGTGAATAATGTCGCCGCTGGCTTATGCGTCTCGCAGCATGGCTGCAAGTTTCGTCACGGTGTTCCAGTTCCGGGCGGTGGCGAGCTTTGGAGTTTTGAGCTTCGACGGGCCCTGGCCCTGCGGAAATTTGATGTAGAGGCAGTCCTTGCCCTGGCGGATTTCCTCGCCCGTGGAGGATGTCTTTGCCATCGCTTCCAGCTCCGTTTTGTTCGCCGCAGTGCGCATAAAATGCACGACGAGGAACGTGGAATTGGTCTTGGCCCACGCCTTGAACGGGTTGGCGGCGATGATGGCGTCAAGCTGATCGGCGTCGCGGACGAAGACGTCGCTCTTCAAGCCGAGCCCGTCGAGGATGACCTTCTCCAGCTTTGCTTCGAGTTTCGCGCCCTTCTCCTTGGCGTTCAGAACGAGATTGCCACTGGCAAGCAGGGTGCGAACCTCCGTGAAACCCGCCGCCTCGCAGACCTCGCGCAGTTCGGACATGATCACCCTGCGCTTGCCGAGGTTGACGCCGCGCAGCAGGGCGGCCTGCAGAGGCATCAGTGCGACTTCGCAAACGCTTCCAGATCGGCAGGCTCGTTCAGCGCCAGCGCCTCGGCGTCGGGCGCATTGCGCTTGACCATGCCGGAAAGCTGTTTGCCGGCGCCGACCTCGACGAAGCGGGCAACGCCGCCGCCGCGCGCCATCCATTCGATGCTTTCGCGCCAGCGTACGCGGCCCGTCACTTGCTCCACCAAAAGCTTGCGCACGATCGCGGGCTCGTGGACGGGCTGTGCGATTACATTGGCCACCAGCGCCACCGCCAAAGGCGCGATTTCCGCTTTCGCCAGCGCTTCGGCCATTGCATCGGCGGCGGGCTGCATCAGCGGCGAATGGAACGGCGCAGAAACGTTGAGCGCAATGGCGCGGGCGCCCTTCTCTTTCGCATAGGCCAAGGCCGCGTCGACGCCCGCCCTCGAACCGGAAATGACGACGTTGCCCACATTGTTGTCGTTGGCGACGACGCAGACGCCGGCTTCAGCGCCCTTCGCGGCGATCTCCTCGGCCAGCGCCACGTCGACCTTGCCGATCAGCGCCGCCATCGCCCCCGCGCCAACAGGTACGGCCGCCTGCATGGCGTTGCCGCGCGTGCGCAACAGGCGCGCCGCATCCGCAACACTCAGGGCACCGGCGGCCGCCAGCGCCGAGTATTCACCGAGAGAATGACCGGCTACGAACGAGGCCTTTGTGACTTTGACGCCAAACTCGCGCTCAAGCGCGTGCATTGCGGCAAGGCTCACCGCCATGAGCGCCGGCTGGGCGTTGGCGGTAAGGGTCAGCTCTTCAGCTGGCCCTTCAAAGATCAAGCGCGACAGCTTTTCTCCCAGCGCTTCATCCACCTCCTGAAAGACCTCTCGGCTCGCGCTGAAAGCGTCGTGCAGGGCCTTGCCCATGCCGGGCGTCTGGCTCCCCTGGCCCGGAAAAATGAAGGCGACGGTCATGGCGGGCGGCTTACGCCAAGGCAGGCGCCGCGACAACGCCTGGGCCTTGCCTTTGACGCCCGTTTCGCCTACCTCCGCGCCTTCGCGATCTGCGGCCCCGGGGGCAACCGCTGCCCGGGGTCCATCGTTTTGGCCGGTCTTCCGCTGGTCAGGGCGCCGCGGATCCCACGGAAGAGGAAAACATGGCTTTCTACGAGCACGTGCTTATCGCACGGCCCGAGATCTCGCCGCAGCAGGTCGATGCGCTGGTCGAGGATCTCACCAAAACCATCAAGGAACTGGGCGGCGCCACCACGAAGACCGAATATTGGGGTCTGCGCAACCTGACCTACCGCATCAAGAAGAACCGCAAGGGCCACTACGCGCTGATCAACATCGACGCGCCGGCGCCTGTGGTGCACGAGTTCGAACGGCGTCTGCGCATCAACGAAGACATCATGCGGTTCAAAACCATCCGCGTCGAAGCGCTCGATGAGGAGCCCTCGCCGATCCTCGCCCGTCGCGATCGCGATGAGCGCCGCCGCGCACGCCGCGAAGGCCGCGACGGCGAAGAGTTCGGCGGCGATTTTGAAGGCGGGGAGGAATAGTCATGGCCCAGAAAGGCGCTCCCAAGTTCAACATTTCGAACATCCCGGCCCGCCGCCCGTTCGGCCGCCGGCGCAAAGTGTGCCCGTTCTCGGGCGCCGCTGCGCCGAAGATCGATTACAAGGACGTGAAAATGCTCCAGCGCTACATCAGCGAGAAGGGCAAGATCGTTCCGGCGCGCATCACCGCCGTGTCCGCCAAGAAGCAACGCGAACTCGCGCGCGCGATCAAGCTCGCCCGCGAACTGGCGCTGCTGCCGTTCGCCGTTCAGTAAGGAGACAGCACCATGCAAGTCATCCTGCTTGAACGGGTCGAAAATCTCGGCGGCATCGGCGACGAAGTGAAGGTGCGCGACGGCTTCGCGCGCAATTACTTGCTGCCGAACAAGAAGGCGCTGCGCGCCAACGACGCCAATCGCAAGGTGTTCGAAGGCCGACGCGCCGAACTCGAGGCCAAGAACGCCGAGGCCAAAACGGCGGCGGAAAAAGCTTCCGGAAAAATCGATGGCTCGTCCTACGTTCTGATCCGCCAAGCCGGCGAAGGCGGCCAGCTCTATGGCTCGGTCTCCTCGCGCGACATCGCCGATGAAATCGTCAAGGGCGGCGCCAAGATCGACCGCGGCGCGGTGGTGCTCGACAAGCCGATCAAGACGATCGGCGTCTATGACGTGCGCGTGCGGCTGCACGCCGACGTCTCGGCGACGGTGAAGGTCAACGTGGCGCGGTCGACCGACGAAGCCGAGCGTCAGGCCCGCGGCGAAAACGTCATCGCATCGGCGGTCGAAGCCGAACGTTCGCAAGCCGAGGCGGCAGCCAAGGAACTGGCCGCGCAATCGATCACCAACGATCCCGCTGCCCGCGCCGAATAGGCGCTCCGACAACGGCGAAAATCAGAGCCCGCGCACCGCAAGCTGCGCGGGCTCTTTTTTTATGCGCGCTGCAAAACGGACGATGAGAAGCTGCCTCGCCTTCGACAGGCTCAGGCCGACGCTTGTGGAGGCGCGAACTGTGATATGGCGCGGCCGCGGGTTTGGCGTCACCCACGCACCGGGCGCTCAGCCGACTCGCCGTTTCGCGTCAACAACAAAGAGTCGTCAGGGACTCACCGAAAACGCAAGTCAAGGTTTCGGAGCGTAAACGTTGGCCGCACCGAATCGCATCATCCTGCGCGCAATGTCGAACCAGCCCGCCTTGCCTCTGTCCCAACCCGGACAGCAGCCTGTGAACCGCAGCGCGCCGCACAATCTCGAGGCCGAGCAGGCGCTGCTTGGCGCCATCCTGTTCGACAACGAAACTATGAACCGGATCACGCCGCAGCTGAAAGAGCAGCACTTCTTCGATCCGGGACACGGCCGCATCTTCGCAACCTGCGCCGACATGATCGCCGCCGGCCAGCTTGCCGACGGCGTCACGCTGAAAGAACGTTTCACAAAAGACGGCGGCATCAAGGAAATCGGCGGCGCGCTCTATCTGATGAAGCTATTGGAGAATGCGGCGCCGCTCTCCACCCACGCGCAATCCTACGCTGAACTCATCTACGATCTTGCGCTGCGCCGCTCCCTCATCCGCGTCGGCGGCGAGATCGCCGACCTCGCCGAGAACTTGCCCGAGGACAAAGACGCCAAGGACATCATCGAAGAGGCCGAGAAGACGCTGTTCACGCTCGCGGAGGCCGGCACGCAGAACCGCGGCTTTCAGGATTTCAAGACCGCGCTGACGGCATCGATCAACGTCGCCACCGCCGCGAAGAACCGCGGTTCGGACGTATCCGGCATCGCCTCCGGTTTCCGCGATCTCGATCACCTGCTCGGCGGTCTGCACGGTTCGGACCTGATCATCCTCGCCGGGCGTCCGTCGATGGGCAAGACCGCGCTTGCCTTGAACATCGCCATGAACGCGGCGCGCGCCAAGCAGAAGGCGGTTGAAGCCGGCGAAGCCGAGCATTTCGGCGGCACAGTCGGGTTCTTTTCGCTGGAAATGTCGGGCGAACAATTGGCGACGCGCCTGCTCTCGGATTTCGCCGAGATCGAGTCGCACAAAATCCGGCAGGGCCGGATCACGACGGAGGAATATACCCGTCTCGCCGACAGCGCGATGATGCTGCAGACACTGCCGCTGCACGTCGACGAAACCGGCGGCATCTCCATCGCACAGCTGCACAACCGCGCACGGCGCCTCAAGCGCTCGCCCGCCGGCCTCGATCTCATCGTCGTCGACTATTTGCAGCTGGTGACTTCGTCCTCGCGCAAGAACGAGGGCCGGGTGCAGGAGGTGAGCGAAATCACGCAGGGGTTGAAGGCGCTCGCCAAGGATCTCAACGTTCCTGTGCTGGCGCTTTCCCAGCTCTCGCGCCAAGTCGAATCGCGTGACGACAAGCGCCCACAGCTGTCCGATCTGCGGGAATCGGGCTCGATCGAACAAGACGCCGACATCGTCATGTTCGTCTTCCGCGAGGAATATTATCTCAGCCGGGCCGAACCGGAGCAGAACACTGAGGAATGGATCAAATGGCGCGCAAAACTTGATGGCGTCGCCAACCGCGCCGAACTAATCATCGGCAAGAACCGCCACGGCCCCATCGAAACGGTGCACCTCCATTTCAAAGGACAATTCACCCGCTTCACCTCCCTCGCCCGCGCCTGAGCCGCCGCGGCTCGCGCGGCTCAAGGTCGATCACGCGGCGATGGCCGAGAACTGGAGCTATTTCCGGAAACTCGCGCCCAACGCCGCGGTGGCGGCCGTGGTCAAGGCCGACGGTTACGGATTGGGCGCCGTGGGCGCAGCGCGGGCCTTGGCGCAGGCGGGCGCGCGCGTCTTTTTCACGGCGACGTCGCAGGAAGGCGTGCGCGTGCGTCACGCGCTCGGAGAGGGCCCGCAGATTTTCGTGCTCAATGGCCCGGCCGGCGACATCGCGGCGATGCAGGCCAGCAAGCTGACGCCGGTGCTCAATTCGCTGGCGCAAATCCAGGCATGGGAAGCCCGCGGACCCGCGGCGCTGCACATAGACACCGGCATGAACCGGTTGGGCGTCGGTCCCGACGAACTGCCGCACGCCATGAGCGCGCTGAAGGATACCACTCTCGCCCTGCTGATGAGCCACCTCGCCTGCGGTTCGGACAGAAACAACGCCTTCAACGCCACGCAGCTTCGGCGCTTCATCGACGCCTCGATGCTCTTCCCGCGCGCGCCGCTTTCGCTCGCAGCCACTGCAGGCGCGCTGATCGGCAGCGATTATCACTTTGACCTGATCCGGCCGGGTGTCGGACTCTATGGCTCCGGCGCGCTCGACGCCGACAATCCCAAGCTCGCCGCCGTCGCGACGATCGAGGCGCCGATTCTGCAAGTGCGCGACGTCGAAGCCGGCGAAACCTTCGGCTACGGCGCGACCTTCACCGCGCCACAAAAGCTGCGCACCGCAACCGTCGCGCTCGGCTACGCGGACGGCTACTTGCGGTCGCTCTCGGGTCGCGGCTATGGCGTCCTGGGGGGCGCAAAGCGCCCGATACTGGGGCGCGTCTCGATGGACTTGATCATCATCGACGTAACCGGCTGCGGCGAAGCGCAGCCCGGCGCGATGGTGGAATTTCTCGGGCCCAACGCACCGCTCGACGACATCGCGCAACTCGCCGGCACCGCGCCCTACGAAATCCTGACGACGTTTGCCGGCACGGTGCGCAAGACCGGAGCGCGCGCGTGATTGATCCTCTTCCGATCCCGCTCGCCCTTGATGGGCGAGCTGTCAGCGCGCGAAGCGCGATGACTGAGTGGGTGATTGCCCTTCCGTCAAAAAATGGAGCCGCCACCCACTCCGGCCGCTTCGCGGCCACCTCGCCGATCGAGGGCGAGGAGGAGGTCGCCGCGTGATCAATCCGTTTGCGCCGATCGGACGCGGGGTCCTGGCCGTATTGGCCGAGATCGGGCGTTTCTCGCGATTCGTCGGCCGGACGCTGGCGGCCGTCGCGTCGCCGCCGCTGTTCGTCGGCCAGTTCCTGCGCCAATGCCTGCAGATTGGCTATTTCTCGCTTCCGGTCGTCGGCGTCACCGCCGTGTTCATCGGCGCAGCGCTCGCGCTCAACATCTATGTCGGCGGCGCGCGCTTCAACGCCGAGCAATTCGTGCCGAACATCGTCGTGCTCGGCATCACCCGCGAACTCGGGCCGGTGCTCGCGGGCCTGATGCTCGCCGGCCGCGTCAGCGCCGGCATCGCCGCCGAAATCGGCACTATGCGCGTCACCGAACAGATCGACGCGATGACGACGCTCTCGACCGATCCCTTCAAATACCTGATCGCGCCGCGCGTGCTCGCCGCTACGCTGACTTTGCCCGTTCTCGTCATCGTCGCCGATATAATCGGCGTGATGGGCGGCTATCTTGTCGCCGTGAACAGCCTCGACTTCAACGGCGCGGCCTATCTACGCAACACCTTCGACTTCATGGAGCCGCAGGACGTGATCCTCGGTCTGGTGAAAGCCGCGGTGTTCGGCTTCATCATCGCTGGCGTCGGTTCCTATCAGGGCTATACCTCGAGCGGCGGCGCACTCGGCGTCGGCCGCGCCGCCACCAACGCCGTCGTCGGCGCGATCGTGCTGATCCTTGCAGTCAATTATCTCATCACCGCGTTCTTCGTAGAATGATGCGCGCCGCTCCTCTCTCGTCATTCCGGGGCTCAGCGAAGCTGAGAACCCGGAACCCAGGGGACGACGGAGCTCCGTGCGTTTGCTCCTGGATTCCGGGTCCGCGCTACGCGCGTCCCGAAATGACGAGGGAAGCGGAGTTTCGCCTATGACCGCCAAACTCCAACTCATCGGCATCAAGAAAAAGCTGCGCGGGCGCCAGGTGCTCGACGGAGTCGACATCGACGTCGCCAAGGGCCGTTCGCTGGTGATCATCGGCGGCTCGGGCCAGGGCAAGTCGGTGACGCTGAAGTGCGCGCTGGGGCTCATGAAGCCCGACGCCGGCCAGGTGCGCGTGGACGGCGCCGACATCACCCGGATGCCGCCGGAAATCCGCCAGCGGGTCATGCGCAAGTTCGGCATGCTGTTTCAGGGCGGCGCGCTGTTCGACTCGCTCCCGGTCTGGGAGAACATCGCCTTCCGTCTCATCCATGCCGACAGGGTCAGGCGAAGCGAGGCGCGCGAGCGCGCCATTGAAGTGATGCGCAAGGTGCGGCTGGCGCCCGAATATGCCGACGTGCGTCCGATCGAACTGTCCGGCGGCATGCAGAAGCGCGCCGGCCTTGCCCGCGCCATCATCGCCAAGCCCGACATCCTTTTCTTCGACGAACCCACCACCGGCCTCGACCCGATTACCGCCGATGCGATCAACGACCTCATCCTCGAAATGGTCAAAGACCTCGGTTGCGCCGCCGTCTCGATCACCCACGACATGGCGAGCGCGCGCAAGATCGCCGATGAGATCGCCATGCTGCAGGACGGGCGCATCGTCTGGCGCGGGCCGGCCCGCGACATCGATACGAGCGGCAACGCCATGGTCGATCAGTTTGTCGCCGGCCGCGCAGACGGGCCGATACAGGCCGTCGTCTAACCGCTTTCAGCCGGGACAGCGGCGCGCATTGATGGCGCGTTGTTCGGCGCCGTCGTCGCGCGCGAGTTGACCGACCAGGTCGTCGGTCACCGGCCCTGCGACGTCGAGATAGTAGGTCACCTGCTGGCCGGTGGCGCCGACGCCAGGCTCTTGGCGATCCAGATTGAGCACGACGCGATTTCCGTCCGCCGTCGCCCATGCGCCCTGGCCCCATTCGTCGAAGCTCGCCGTGTCGTCGGCGTTGAGCGTCATGCCATCGCCGGACGCGCAAGTGCGGTCGAACGACCAAGTGCCGACGAGCGCCTCCGGCTCCATGACAAAGCCTTCAGCGGCGATCTCGCCGACTGTGCCGGTCCCTGTGGTTTCCGGCGCCGGCGGGCTGCACCCAGCCGCAATGCTCAAGAGCGTAACCAGGGCTGCGAGACGCATGGCGTTCCTCCTGCGACCTGCTATGCCGGCCGTGGCGCGCGAACCCGCCGCGGCGCCAGCATGACGCCGCCGATGAAAATGAGCGGCCCGATCAGAGCGTAGATGAAACCGGCGAGCGTCGACCAGGGCGGCTCGAGCAGCAGCGAGGCTGCGGCGGTCGCGGCGCCGACCGCCACATGCACGCCCTGCTGCCAAAGCGCAAAGCGGGTGAGTTGGCGCTCCGCTTCGCTGAGCCCGAGGGCGTCGGCTTTCGACAAAGCATGGGCATAGAGCGCAAAGAAGGTCAGAAAGACTGCGGCGTAGGCGATCGACAGCAGCGCCAGCGAATATTCCGCCTCCTGGAAGGTGAACGGCGCCTCCGGCTGTCCTTGCGCCACCGAACGCACGAAGTGCGCGAGCATGGTCGCCAGATATTTGAGCGGATAGACGAAGAAGAGGATGAGAAAAAGCAAGGCGGCGTTCAGCACAGTCGTCCACCCGTCTTCGAGCGCGTAACGGCGAAAGAAAATGTAGTGCGAATGCCAAACGATCAGCAGGATCGCAAAGGCAGCGGCAAATCCCGGAAACGCCCAGAGCTGTTCGTTGAGTTCGGCGAATGAAGCCGGCGGCGCACTCGACACGACCAGCAGCGTAAGCGCGAACGCAAACACCATGTCGGATAGCGCTTCCACCCGCGTCGGGCTGTCGCCGCGCCAGGTAAAGTTGGCCTCGCCCCTCAGCGGATGCAGATCGCGCAGCGCCATGACGCATGCGTTAGCAGATTTGCCGCGCTAGGCTCAATGACGAAGGATTCGCCCATGGCCAAACCCGACCACGTCTATACCTGCCAAGCCTGCGGCGCGATCTGGGCGAAGTGGACCGGCAAATGCGACGCTTGCGGGGAATGGAATACATTGGTGGAAGAAGCCGCGCGGCCGGTGGTGCCCGGCGCGTTCGCGGCGCCCGTCGGCGGCGGCAAGAAGACGAAAGGATTGAGTTTCGTCGACCTCGCCGGCGACGCCGATCCGCCCTCGCGCATCGCCACCGGAATCTCGGAACTGGACCGCGTCTGCGGCGGCGGCCTTGTGCCTGCTTCCGCCATCCTGATTGGCGGCGATCCCGGCGTCGGCAAATCGACCTTGCTGTTGCAGGCGGCGGCGGCGCTGGCGCGCGGCGGCGCGGCGGTCGCCTATGTCACCGGCGAAGAAGCCGAAGCGCAGGTGCAGGAGCGCGCGCGGCGGTTGAAGGCGGCGGATGCGAGCGTGAGTCTCGCCGCCGAGACTGACCTGCGCAAGATTCTCGACGGCCTGAAGACGCTGAAGCCGGACGTGGTCATCGTCGATTCGATCCAGACGCTGTGGGCCGATGGGGTGGAAGCGGCGCCCGGCACCGTAGCGCAAGTGCGCGCCTGCGCGCATGAACTGGTGCGCTTCGCCAAGAAGAGCGGCGCCGTGGCTGTCCTTGTCGGCCACGTCACCAAGGACGGCCAGATCGCAGGGCCGCGCGTGGTCGAACATCTGGTCGATGCGGTGATCTATTTCGAAGGCGAGCGCGGCTTGCCGTTTCGCATTCTGCGCGCGGTCAAGAACCGCTTCGGCCCCACCGACGAAATCGGCGTGTTCGAAATGGTGGACCAAGGTCTCGTCGAAACGCCAAACCCTTCGGCGCTCTTTCTCGGCGGCGGCGGCGACCGGCCTTCGGGCGCGGCGGTGTTCGCCGGCGTCGAAGGCTCGCGTCCGGTGCTGGTGGAAATCCAGGCGCTGGCTGCGCCGACCGCATACGGAACGCCGCGCCGCGCCGTCGTCGGCTGGGATTCGGCGCGTCTGGCGATGATTTTAGCGGTGCTCGAGACGCGCTGCGGGCTCTCGTTTTCCGGTCGAGACGTTTATCTCTCGGTCGCCGGCGGGCTGCGCATCACCGAACCAGCGGCGGATCTGGCTGTCGCCGCGGCTCTGATATCAGCGCTCGCGGATACGCCCCTGCCTAAGCAATGCGTAGTGTTCGGCGAAGTGGCGCTTTCGGGCGAAGTGCGCCCGGCCGGGCGCAGTGACTTGCGCTTGAAGGAAGCCGCCAAGCTTGGTTTCACCAACGCCTTTGCGCCGCCGCAGAAGAAGAACGGCGCGGGTGCTGTCAAAGCAATCGCGATCAGCCATATCGCCGATCTCGCTGCCGCAATCGGCGTTGAGGCGCAGTAACTTGGACTGCCGGCGTCCTCGCCGGCAGACAGCGCTTCGACTTGCAGCGCCGCATCAGGTTGAAGCATCGCTGCCGGCGAGGACGCCGGCAGTCCAAGATTAGCCCGTCAAGCAATCCGGACTCTTGCCGCCGTTTTCGCGCAGCAGCGTCACGTAATAGCCGGCAAAGCCAGCCGCGCGCTCGCTTACACCAAGCGGCGCAGTCGCCTGCACCCAGCCCGCACCGCACGAGGCCGCCTCCACTTCGCTTGCTGCGCAATCGATGAAGGCGCCGTACGCCAGGCGCCAAATATTGAACTGCTCCCGCGTCAGCGGCTCGCCGTGTCCCGGAATCACTGTTCGGAACGGCGTCGCCCACACCTGATCTAGCGCCTCGCGCCAGCGTTGCGGACAGGCCGTTTCGAAAAAGGGCGCGGGAAATGTCACCAGGTCGCCGATCACGGCGATGCGATTGCGGCGATCGTAGAGCCAGACATCCGCATCCGTGACCGCGCCGCCGGTGACATGGACGTCGAAGCGGCGTCCGCCGATACGCATGCGTCGCGAACGATCGATCACAACGTCCGGCCGCAACACATGGCTCTCCGCCATCGTAGCGAGAAAGATCTGCACCTCTTCGCGTTGCACCGGCGTGATCTCGCTTCCCGCCAGCATTTCGCGCGCACCGTCCATGTTGCGGATGAGGAAGCCCCCAGGGGCGATGACGCGATCCACTGCGCTGGTCGTGTAAAGGCGCGCTCCCGGATACGCCGCCTTCAGCCGGCCGTTGCCGCTCGAATGATCCAAGTGCCAGTGCGTGTTGAGGATCGCCGCGATCGGCATGCCGCGCCCGCGCGCATAGGCGAGGATGGCGTCGCTGTGCCAGGCATGCCGGCCCGTATCGACGACCACCAGGCCGTCGGGCGCATCGAAGATGACGGTATTGCCGTCCGGGCCGCGTTCGGCCTCGAAACCGCCGGGCTGCAAATGAACGCCGGCCGCGAGTTCGCGAACCGGCGGTGCGACCGGGGATTGAGCAGCGAGTTGGGCAACGATCAGGATGGGCATGAACATGGCCCAGCATTGTCGCTGTTGCGGTCTCGAAACGTGCCCCTTGCGACCAGCGGTTCAAACCTTGCGACTGCCACGCGACCGCGCGAGCGCCCTTCCCAAGCCCCAACGGGCCGTCTAATCCAGTACCGCGGGACGCGCCCAGAAACGGGCGGCATGGGAGTGGCGAATGGATCTCGGCTTCACCTGGTTCGATTTCGCCGCCCTCGTCGTGCTTGGCCTTTCGGGCGTCATGGCTTTCGCCCGGGGGCTGATCCGCGAGGTCTTCTCCATTATCGCCTTCATCGGAGCGGCCATCGCCGCGGTGTTTTTCGCCGGCCTGCTGCGGCCGCTAGTGGAAAGTTTCACCCCCCTTTCCGGACCGCTGGCATCCGTTGCCGCAGGGCTGTTGATCTTCCTGGTGGTGTTCATCGTCATCACCGTGATCACCTCAACGGTGGCGAAAACCGCGCACCAATCCACCGAAATCGGCTCGTTCGACCGCGCTGCGGGCCTCGCCTTCGGCATTCTGCGCGGGGTGCTGGTGGTGTCGTTGTTCGTGCTGCTGATGCGGCAAACCACTGTTGAAGATACCACCCAACCTGCAGATCCCATGCAGGACGCTATACGCGGCGCGCGCACCTACCCTATCTATAGCGGTGTCGCCTCAGCGCTTGAGGCGGTGCTGCCACAGGCCCGCGACCGGGCCCGTGATATAATCGACCGTCGTGAAAGCGAGTCGGCGCCGATCCCGCCGGCTGAGCCCGAAACCCAGGCCCAACCTTAAGCCTCAAGGCCCACCTGAGGACCGAATGACCGCCGAGCGCCCCTCCCTGCACTTCCAGACGGCGCCCGCGGACCCGGCCGACAAATGGGCGTTCGACGACAAGCCTCGCGAGGAGTGCGGCGTCTTCGGCGTGTTCGGGTCCGAGGACGCCTCGGTTCTGACGGCTCTTGGCCTGCACGGTCTCCAGCACCGCGGCCAGGAAGGCTGCGGCATGGTCAGTTATGACGGGCAGCGCTTCTACCATGAGCGTCACCTCGGCCTCGTCGGCGAGCATTTCTCGGGCGGCGATGTTCCCAAGCGCTTGCCCGGCGCCATGGCTATCGGCCACACCCGTTACGCCACTGCAGGCGGCACCATTCTGCGCAACGTGCAGCCGCTGTTCGCCGATCTGGCGCTTGGCGGGTTTGCCGTCGCCCACAACGGCAACCTCACCAATGCGGTCGATTTGCGCGAACGATTGGTTCAGAACGGCTCGATCTTTCAGTCGACTTCGGACACCGAGTGCATTTTGCAGCTCATCGCCCGGTCGAAGAAGCCGCGCGTCGTCGAACGCTTCGTCGAGGCGTTGCACGACATCGAGGGCGCCTACGCGTTGGTGGCGCTGACCGAGGACATGATGATCGGCGCGCGCGATCCGATCGGCATCCGCCCCTTGGTGCTCGGCGAACGGGCCGGCGCCGTCATCCTCGCCTCGGAAACCTGCGCGCTCGACATGATCGGCGCGCGGTTCGTCCGCAGCGTCGAGCCGGGCGAGGTCGTGGTCGTCACCCGCGCCAAGACCGGCGCCGTCACCATCGACAGCCATCAGCCGTTTCCGCGCCGCAAGGCGCGCCCCTGCATTTTCGAGTTTGTCTATTTCGCCCGCCCCGACTCGGTGGTGGACGGACGCAGCGTCTACGATATCCGCAAGCGCATGGGCCGCCGGCTCGCGCAGGAGACCGGCGTTGAAGCCGACGTCATCGTGCCGGTGCCGGATTCCGGCGTCCCCGCTGCAATGGGTTTCGCCGCCGAGAGCGGCATTCCCTACGAACTCGGCATCATCCGCAACCATTATGTCGGGCGCACCTTCATTCAGCCGAAGCAGGAAATCCGCGACATCGGCGTGCGCCTGAAGCATTCCGCGAACCGCGACGTGATCCAGGGCAAGCGCGTGGTTCTGGTCGACGACTCGATCGTTCGCGGCACGACATCGCGCAAGATCGTGCAGATGGTGCGCGAAGCGGGCGCGAGGGAAGTCCACTTCCGCAGCGCTTCCCCGCCGATCAAGCACGCCGACTTCTACGGCATCGACATGCCCGCGCTCTCCGAACTGATGGCCGCGCAGATGACGCTCGAGGAAATGCGCAAGTCCCTCGACGTCGACAGCTTGGGCTTTCTGTCGATCGAAGGCCTCTATGCCGCGATGGGCGAAAAGAGGCGCAATGCCGCCAATCCGCAATTCACCGACCACGCCTTCACCGGCGACTACCCGACGCCGCTGCTCGATCGCGACGCAGGCCGCACCGGCGGCCGCGACGGTCAGCTGCCGCTGCTGATCGAAAACGCTGCGGAATGAGCTCCGAGAATACGAAGCGCATCGCGCTGGTCACGGGCGCGTCGCGGGGCATTGGCCGCGCCGTGGCGCTCGAACTCGCCCGCCAGGATTGGCGTGTGATCGCTGTGGCCCGCTCGACCAAGGCGTTGGAACAGCTCGACGACCGCATCCGCGAAGTAGGCGGCGAAGCGACGCTGATCCCGCTCGATCTCAAGGATGGGGCCGCGATCGATCAGCTCGCAGCGCCGCTGCTCGAGCGCTTCGGCAGGCTCGACGGCCTCGCCGCATGCGCCGGCGTTCTAGGCTCGCTGACGCCCGCGCATCAGGCGACGCCGGCGCTGATGGACGAGACCTTCCAGGTGAATGTCTTCGCCAACCAGCGCCTCATCCGCGCGCTGCATCCGCTGCTGCGCGAGTCCGACGCCGGCCGCGCCGTGTTTCTCACTTCCGGCGCTTCGAGAAACCCGCGCGCCTATTGGTCGCCCTACGCGGCCTCGAAAGCGGCGCTCGACGCGCTGGTGACCTCCTATGCAGCCGAGCTTCAGAACGTCACCGGCATGCGCGCCAATCTGTTCAATCCCGGCCCGACGCGCACGACGATGCGGGCGAAAGCCTATCCGGGCGAAGATCCGCTGACGCTTCCTACGCCGGAGCAGGTCGCGCCTGCGATCGTGGCGATGTTGCAGCCGAGTTACCAAGAGAACGGCGCGTGGGTGCAGTATGAGCGCTGATGCTCCGGGCGGCTTATAATATCATCATCATCGGCGCCGGCGCTGCCGGGCTCTATTGCGCCATGCACGCGGCTCGGCGCGGTCGGCGGGTGCTGGTCCTGGAGCATTCCTCCGAAGTCGGCGCGAAGATCCTGATTTCCGGCGGCGGACGCTGCAACTTCACCAACGTCAACGCCGACGATCCCGAGCGCTATCTTTCGGCCAATCCGCACTTTGCGCGGTCCGCGCTGGCGCGCCACACCGCCGAGGATTTTCTCGCGCTGGTGCGGGCGCACGGCATCTCCTATTACGAAAAGACGCTCGGTCAGCTCTTCTGCGAAGGCGCGCGCTCGGCGCATAAGATCGTGCGCATGCTGCTCGATGAATGTGCAGGGCAAGTTGAGATACTGACGGGCTGTCAGATCGGTTCGGTGCGTCACACCGACCGCTACATCATCGACAGCAATCTCGGCGAATTCGTCTCGGCGCGTCTGGTCGTCGCCACCGGCGGGTTATCCATTCCGAAGCTCGGGGCCAGCAGCTTCGCCTACGACCTCGCCAGCCAGTTCGGCGTGCCGGTGGCGGCGCCGCGGCCTGCGCTCGTGCCGCTCACGTTCTCGAACCAAGACGTCAACTGGATGCGGCCGCTCGCAGGCGTGTCGCAGGAGGTCGCGGTTTCCCTCGGCGCCGCACGCTTCCGCGAGGCGCTGCTGTTCACGCATCGAGGTCTTTCAGGCCCCGCCATCCTCCAGATTTCGTCCTATTGGCGCGCCGCGAAACCGATCGCCATCGACTGGCTGCCCGATCACGACTTCGATTTTCTGCAACACATGAAGCGCGAGCGGCCGAGACAGCACATCCATTCGGCGGTTTCGAAACTGATGCCGGCGCGTTTGGCGGAAGCATTATGCGAAGGCTTGCCCGAAGGCGAGCTGGGCGAACGCAGCGATCAGATGCTCGACGTCGCGGCGCGTCAAGTGAAGCACACAAGGGTTACGCCAACCGGCACGGAAGGTTACGCCAAGGCGGAAGTAACGGCCGGAGGGATCGATACTGACGCACTTTCACAACAGACGATGGAGTGCCGTCACGTGCCCGGCCTGTACTTCATCGGCGAGGCGGTCGATGTCACCGGCTGGCTTGGCGGCTACAATTTCCAATGGGCGTGGTCGAGCGCCTGGGCGGCGGCTCAAGCGCTCTGAGGCGCGGTGCGATGCGCGGCCCACGCGATCGGTAGGCCAACCAAGACAGTGTGCGTGAAGATGGTTGCGGGAATCATCCACGGATAGTTCGAATCGTAACGCGGGCGAAAGCCGTTGAAGGCTTCCTGCAGGCGCATTGCGGCCTCGCCGAAACTCGATGCG
Organism: Hyphomonadaceae bacterium; assembly: GCA_050250735.1. Taxonomy (GTDB): domain Bacteria; phylum Pseudomonadota; class Alphaproteobacteria; order Caulobacterales; family Aquidulcibacteraceae; genus Vitreimonas. Next base: position 812,884 of record JBFWOC010000001.1, read on the forward strand.
AACTGTCCGTTGCCCCCGGCAGCCGAGAGCGGGACGACGACATAATTCATCGCGACGTAGAGCATCAGCCCGTAAATGAAGCCCCACAAAATCCATTTGCCGGCCAGCGCCCGAAAGCTCTGCGACGCGAGCGTGTAGACAGCAGCCATCAACGTCGCGATCAGGAAGTGCGAGCCTAAACCCAGCGCGGCTGTGTCCCAGCCCCCGGCGCGCGACGCCTCGCGGCCGACCCAGCCGGCGGCGACCGACTGCAGCACTTGCTGGGGCGTGACGCCGTAACTCAGCGGCCCGTAGACGACGAACGCATAGATGATGTCGAGCGCGCCGGCGATCAGCCCGCCCAGCAGGATTCCCCACAGCAATCGCATCGCATCCCTCCGCGCCTAGTGAAGGTCGAACGCAAGGTCCCGCTACTCGTTTTCGACGAACGGGTTCTTGCCCGCCTTCACAATCAAGCGAATAGGCGAAGCATGCAGACCGAAGGCGTCACGCAGGCCGTTCACCAGATAGCGTTTGTAGCTCTCCGGCATCTCGTCAGCGCGCGAGGCGATCAGGACGAAGGTCGGCGGCCGCGCCTTGATCTGGGTGAGATAGCGCGGCTTGATGCGCTTGCCGCGCACGGCCGGGGGCGGATGACGCGCGATGGTGGCGTAAAGCCATTCGTTCAAATCCTTTGTCTTGACGCGCGCAGTCCAATCCTCGTGGGCCTCGTCGACCGCCTTCATCAGCCGATCGAGGCCCACGCCTGACTGCGCCGCCACCGTCACCAGCGGCGCGCCGCGGGCCTGCGGCAAGCTTTCTTTGGCCACGAGCTTCATTTCTTCGAAGTGGGCGCGCGAGTCTGCGATCGTGTCCCACTTGGCCAGGCAAAACACCAGCGCCCGGCCCTCGCGCACGATGAGATCGGCGATCGAAAGATCCTGTCTCTCGAACGCTTCGTTGGCGTCCATGACCAGCACGCAAACGTCGGCGAACTTCAGTGCATGCAGCGAGTCGCCGACCGACAGGCGTTCGAGTTTCGCCTGCACCTTCGCCTTCTTGCGCATGCCGGCGGTGTCGACCAGCCGGTAGCGCTTTCCTCGCCACTCCCAATCGATCGCAATCGAATCACGCGTGATGCCGGCCTCCGGGCCGACCAACAGGCGATCTTCCCCGATGAGCGCGTTCACCAGCGTCGACTTGCCTGCATTGGGCCGGCCGATGACGGCGATATTGATGGGGCGCCCTTCCCGCCCCGGCCCCGTCTCGGCATGGGAGGATGGGAAATGCTGCACAATAGCGGCGTAGAGTTCGGCCATGCCCTCGCCGTGTTCCGCCGAGAGCGCGATCGGTTCACCCAGGCCCAGCGCATAAGCTTCGCTGATGCCGACATCGCCGGCGCGGCCTTCGGCCTTGTTTGCAGCCAGCACTACCGGCTTGTCGGCGCGCCGCAGCAAGGCGGCGAACGATTGGTCCAGCGGCAGCACGCCGGCGCGTGCATCTATCAACAGCAGAATGACATCGGCGTCGCGAATGGCGATCTCGGTCTGCGCCCGCATGCGCGCTTCCAGCGACGCGTCGGTTGCATCTTCGAAGCCTGCGGTGTCGATCAGCGTGAAATCGAGATCGCCCAGCCTGCCCTTAGCCTCGCGCCGGTCGCGCGTGACGCCGGGCGTATCATCGACGATCGCGAGTTTCTTGCCGGCGAGGCGGTTGAACAGCGTGGACTTGCCGACATTTGGCCGCCCGACGATCGCGAGTTTCAGCATGTCAGAATGTCAGGCGTCAGGGTCAGAACCTGGCCCCTGCCTCTCCGCCGACCCCTGATACCCGATCCCTGACACGGCTCAACGCAGGACGACGAGGCGCGCTTCGTCGGTGACGACGTAAATCTGGTCGTTGGCGGCGATCGGCGGAATATAGACCGCCTGGCCGACGTCGGCGGTGGCCAGCACCTGTCCGTTAGCCGGCGACACCGATACGACCTCGCCTTCGGAATTGGCCAGCACCAGGCGTCCGCCGATCATCACCGGGCCGGTCCACGCAACGCGGCCGCGACGGTCATTCTCGTCGCGGTAGCGGCGCAACTGCGAAACCCAGAACACGTTGCCGGTGCGGCGCTCGAAGGCGGCGAGTTCGCCGTCGACGTTTACGGCATACAGCACTTCGCCTGCGACCCACGGCGTCTGCGTCGAAGCGAACGAGCGCGCCCACATACGCTGGCCGCTGCGCAGATCGATCGCCGCCAGCACGCCGGAATGACTCGCCGCATAAACTGCGCCGCCGTCCACGACGGGCCGTCCGGCAATGTCGTTGATCGCCGAGAGCGATGTCAGCCGGCCGGTACGCGAAAGCGAATCCGCCCACAGCCGCCGTCCGTTGGCGGCGAGCAGCGCCACCAATTCACCTGAAGCAAACGGCGCCACGATCGTCTCGCCGTCCACCGCGACGCTCGGCGCCGACAGGATGCGCGCCGGTTCGGCAATGGCTTGGAACGTCCATGCCACGTCGCCGGTCGCAGCATCGAGTGCGAGCAGTTCGCTGTCGTTGGTGACGGCATAAACGCGTCCGCTGGCGAAGGTCGGCGCCGACTGGAAAGGCGCGTTGGCTTCGGCGCGCCAAATCTCGTTGCCCGATTCAGCGTCGAAGGCGGCGATGAAGCCGAAGCCCGTGGTCACATAGACCCGGCCCCCGCCGGTAGCGACGCCGCCGCCGCGCGCGACTCGATCGCGGCTCTCGTTTGGGCGCAGACGTTCGCTCCAAATCCGGCGGCCATCGCTTGCGCTGAGCGCATGGAGGCGATGGGCGGCGTCGAGAAAGAACAGGCGCCCGTCGGCAATTACGGGAGGCGCCGCAACAGCGACGCGCTCCCCAGAACCTTCGCCGAGGCTCGTGCGCCAGGCGCGCTCGAGCGTCACTGATCCGTTGGCGTGGGGGGGCGAGTTGTCGGCGGTGCCGCCCGGTTGGCTCCATTCCGTCACCAGCACGCTGGGCGGCACGGCGATGGTGCGCGATGCAAGCGTCGGATCGGGCGCCAGCTGCTGTTCGAACGCAAGGATCGACTGGCGGCCGTCTTCCGGGGCCGTCTGCGTGGGCGCATCGCCGCCGTCGAACGGGTTCAGCACGTCGCCGATGCGGCTCACGGTCGAGCACGCCGACAAGGCGGCGGCGGCCGCAATGAGGGCGATCGGACGCAAAGGCTTCATTTGGTTTCTCCTTCGGAGGGCGCAGGCGCATTGGCAGCGCCGTCCGCGGGGGTTTCTTCACCGGGGCCGATGACGCCCAGCGCAATTTGCGTGCGCTGACGAACCGAGTCCGGCGCATCGAATGCAAGTGTGAGTTCCTGCAGCGTGCTGCGCGCGAGATCGAGATCGCCGGCCTCCCACGCTTCGATCGCGAGCAGTTCGCGCGCGAGATAGGAAGTGCCGGTGTCGGAGTCGATCAGCGGCTGCAGCCGCGCCCGCAAGGCGGCAAAATCCTGAGTCTCAGCGGCGATATAGGCAGCGCGGATTTGCGCGCTCTCTCGCATGATTTGATCCGGCGCAGCTTCTGCGGCGGCATCGAAGGCCGCCAGAGCAGCCTCGAGATCGCCTTCCTGCGCAAGCAGGCCGGCCAACTCCATGCGCGACATGGCGCGATAAGCGCGCGGGCCCTCGCCAGCGAGCCGCTCGAATTCCGCTTTCGCCGGGCCGAGATCGCCGCCCTGGGCCAGGGCGGCGCGCGCCGTCTCCTGCGCAGCTGCGAAGGCTTGCGCGTGTTCGCGCGCAACGTTCGTCTGATAGGCCTTCCAGCCTTGCCAGCCGCCGAGCGCGAGGATGAAAACGAGGAAGACGCCAATGAGCCACGGCCCATAGCGCTTGGCGATTTGCAGCATGCGGTCCTGCCGCAGGCTTTCGTCGACTTCCTGAACGAAACTGTCGCTTTGATCGGTCACGCGCCGTTCCTGACCCAAAAGGCTCGGCGAGCGCCAGCCTGGTCCCCCAAAATCGGCGGCAAGCTAGCCGCGCTCGCCGCCCCCGGCAACGCGCGGACGCCGCGCCTTTCCGCCGCCCCGATGGCCTGGACTTGAAATGTGACCCAGGCCGTCGAGCTGAGGCGAGCTTTCAAGTCCGCCGCTTCAGGGCATAGGTCTCGGCTGCGGCAGGAAAACGGCGAGCCCGGACATCTGCGGCGTAGGACGCAGCCGCCTTGTCGATCTCGGCCTTCAAGTTGGCGTAGCGGCGGACGAATTTCGGGGTCCAGTCGAACAGGCCCAGCATGTCGTCAGTGACCAGAATCTGGCCATCACACTGCGCCGAGGCCCCGATGCCGATGGTGGGCGCTTTGACTGCCGCGGTTATTTCGGGGGCGAGCGCTTCATCCACACCCTCGACCACAATAGCGAAGGCGCCGGCGGCGTCGGCGGCCCGGGCTTCGGCCAATACCTGGGCGCGCTCCTCTTTGGTGCGGCCCTTGGCGCGGAATTTTCCGTCCACGTTCACCGCCTGCGGACGCAGGCCGACGTGGCCCATCACCGGTATGCCGCGCTGCACCAAATAGGCGATCGTGTCGCCGACATAGGTGCCGGCCTCGACCTTCACCGCCTGCGCGCCGGTCTCCTTCAGCAAGCGCGTCGCATTGGCGAACGCCTGCTCGGCGCTCGCCTCGTAGGACCCGAACGGCATGTCGATGACCACCAGCGCGCGCTGTGACGCCCGCATCACCGCCTGGCCATGCATGATCATCATTTCGAGCGTTACGCCGACCGTGTTCGGCATGCCATGCACGACCATGCCGACGCTGTCGCCCACCAGCAGCACGTCGCAGTGCTGGTCGAGGATCGCCGCGACCGGCGCAGTGTAGGCGGTGAGACATACGATCGGATCGCGGCCCTTACGCGCGCGGATGTCCGGCGCGGTGACGCGGCGGACGGGAGCTTCGGCATGTCGCGACATGGGGAGGCCTCGCAGTTCCAGCGTCTTAGCCTTTGCTGCACTGCAGCGCCAGCGGACTCAGGCGGCAGGTGTCAGGCGTCCCATCGCGGAAATATTCGCGTCAGAAGATGCAGGCGGTTCCGGCCAGCTCTGCTGCTGGCGGGAGGCCCGATCAGTTCTGCGTCGCCCGATAGGCGACGGCGCCGCCGGCCAAAGCGCCCATGACCAGCAGAATCTGCGTCAAACCTGCGCCGAGCGACTGGATGAAGCTTTGCGTGGCCGCGCCGGCATCGACGGTCGGGGCGCTGCTCAGCGCACTGTGCGCACGCGCCACTTCGAGCCCGGCGGACGCCAAGAATTCTTGCCCAAACGCGCCGGCAAAACTGTAGAGCCCCCAAGAGGCCGCCGCGGCGCCAACCAAAACTGCGCCCACTTGCAAGTAGCCGCGAACCCGCAGATCCGCCTCGCGCGCCGCCACCCGGTGGGTGACGTTCACCACAAATCCATCGTCTTGAGGTTCGTGGGCTTCAGCGAATGAACGCTTCAACAGGGCGTCGAAGTCACTCATGAGTCAGGGTCCAATAGCCTTCTAAGTTTCTCTGTCCCTCTTAGAACATGTGATTTCACGGTGCCGAGGGGAAGTCCCGTGATTTCTACTATCTCCGAGTGGCTTAACCCTTCTCCGTGGTTCAGCGTCACACAAAGTCTCTCAGCATCCGACAATCTGGCAAGCGCTCTTTCCAGATCGAGCTTCGCTCCGGCTGCGGCTTCCGGGGTGGAGTCTTCCGATGCGATCGGGGATGCATCGTCGATCTCCTCGAACACGGCCTTCTGACGTCGCTTCGCCATCAGGAACGTGGTGACCGCTATCCTCCTAAACCAACCCGGAAAAGCCGCCGGGGTTTCCAAGTCTCTCAATCTATCCCAGGCCTTGATGAACGCCTCTTGAGCCAGATCATCAGCCTCCGCGTGACTTTGGCACATGCGCCGCAGCAGGGCTCTGGCCCAGCCTTGGCGGCGCTTCACCAGCTCCCCGAAGGCTGCCTGGTCTTTGGCCTGGGCTGCGATAATCAGCGCAGCTTCTGTGGCCTGAGCCAGATTTGCGAACCCCCGAGACGCCACGGATTGTCACTCAGTCTTCCTTCTTCTTTGTCGCATAATCGACCAGCGCGAGCAGGATAAAGGCGACGCCGAGGGCGCCCAAAATCACAGCCGGCACCATCATACCGTTAAAGGCCTCTTCCGCGTAGCCGCCGACGAAATAGCCCGCCGCCGCGAACCCGCCCGCCAGGGCCAGCAGCACCACGCCGCTGCCAAGGCTCGAACGGGCCTTGTCCTGAGGCTTCTTTTGGCCCTCGGTAAGGGTCTTCATGAGGGCGGGATCAAGGGACTGGCCCTTCTCAAGCGCCTGCGCGATCAGGTGATGCGCTGACTGGCGGGTCCGCTCCCGCAGATAGATCGGGACCAGGATAATGGCCGCCAAAAATCCGAAAAAGAGAAACGGAACAAAGATCTCCGCATCCATTAGGTATCTCCATAGCCCAGGGTCTAGCGCCCTATTTGCTACCTAGATGCGCGGAAACTGGCCCTTGGATGCAGGCGCTCAGCGGGCGACGGCAGCGGCTAACCGTTGTGTCATGAGCCGGGCCATCGCCACCAGGGCGAAAATGCCGGCCACTCCAAGAATACCGTTCTCGACCCCTGCCCAGTTGAGGCTGGTCCAGCCGGCCAGAACGATAGCCAGCAACGCCACGACCGCGGCGAGACCGGCGCCGCGGAGCATCGAAAGCGCCGCCCGCGACCGGAACCGCTCGGCTTCGGCCGCTTGAATTATGCTCAGGGTGAACGCCGGATCGCGCGCCGGAACGGCGCTGCTTGCCAGTGCGGCAGCCAAACGGGCCTCAGCGTCCATCTTCGGTCTCCAGCGCGCGCAGCAGCCGTTCGCGCCCGCGTGTCACGTGCGATTTCACCGTGCCGAGCGGCAGTTTCAAGATCGCAGCTGCTTCGCCATGCGAAAAGCCTTCCCCGAGGCATAGCGCGACGGCGGCGCGCTGATCGTCAGGCAGGTCCGCCATTGCACGCCCGACCGCAATGCGATCCTCGAGTGGCGCTCCCCCTTCTGCGGGGCCGGCTTCGTTCAACCAGTCGGTGTCGCGGACTTGCGATCGCCCATGCGCACGCTTGGCGTCGCGCGCGATGCGGAAGCCGATGCCGCTCACCCAGGAGCGAAAACTCGAGCGGCCTTCGAAGCGCTCAAGCTTGCGCCATGCGGTCACGAAAGCCTCCTGGGCAAGATCGTCGGCGTCGGCCCAGTGTCCGGCGAAACGGCGCAAAAACCCGCGTACCGCTTGCTGATGCGCGTCGACCAAAGCTGCGAACGCACGGCTGTCTCCCTTGCGCGCCGCGGCGATGAGACGCGCCTCGTCATGCGGACTCATCGTCTTTGCCGGAGCGGCCGGGCCGCAACAAAGCGAGGCCAAGGCAACCCAGCGCAGTGATCGTCATCGTCGCTGCCACGACGAGAAACGCCGTGCGTTCGCCGCCCTCGGCCTGCGCAAAAGCAATCCAGAAACCGAAGCTCAGCGCCGTGAACACGACGACCTCGCCCCACGGCGCTTTCGCGTCGGCCTTGCTGATCAGCGCGTAGAGTTCGCGCGGGGGTTCCTTGCCCGCTTCGATGGCGCTCTTGATGACCTCCAGCGCCTGCTTTCGGCGATGGTGTTCCAATAACTGCGCCCAGCCGGCGCCGATCATCCCGAGCGTGACAGCTCCAAAGACCACGAAGATCACCGTCCACTCGTCCATCCGCGCCTCCTCATCACAATTATGCAGCCGCCGCCGGCCGAATTGGATGCGGCGGGCTTGTCAAACTATACTTAAGCGTCTACTTAAGTGTCATGTTCAGAGCCGAAGCTCAATTGGATTTGGCTTTTCAAGCACTTGCCGACCCCAGCCGTCGCGCGATGGTCAAGCACTTGGCCCAAGGCCCCGCCTCCGTCAGCGAACTGGCCAAGCCGCTGGCGATGTCGCTGCCTGGCGTCATGCAGCATCTGGCCGTGCTGGAGGCCAGCGGGATCGTCGTCTCTGAAAAGATCGGCCGCACCCGCACCTGCCGGATCGAGCCGAAGGTTCTCACCCAGGCCGAACAGTGGATCGCCGAGCGCCGCGCGCTTTGGGAGCGCCGCTTGGACCGTCTCGGTCAATTTCTCGACGAAACGAAAGACGACTGATGCTCACAATCTATGGACACCCGATCTCTTCCTACACCTGGAAGGTCCTCACCGCCCTCTACGAGAACGACACGGCGTTCGACTTCATCACGGTCGATCAGACCACCTATGCCGACTTCATCGCCAAATGGCCTATGGGCAAGTTTCCGATCCTGTTGGATAGCGGCCGCAAGACGATGACAACGGAGACGTCGGTGATCATCGAATATCTCGATGCCTACTATCCCGGCCGCACCCGCTTTATCCCGAAGGACACCGACGCCGCGCTCGAAGTCCGCCGCTGGGATCGCGTGTTCGATCATCTGAATACGACGATGTCGAAAGTGGTGGTCGACAACATTCGACCGGAGGGGCAGCGCGATCCCTACGGCGTCGAAGAAGCCAAGCGCGTCGTCGGCGGCATCTACACTGTCATCGAAGCGCAGCTCGGCGATCGCGCATTCATTGTCCGCGACAGCTTCACGTTGGCCGATTGCTCCGCAGCGCCAGCCCTTTGGTACGGCGTGCGCAACGTGGCGCTCGAAGGCGCCTTCCCGCGCATCGCAGCGTACCTCGAACGCCTAAAGCAGCGACCATCCTTTGCCCGCGCGGTGAAAGAGAGCGAACCGCTCTTCCACATGTACCCGGGAGCTTAGACACAATGGCCAAGGAATTCTCGCAATGACCAAGCGCAGCACCACCCACGCAACCTTCGTGATCGAACGCGACTACGCGCATCCGCCCGAGAAAGTGTTCGCAGCGTTTGCCGATCCTCAACGCAAAGCCAAATGGTTCGGCGGTCCGGAGGATTGGGACAAATCCAACAACGCGTTCGACTTCCGCGTCGGCGGCAAGGAGAGCGTCAGCGGCGGCCCGCCCGGCGGCGCCGTGCACGCCTACAACGCCGAGTACTGGGACATCGTCGACTACGAACGCATCGTCTCGTCCTACGAAATGCTGATGGACCAGCGGCGCATCTCCGTCTCTCTCGCCAGCATGGAATTCAGGCCGGACGGCGCCGGCACGAAATTCATCCTCACCGAGCAAGGCATTTTCCTCGACGGCTATGACGATGCCGGCGAACGCGAGCGCGGCACAAGAGAGCTGCTCGATAAGCTCGAAACCTTCCTGCGGAACGTTCCGTGATTAAGCGGAAACAGCCCCGTCTTCGTCATTCCGGGGCTGCCTGCATCGCGGCTCAAACGCCGCTAAGGCGCTGCTGCTTCGGCCGCGATACTGGCGGAGAACCCGGAACCCGGAGGCAGACGCACAGCTCTACGATCGCCTAGATTCCGGATCGCGCTGTGCGCGTCCGGAACGACGAAAGGTAGTCTCATGACCACGACAACCCACGGCTCCTTCATTATCGAGCGCCGCTACGCCGCTTCGCCCGAGCGCATATTCGCAGCGTGGAGCGATGCCGCCGCCAAGCGCGCTTGGTTCGCGGAAGGCGAAGGTTGGGACATCCGCTCCTTTGAACTCGACTTCCGCGAAGGCGGCCGGGAGAGCAGCCGCTTTCGCGTCGTGGGCGGCGCCAATCCATTCCCGCCGGAAACCACGTTCGGCAATGAAACCGTCTTCAACGAGATCATCCCGAACGAGCGCATCATCTTCACCTATTCGATGGATCGCGGGGGCGTACGCTTCTCGGTTTCGCTTGCGAGTGTCGAACTTCAGGCAGCCGGCAAGGGCACGCGCCTCATCTTCACCGAGTACGGCGCTCATTTCGACGGCGCCGACGGCATAAAGATGCGAGAGGCCGGCTGGACCGAGCTGTTGCAGAAACTTGATGAATATCTGATGCGGAGCGCCTGAGATGAAGCAATTTCTCGCCATCTACACCGGAACCACATCCGCGCAGGAACGCTCCGGCTGGGATCAGCTCAGCAAAGGCCATCGCGACACCCGCATCAAGCAAGGCATGGAGGCGTGGATGGCGTGGGGCGAGAAGCACAAGAGCGCAATCGTCCAAACCGGCGGCCCGCTGGGCAAAACCAAGCGCACGGGCCTGAACGGCGTCACCGACATCAAGAATGCGATCACCGGCTGGGTGCTCGTGCAGGCGGAGTCGCACGAGGCTGCAGCGAGGATGTTCGAGGGCCACCCGCATTTCACGATCTTTCCCGGCGACTCGGTCGAGATCATGGAAGTCCTGCCGATCCCATCCATGTAGAAGCGGTGACGTCGCCGGACGAACGGACCACGAAACATTGAAGCCGAAAGAGATCACCATCGAACTCGACGGCGACGCCGCCACCTCAGGCCTTTGGCTCGAGCCGGCGGCTGCGAAGGCGGCTTACGTCTTCGCGCACGGCGCCGGCGCCGGCATGACCCACAAAGCCATGGCCGTGATCGCCAATGGACTCGGCGACCGCGGCATCGCCACATTGCGCTTCAACTTTCTCTATATGGAGCGCGGCTCGAAACGCCCGGACGCACCGGCGCTCGCGCACCAAGCCGTACGCGCCGCTGTCGCCGAAGCGGCGCGGCGCGCGCCCACACTTTCGCTTTTTGCCGGCGGCAAATCCTTCGGCGGACGCATGACTTCACAGGCGCAGGCGCTCGATCCGCTGCCGAACGTGCGCGGCCTTGTATTTTTCGGCTTTCCGCTGCATCCCGCCGGCAAACCGGGCGACGATCGCGCCAAGCACTTAAGCGATGTCGCCGCGCCGATGCTCTTCCTGCAAGGGACCAACGATGCGCTGGCGACGCTCGATCTGCTGAAACCGGTGGTGAAATCACTCGGCAAGCGCGCCACGCTGAAACTCTACGAACACGCCGACCATAGTTTCCACGTACCGGCAAAGAGCGGTCGCAAGGACGCCGAAGTGTTGGCGGAAATCCTGGATGACGCCGGCGCGTGGATGTCAGACTTGGCGTCACCCTGAGCCTGTCGAAGGGCGACGCCACGCCTATTTGAACAAGTTGGCATAAACCTCCGGCTTAAACCCCACGATTAGCTTCCCGCCGACATCAAGCACCGGCCGCTTGATCATGCTCGGCTGCGCCAGCATCAGCGCGATCGCCGGTTTCGCGGAGAGGCCTTCCTTGTCTTTCTCGGGCAAGGCGCGAAACGTCGTCCCGGCGCGGTTGAGCAGGGTTTCCCATCCCACCTCCTTCGACCAGCGCTCCAGTGAGGCCCTGTCGATTCCCTCCGCCTTGTAATCGTGGAAGGCATACGCGACGCCGTGCTGATCCAGCCAGGCGCGCGCCTTCTTCATCGTGTCGCAGTTCTTGATGCCGTAGATCGTTATCTGCTTGCTCTTGACCATCGAGCGCTTATGCCAAAGCAGAGGGAGAAACGTCCATGGCCGATACGCTCACCTTTTACACCAATCCGATGTCGCGCGGCCGCATTGCGCGCTGGATGCTCGAGGAAGTGGGCCAGCCCTATGAGACAGTCGTGCTCGGCTACGGCACGACGATGAAGGCGCCGGATTATCTGCGCATCAATCCGATGGGCAAAGTGCCCGCCATCAAGCACGGCGACGCCGTCGTGACCGAGACCGCTGCGATTTGCGCCTACCTCGCCGATGTGTTTCCGCAGGCAGGACTGGGGCCCGCCAACAACAAGGAGCGCGCGCGCTACTATCGCTGGATGTTCTTCGCCGCCGGCCCGGTTGAAGCCGCGGCCAACGCCAAGGCCATGGGCTGGACGGCGCCTGCGGACAAAGAGCGCATGTTGGGGTTCGGTTCGATGGCGTATGTGCTCGACGCGCTCGAGCACGCGTTGAATGATGCGCCCTACATTGCGGGCGATCGCTTCACCGCAGCGGATGTCTATTTCGGCTCGCATATCATGTGGGGGACGCAATTCGGCACACTGGAGAAGCGCGCCGCGTTCGAACCCTACATGGCCCGCCTCCACAACCGGCCCGCCGCCGTGCGCGCCCGCGAGATCGACGACGCCCTGATCGCCGAGCAACAAAGGCAGCAAGGCTGAGCCAGGCGCTTGTTTCGCTTTCGCCACCGATGACATCGAGCCCGACCGCCTTGCCGGGGAGTCTCAGCGCTTCGTGCGCCGCTTGTAGTTGGGGTGCCGGTAACAGGTGACGAGGTGATCGTTCACCATGCCGACCGCCTGCATGAAGGCGTAGACGATCGTCGGCCCGACGAACTTGAAGCCGCGCTGCTTCAACGCTTTGGAGAGTGCGCGTGAGACTTCGGTTTCCGCCGGGACCGGTGCGCCGGGCTTCAAATGATTGACGATCGGCGCGCCGCCGACGAAGTCCCACAGCAACGCTGACAGCGTCAGCCCCTCTTCGCGCAGCGCCAGATAGGCTTTGGCCGACGCCACTACGCCTTCGATCTTCAGCCGGTTGCGGACGATGCCTTCGTCTCTCATCAGCTTTTCCAGCTTCGCCGGCGTGTAGCGCGCGACCTTGGCCGGATCGAAGCCGTCGAACGCGCGCCGATAATGCTCGCGCTTGCGCAGGATGGTGATCCAGGAGAGCCCCGCCTGCGCGCCCTCGAGCTGAAGCATCTCGAACAGTTTGCGGTCGTCGCGGACCGGCACGCCCCATTCCTGGTCGTGGTAGGCGATGTAAAGCGGATCGTTTCCAGGCCAGGAGCAGCGCGGCAGACTCATTCGATCCCTACTGGATTGGCGAGCCCACGCAGTCCGCTGCGCCTCGTCTAAGCCGGCGCAGCCGCGTTGAGCTTGGCGACCTTCTCAAACTCGTCGTAAGCGCGCAATGCGTGCGAGCCGTAATTGACGCTTGGGCCGCCACCCATCTGGATCGCGACCCCCAGCGCCTCGGCGACCTCTTGGCGCGAAGCCCCGGCGCGCAGCGCGCCGCGGGCGTGATAGGCGATGCAGGCGTCACAGCGGATGGCTACCGAGATGGCGAGCGCCAGCAATTCCTTGGTCCTACCGTCGAGCACGCCCTCAGCTTGCGCCGCGCGCGAAAGCGCGCCAAACGCGGTAAAGGCTTCAGGTATGAGATTTCTCAACTCGCTCGCGCACGCATCGGTGTCCTTGATCAAACTGGCATAGCTCGCGGTCACGGCGCATCCTTCCTTCTGTAATTTGCGTACTCAGCTGGTCTCATCGCGGCTGCATCACGCGAGAGGTTCGAATTTGGCGGTGAAATGCCGCAACGCGCGCGGCTCCCAAACGATGCGGAGACCGCGCAGCGCCCGTCGTCGCTCGAATACCGCGCATATGGCTTCGATCACATAATCGGCGTGACTTTGGGTATAGACACGCCGCGGCATCGCCAGACGCACGAACTCTTTGCTTGCCGGCGCCTCGCTGCCGTCTTGCTGACGCCCAAACATGACGCTGCCGATTTCGCAGCCGCGGACGCCGGCCTCGTGGTAAAGCGCAACGGCCAGCGCCTGGCCTGGAAATTCGAGCGGCGCGATATGCGGCAGCATCTGCTTCGCGTCGAGAAACACTGCATGCCCGCCTGCCGGCTGCACCACCGGAACGCCGAAACCGCAAAGCCGCTCGACCACATATTCGTTCACCCGCATGCGGTACCGCAAATAATCTTCATCGACGATCTCGGCGAGGCCTTGGGCGATGGCGTCGAGATCGCGGCCGGCCAAGCCGCCGTAACTGGGAAACCCCTCGGTCAAGATCAGCCTGGTGCGCGCCTCGCGCGCGAGGTCGTCGTCGTTGAGGGCCAGCCACCCGCCGATATTGGCGAACGCATCCTTCTTCGCCGACATGGTCATGCCGTCTGCGCACGAAAACATATCTCGCACGATGTCCGGGACCGGCCGGTGCGACTGGCCGCGCTCGCGGGTCTTGATCAGCCAAGCGTTCTCGGCGAACCGGCAGCCGTCGATGATGAACAGCTTGCCGAACGCCCGGGCGAGCTTCGCCGCCGCCTCGATGTTGGCCAGGCTGACGGGATGGCCTCCGGCGGCGTTGTTGGTGACGGTCATCATCACGCAAGGAATTCGCGCAGTGTCCTTGCGCAGCAACGCTTCGAGCCGGTCGAGATCGATGTCGCCCTTGAATGGCGCGGACGAAAACGTGTCCGCCGCCGCCGGACAAGGCAGATCCAGCGCCTCGGCCCCGGCCGCCTCGATATTGCTGCGCGTGGTGTCGAAATGGGTGTTCGATGGAATGATCAGGCCGGGCGCTGCGAGCATCGAGAACAGAATGGCCTCGGCCGCGCGGCCCTGATGGGCCGGGATCACATGCCGGAACGGCATCAGCCGCTTTACCGCCGCTTCGAACCGCTCGAACGAAGCTGAACCCGCATAGGATTCATCGCCGCGCATGAGCGCCGCCCATTGCTCGGCGCTCATGGCTGAGGTGCCTGAATCGGTCAGCAGATCGATCAGCACGTCCTCGGCGCGGATGGCGAATAGATTGTAGTGCGCGCGCGCCACGATCTCGGCGCGCTCGGCGGCGGAGGTCATCCGCAGCGGCTCGACCGATTTGATCCTGAACGGTTCGATGATGGTTTTCATGGAGCTGGAGAACGACCTAGCCGACTGTTGGCGCCACGCGCTTGCTCCAAATCAAGAAGGCCGGCCGCCAAGAGGAGGCCCGCCTGCGCGCTTGGCGCCTCATTCAAACAGGGGAAACAGTTCGTCATTCTCGATACGAATGTGTTCCGTCAAATCGTCGTGCAGCTTGGCGCATCCCGCACAGAGCGATCGCCAGACCTCATCGGCATCGGGCGGACAGACGAAATCGCCGGCGATCACACATAGCTCGCGCAACTGCACATGATGATCGTCGTGCTCGGCCCGCATGCGGCGAAGGGCAAACGGCGCGCACCCCGCAGCCCCGGCGAGCAGGGTCGGAAACAGCACCGTCTCCTCCTTGTCCATGTGCTGTTCGAGCTCGCTGCGCAAATTCTCGAGAAAATTCGCAAGACCGCGGGGGCAAGCGGGATGTCCGGCGTGTTCCTGCTCGACCCTGCGGGCGAGCCTCAGAAGCGTAAGCAGATCCAGCCGGTGGACGGCGTGATACCGGCGCAAGATGTGGGCGATCAGCGCTTCTGCCTCCTGCATGCGATTAGCGAGCGCTGCTTCCGTCATCAAACCGTCCATGCATCGATCCGGCGCGATCACTATATCTTACGCGACAGAGCCAGCCCGAGTTTGATCTTGATCAACCGGTGACTTGATGCGGGCAAAGATCTGCGCCGAGTTGTCGCTGGCCAAGCGCATTTACCTACTCATTACCCAAGACTCGCGCACAGTGGCGCAGACATTAGAAAGAGCACCTGGAGACGCACTGATGGCCTTCGACGCGACGATCTCGGCTGAAATCTGGAACGCGAAATACCGCTTCCAGAGCGGGGGAAGCGAAGGCGACGCTGACATGCAGGCGACTTGGTCGCGCATTGCTGCGGCAGTGGCCGAAGCCGAAGCGCCGCGCGCGCGCCGGTACTGGCGCGACCAATTCGAGTCCGCGCTCGCCGATTTCAAGTTTCTCCCAGCCGGCCGCATCATGGCCGGCGCCGGCACCGGCCGCGCCGTCACCCTCTTCAATTGCTTCGTGATGGGCACGATACCGGACAATCTCAACGGCATCTTCGAACACCTGCGCGAAGCCGCGCTGACGATGCAGCAAGGCGGCGGCGTCGGCATGGATTTTTCCACCATCCGGCCCGCCGGCGCGCCGGTTCGCGGCGTCGGGGCCAAGGCTTCGGGGCCGCTCTCGTTCATGGACGCCTGGGACGCGATGTGCCGTACGGTGATGTCGGCCGGCCAGCGGCGTGGCGCGATGATGGCCTGCCTGAGGATCGACCACCCCGACATCGAAGACTTCATCGACTCCAAGCGCGACGCGGCGCGGCTGCGCAATTTCAACATTTCGGTGCTCGTCACCGACGCTTTCATGAGCGCGCTCGCGGCCGATCAGGATTGGCCGCTCACGTTCGATGGTCATGTCTACCGAGTGGTCCGGGCGCGCGATCTGTGGGCGCGGCTGATGCGCGCTACCTATGACGTCGCCGAGCCAGGCGTGATCTTCATCGACCGCGTCAATGCCGCAAACAACCTGGCCTATTGCGAGACCGTGTCTGCGACCAATCCGTGCGGCGAGCAGCCGCTGCCGCCCTACGGCGCCTGTCTGCTGGGTTCGATCAATCTCTCGCGCCTCGTCGATCATCCGTTCGAAGCAGGCGCCGGCATCTCCTCAGACAAACTCGCCGACCTGACCGCGACGGCCGTTCGCTTCCTCGATAACGTCATCGACGTCTCACGCTATCCGCTACCGGAGCAGGAGCGAGAAGCAAAAAACAAGCGCCGCATCGGCCTCGGCGTGACCGGCCTGGCGGATGCGCTCATCTTCTGCAACGCACGCTACGGCGGCGAAGACGGCCTTGCGCTCACACGGCAATGGCTGAGCACCATCCGTTCGGCGGCCTATCGCGCTTCGGCCCGTCTCGCGGCGGAAAAAGGGGTGTTTCCCGCTTACGATCCGGCGCTGCTGGAACAGCCGACGCCGGCAAGCCTCGATGACGAAACCCGCACGCTGCTCGCCGGCAACGGTCTGCGCAACGGCTGCCTGACCACCATCGCGCCGACCGGCACGATCTCACTGCTCGCCGGCAACACGTCCTCGGGCATCGAGCCGGTGTTCGCCTTCAGTTATCAAAGGCGGGTGCGCCAACCGGACAACAGCGTCGTCGAAGAGCCGGTGCAGGATTACGCCCTGACGCTTTGGAAGCGGAGCAAAGGCGAGGCCGAACCCCCGGCGCACAGTTTTGTCAGCGCCCAGACGCTGCGTCCGGAGGATCACCTCGCCATGCAGGCCGCGGCGCAGGAGTTCATCGACAGTTCGATTTCCAAGACTATCAACTGCCCCGAAGACATCGCCTTCGACGAGTTCGCGCACGTCTACGCCCGCGCGTTCGAGTTGGGCTGCAAAGGCTGCACGACCTATCGTCCCAACGCAGTCACGGGATCGATCTTGTCCGTGGACAAGCCGGCCGAGCAATCCGCCGAGGTCAGAGCCACGCCGCCTCTCACGCCGCGGCCGGACCTGCTGATCGGCTCGACCTACAAGATCAAATGGCCCGAGAGCGAGCATGCGCTCTATGTAACGGTCAACGATATCGATGAAGCCGGCAAAAGGCGGCCGTTCGAAATCTTCATCAACTCGAAAAACATGGAGCATTATGCCTGGACGCTGGCGTTGACGCGGATGATCTCCGCAGTGTTCAGGCGCGGCGGCGATGTGTCCTTCGTCGCCGAGGAACTCAAGGCCGTGTTCGATCCCCGCGGCGGCGCCTGGATGAACGGGCGTTACGTTCCCTCTCTGCTTGCCGCCATCGGCGACGTGATTCAGCGGCACCTCGATAGCGGTCTGGTGCAGGGGCCGACGCTCGAGCCTGCGGCGCCCATGCACAAACCGCGCACGTGCCCAAAGTGCAGCGCCCCGGCTCTGCTTCGCTCCGAGGGTTGCGACAAGTGTCTCGAGTGCGGCTATTCGAAATGTTCGTAACGGTTACTCGTCCGCCGGCGCCACGCGGCGCCGGCGGGCGACGAAGCGTTGGCCGAGCCATTCCAGATCGGCAGGACCAAGCCGCCGGCGCGCGAGCGGTATGATCACCGCATTCTCCAGCGCGAGATGCCGCCGTTCATGCCGCGCGAAGGTGATCAGCGCTTCGGCGCCGCCTTCGATCGCAAACGGCGGTTTGCGCACGATCAGGCAGGCATTCAGCACGTCGCGCGCGCGTTCGGACAGCGATTTGTCTTCGGCGTGCTCCGCGGTCAAACGGTCCAAAGCTGCGCCGATCTGATCCTCGGGCAGACACCTCTGGCGAAGCAGCGGAAACACATCCTCCTCTTCGTCGATCACATGCAGGGTGAGATCGAAGCGGATGAAGTCGAGCAGTCCGGTAATCCGCGCCGCATCGAAGTCGGCCGCGGCGGCCAGACGTTCGAGAGCATTGCACATGCGCCGGTGATTGAGGTGCTCCGCCAACAGAAACTCGATCGGTTCGGCAGGCGAGACCGGCCGCTCGCCCGCGTCGGTGTCAATGACGGTTCTCATGCGGGCGCCTCCCGCTGCAGGCGGAACGCCGCCATCTTGCCGAGACACGCCGCACCCGGATCGGGGGCCGCGCGGATCGCAGAAAGCAAACTCGCCCACGCCTCCTCGTCGGCCAAAGCCAGGAAATCGGCCACGGCGATGCGGACGAACTGCGCCACGGTTTCTTGACGGCTCACCGCCTCCTGCGCCAGCCGTGCCTCCAGGGCGGCGTCAGCGGTGGCGAGCCATGCGGATAATTCCCGGCTGGAACGGCGGCTGAACCCCAACAGGTCGCCCAGTTGCAGCGGCGCGCCGGTCATGACGCACCGAATGACAGCGTCAGACCTTCGATCTCGGCCTCATTGGCGAGCCCCGCCACATAGCGTGCGGACGCCGCAACCGTCAGCCGCTCGTGCAGTCGCGCGCGAATGGCGGCTTCCACAGCCTCGAACGGCATCAGACGCGACGGCGCGCGACGCTCCAGGCGCAGCAGATGCCAGCCGTGGCGAGAGCGCACCGGCGCAGGCGCGACTTCATGCTCATGCAATGAGAGCATGACGCGCTCCAGTTCAGGCGCCAAATCGCCAGGCGTGAGCTGACCCAGCCTGCCACCCTCCGCAGCTGTCGGGCAATCGGAGTGCTGCCGCGCACACTCGGCGAAGTCCTCACCACGAACGATAGCGGCGAGCAATTGTTGCGCCTTGTCGCGCGCCGCCGCCCATGCCTCCTCGTCGTCGGAAACCGGCGCGCATAGAATGTGTGAGCTCTCATAGAGCTCAGGCGTCCTGAAGGCGTCCTTCGAAGACTCATAAACGCGCAGGCACTCTTCCGCAGTCGGCTGCTTCGGCGCAGCCACTTCACGCTCGAGCACTTGGCGCACAAGCGCCTCTTCCCATGTCTCTTCACGGCCTTGCGCATCGCGCCGAGCCGCCGGCTCGAGCGCAAGCGTGCGCGCCCGCTGCAACAGCAATTCGCGAATCGCCAGCGCGCGCGCCGCCGCCGCCCGCGCCTCCGAACCGGTCGATGCGGCGTGGTTCTGCGCCTCCGCTGCAATGGCCGTCTCTTCGATGTGGATCCCGTTGACGAAAACCGGCGGCGCGTTTGCGCCGCGCTTGGCGACCGGCGCCGGTCCGTGCCCGCATCCCGAGAACGCCGACGCCTCGGTGACTTCCGGTACAGACCGGATCAGATTGTGCTTCATCGCGCACCGCCGCTGCTGAGCCGCTTCGAACGAACGATCTGCCAGCCCCGACGGTTGAGATACCAGACCGGCGCCGAGAGCATGTGCACGAGGCGGGTAAACGGAAACACCAGGAAGATGGTCAGCCCGAGCGTCAGGTGGGTCTTGAATATCCAGTGCGCGTCGGCGACCCAATCGGCTGCGCCGCGCTGGAACGTCAGAATGCCCTGCGCCCATTGCATGAACTTCACCATCTCGGAGCCATCGCGGTGACCGAGCGAAATCGGGATCGTCGCCAATCCGAGGCAGAGCTGGGCCAGCAGCAAAGTCAGGATCGCGGTATCGCCAAAACTCGATGTTGCGCGGATTCGCGGATCGAATAGCCGCCGATGCAGCAGCATCAGCCCGCCGACCAGGCACATGGAGCCGGCGACGCCGCCGGCCACGATGGCCAGCATCTGCTTGGCGGCGTGGGAGACATAGATGCGCTCCCAGAAATCGATCGGCGTCAACAGGCCGACCAAATGACCCACGAAGATCACCAATATGCCGAGGTGAAAGAGGATCGAGCCCAGCACCAATTGCTTGCGCCGCAGCAATTGCGACGAGCCGGTGCGCCAAGTGTATTGTTCGCGATCGAACCGCAGCACCGAGCCGATGATCAGCACCGCCAGAGCGATATACGGATAGTAACCGAACAATACTTGATCGAGCCAATTCATCGTCTGTCCTCAATAGCGGTATTCGACCGCGAACCAGAATTTGGTGCGGTCGGCGAAACGCGGATCCTCACCCTCGAATGCGGCAGCTTTCGCTTCCACGGAAACGTGCTCGCTCAGCGCGAAGCGCACCGACGCGTCGACTTCCGACCCGAACTCCACATCGCCATCGCCGTCGGCGAAATCATGCGCGCGAACGGTGAACGTGACCGGCTGTTCGGCGAGCCAGGGCCGCGTCGAATAGGAAACCGAAGCATTGAGATCGCGCACGCCGTCCGCCGGCGTCGCCAGGAAGACGTCTCCCCAACCCTGGAAGGCATGCAGCGTCGCCAGCGGCGTGGCGAAACCGCGTGCGCCATCTCCTTCCAGACGCTCGCCCGCTACAGCCGCCGTCCAGCGGTCGCGGCGCACCGACAATTCTGCGTGCTGATAACCCAGATCGAAATTGGCGGGATTTGATCCGTACTCGCTTTGCGTCGCCGCCTCGAGCGTCAGGCGCGGCCGCACCTCGCCCAAAGCCCACTCATTGGACCAGCGCACCCCATAGGTCTGGTTGGATTGCGCCGGCGCATCGTTTCGGAAATCGAGCCACAAACCGTAAATGTTGGCCTTCCCCCAAGGCAGATCGACATCGCCTTGCAGCACATGCGAGTCGCTGTCCCACTCTCCCTGCGGGCTGTCGTCGCCGAAAACCCGCCGCACATTGTCCATGTAGATATAGGTGAACGCCGCGTGCTGGAACGGACGCGCTTCGAGGCGCAGAGCGTCGAAGGTCTGCTCATTCTGGCGGAACCCGACATTGCCGATGAATCGCGCGTTGTTCAGAATGATCCGCTGGCGGCCGAGCACAGCGCGCCGCCCTGCGGCGCCCGACCATGACACTTGCAGTCTGTTGAGCTCGAACGCTTCGGGATCGGCCACGGTCGCATAGAGTGTGCGCCCGTTGACCGTGTCGTTGAAGTCGTCCCGCAATTGCGCGACGCCCTCAACTTCGCCGAGGAGCCGGAACCCGCGCCAGGGCGCAGTCTCGTAGCCAAGCCGCGTCCGGAAGGTCAGCGCGTCGGCATCCTGCAGGCCGTCCTGCGACACGCCTTCATAGCGCAGGCGGGCGTCGACAATGATATCGCCCGTATTTGCGGCGGTCTGCGCGTAGGCGCCCGGCGCCGCCAGCATCGCAGCGATGGCGGTGACAGCTATCGCTGCAAGTCTCAACGACACTTCACTCATGCTGCAGTCTCCTTCATGCGCGACAGCAGCGCTGCCTTGGGACAGTCGACCTTGTCCGGCCCGAACGTGACTTGTTCCTCCGCCCAGGCGCGATCCAGCGCTTCGAGGTCGTCGGGATTGTCTTCAGGTTCTTGCAGCAGCGCCTTGAGCGCCTCGGGATTGCGATCGGCCTCGACCAGGGCAACCAGCGCATCGAAGACACGCGCATAAACCGACCCGCGCTTGTCGAGCCGCTCGCGCAATGCTTCGAGCACGTGCGCGGCCTGGCCGAGCAAAGCGGCAGCTTCGTCGGCGGGGCGCTGCGACAGGAATTCCAGAAACACCGGCAAGTGGTCCGGCAGTTCCTTCGCCGTCAGTTCCAGGCCGTGCGAGGAATAGAGTTTCAGCAGCTCGACCATCGCTTGGCCGCGGTCGCGGCTTTCGCCATGCACATGCTCATAGAGCTGGAGCGACAGCGAACGGGCGCGGTCGAACAGATCGACGTAGCGCGCCTGGACGTCATAGAGGTCGCCCATAGCAAGCTCTTCGGCCAACGGCTCGATTTGGCCGACCAGCCGCGCCGGAACGATGGCTTCGCTCCGGAGCACATCCATCACCGCAGACATCAGCGCCGCGGTGTCCGCGGTCGGGTAGCTCAGCAGTATTGCGAGCGCGCGATACGTCTTCGCCATTCTCACATCTCCACCGGGTTCTTGGCTGCGCTCTTTTTCACCGGGCCGAAAAGGCCGAGTTCGGTGCGCCCGCCCGAGGCTTGGTTGCCGAAGCTGAAACCGCAGCCTCCACGCAGGCCGTAAGCATCCTCGGCGCCTTCGCGATGCGATGTCGGAATGACGAACCGGTCCTCGTAATTGGCGATCGCCATGACCTGGTACATCTCCTCGATCGCCGCCGGCGTCAGGTCGACGCGGCTCGCGACCGCGTTATCGATGACGCCATCGATGGTCTTGGCGCGCATGTAGGCGCGCATCGCCAGCATCCGCTCGAGCGCGGCGACGACCGGGGCTTCCTCGCCTGCGGTCAGCATGTTGGCGAGATACTGCACCGGAATGCGCAGGCTCTTCACGTCCGGCATCACGCCGTCATGCTCGATCGCGCCCAGCGACGCGGCCGACTGGATCGGCGACAGCGGCGGCACGTACCAGACCATCGGCAGCGTGCGATATTCCGGGTGCAGCGGGAACGCGACCCGCCAGTCTATCGCCATCTTGTAGACCGGGCTGCGTCTCGCCGCCTCGATCCACGCATCCGGCACGCCGTCGGCGCGGGCCTGCGCGATGACGACGGGATCGTTGGGATCGAGGAACACATCGAGCTGCCGCTCGTAGAGATCCTTCTCGTCTGCGCTCGCCGCCTCTTCAATGCGGTCGGCGTCGTAGAGAATGACGCCGAGATAGCGGATGCGGCCGACACAGGTTTCCGAGCATACGGTCGGCTGGCCGGACTCGATACGCGGATAGCAGAACGTGCACTTCTCCGATTTGCCGCTCGACCAGTTGTAGTAGATCTTCTTGTAGGGGCAGGCGGAGACGCACATCCGCCAGCCGCGACACTTGTCCTGGTCGATCAGGACGATGCCATCCTCCTCGCGCTTGTAGATGGCGCCCGACGGGCAAGCCGCCACGCAGGTCGGATTGAGGCAATGCTCGCACAGACGCGGCAGGTACATGAGGAAGGTGTTTTCGAACTGGCCGTAGATTTCCTTCTGCACCTTCTCGAAATTCGCATCCTTAGACCGCTTCGAGAATTCACCGCCGAGAATCTCTTCCCAGTTCGGTCCCCATTCGATCTTCTCCATCCGCTCGCCGCTGATCTTCGAGCGCGGACGGGCGGTCGGAAACGCCTGCATCTCCGGCGCGTTCTGCAAATGCGCGTAATCGAAGTCGAAGGGCTCGTAATAGTCGTCGATTTCCGGCAGATCGGGGTTGGCGAAAATCTTCGCCAGGATCCGCCATTTTGCGCCGGCGCGCGGCTCGAGCTTGCCGCCCTTGGTGCGCACCCAGCCGCCGTTCCACCTCTTCTGGTTTTCCCAGTCGCGCGGATAGCCGACGCCGGGCTTGGATTCGACATTGTTGAACCAGGCGTATTCGACGCCTTCACGGTTGGTCCAAACGTTCTTGCAGGTCACCGAACAGGTGTGACACCCGATGCATTTGTCGAGGTTCAGCACCATGCCGATTTGAGCGCGGACTTTCATCAGCGGCCCTCCGTTTCGGCGAGGGGTTTGTCGAGCCAATCGACCTTCTTCATCTTCCTCATGATCACGAACTCGTCGCGGTTGGACCCGACCGTGCCGTAATAGTTGAAGCCGTAGGCCAGCTGGGCGTAGCCGCCGATCATGTGCGTAGGCTTGAGCACGGTGCGCGTCACCGAATTATGGATGCCGCCCCGCAGCTTGGTGAGTTCGGAGCCGGGCGTGTTCACGATCTTCTCTTGTGCGTGATACATGAGCGCCATGCCTTCGCGGACCCGCTGCGAAACCACGGCGCGCGCAGCGAGCGCGCCGTTGGCGTTGAAGCATTCGATCCAGTCGTTGTCTTCGATGCCGGCGCGCTTGGCGTCCTTTTCGGAAACCCAGACTACCGGGCCGCCCCGGTTCAGCGTCAGCATCAGAAGATTGTCGGAATAGGTGGAGTGGATGCCCCACTTCTGGTGCGGCGTGATCCAGTTGAGGACGATTTCAGTTTCGCCGTTCGGCCTCCTGTTATGCAGCGGCGCCACGGTCTTCAGATCGACCGGCGGCTTGTAGAGGCACAGGCTTTCGCCGAACGCGCGCATCCAGAGATGATCCTGATAAAGTTGCTGGCGTCCGGTCAAAGTCCGCCACGGGATCAGTTCGTGCACGTTGGTGTAGCCTGCGTTGTAGCAGACCTTCTCGCTCTCGAGCCCCGACCAGATCGGCGAAGAGATGATCTTGCGCGGCTGCGCGACCACGTCGCGGAAGCGGATCTTCTCATCTTCCTTCGGCAAAGCGAGGTGGGCGTGCTCGCGGCCGGTTTGCTGGGTCAGCGACTCCCATGATTTGACCGCAACCTCGCCATTGGTCTCGGGCGCCAGCATGAGGATCGTCTCGCACGCATCGATCTCGGTCTCGATCTTCGGCAGGCCCTTGGTCGGGCCGTCCGCGACCGCGCCGTTCAGCTGCCTCAGCAGTTCGACTTCGTGCTCGGTGTTCCAGGCCAAACCCTTGCCGCCATTGCCGACCTTGCTCATCAACGGACCGAGCGCAGTGAAGCGGCGATAAAGGTTGGGATAATCGCGCTCCACGATCGCAATCTGCGGCCCGGTCTTGCCGGGGATGAGTTCGCACTCGCCCTTCCACCAGTCCTGCACGTCGAACGGCTGGGCCATCTCCGCAGCGCTGTCGTGCTGGATCGGCGTCAGCACGACGTCCTTTTCGACGCCCAGCACTTCAGGACAAACATTCGAGAACGCCTTGGCGATCGCCTTGAAGATGTCCCAGTCCGACTTGCACTCCCACACCGGATCCACTGCCGCCGTCAACGGGTGGATGAACGGATGCATGTCCGAAGTGTTGAGGTCGTTCTTCTCGTACCAAGTCGCCGTCGGCAACACGATGTCGCTGTAGACGGCGGTCGTCGACATCCGGAAATCGATGGTGACGAGCAGGTCGAGTTTGCCTTCCGGGCCCTTGTCGCGCCAGGTCACTTCGACCGGCTTGCGCCGCCCGGTTTCACCGAGGTCCTTGCCCAGCACGCCGTTCGACGTGCCGAGGAAGTGCTTCAGGAAATATTCGTGGCCCTTGCCCGACGAACCGAGAAGGTTGGAGCGCCAGACGAACATGTTGCGCGGCCAATTGTCCGGATGGTCCGGATCCATGCAGCTCATTTCGAGCCGCTTCGCCTTCATCTCGCGCACGGCGTATTCGCGGGCGTCGACGCCCTCGCGTTCGGCGGCTTTCGCCACCTCGAGCGGATTGGTCTTCAACGCGGGCGCCGATGGCAGCCAGCCCATGCGCTCGGCTTTGGCGTTGTAGTCGATGAAGGTGGCGCCCCATTCGCCGTCCGGCGCGGTGGGGGAGAGGATTTCCTTCACATCGAGCGTTTCGTAACGCCATTGGTCGGTGTGGGCGTAGAAGAAGCTGGTCGAATTCTGCTGGCGCGGCGGGCGCGCCCAATCGAGTGCGAACGCCAGCGGCGCCCAGCCGGTTTGCGGACGCAGCTTCTCCTGACCGACATAATGCGACCAGCCGCCGCCGGATTGGCCGACGCAGCCGCACATCGCGAGGAGGTTGATGACCCCGCGATAGTTCATGTCCATGTGGTACCAATGATTCATCGCCGCGCCGATGATCACCATCGACTTGCCATTGGTCTTCTCGGCGTTGGCGGCGAAGCCGCGCGCCACGGCGATGGTCTGTTCGCGCGGTACGGTGGTGACCTGCTCGGCCCAGGCCGGCGTGTAAGGCTCAGGATCGTCGTATGACGCCGGCATGTGCTCGCCGCCGAAGCCCTGATCGACGCCGTAATTGGCAAGGAAGAGGTCGTAAACCGACGCGACCAGCGTCTCGCCGTCCTTCAGCTTGAGACGCTTCACCGGAATCCGGCGCATCAGCGTGTCAGGGTGGTCTGTCGAGGCAAAGCCGTTTGCGGCGGTGTTAGCGAAGTACGGAAACAGCACTTCGGCGACGTCGTCGTGGGCGCCTTTGAGGCCAACGCGCAGCGTTACGTCACCGCCATCGGCGGTCTTCTCTTCCAAGTTCCATTTGCCTTGCTCACCCCAGCGGAAACCGATCGAACCGGTGGGCACGACCGGATTGCCGGTGGCCTCGTCGATGCCAATCGTCTTCCAGTCGGGATTGTTGTCCTGCGCCAGCTTGTCGTCGAAGTCAGACGCGCGCAGCAGGCGCTCCGGCACGTAGCGCTCGCCCTGCTTCACCAGCCGCACCAGCAGCGGCATGTCGGTGTAGCGGCGGACGTAATCCTTGAAGTACGGCACTTCCCGGTCGCGATGGAATTCGGTCAGGATCACATGGCCCATGGCCATAGCGAGAGCGGCGTCCGTGCCCTGCTTCACCGAAATCCAGAGATCGGCGAACTTGGATGCCTCTGAATAGTCGGGGGAGATCACCACCGACTTGGCGCCCTTGTAGCGCACTTCGGTGTAGAAGTGTGCGTCCGGCGTGCGCGTCTGCGGCACGTTCGATCCCCACACCAGGATGAAGCCGGAATTGTACCAGTCCGCGGACTCGGGAACGTCGGTCTGCTCGCCCCAGGTTTGCGGGCTCGCCGGCGGCAGATCGCAATACCAATCGTAGAAGGAGCCGCAAACGCCGCCCATGAGCTGCAGATAACGCGCGCCCGCAGCATAAGAGATCATCGACATCGCCGGGATCGGCGAGAAGCCGAACACGCGGTCGGGCCCGTGTTTGCGCACCGTGTAGGCGTTTGCAGCGCCGATCAGCTCGGTGACTTCGTCCCAGGTCGCGCGCACGAGACCGCCGCCGCCGCGAATCGAGGTGTAGGACTTGCGCTTCTCGGGGCTTTCGACGATCGACGCCCAGGCCGCGACCGGCGACATGGTCTTGCGGGCTTCGCGCCACAGCTTGATCAACCGGCCGCGCACCATCGGATATTTCACCCGGTTGCCGGAATAGAGGTACCACGAATAAGAGGCGCCGCGCGCGCAGCCGCGCGGCTCGTGGTTCGGCAGATCGGGCCGCGTGCGCGGATAATCGGTCTGTTGCGTCTCCCAGGTGACGATGCCGCCCTTGACGTAGATCTTCCACGAACAAGAGCCGGTGCAGTTCACGCCGTGAGTTGAACGCACGATCTTGTCGTGTTGCCAGCGGCGACGATACGCCTCTTCCCAGGAGCGATCTTCGTCATTCATCACGCCGTGACCGCCAGAGTAGAGCTCGGTCTTGCGGGTGAAGAAGGCGAGACGGTCGAGTGTATGGCTCATCTGCTATGCAATCCCTATTGCGCTGCGACGTTGGCGGCGTCCGTGGGCGCCGCGCGTTTGCTTTCGATGTCGAACAGGAGCCCGCCGGGCCGCACATAGACGAACCAGGTGATGGCCAGGCAGGAGACGTAGAAGATAAGGAAGCCGATCAGAGCGCCAGTCGGCCCGCCTGTCGCTTCAATCGAGAACCCGAAGCTCTTGGGGATGAAGAAGGCGCCAAAGGCGGCAATCGCCGAAGTGAAACCGGTGATGGCCGCCGACTCCTTCTCCGCCTGCTTCAGTTGATCGGGCCCCGGCATATCGAGTTCGAGCCGCGCGATCTCCTTGCGCATGATCGCCGGGATCATCTGGAACGTCGATGCGTTGCCGACGCCGCTCGCAAAGAAGAGCAGGATGAAGCAGGCGAAGAACCCGGTGAAAGCGCCCGGCGCCGTCTTGTTGGCCAGGAAGTAGATCACACCGATGGTGCCGAGCATCATCAGCACGAACACCGCCAACGTCACCCGCCCGCCGCCGAAGCGATCCGACACCCACCCGGTCAGCGAACGCGAGAGCGCGCCGACCAATGGGCCGAGGAATGCGACTTGAAGCACATTCACTTCGGGAAATTGCGTGCTGGTCAGCAGCGGGAACGCCGCCGAGAAACCGATGAAGGATCCGAACGTGCCGGTGTAGAGCCAGCACATGACCCAGTTCTGGGTGCGGGTGAAGATCACCGATTGCTCCGTGAACGAAGCCTTCGCCGTCGACAGGTCGTTCATGCCGAACCAGGCCATAAAGGCCGACACGATTATGAACGGAACCCAGATGAAGCCGGCGTTCTGCATGAACAGCGTGTCGCCTGCCGGCGTTGTTTGTCCGTCGCCGCCGAAGCTGCCGAACACGGCCATGGTGATGGCGATCGGCACCAGGAACTGCATGGCGCTGACGCCGAGATTGCCGAGGCCGGCATTGATGGCGAGCGCATTGCCCTTTTCCGAACGCGGGAAGAAGAAACCGATGTTGGACATCGAACTGGCGAAGTTGCCGCCGCCGAGGCCGCACAACAGCGCCAGCGCCAGCATGATCCAGTAAGGCGTTTCCGGGTTCTGCACGGCAAAGCCGATGCCGAGCGCTGGCGCGAGCAGTGACCATGTCGTCAGCGTCGTCCAGAGCCGGCCGCCGAACACCGGGACCATGAAGGAATAGAAGATACGCAGCGTCGCGCCCGAAAGCCCAGGCAGGGCGGCGAGCCAGAACAGCTGATCCGTGGTGTAGTCGAAGCCGATACTGGGCAGCTTCGCCACGACCACCGACCACACCATCCAGACCGCGAACGACAGGAACAGCGCCGGCACCGAGAGCCAAAGGTTGCGCGCGGCGGTTTTCTTGCCCTGCTCGTTCCAGAACACGGGATCTTCCGGCCGCCAGTCGGCGATGAGCCCCGCGGTCGCCGGCTTGTGCTTGGCCGGATTGTGGATCGGCTGCATTTCCGGGAATTGCGGCAGCGCCTCGAGGCTCTTGCCGACTGCGTCGCGCTCCATCTGCCGGATTGCGAAGTGCATCCAGACCAGTGACGCCGTGACGACCAGAAAGAGCAGCATGAAGCAGCTCGTCCAGACACCGGTAAGATCGTTCATCACGCCGAAGGCGATCGGCAGCACGAAGCCGCCCAGACCGCCGATCATGCCGACCAGGCCTCCGACCGCGCCGACGTCTTTCGGGTAGTAGACGGGGATGTGCTTGAACACCGCCGCCTTGCCCAAGCTCATGAAGAAACCGAGCACGAACACGAGCACGGTGAAGCCGATCAATCCGGTTTCAAGTCTGAACGTGATCGGGCCTTCGATGCCATCGATCACATAGCTCGTCGGCGGGTAAGAGAGCAGAAACGTGGTCGCAACGCCGACCAGGAAGGTCCAATACATGACCTGACGCGCGCCGACCTTGTCGGACAGGTGTCCGCCATAGACGCGAAACAGCGACGCCGGCACTGAAAAGAACGCCGCCATCATGCCGGCGGTCTTGAGGTCCAATCCATAGACGCCGACGAGATAGCGCGGCAGCCACAGCGCCAGCGCCACGAACGCGCCGAAGACGAAGAAATAATAGAGCGAGAACCGCCAGACCTGAACGTTCTTGAGCGGCGCGAACTGGTCCAGCATCGGGCGCGGGCGCACACCGCTCTTGCGGCGCTCGATCAGATCGGGGTCGTCCTTGGTGAAGACGAAGAAGATGATGGCGATGGCCACCAGGCCCAGCGCCCAGTATTGCGCCACCGCTTCCCAGCCGAAGGCGATGAGCACGAAAGGGGCCAGGAATTTGGTGACCGCAGCGCCGACATTGCCGGCGCCGAATATGCCGAGCGCAGTCCCTTGCTTGGAGGCCGGATAGAACTTCGCGACATAAGCGATGCCCACCGCGAACGAGCCGCCAGCGATGCCGACGCCGAGCGCAGCGAGCAGGAACTGAGGATAAGTCTCTGCGTAGGACAGCAGGTACGTCGCCGCCGCCGCCGCCAGCATGACCACCAGGTTGACGATGCGGCCGCCGAATTGCTCGGTCCAGACTCCCAATACCAGGCGGATGAGCGACCCGGTCAGGATCGGCGTGCCGATCAGCAGCCCGAATTGCGTCTCGCTGAGACCCAGGTCGTCCTTGATCTGAACGCCGATAATCGAAAAGATCGTCCACACCGCAAAACAGGCAGTGAAGGCGATGGTGCTGAGCCACAGCGCGCCATCCGCGCCGCTGCGTGTTTGCTGGTGGTCGCTTGCTGGCATCTCGACGCCTCGATTCCCGGCGCACGGCAAAGGCCGCGTCGCCAAGCCAGCAACAGCCGCAAATCGGGCTGGAAAGGTTTGACCCAGATCAAGTCCGTGATGCGAAGACCGCCAAAATCCTACCCTGCGCGCCGCTGCCGCAGCCGAAATTGACCTTTTCCGGATCTTTCGGTTGAGAAACATCAAATCGGGCTGAGACCTTCCGCCTCAACCGCTACCGCGTTTGATTTGCGTCAAATCGACGGACCCGAGTTGGCGCCACAAGCACCCTCCAAACCTGGAGATGCTGCGTGCGCGCGGGCGACATAGACAGAGTGAAGGCGCTGCCTCTGTTTGCGGAAGTGGCGCCCGACACGCTCCGGGTGGCGACGGCGGGCGCGCACCTGCAGCGATTTCCTGCCGGCACGACGCTGCTGCTCGAGGGCGATCCGGTCGATTTTCTCTACGTTCTGCTTGAAGGCCAAGTCGAACTGCACGGCACTTGGAACGACCACGAAACCGTGCTCGCCATCCTGCGGCCGGTTTCGACCTTCATTCTTTCGGCGGTGGTACTCGACGCCGATGCGCTGATGTCGGCGCGCACGCTGGAGCGCTGCGAAATTCTGATGATTCCTGGCGACGCCATCCGCACCGCCATGCGCCTTGATACGCGCTTCGCGATGGCGGTCTCGCGCGACCTTGCCGGCGGCTATCGCGGCCTGGTTCGCAACATCAAGAACACCAAACTCCGCAATAGCACCGAACGGCTCGCCAACTATCTGCTGGCTTTGCGGGCTGCGGACAATTCCGGCGGCGTCGTGCGGCTGCACCACGAGAAGCGTGTCCTTGCTTCGCTGTTGGGCATGACGCCGGAAAGTCTCTCACGCTCGTTCGCAGCGCTGCAAAAGTGCGGGGTCGTCGCCCACGGCGCCGTCGTCACGCTTGGCAACATTCCGGCCCTCGAGCAGCTCGCCAAGCCCGATCCGCTGATCGACAATCATGCGCCGCGCGGCGGCGACATTGTCGCCGACGCCGATGCTGAAGTCTGGTCTTCGGAATGGAACCGGTCTGGGCCGCGATGATCGGCTTCACGCATGTTGACCTTCTGTTGCCGGCGCGTTTCATTCGCCCATCGAAGCGGAGAAGACGCCATGACATCAGACCCCCGGCCAGAAGACCTGCCGGGCGCCGCCGGCCGGGTGGCGCAGGAACATCCAGCGCTTTGGGGCGCGTTGCAGAAACTCGGCGAAGCGTCGGGCGAAGCCGGTCCGCTGGACGCCAAGACCCGAAGACTGATCAATCTGGCGTTCGCCGTCGCCGCCAACTCGGAAGGCGCCACCCACTCGCACACGCGCCGGGCGCTGGCGGAGAACATCACACCCGACGAATTGCATCACCTCGCCTTTCTGGCCATCACCACATTGGGATGGCCTCACGCGATCCGGGGGCTGACTTGGATACAGGACTACACCCGTCAGACCACCTAGGCGCAGGCTTGGCGGATATCGTCGGACTTCTCATCGCCGGCGGACGATCGCTACGTTTCGGCGACGAGAAGGCGGTGGCGCCGTTTCGCGGATCGAGCTTGATGGACGCATCGGTCCGCGCATTTTCGAACTTGCCGGCCGTTGCCGTGAGCGCGCGTCCCGGTTCGGGGGCCGAACGCCGCGCGCGCGAACTCGGGCTGCAGGTCGTCTACGACGACCCGGCTTTTCCGAGCGGCCCGCTTGCCGGCTTGGCGGCGGGGCTTCTGTGGGCGCGCGGTAAAGGCTTTGCGCGCGTCGCCACTGCGCCCTGCGATACGCCGTTTCTGCCCGGTGATGTGGTCGCACGTCTCGCCGGCGCAATGGGCAAATCCCTGGCTGCCTACGCCATGACTTCGGCGGGCGCGCAAGCCTTGTGTGCGCTTTGGCGTGTCGAAGCGCTCGACATCGTCGCCCACCGCTTGCGCACCGGCGTACACCCGGCGGTCCGCGCCGTTCTGGCCGAATGCGGCGCCGTGGCGGTGCAGTTCGAAGCCGGCGAGGCCTTCGCCAACGCCAACACCAAGGCCGATCTCGCCACGCTGGAGCAGCGCCTTTGAGACCGCTCGTTGATCCGTTCGGACGCGCCATCACCTATCTGCGCGTTTCGGTTACTGACCGCTGCGACCTGCGCTGCATCTATTGCATGAGCGAGCGGATGCGCTTCCTGCCGCGCGCGGATCTGCTCACCATTGAAGAACTCGATCGCCTGTGCGGCGTCTTCGTCGACCGCGGCGTACGGCGTTTGCGCTTTACCGGAGGCGAGCCGCTGGTGCGGCGCGGCTTCCTCGATTTGCTGCACGCGGTCGGACGCCGGCTGGGCGCTGGACTGGACGAAATCACCGTCACCACCAATGGCGTGCAGCTCGCCGCCTTCGCGGCGCCGCTTTTCAATGCCGGCGTCCGGCGCGTCAACGTCTCGGTCGATTCCCTCGACCGCGAAACGTTTCAGCGCATCACCCGGCGCGACCGGCTGCCTCAAGTCCTCGAGGGCATCGACGCTGCAGCTCGAGCCGGCCTCAAGGTCAAGATCAACACCGTGGCGCTGAAGCACGATAATGCGCACGAAATCCCCGATCTGGTGCAATGGTCGCATGCGCGCGGCTACGACGTCACCCTGATCGAGACCATGCCGCTCGGCGAGATCGACGAGGATCGCACCGATCAGTTCCTGTCGCTGACGCGCGTGCGAGAGGACATGGAGAGCTATTGGCGCCTGCGCGATCTGCCTGATCGCACCGGCGGGCCCGCCCGTTACGTGCACGTCGAGGAAACCGGCGGCCGCCTCGGGTTCATCACGCCGCTGACGCATAATTTCTGCGAAGGCTGTTCGCGGGTGCGCCTGACCTGCGCCGGACGGCTCTATCTCTGTTTGGGCCACGAAACTTCTGTGGATCTGCGTGGCCCGTTGCGTGCGGGCGGCAGCGACGAAGCCCTCGACAGGGCCATCGAGGACGCCATAGCGCTGCGCCCCAAGGGGCACGATTTCCAGGTGGAACGTCTGAGCACGCCGGCCACAGTGCGGCATATGTCGGTGACCGGCGGATGACGCGGCTTTTGTTCTTCGGGCGGCTGCGCGATGTCGCCGGCGCAAGCGAGCAGAACATCGAGCTGCCGAGCGACATCGCCACCATCGCCGATTTACGCCGCTGGCTCGGCGCCGAAAACGACGTTCTTGGCGAAGCCCTGAACGCACGCAGCGTGCGCGTTGCAGTCGATCGGCTCATCGCCAGCGACGATTGCGTCCTGGTGCGCGGCGCCGCCGAAGTCGCTTTCATGCCGCCTCTGAGCGGAGGCTGAAGTGCGAACTCTTCTGCGTCTCTGTCTCGAAGCCTTCACCGCATGATTCGGGTCACCATCACCGATAAGCCGTTCCAAGCGGAAACCGAAGCCGCCAATTTCGCTGCTGCGCGCAGCGAAGCGTGCGGCGCCGTCGTGACGTTTATTGGCTATTGTCGCGCCTCTTCCGCCGCCGGCGAGGTGCAATGTTTGGAACTCGATCATTATCCGGGGTTCACCGAAGCCGAAGTCACGCGGCTGACCCATGCCGTCGCCGGCCGGCATGTAATCGCCCACGCGCTCGTCATCCACCGCGTCGGCGCGATCGCGCCGGGCGAACCCATCGTGCTCGTGGCGGTGTCCAGCGTCCATCGCGCCGCCGCTTTTGCGGCAGCGGAAGAATTGATGGATCGCCTCAAAACGGATGCGCCATTCTGGAAGCGCGAGCACGGCGCCGACGGAAACCGCTGGATTGAGCCGACCGCGGAAGATTATGCGCGCCGTCAGGAGCACGACACATGACATTGCATGAGCGCCGCATAGATCAGTCGGCGCCGTTTAAACCTGTGCAGATCGCCGTACTGGCCGTTTCGGATACGCGCGACGCCGAAACGGACACGTCCGGCGCCTTGCTGGCTGAACTCATCGTCCGCGACGGCCATCGCCTGATCGAGCGCGCGCTGGTGCGAGACGATGTCGTCCAGATCCGCGCACGTCTGGAAACATGGCTCGCCAATCCAGGCATCGACGTGATCATCACGACCGGTGGAACCGGGCTGACCGGCCGTGACGTGACGCCCGAAGCCATCGCGCCCCTGCTGGAAAAGCAGATCGAGGGCTTCGCCGTGATCTGGCATATGCTGAGCTATCAGAGCGTCGGGCTTTCGACGCTGCAGTCGCGCGCGTGCGCCGGCGTGGCCAAGGGCAAGTTCCTGTTTGCACTGCCGGGATCCAACGGCGCCTGCCGCGACGGCTGGGAGAAAATCATCCGCTGGCAGTTGGACAGCCGTCACGGGCCCTGCAATCTGGTCGAGATCATGCCGCGGCTGACGGAGAGGTGAGATGGACGAGCGCTTGACACATCTCGACGCGGAAGGCCGCGCGCGCATGGTCGACGTCGGCGGGAAGCCGGCGACCGAGCGCGAGGCCCGGGCCAGCGGCCGCGTGCGCATGCAGCGCGAGACGCTCGAGCGCGCGCTGCGCGGCGATGCGCCGAAAGGCGATGTCAGAAGTGTCGCGGAGATCGCCGGGGTCATGGCGGGAAAACGCACCGCCGACATCATCCCGCTTTGCCATCCCATCGCGCTGGCGAGCCTGCAGGTCGACGTCGCGCCCGACCAAGGCTTGCCTGGTTTCATCGTCACGGCGCGGGCGCGCACCACGGGCCAGACCGGCGTGGAAATGGAAGCGATGACGGCAGTATCGGCAGCCTGCCTCACACTCTACGACATGCTGAAGGCGATCGACCGCGCCATGATCATCGAGGAAATCGTCCTCGACGAAAAAGCCGGCGGCGCCAGCGGTCATTATGTTCGGAAGTCGCCGTGATCAGCGTCGCCGAAGCGCGCAACATCATGATCGGCTGCACCGAGCCGCTCGCTGTGGAGCGCGTCGGCTTGCGCGAGGCGCAGGGGCGCACGCTGCGTGAGCAGGTCGTGGCGGAACGTGCGCAGCCGCCGTTCCGGGCTTCGGCCATGGACGGCTATGCGCTGCGCTCCGCCGACACGCCTGGAATTCTGAAACTGGTGGGCGAAGCCGGCGCCGGACGCGCGTTGGACCGTCCGCTCGCTGCAGGGGAATGCGCGCGTATTTTCACAGGCGCACCGCTGCCCGTGAACGCAGACGCCGTTCTGATCCAAGAAGACGCCGAGCGCAGCGGCGATCAAGTGACGGCGCCGGCCGTCGAACCAGGCCGGCACGTCCGCGCGACCGGCGTCGATTTTTCGCGCGGCCGGATTTTGCTCGAACCGGGACGCATTCTCGACGCCCCGGCGCTGGCTCTTGCCGCCGCCGCCGGGCGCCCGACGCTCGCGGTCTCGCGTCCGCCGCGCGTGGCGATCTTCAGCGGCGGCGACGAAATCGTCTCGCCGGGCCAAGCGCCATCACCGGAGCAGATATTCGATTCGGTGAGCTTTGGCGTTGCCGCCTTGGCCGAGAACTGGGGCGGGCAAGCGACAACGGCTGATCCTCTCAGCGATGACGAACCCAGCATAGCAGACGCCATAAAAGCAGCGATCGGCGGCCATGATCTCATCGTGCTCATTGGCGGCGCTTCGGTGGGCGATCATGATCATGCGCGCCCGGCGGTGCGCGGTCTCGGCGGCGAACTGCTGTTCGAGAAGGTTGCGCTGCGCCCTGGCAAACCGACTTGGTTCGCGCGCTTAGGCGCCCAATCGGTGCTCGGTCTGCCGGGTAATCCAGCCTCGGCGTTCGTGTGCGCGCGCCTCTTTCTCCGTCCGCTACTCGATCGGCTTTGCGGGCGCGATCCCACTGCTTCGTGGCGCACCACATTGGCTGCTGCTCGGCGCCCGCTTGCCGCCAACGGAGCGCGTGAAACCTATTTGCGCGCCTGCACCGGGATCGACGAGACCGCCCAGTACTGGACGGAGGCCGCGCCCAATCAGGACTCATCCCTGCTTTCGGTTTTCATCGGCGCAAACGCCCTCATCCTGCGCCCGCCAAACGCGCCCGCTGCGCCCGCCGGCGCGTTGGTTGAGACCTTGCCGTTCTGACGCGTGTGCGCATCCGCCGCACGCCTATTTGACTCCGGTCAAACGGCTTTACGGCGCGGCAGCGGATGGTCTGCAAATGGATCCGCACCTTCGTCAATACGCGGAACGCCAAGCGCCGCGTTACACCTCCTATCCCAGCGCGCCGCATTTCGACGCCGGCGTCGACGGCGCGCTCTACGCCGGCTGGCTCGGCGCATTGGACGAAACCTCGACGCTGTCGCTCTATATGCACGTGCCGTACTGCCAGCAGCTCTGCTGGTATTGCGGCTGCAACACCTTCCTCACGCGCGGCGGCGACATCGCCGATTTCGTGACCACGATGATGATGGAAATGGATCTGGTCGCCGGCGCGCTCGGATCGCATCGGGTCAGCGAACTGCATTGGGGCGGCGGCACGCCGAACATCCTTTCGGCGCCCGAGTTTCTGCGGCTCAAGCATCACATCGACTTCTGGTTTGACTGCGAACCGGGTCTGGCCCACGCGATCGAACTCGATCCCCGCCACGTCACGCGCGAACTGGCCGAGACCTATGCCGCAGCCGGCGTGAACCGCGCCTCGCTCGGGGTGCAGGATTTCAACGCCCACGTGCAAAACGCGATCGGCCGCGTGCAGCCTTTCGAACTGGTGCGCGAGGCGGTGCAGACGCTGCGCGCGGCTGGGCTCGGCAATCTGAGTTTCGACCTCATGTACGGTCTTCCCGGCCAGTCATGCGCCGATCTCGCCAATTCGATCAAGCGCGCCGCCGAGCTTGCGCCCAACCGGATCGCCCTGTTCGGCTATGCGCACGTGCCTTGGTTCAAGCGGCGCCAGCGTCTGATCGACGCGCAGATGCTGCCCGACGCCGACCAACGCTACGAGCAATCCGAACTCGCCCGGCGCGTGCTCGGCGAGCTGGGCTATGTCGGCGTCGGCCTCGATCATTTCGCCAGGCCCGAAGATGCGCTCGCGGCGGCTGCGCAGGACCACAAGCTGCATCGGAATTTTCAAGGCTACGTCGCCAATACCAGCAACGCGCTGATCGGATTCGGGCCGTCAGCCATCTCGCGGCTGCCCGCCGGCTACGCCCAGAACATTCCCACCGTCGGCGCCTGGCGCCGCGCGGTCGAGTTCGGTCATTTGCCGATCGTTCGCGGCCACGTCCAAAGCGAAGACGACGCCCAGCGCGCGGCTATCATTCAAGCCATCATGTGCGATCTCAAAGTCGACCTTTCGCCCTGGGGCGGGACCAGCGCATTTCCCGACGCCATCGCAGCGCTCGCGCCGCTGGCGCGGGACGGCATCGTCGTGATCAGCGGTGAAACGCTCACCATCCCCGATCCGATGCGCCAGTTCTGCCGCCTGGCGGCCATGGCGTTCGACGCCTATGCCCAAAGCACGCCTGCAAATCACTCGCGGGCGATCTAGATGGCGTCCATGGCCAGCACTGCGGAACGTTATCGCGCCTATACCGGTCCGGCGCTCTTCAGCATGGGATTTCGACCGTTCTTTCTATTGGCGGCGCTCTGGGCCGCCTTTGCCGTACCGATCTGGGTGGCGGCGTTCGCCGGCTGGCTTCCCGCTGCGCATTTCGATCGCGATTGGCACGCCCACGAAATGGTCTTCGGTTATCTCAGCGGAGTCATTGCCGGGTTTCTGCTCACCGCGGTCCCGAACTGGACCGGCCGGTTGCCCGTAACCGGCGCGCCGCTGGCCGCTCTGGTGCTGCTCTGGTGCGCCGGACGCGCCGCCATGCTCATTCCCGGTTTCGCTGCCGCACCGGCGATCGACGCCGCTTTCATTTTCGTGTTCGCGGCGGTGATCGCGCGAGAAATCGTTGCCGGCCGCAATGTCAGAAACCTTCCGGTGCTGGCGCTGCTCATCGTGCTGGGCGTCGCCAACGCGCTCTCGCATGCGCCTTTCGGCGATGAAGCGTTGGGGCTTCTCGGCGAACGCATCGGCATTGCCGTGGTCGCCATGCTGGTTGCGCTGATCGGCGGCCGCATCGTGCCGAGCTTCACCCGCAACTGGATGGCCAAGCGAGACATGAAGCCCGAGCCCGCCGCGGCAGCGCGCTTCGATGTGGTTACGCTCGCAGCGAGCGCAGTCGCGCTCGCTTACTGGGCCGCTGCGCCCAACGCCTACGGCGCCGGCCTGTTGCTGACGCTGGCCGGCGCGCTCAATCTGGTCAGGCTCGTGCGCTGGCGCGGCTGGCGCACGGCCGCAGAGCCTTTGGTGTTGGTGCTCCATGCCGGGTATTTCTGGATGTGCGCCGGGGTGACTCTGATGGGACTGGCGGTCGTCACCGGCGGCGCAGTACCAGCGGCCTCCGGCCTTCACGCGCTCACGGCCGGCGGTTTCGGCGTCATGACGCTCGCGGTCATGACCCGGGCCAGCCTCGGACACACCGGCCAGCCGCTCGCCGCCACTGCGCCGATCAGCGCGATCTATGTTCTCGTCAATCTCGGCGCACTGCTGCGCGTGATCGCGCCGTTGTTTCCCGGCGCCTACGCGTCCGTGCTGGCCGGCTCGGCGCTGATCTGGGGCGGGGCCTTCGTTTGGTTCGTCGCGGTCTATGCGCCGCTGCTGCTGCTGCGCAAGCGGGTATCCGGCACACGATAGGAGCTGCATCAGCATGGCGGAATATGATCTCATCGTCGTCGGCGCCGGTCCGGCCGGGCAAAGTCTCGTCGCGCAACTGGCCGGCGCTCGCCTGCGCATCGCGCTCATCGACAAGGAATACGAAAGCGCGCTGGCCGCCCCGGCTTATGACGGGCGCGAAATCGCCTTGACGCACAAATCCGTCGAACGGCTGCGGCGGCTTGGCGCCTGGTCCAACTTGGCGCCGGACGAGATTTCGCCGATCGCACGCGCCGAAGTTCTCGACGGCGGCTCCCCTCATGTGCTGGCCTTCGCCGATCGGCTCACGCACGGACCGCTGGGCTGGCTCGTGCCCAACTCGGCGATCCGCCGGTCCTTGTATGCGGTCGTCAGCAGCCAAGCCAATTGCGACGCCTACTTCGGCGTCGCTGCAACCGTCGAGAGCATCGACAAGAGCGGCGCCAGCGTGCGCCTCGCCGATGGCCGCGAGCTGCGCGGCCGGCTGGTGGTCGCCGCCGACACCCGCTTTTCCGGTCTGCGCAAGAGCCAGGGCATCGCCGCGCACATGTTCGACTTCGGCCGCACGATGCTGGTCTGCCGCGTCGGTCACACGCGCCCTCATGATTCCGTGGCGACCGAGTGGTTCGATCATGGGCAAACCATCGCCATGCTGCCCCTCAACGGCAATGTCTCGTCGCTGGTGCTCACCTTGGACTCCGGTGCGGCGAACGCGCTTGCCACGCTCGACGAAACCGCGTTTGCGCGCGAGATCGAGCGGCGCACCCAGCGGCGCTGGGGGGGCATGACACTCGCCAGCACCCGGCATTGCTATCCGCTGGTCGCGACCTATGCGAGCCGGTTCGTTGCGCGCCGGTTCGCGTTGATCGGCGACGCCGCCGTCGGCATGCATCCGGTCACCGCGCACGGTTTCAACTTCGGTTTGCGCAGCGCCGTCGCATTGGCCGATCGGATTCTCCACGCTCAGCGCCGCGGCCTGGACATCGCCGAGGACGCCGGGCTGCGGCGCTACGAACGCGGACACAGGCTTGCGACCATGCCTTTGTTTGCCGCCACCAACGCGATTGCGCGGCTCTATGGCGACGAACGCAGGGTCGCTCGTGTCTTGCGCGGCGCCGGCGTGCGCGCGATGACGTGGACGCCGGGCGCGCGGCGGATGGTGGAATCCAGCTTGCGGCACTGAATCCGGGCGGGAGAACGCAGGTGAAGGCAGCGCAAAGGCTTCTGGAATTGGCCGCGCGTGAAGGCGTGCGCGCCTGCTTCGCCAATCCCGGCACGTCGGAAATGCACTTGGTTGCGGCGCTCGACACCGTGCCGGAAATTCGCCCGGTGCTGTGCCTGTTCGAGGGCGTGGCCACCGGCGCGGCGGATGGGTTCGGACGCATGACCCAGCAGCCGGCGCTGACCTTGCTCCATTTGGGACCGGGTCTCAGCAACGGCGCCGCCAATCTGCACAACGCGTTTCGCGCGCGCACGCCGATCGTTTCGCTGATCGGCGAACACGCCACCTTTCACCGGGCCAACAATCCCCCGCTCGCCAGCGACATTGCCTCCCTCGCTGGGCCGGTCTCGGCATGGTTGCGAACCGCCGAGAGCGCAGGCGAGCTGCTTTCGCTTGGCCAAGAAGCGATTGAACAAGCGCGCCGTCACGGCCCGGCGGCGCTGATTCTGCCGGCCGATGTCGCGTGGAGCGATGAAGAGCCGGTACCGCCCCGGCCTGTGCCGCGTGCGCGGCAAGAACCGGATGCGCTCGACAATGTCGAAGACGCTGCGCGGTCGCTCGGTCCGCGGACGCTGTTGTTGCTCGGCGGACGCTTCCTGTCGGCGCGCGCATGCGCTCTGGCGCAACGCATCGCCGAGAAGACCGGCGCCACCGCGCTGATCGAGACCTTTCCGGCGCGGGTGCGGCGCGAGGGCGAGGGCGCGGCGCTCAAGCGCCTGCCCTATCTCAGCGAAATGGCGAGCGGCCTCCTCGCCAGCGTCGACACCGTCATCCTCGCCGGCGCCGCCGCGCCGGTCGCCTTCTTCGCGCTGCCAGGACGACCGAGCCGGCTCGCTCCGGAGCACGCGCGCATGATTGAGCTGGCGTCGCCGGGCGCCGATCCCGAACCTGCCCTCGCCGCGATCGCCGCGAGCATCGGCGGCGTGTCACTCGCTGCTCCTCGCGCATCCACGCCGCCTGAGCCGCCTAGGGACAGCAACGCCATCGACCCGTCGGCGCTGGCCCGATGCATCGCCGCCACGCTGCCGGAAGACGCCATCGTCTGTGACGAATCCAACACCAGCGGGCTCTATTGCTACGACACGGCCGCGGCCGCTCCGCCGCACGATTGGCTCACGCTCACCGGCGGTTCGATCGGCATTGGCCTGCCGCTGGCCACCGGCGCCGCCATCGCCTGCCCCGGCCGGCGCGTGCTCGCGCTGGAAGCCGATGGCAGCGCGCTGTTCACGATACAGGCGCTTTGGACGCAAGCGCGCGAAGGTCTGAACGTCACCAATGTCATTCTCAATAACGGTGCGTACGCCATTCTGCGCCTGGAGATGATGCGGGCAGGCATCAACGAACGCTCCAATGCCGCCGAAGCGCTGTTCGATCTTCGCCGCCCAGCCATCGACTATTGCGCTCTCGCCCGCGGCTTCGGCGTGCCTGCCCGGCGGGTGGAAACGCCTGCGGCGCTGGTGTCGGCGCTGAACGACTGCCTGGCGGCGGCTGGACCCAGTTTGATCGAGGTGATGCTGCCATGACGGAATTGCACGCCGATCTCCTCGCCGGTCTGCAAAGCCTGCTCGGCGCGCGGTTCAGCCGCGCCGAGGCGGTTCGCGCGCAGCACGGCGGCGGCGGCATGCATTTGCCGGCGCTACCGCCGCAAGCGGTGGCATCGGTGGAGACCCTTCAGGAGATCGTCGACACGGTTCGCCTCTGCGCGTCCTACGCAACTCCGATCATCCCTTATGGCGCAGGCACATCGCTCGAATGCCATGTCGGCGCGCCGCGCGGCGGCGTCTCCATCGACGTGTCCGGGATGAAGAGCGTGCTCCGGCTCAATGGCGAGGACCAGGACTGCACGGTTGAGGCCGGGCTCACGCGCGTGGCGCTCAACGAACACTTGCGCCACACCGGCCTGTTCTTTCCGGTCGATCCCGGCGCCGACGCCACCATCGGCGGTATGGCGGCGACGCGCGCCTCGGGCACCACGACTTTGCGGTACGGCGGCATGCGCGAAAACGTGCTCGGCCTCACCGTCGTCACGCCGAACGGCAACGTCATTCGCACCGCCAGCCGCGCGCGCAAGTCCGCGGCCGGCTACGATCTCACGCATCTTTTCGTCGGCAGCGAAGGCACACTCGGCGTGATCGCCGACGTTACCCTTCGTCTTCATCCTGTCCCTGAAGCTGTCAGCGCAGCCGTCTGCGCCTTCAGCACGCCTGTCGGCGCCGTTTCCACGGTGGTCGAGGCGGTTCAATGCGGCCTGCCGTTGGCGCGCGCGGAATATCTGGACGCAGCCGCGATCCACGCGGTCAATCGGGCTTTCGCAACCGATCACGTCGAGGCCGACACCCTGTTCTTCGAATTCCACGGAGCGCCGGAGGAAGTCGCGCGCGGCGCCGAACGCCTCCGGGTGATCGCCACTGAAAATGGCGGCAGCGTCTTTCGCCGGGCGCTCGACACTGAAGCGCGCACCGAACTCTGGAAGGCGCGCCACCACGCGGGCCTGGCTTCGCTTTCCCTGCGCCCCGGCGCGCGTCCCTGGTCGACCGACGTGTGCGTGCCTATCAGCGAACTTGCAGGCTGCGTCGAGGCGGCCAAGCGTGACGTGGCCGAACTCCCCTTCCCGGCAATCGTGATTGGGCATGTCGGCGACGGCAATTTTCACGTCGTGCTGCTGCTCGATCCCAGCGACGCCGGCGAGATCGCCGCCGCCGCGCGGTTCAACGAGGCTTTGGTATTGCGCGCCATCGCCGCCGGGGGCACCTGCACCGGCGAGCACGGCATCGGCCTCGGCAAGCAGAAGTCGTTGCGCGAAGAACTCGGTGACGCTGTCGACATCATGCGCGACATCAAACGCGCCCTCGATCCCGCCGGCATCATGAATCCGGACAAGATCTTCGCCCTCAGCGACAGTTAGGCGCGCCGCAAAAGAGGCGACGGCGCTTGGCCTCACGCCGCCGCCAAGAGCTAAGGGCCGGTGGCTACTCCGCCGCGATGCCTGCGGCAGATAGATTTTCTTTCGTCGGCAGCGGCTTTTCCAACGCCGCCCAGTCGATCATCACGTCGCCGGCGAGATCCTCGTAACGCAACGCGCCCAACGCCTCGTACTTCGGCCGCATCCTCTCGGTGAGGAGGCCGACGCGCTTCAGGTTCGGCATGATGCGTTCGAACAGCAATTCGCGGAACAGGCCGATGATCACACTGTCGAGGATGTGCTTGCGCGCCGCCTCGAGATCGAAGCCATGCTCGCGCATGACGTCGAGCCCGAACAGACGGTCGCGCATGACCACGCAGGCCTCGTAGGCGAAGTCGGCGCGGTCTTCGACTTCCTGCTCCGGCAGCGCTTTGATCCAGTCCTCGAGATAATTGACCCCGAAGGCCACATGGCGGCCTTCATCGCGCATGACCAGTTCGACAATCTGCTTCAGCAGCGGATCCTTGGTGGTGCGCACCTGCGTGCCGAACGCGGCCAGCGCCAGGCCTTCGATGATCAGCTGCATGCCGATGAATTTGAGGTCCCAGCGCGGGTCGGACAGCACCTTGCCGATCAGCGCCTTCAGATTCTTGTTGATCGGATAGATCATGCCGCAGCGCTGACGCAGATAGCGGTTGAACACCTCGACATGGCGGGCTTCGTCGAAAGTCTGCGACGCAGCATACAGTTTCGCATCCGCTGTGGGCGCGCACGACACCAGCTGCGACGCGACGAGCAAGGCGCCCTGCTCGCCGTGCAGGAACTGGCTCATGGTCTGGGCGTGGGCTTCCCAAGCAAACCGCACCTTCTCCGCATGGCTGAGCGCTTCATATTCGGCGTACCCGTTGAGCGCGCTGAGAGAGGGATCTGAGGGAAAATCGTTGAGATCACAGGGCGCGTCCCAATCGACGTCGAGGGTGGAATTCCAATTGTGCGCCTTGCCCAGTTCGTAGAGGCGGCGAATTTTTTGGTTGGCGTTGCTGTAGTCCCAGTTGAACGAACCGGTGAGCGGGGTGTGGAAGATTTCGCGGATGGTCTCGACGTCTTGCATCGTCAGCTTGTCTGCCAGGTCGTCGTTTGCGGGCGAAAACCTCTGCACGGTCTGCGGCGGGCCCTCGACGGTGGTGACGCGCATGGGCGGTCCTTTCAAAGTGACACAAGCGTCAACTTTCACGAAAACCCATTCCCGAATGGCGGTCATTGATATTAATCAAGTGACGTGCGGCCACTTTGCCGCGCCGGTCTCGACGGCAACGAACGTTCACGGCCCGCAACGTCGCTGAGCGAAGCCATTCGCACGCGACGCAGTCGCTGAGCGCGCCTCGCGTGCGAGCGCATCGAATGCGCGAACGCTCGCGCATTGGCGCGCGGCAAAATCGGCGACAACGAACTTCGCTCGCGCTCGGTTCCCACGCGCCGCTGCTCTCGCCGAGCGCGCGCGAAAACCTAGTTTCGAGCTTGATCGCCGCTGCAAGCAATTGCATGAGGGCGCAACGAAGCCTGCCGAGGTCGACGATGAACAGCGCCAAGCAACTCTGGACCTTATTGATCGTTTTGTTGGTCGCTTCGTTCGGCGTGTTGCTTTGGAGCGGACGCCAGATCGAGGTGGCGATGCCGCCGATGCCGGAGCGCGTCGTCTCCGAGTCCGGCGACACCATCTACACGCGCGACGAGATCGAGCGCGGCCGGCAAGTCTGGCAATCGATCGGCGGCCAGCAACTCGGCTCGATCTGGGGCCATGGCGGACTGGTTGCGCCGGATTGGTCGGCGGATTGGTTGCATCGCGAAATCATCGCCATCCTCGATCAGTGGGCGCAGGCCGAGAACGGCGCGCCGTGGGCGGAGCTCAGTGAAGAGGATCAGAACGCGCTGCAGGGCCGGTTGCGGGCGCGCATGCGCCAAAACACCTACGATCCGCAGTCCGGCACAATCACGCTGACCGACTATCGCGCCACGGCAATTCGCACGGTTTCTGCGCATTATGAGAGCCTTTTCGGCGCCGACCCCGCCACCGCCGAGTTGCGCGAAGCCTATGCCATGAAGAACGGCACCGTGGCCGAGGCCGAGGATCGCCGCCTGCTCGGCGCGTTTTTCTGGTGGACAGCGTGGGCCGCCGCCACCGACCGGCCCGACAGCAACATAACTTACACCAATAACTGGCCGAGCGAGCCTCTGATCGGCAACCGGCCGCCAGCCAGCATGTTCTT
This sequence comes from Hyphomonadaceae bacterium, assembly GCA_050250735.1. Taxonomy (GTDB): domain Bacteria; phylum Pseudomonadota; class Alphaproteobacteria; order Caulobacterales; family Aquidulcibacteraceae; genus Vitreimonas. The sequence goes on from JBFWOC010000001.1 coordinate 857,747, forward strand.
GTGGTCGGCGTTCAGCGTCACCTTCCTGCTCGCCGGCATCGCCCTGCTCGGTTGGCATTATGCGCGCACCCATGCGCACGACCCCGAGCCGCACACGTTGCCGAGCACCGATCCATTGCGCAGCGTCGTGGTGACGCCGTCGATGATCGCCACCGGAAAATATTTCTGGGTCGTTCTCGCGCTTTTCCTGGTGCAGATTCTGCTCGGCGCCCTCACCGCGCATTATCAGGTCGAAGGTCAGCTCGTGTACGGCTACGAGATGGCGGAGATTTTCCCCTATTCGATTACGCGCACCTGGCACACGCAGCTGGCAGTGTTGTGGATCGCGACCGCCTGGCTCGGCACCGGCCTCTACATGGCGCCGGCGATCTCGGGCAAGGAGCCGAAATTCCAGGCGCTGGGCGTCAACGTGCTCTGGGTCTGCCTGCTCATCATCGTCGTCGGCTCGTTCGCGGGCCAATGGCTGGCGGTGATGCAGCGTCTCGACATCGACCAGAATTTCTGGTGGGGACACCAGGGCTGGGAATACGCCGACATGGGCCGCTTCTGGCAGTGGTTCCTGTTCGCCGGCCTGATGATCTGGCTGCTCTTGGTCGGACGCGCGCTGTGGCCGGCGCTGCGCGCCAACACCGAGTCGCGCTCGATCATCGCCCTGTTCTTCCTGTCGGCGGTGGCGATCGGCCTGTTTTACGGCGCCGCGCTGATGTGGAACGAGCACACCCATATTTCGATCGTCGAATACTGGCGCTGGTGGCTGGTGCATTTGTGGGTCGAAGGCTTCTTCGAAGTGTTCGCCACCAGCGTCATCGCCTTCCTGTTCACGCGGCTTGGACTGCTGCCGGTCCGGACGGCGACAGTGGCGGTGTTGTTCGCCACCATCGTGTTCATGGCAGGCGGCGTCCTCGGCACGCTGCACCACCTCTATTTCACCGGTTCGCCCACCCCGGTGCTCGCGCTCGGCGCCAGCTTCTCGGCGCTCGAAGTGGTGCCGCTGGCCTATATCGGCTTCGAAGCCTACGACCAGTGGCGGCTCTCCGGCGCGACGCCGTGGATGCGGCGCTACAAGTGGCCGGTAATGTTCTTCCTTGCGGTCGCGTTCTGGAATCTGGTCGGCGCCGGCTTGTTCGGCTTCCTGATCAATCCGCCGCTCTCTCTCTATTACATGCAGGGGCTGAACCTGACCCCGCTGCACGGCCACACCGCGCTGTTCGGCGTCTACGGCATGCTCGGAATCGGCCTCGTCCTCTTCTGTCTGCGCGGCATGAAGCCCGACCTGGTCTGGAACGAGGGCATTCTGAAGGCCTCTTTCTGGTGCTTCAATATCGGCCTGGCCGGCATGGCGTTGTTTACGCTGCTGCCGCTCGGCACCATGCAATTGCTGGCCGCGATCAATAACGGCTACTGGTACGCGCGCTCCGAGCAATTCATGCAGCAGCCCTTCGTCGATCTGCTGATCTGGATGCGCGTGCCGGGCGACACCATTCTCGCCATCGGCGCTTTGGCGTTCGCATTGTTCGTCGCCAGCCTGTGGCTGCGGCCGCGGCGTGAAGGCGAGGCCATCCCGGCATCAGAACCAACGCACCCGGGCATCGAACCGCCGCCGGAGAAGGAGCCGGGCAAACCGGTGGGCGCGGAGTAGAGCGCCGCATGGAGGCGTTCTATCTGGAAATTCGTCAGGTCCATATCGGCGCCGTGCTCACCAGCGGCGGGCTGTTCCTGCTGCGCGGCTTCGCGCTGAATCTCTTGAACGCAAGCTGGCCGATGTCGGCGCCCGTACGCTATTTGAGCTATACGATCGATACCGTGCTGCTCACGGCCGCACTGATGTTGATGACCATCGTGCATCAATATCCGTTCGTGCATGCATGGCTGACGGTGAAGGTGATCTTGCTCGCCGCCTACATCGTCCTGGGCAGTTTCGCCCTCAAGCGCGCCAGCACCCGGCGCGCGCGGCTCGGCTACTTCGTCGCTGCGCTGTTGGTGTTCGGCTATATCTATTCGGTCGCCCGCGCGCACAATCCGCTCGGCGTGTTCTCCGCGTTGTGGTCGTGAGCCCGCCGGCTGCGCCATTGCCCAGGCGTTGCGCCATCCGCCGAACACTGCTCTTGCCTCGGGTATGACAGAACCCTCTTCGCCGTCCATCGGCGGGGCGGCGCACACGCCGCCCGGCAATCCTTACCTTGTGCTCGCGCTGCTGCTGCTGGTTTACATCTTCAATATCGCCGATCGGGTTCTGCTCGGGGTGATGGCCGGGCCGATCAAACTCGAACTCGGGCTCAGCGACACGGAATTGGGCATCCTCGGCGGGACGGCATTCGCTCTGTTCTACGCGACGCTCGGCGTGCTGATCGCCTGGATCGCGGACCGGCGCAGCCGGTCCTGGATCGTCACCGTGTCGCTGACGCTGTGGAGCGCCTTTACCGCCGCCTGCGGACTGGCGACGAACTTCCTGCAATTGTTCGCCGCCCGACTGCTTGTGGGGGTGGGAGAGGCGGGCGGCGTCGCCCCCTCCTATTCGCTGATCTCCGATTATTTTCCGCCTAGCCAGCGGGCGCGGGCGCTTGCCGTCTATTCGTTCGGCATTCCGATGGGCAGCGCGATCGGTTTGAGCCTGGGCGGCGTCATCGCCACGAACGTCGACTGGAGAACCGCCTTCATCTACATGGGCGTTGCCGGCATGCTGACCGCGCCATTGTTCAAAGCGGTCGTTCGCGATCCGGTTCGCGGCGGTTACGAAACCCGCCAGCCGGCGGAGCGTCCACACTTGCGTGAGGCGCTGCGGACTCTGCGGCGCAAGCCGTCGTTCTGGCTGCTGGCGCTCGGTTCGTCTTTGGGCGCGACGGCGAGTTACGGCGTCACCTTCTGGATACCGACATTCTATGTGCGTTCGTTCGGTGTGCCGCTCAGCCATGCCGCCATGATGTACGCCGCCATCATTCTGGTGGCTGGCGTCATCGGCGCATGGGCCGGCGCCTGGATGACCGACAGGTTTGGGCCGGCGCGGCCGGTCAGCTACGTCGCCATTCCCGTGGCCGCGCTGCTGCTTTCGCTTCCATTCTATCTCGGCGCGGTGAGCGTAGAATCCGCGCTGCTTTCGGCGGCTTTGTTGACGGCGCCAACCGCTTTGGGCGCCATGTGCTATGGTCCTATCCTCGCCGCAGTTCAAAATGTCTCGCCGCCGGCGATGCGCACGACCGCGTCGGCGATGTTTCTCCTGGTCAACAATTTGATCGGTCTCGGCTTTGGCTCAGCCGTTCTCGGCTTCATCAGCGACGCGCTGCAGCAGCGCTACGGGGACGAATCGTTGCGTCAGGCCCTGCTCGCCGGATCCCTCTTCTACCTCGGCGCCGCGATGATTTGGGCGCTTGCGGCGCTTCATGCGCGACGGGATTGGGAGGTGCGATAGCCACGTCGTGCGAAGCACCGCGGTTGCCGCTTTGCAGGCAGCGACGAGGCGAGTGTGTCGCCGCTGTTCGTGTCTTGCGTTGCGGGCGGCGGCATGCCGCTGCGAGCAAAGCCAACGGAACGACAATATGAGCTGACGGCGCCTGCGCCGCCGCGGCTGGCGAACCCGATTTCATGGACGCACTCCGGCGCGGCTGCGGACGAGAATGTCGCCGGGCATCTTTGCGGCGGCCCGGCTCAGGCCGACCAGCGCGCCGGCGAAACCAGCGCGGCAGAGGTGAAGGCGCGCTTGGCGTCAGCGGCCATGCGCCGGACGCACCAGCGCGCGTACATCGGCGCAAACAATGCGCCGAGGCCCTTGCCGATCAGATTCCCGGGGCGATCGTAGTCGATGAAGACGCGCAACCGGCTCGACCCGCCGGCGTCCTCGATCTCGAAACCCATGCGATATCCGCCGATGATGATGAGACGAGGGACGCCGCGTGTCTCCCAGGTCTTGCGGCGCGGCCGGTCGTGTTCGGTCACCGCCTCTTCGACGAAGAGATTGAGCCAGAGAAAATTGCCGCCCATGCGGATGACCGAGCCGACGGCGCGCCCGCGTGCAGCGTCGAAGTCGTAGAACATGCGTCCGCCCAACATCATCATCGAGGGTTTGTTCATGTGCGCAGCGAGACGCTCCTGGTCGTCGAGATGATCGAACAACGCCTGCGGCGCTGCGTGGACCTCGACGCTCACTTCGTCGTGGCGCGCAAACGTCATTCGCGACGCTCCTCCGGCCCCGAGTGATGGCGGCCATGGCCGCCATGTCCATGGAAAAGATGCAGCAGCGGGCACGCCAGCAGCAGAAGATAAGGCGCCATCCCAGCCAGATGTCCCCAATGCTCGCGCACTACGTAGAACGCGCCCACCAGAACCAGCGACAAGCCGAGCAGGAGCCAGGTTCTGTTTATCACAGCAGCGAGCATGGAGCTGACGGCGAACTCGTCTTTGCGCCGGATCAAGGGCGCGCAGCTGAATGTCCACCACATCTCTGCCGGCGGCGGATAGAGGTGAGTGGTTTTTTTTGGCGGGCCGCCACCGCTCGCCGCCGCGCGGCTCTATCAGGGGCAGACGTGGCGGCGAACGTTAGCGATCGTCGACACGGCGCCGTCAACTCTGCGGCGTCCACGGGTTCAATACGCCGACGCCCATCGGCTCAAAATCTGTGATGTTTCGTGTCACGACGGTGAGGCCATGAACTATCGCCGTCGCCGCGATGAGCGCATCGCGTTCTGGCCGAGGATTTGGCACGTGCAGCTGAGCACACCTTCGCGCCACCCCAACCTCGATCGGCAAAATTCGCGATGCCAATCGCGCCAACACTTCCTCTTCCAGCCAGCGCCGCAAGACGGCGCCGTGTGCCGCGTCACGCCGCTCCATGAGCAGCGTCCCGCGCTCCAGTTCCTGAATTGTCACTACCGACACGGCGTAGAGCTCCGCCGGCGTGTTCTCCGCCCAAGAGCGCACGTGAACATCTGCCCGCGCCGGGCGTCGAAGCTCGGAGACGACATTAGTGTCGAGTAGAAACATCAGTCGAAGTCTGCCGGGCGGAAAATGTCATCGCCCATGCGCGGCGGATCGAAATCAAAATCGCCGTCTTCCTTTTGCGCGAGCGCTTCGAGAAGGCTCGGGCCAGCGCCCAGCAGCTTCTGATAGTCCTCAAAACTCAGCAGCACATGAGCAGGCCGTCCGCGGTCGGTGATAACGACCGGCCCCTTCTCGGCCGCCTTCTTGGCGCCGCCCGCGTCTTGATTGAATTCGCGGCTAGAAATGGTGGTGATGCTCACAGACGCTCTCCAATTTGTGCAGAATAGCACTTGGCGAAGCGTCAGTCAATGAAATGTAGCAACGTTGCTACTTCTATTCCCACTCGATCGTGCCGGACATCTATTTTTCCTTGTAACATAAGGGTTTTCGCATTTCCCAATCGCGTTAGACCGTCAAATCCGCCGAAGAAACACTAAGCGCCGGATTTCATTCGAGAACGCGGTTTTTCTCGGCGACGTGATCTATTGTCTACATTCGGATAGCTCATCGATAATGGCACACCGCGCGTATCCATTCGAGTTCTCGTCAAACGTGGCGTGAAATGGCGCCCATTCTAACCTGCTCGCTCGCCTGCATCTGGTTCATCCCAGAAGCGGCCCTTAACGTCTCGCCGCCGTAAAGCAGACGTACGAGGTTCATCAACGCCCAAACCACCCGCGCGATTTTGTTCGCAAGCGCGACTGCGGCGATCTTGGATGCGCGAGGCGCAGCGCCGTTCGAGCGTCCGCGAAACGTGGCCTCTGGCGCACCCCGACCCTACTACGTCATCGCGCAAGGCTCCACGTGCGGTCCGACTTTCTCCGATGGCCGGCATCGACTTCGCCCGCCGCGGCAGCCTTGATGGGGCCCACGAAGTCAGCGACCACTTTGGCGATCTCGCCCAAGTCCGCCGGCCCGCCGGCGATCTCAGCGCGGCCTTTGAGAAACGCACACCCGCATTTCCAAGCAAGATGTAAGCGCGGGCCCGCTTGCGCGCACAAATTTGATGCGCACGGGCGGCGACTTGCCTTCTATGAGCATCCGAACAAGCTTCGCGCCGCAGCGGTGGACACGGGCATAATTGGCTTGTCGGCAGTTTTTTATTATCTACCGACATTTATTACCGAGGGGCGGGAGGGGCTTTCAGCTGCCGCGCAGCGCCTTCGCAATTGCCCCCAGAAGGTTGAGCTTCGGCGGCGGCGCGCCTTGATTTGAACGCGCGCCATCCGTTTTGATCGCAAGCCAGTGCAGCAGCCCCAACTGATCTCCTGCCGCGAAAGTTGAAGCACCGAGCGGCGCGAATGCAGTGACTGGAGCGTCGAGCGTCAGCCGGCTCATCTCTGTGTGGCGGGCGCGGTCCCAGAGCCGGATCGTGTTGTCAGCTGCTCCACTCAACAACAGATCATCCGGCAGCTTCAACATCGCGAGGACAGGCCCCTCATGACCGCTCAGGCCTGCCCCCTTCGGGTTTCCGGCAAGATCCCAGCATCGGATGCTCGTGTCGTCGCCAGCGCTGAGAAACGTGTTCTTGTCTATCGCGGTGAGCGCTCTCACAGCCCCTTGATGACGGGTGAGAGCTGCAATCTGGCGGTCGCCATCGACGTCCCAGACCCGGACCGCGCCATTGACGTCCCCGCTCACAACCAATCGGGAGCCGATTGTCAGCAGCGCCGTGACCTCGCCGTCTTGCCTGAAACGCTTGCTCTTTAGATGCGACAGCGCGCTGGACTCATTATCGTATTCAATATCAGCCGCCAGGCTTCTTGAGCGCACGTCTGGCGACCAGAACCGAATGACGCCGTCGTCGAACCCAATAACCAAAATTCTATCGCCCATCGTCGTAAGGCAGGTCGGCCGGCGCTCTTCGCGTTTAAGCGCCTGCAGCGCATCCAAGCTTGAGCCATCCCAGCTGATGGCAGAGTAGTCACCGATGATGCTTGTCGCGATTTGTCCCCCGCGCAGAAACGCAAGGCCTGTGACGCTGATTCCGGCCTCTAAGGTGCGACGGACTTTCTCACCCGTTTCGACGTTCCAAAAATCTACGTCCCCGTTGCTGGAGCCGCGCGCCAGCGTCGCGCCATCTATGTTGACCAAGGCAACACATCTGGCGGGCGAGACATGATGCGCGTCTGCTGGTGTCTGGCCCGCGAGCGCCGCCGGATCTGAGAACTGGAGGCCGCCGCCGACGGAGGTTGAAACAACGTCCTGGCTGTGCAGCGCGCATAGGCCGGTGATACTCGTAGCGTGCGCTGCCCACCGGCCGACTTCCGCTCTCTCGTCGACGTTCCAAATACGGATCGTGCCATAAGATGATGCGACAGCTACCCGCGCCGCATCGATGGCGGCGACGTGGGTAAACACCTCCGGCGCCTCGAGAAAGAAATGCGGCACGCTGCGAAAGTTGTCGATCTCTTTCAAATCGCGCGCATCAAGAACCTTGATCTCGCTGAGGCCACCTACAATCAGACGCTCCTCGCCAAATAGCTCAAGGCCCAGCGAGGTTGGCATATCCCGGAATGCGGCCCGCGATCCGTCTTCGAGGTTCCAGACGGACACGTTGCACGCCTGACTGAACGAGTAGACGTTGAGCGAGGGATTGTACGAAGAGCTGGCCAGCCTGTTGCCTGGCAACTCTACCATGGATACGACCGGACTGCTGCGGCCCCGCATCTCCCGAAGCCTCTCGCGCTTTTCCAGATCCCAAAGCGTGATCACGCCCTCGGCGCTGCCGCAGGCCAATCGCGCTCCGCTTAGCGCCCTAAGACTCGACGTGGGGGGCGCACCTTCCGGAGAAAGCTCAAATTTCGATTGCAGGCCGCGGTCCCAGACCCTGACCGAGCCATCGTGGGCAGCGCTCACGACGCGCCCGTCCTGTGAAACTGTGAGCGCTACAACCGCGCTGGCGTGGGCCCGAATGGTTAGCGTGCTGACGGGGTTCTCTTTGCGCCAGACTTGGATCGTTCCGTTTTCGTGGCCGCTCAGAACACTTCCGTCACCGGCCGCGCACAACGCACTGGGCCCGGCTCCCGGCGCGGACAGCCGCAATGTCTCAAGAGACCGGCCCGCTCTTTTCTGCGCCGTGGCGTGAATAGCCAAATCGGGCAGACGGCCGAAAAACTTGGCCAGCAAATCCGCTCCAGCATTCTTGTGCTGCAACTCCCCGAACAACTGCTGAATGACCTGCTCTGGCGCCCGTACGAGGATGGGAGCAATCGTGCGCACAGCTTGTGCGATCGCGGCGCATGCCGGATCGTCTCCCTCAGCGAACTCTTCGTAATCGTAAAGGAGCTCGACGACGCCATTGGGCGACCGCGCCTTCTTTTCGATCCATGCCGGATCGCACAGTATCGTGTTCAAACGCAGGCGCTTCCCGGCATGAAAAAGCTGATGCGGCAATTCGGGAAAGGCGCGCCCGGCCCACGCCGGATCAGCGCCCGGAATTGCCGGGGCTGAATCGAAGTACGCCGCAAGCGCTTCGTGCAACTCTGTTTTGTCGAGATCGTAAAACCGTGCGCGCACGACTTCTGTCACTTGCCGGTGGAAGAACGCCATCAGCGGCTCGCCTGCTGCGCCCTTCTCAACGAGCAAGCCGGCGAGGCTTCGCCTCAACCGCAGCCACACTGAATCCGGAAGACGCTGCGTGTGCACGCCAAAGCGTTCCGACGAGACCGCCTCCATCACGGCGCCGTCACGTGAGAGAGCACCGATGGCTTCGCCTTCGCTCAATCCCTCACGTGAGGCGGCTATGAGCCCGAGCGTGCGGCGCACCAGCAGCGGCTCATGATGGTGCACGCTCGACAGCTCATCGAGATATTGACCGATGAGCCCGACCACATCGGCGGCCAGGCCTCGTGCGCGCGCATGGTCGCTTGAGCGCCAACGGCAAGCGATATTGAACGCAAGCCGGAGGTAGAGCGGTGAGGCGCCGGCAGACTTGAAGCGCTCCAGAATGAAGTCTTGCTGCCCAGCTGTCAGCCCGCGCGCTGCGTCTGCCTGCAGACCCGCCAGGATCGTCCGACCGTCGCGCTCGTCGAGAGCATCCATTTCTAAAAACGCGTCTTCAGACAGGGCGCCGCGCAGGCCTTCGATAATCGCGCGGTCCGAAGCGAACGCCTCGTCGTCGAGCACCGAGACAATGATCTTTACGTTCGGGTTGAGCTGCATCGGCAGCCACATCGGCCGGTACGGCGCCCGCAACTGATCGAGCGCGTCGATGAAAATCACCGCCGGCGCAGTCAGTGAACCCAGGCAATTGCGCACCTGATCGACGAACCAGTCTCCGTCGCTTTCCCATTGCGTAGGCTTTGCGAGCGCGCCCAACGCGGCGAGATCATCAATCACCGAGATCAAAAGGCTGCGCTGATCCGTCGAGGACGCACTCGCCCCGGCGAACCGCATCACAACTTTCAGATCAGGGTTCGTCGCAGCGTCCATCATCGCCCGGGCCATTAGCGCCGTCTTCCCGGCGCCTGATGCGCCGGTGAGAACGAGTGGATGACACCCGTCGCCAGCGACGTAGCGGCCGAGCGCGGCGCGGCTGACGTCACGTCCTTCGAACACGCGCAGGCGTTCTGCAGCAAACGATCGATGAATCTCGCGCTCGGTCTGCAGTGCGAAGTCCGCCGCCTCGGCGAGCGCTTTCTGCTCAGCAATCTGCGCGTCGATCAGCGCCTTCAGTCTCGCCGTGATCTGGCTGACAAACGCTATGGCGTACGCTGCAGTCGTCGGCCCTCCCCGGGCGCTTAGAACGTTTGCTTTCGGAAGCGAAGAGCGGACCGCCCCGGCCAGCGCCCGCACGGCCCGCTCGCTTGAACCGGTGTTGCGCAGCCAGGCCAGTGATTGCGCGGCCGCGTCCCCCGCGCCCAACCGCTCGAGGCCTTTGCGGATTTCCTGCTCGGTCAGGGATTGGACGTATTTCTGCAGGTCGGCATCGCCGAGCTCACCTGCCGCATTGAGACGACGCGCCGCCTCCTGCAACGCGGCCCGAACACGCGTCTCCAGGTGGGTCCACTCACTCGCCGCGTCGAGCTTGCTTGGATCGCGCTGGCGCGCGCGCAAAGTGTAGGCGCCAGCAAGGCCGGCATTCGTCGCATCGGCGCCAGACGGCGCTGGCATGCGATGGTTTTCATCGAGCTGGTAGACGCGATCCAGATCGGCCGCGCTATCCAAGGATCCGCGCGCGACGAGCACCCGCTGCAAAGCCTCGAACTCAGCACGTGCAATGGCAAACGGAAGCGGCACCCAGCCGTATCGGTCGCCGATAAGAATAAGCAGGTTCGGCGCCGGATAGCGCTTGGCCTCAATCACTTCATCTAAACAAATTTCCGCGGTCCGCTGATCAAGGTGCGCCTGTTCGTTCACACCCCAACGCATGTCCACGGCGCGAAAGCCGAAGCCGTGAGCTTCGCAATGCGCCTCAAGGGCGGGAAACACCTGCTCTTGCAGCAGCCGGCGTTCCGTTTCGAAATCCTGAAAGGTCGATGAAACGAAAAGACGAAACGCTTTGGCCGACACCGGCGTTTCTCCATCGCCTCCCAACGCGCTTGAAGAAGGCAGACCCGAGCCGGGCGAGTCAAGTCACACAGCAACGCGTCGATGCGGTCACCGGGCGCAAGTCCTCGAAGACCTCTGCTGGCAAAGCCGAGTGATTGCCGGCTGAGCAACGGCGGTTCTCGCATCCCGAACGCCTGTTAGGCCGCCTGTTGCCAGGAAAGTCGAAGGCGGAGTGACCGCCAGGCGCTGTTTATCCTAGACCTCAGTGTGCGACGAACGTTCACTCTCCGAATGCCGGCCTCTCTCATCGCCTGTGACCGTGCGGTGCGCTCCTGGTCGATGAGACCGATCTCGTAACGGATCCTCTCCACGAGCCATTTGTCGCCCATGCCGGGGAGCGAACTTCTTTTTGTTGCCTGCGCCGGGGACAAACTTCATGATGGCCAGCATCAGTGGGTTTCCAGGGCACGAACGTTTTTGGAGTTGGGTTGAACGATTGCGTCTCCAGATTGTCCTTCTTCACTGGAGGACTGGAACAGCGACGCCTGCTGACGCTGAGATTCGAATCAAATCGGAAGTTGTCGCTGCACGATCCCAGATGCGGACTCCCCGCAAATCCGACGGGAAAACGGACATTCCGATCGCGACGAGGCGAGCAACGGTTTCACCAGGCGATCTCCGGATCGCGCATGCTGGTTCGCGGACTGTCAAACGCTAGGCCCGTTCTCGCGCTAAATGCGCTTCCAAGCTAGGAAGGTGCCACACGCGGATCTGTGCGGGTGAACCCTCGGATAACAAAGCGCCACTCGCCTTTACCCCCGCCTCGATCGCATGTCGCCGGCCGAAATTGAGTCCAGCTCAGCACATCCCGTGAGGCGCATCGCACTGACGAATTCTTCCGACAAAATGGCAAGCGCGCGCGCGACGCCCGCTTCACCCCCAGCCGCCAACCCATAAAGATAGGGACGCCCGATCATGCAGGCTTTGGCCCCAAGACCAAGCGCCTTGCGGATGTGAACGCCGCGCCGAATCCCCCCGTCCAATATGATCTCCAGTTTTTCGCCGGCGGCTTCGACGATCGCGGGTAAGGCGTCTATGGCGGCAACGCTGCCGTCGAGTTGGCGCCCGCCATGGTTTGATACGATAAGCGCCGTGGCCCCGGAGCCCATCGCCGCCTGCGCATCATCGGTATGAACGACACCCTTCAAAGCCATCGGGCCGTCCCAGAGCGCGGCGAATTGATCGATATCCTTCCACGTCACGGACGCATCCAATTGCGCGCCGACGAATTTGGCGTGTTCAACGATATCGTCACGTCCTGTGAAGGCCGAGAAATTGGCCATCGCCATCGGTCCCTTGCGGACCTGTCCCAAGAGCCAACCCGGATGCATGGCAAAGCTCAGATAGCCTGAACTCTTCAACCGTAGCGGAATGCCCATGCCGCTCCGCAGCTCAGCTTCGCGCTTGCCGCGCGCAGCCGCATCAACGGTCAGGCAGAGTCCACAATAACCCGCCGCTTTGGCGCGCTCGATCAGAGCGCGCGTCACGCCCCGGTCCTTGAACACATAGAGTTGGAAAAGCTTAGGGGCTGCGCCAATGCGCGCAACCTCCTCCAGACTGGCGGTCGCCATGGTGGATAATGAATAAAGCACGCCGGAGCTCGCCGCCGCACGCGCAACCGCGCCCTCGCCCTCTGGATGATAAAAGCGCGACGCTCCGGTCGGTGCGCAGATGAGTGGCCAGGCGAGCTTTGCCCCGAGAACCGTTACGCGCGTATCCGGCGCGCTGACATCCTTCAGGACGCGCGGAATGATTGCGACGTCGTCGAAGCCGGACGTATTGCGCGCCATGGTCCATTGGCTCTCGGCGCCACCGTCCATGTAGCTGAAGATCGGACGGGGCAGCGCTCGACGCGCGCGGGTGCGAAGATCTTCGATGTTGAGACAGTCGGCCAACGGGATCATGGAGAAACCACGTGCCGTGCACGCAGGCTGGCAAAGAAAAGCATCAGCCCACTCGCCAGCGCGGCGAGCGCCCCCGCAGCATAAAAAAGATCGCCCGGCGCAAGGCCCACGCTTAGAAGTCCTGTCACGCCGATCGGACCGAGTGCGCCGCCCAATCGGCCGACACCCAGCGTCCAGCCCACGCCTGTGGTGCGCAGCTTAGCCGGATAGAGCATCAGCGCCATTGCCCCGATAGAGGCGCCACCGCCATAGGCGGCCACGCCGCTGGCGAAACTTGCGAGTTCGAGCGCGGAGAAATCATGCAGCGCCAACGACAAGCTCGTGATCAGGCAAGCGGCCAATAGGAATACGCCTGGCACGATCCTGAAGACGCCAAATCTGTCGATCAGCGCGGCGACGCTCAGCGCGCCGATTATGCCGCCTGCGTTGAAGAGAGAAATCACGACAAGCGATTGTTGGAGGCTATACCCCGCTCCCTGAACAATGCCCGGCAGCCAGTTCACGACGACATACAACAAAAGCACGTTGATGAAAGAAACGCTCCACAAGAAGAGTGTCGTCATCGCGATGCTGGGCGCTGCAAGGTCGCGCACACGCTCGGCGCCGCTCCTGTCGCTCGAAAGGTTGGACGCGCGCGGCAATAGGAAAACAAACACGATGAGCGCGAGCGGCAAAACGCCACCGACCACGAAGGCGGCCTGCCAGCCATAGGTCGGGATGAGGCGCGAAGATAGTGCAGCGCCCACGATCGCGCCCAGCGGCTGGCCGCACAGCGCTAAGGTGACAATTGTCGCGCGCGCCCTGACATTGGTCCTCGCCGCAATGACCGACATTGTAACCGGAATCGCGACGCCAAGCCCCAGTCCCACGATGAATCGAGTGCCGACAAGGCTCTCTACACTTAAGTTGAGAGCGCATGCGAGGGTACCCGCGCCGAACACGAACAGGCTCAAGATGAGGGTAGGCCGCTCTCCCAAGAGACGCGATATCGGCCCTGCCGCCATGGCGCCGGGAATGGTGCCGAAAAGTCCGGCGGCGAACACCGGCGCGAATTCTGAGAGTTCGAGCCCGCGCGCGCGCGCGATCTCCGGTGCGACGAAGCCAATACTCTGCAAGTCGTAGCCATCGGCCATGATGATGAGAAAGCCCAACGTAGTGACGCCAATCTGCGCCAGCACGGAGGGCGTTGGCGCAGCGTGTGAATCGAGCGGTGCGAGACCTTCAGCCATCCGCTATCCCGCAAAGGCCGTGGCGCCGGCGCCGTGAACGCCCGGATTGCAGCAAAAGACGTGTCCCGGCGCGCGAGCGGATTTTGCGATGTCGGTTTGCGAGCAGCCGAACACTGCAGCGGCCTCTGGAAGGGGCCGCCCCAAAGTTGTGATGAAGAGCGTCTCGCCTCCGGCGCCGCCAAACGCACAACTTGTGACAGCGGGCGTCGGCGCCGAGACTTGCGCCAGTATTTCCCCGCGAGGCGATACGCGCTCGACTATGCCCGGTCCGACGACCGCCACCCAGACGCAATCGTCGGCATCGAGGGTCAACCCATCTGGACATCCCGCTTCGCAGGTCATGAACCGCCGACGGGCGACGAGATTACCCGAGCTTATGTCAAAATCGAATGCGTCGATGCCGCGCGTGGCGGAGTCGGCAAAGTACATCGTGCGCGCGTCGCTGCTCCAGCCCATGCCATTGGCGATCGTGACCCCGTCAAGCACGCGCTCAATCTCGCCGCTCGCCTTGAGCCGATAGAGGGCGCCCGCGCCCGGCGCGAACGTCGCGCTCATGAGGCCAAGCCAAAGCCTCCCGGAAGGATCGCATTTTGCCTCATTGATTGAGAGACCCTCGCCAGCGTCGTCGATGCGCGCGAGAACCGAAATCTCATCGCCGGGCGCCAAAGCCAAAACATCGAGACCGGCGGCGACGATCAACCCCCCGCTCGCGCGTGGGACGACCGCAGCGACCCGTCGGCCAATGCGCCATTGACGCGTCAGGCGAAACCGCGCGCCGTCAGCGCGCGCTTCGTTGATTACGCCCTCCTCTTGGTCGCACCAGATGAGCCGCTCATTGATGCCATCCCAAAATGGAGACTCGCCAATCTTGTCGCCGCTGGCGAGTGCAAGCTCGGCTTTCAATCGGCGCATGGCGGCTCCCCGTCGCGCCAAGCCGCAACGGCTGCGCGGGTCTCATCGATCGCGGCGGTCCAGGTTTTGCCGATCGCGCCAATGTCGCTCGCGACGACAATGAGATCGTGCCCCGCGTTTAGCAGGCGCTCCAGCGTGAACCCTGGATAGACGCCCGATCCAAGAAGCAATGCGTGGGAGCGCGCTTCAGCTTCAATTGAAGCGACCACTGCCATGAGCGCTTCTGATTGAAGTTCGCTTTGCCCCAGATCGCGCGCGAGATCGTTGGGGCCAATTACAAGGCCCGCCAATTGATCAGCGGCAACGATCCCTGGCAGATCCTCCGCACCCGCCCTGCTCTCGATCATGGCGAAAAGCAAAGGTGCTCCCGATCGCGACGCGGCCGCTTCGGCCAGGCGATTGACGTCACCCACGCCTTCCACATTGGCCAGAAACAGCGCACCAGCGCCAAGGGCGCCATAACGCGCGGCGCCATCAAAGTCGCAGGGTTTGAGGCGCACGGCGCTCAACAACCCGCCGGCTTCAATCGCGGTCAATAGCTCAGCGTGGCTCTCACAATCGCCCTCACCATGTTCGTCGTCGACAATGATGAAATCAAAACCAGCCGCAGCCGCCAGCGAAACCAGGTTTGTGCTCGCGAGGGTCTGCACCACTCCAAGCACGGGCCTATCCTCAGTTAACCGTACGCGCCAGCGTTGGGCGGCCTGGTTGAGCGCCAGCGTCATCACGGCGCCTGTCGCTTCGCGCTGCGAGGCGGCTCGAGCCTTTTGATAAAATCGGCGATCGCCGCATTCACCGCGGAGGCCGCTTCAATCTGCACGAAATGACCAGCCCCAGGGATGATCGCGACTTCAGCCTGTGGCGCCTCGCTTCGCACCAGCTCAATCCACGGCGTCGTCATCCCCGGTTCAAGACCGCGCCATTGATAAGTCTCATCAAGACAACGGCTATGTATGAGGAGCACCGGGACGGTGAGCTTGGCGAGTTGCGCGGCGCAGCGTCCCTCCCAATTCAGGGCGCTCAAGAAGACGCTGGTCGCAAAGCCCGGCTCCATCCGACGCAGCCGCTCCAGCACGCGATCGCGAAGGCTGGACGCGCTCGCGCTTGTGAACATTTGCTCGTAGGCGGGCGTGACAAAGGCGTGAAAACCTTCCTCGTCCAGTCTGGTGCGGGCCAGATCCAGCGCTTGAGGCGTATCGCCGCCGGCGACCAAATTCTGCTCGATCAGGATGACGCCAGCAACATCGTCCGGCGCTTCGCTGATGGCTTCGAGGACCACCCGGCAGCCAAGACTATGGCCGACCATGACAACAGGCCCACTGCTGAAGCGCGCCTTCACCTCCGCGACGGCGTGCGCAAGAACATTGAGCGTGGCCTCTTTCGGGGCGCTAGAGCGACCATGACCCGGCAAATCCAGAATGATCACGCGGGCGTCACGCGAGAGCGCGGCGACCTGCGCGTCCCAGTCGCTCGCGTCGCATGCAAACCCATGCACGAACAGAAGTGTGGGCGCCCCTTCGCCCACACACTCCGCCATGAGGGTGAGCCCCTCGTTGGTCGTGAACCTTTCCAAGCGCGCGCGTCCCACTCAGAAGCGCAGCTGAGCGCTCACGCCGAGTTCGAGTGGCCGGCCTTGGTTGACGACGGAAAATCCGAGCCCCGGATTGGGCACCGCGCCATCATCGAAAGCGCCGACAATGTAGGATTCATCGGTGAGGTTGGTCCCGAACGCTGCAAGCTCGACCCCGTTCGTGAAACTGAACGTGATCCGGGCATTGAGCAAACCATAAGCGGGTTGGCGCGCGCCCTCGGTATTTTGAATGTTGTAGAAAATTTCACTGCGGTAGGCCCAGTCCAACCGCGCCCTGAGATCAATGTCGCCTATCGGGCGCGCGTATTCAGCGCCCAACGTAAGCGAGGTCTCGGGCGTATTGGGAAAGGCGCTATCCAAGGAGAGATTGCCGGACGCGACGAAGTCGTTGAACTTGGGGTCGTCGGGGAGTTCGTCGTATTGGGCGTAGGTGAGACCAAGCGCGCCAGTAAACGTCCAATGTTCGTCGGGGGTGATGGCAAGTTCAAATTCACCGCCGCGAATGGAGGCCTCTGGTATATTGGCGATAATGCTGAAGGGCGTCGCGACCGGGGGCGCACCCGTCACCGTCGAGCCCGTGATCGCCATCTGCAAGTCGCGATAGTCCGTATAATAGGCCGTCGCATTTAACCGAACGCGGCGATCAAACAAATCCGACCGTACCCCGACTTCATAAGTCCAGACCGTCTCATCCTCGTATTCAAGGAAATCGGTGACAGCGCCGGGAGCGCCCGCAAAGCCGCCGTTCTTTGCGCCCTGCGCGACCGAGACATAGGTCATCACAGCGGGTGACCATTGATAATCAAGCCCAAGGCGCGGCGACCATGCGGTTGAGCTATGCTCGCCAGTCAAAGGCCCAAACGGGGAGGAGCCGAAACGCTGAACCTCAACCGTCTTGCTGTCGTCAGTATAGCGGATGCCTGCCGTCAACCTCAGCCGGTCTGTAAGTGCAAAGATGCCCTGACCATAGATGGCGAAACTATCGTTCTCAGTGTGATTGACGCGTCCAAAATCCGCCGCACCACCGAACGCGGCCGTCAACAGGTTGTAGAACTCGCGTCCATCCGCCTCTTCGTGGAAATAATAGGCGCCAAGGACCCAATCGAACCGCTCGTCCGCAGTGGCGCCGGACAACTGCAGCTCCTGCGATAACTGACTCTGATCATCTTCCTGGGTTTGGTCCAAGATGACGATTGGCGATCCGTCAGGATCGAGATCGTTATTGGTGTTGAGTTCGCGATACGCCGTGATTGAGCGCAGCGTCGCGCCGCTGAACTCTTGCGTGAGCGCGAGCGAGACCCCGCCAACATGTCCACGCGATGAATTGCGACCCGTGCCATTGTAGGAATAGTCGCTCTGCGAGACCCATGTGTTGTCATAGTCGGGGTCGAAGAAGAAGTTATAGAACGCGACCGGTCCTGCGCTCGTATTGACGCCAACGAGCCTGTAAGAAGCGTTGGCTTCGTCGAACTCGGTCCAGTCGCCGGTGAGCAACGCCTGGAACGTGTTCGATGGCTCAAACAGCAATTGCCCGCGCAACGCCCAGCGGTCGGTGTCGGCCATTTCCTGACCGTCAATGCGTTCGCCATAGCCGTCCTGCGTCATGCGCGCCCCGGACAGGCGCAGGCCAAGGACGTCTTCAATCAGCGGCGCGTTGAGACCGCCGACAAAGTCGAGCCGGTTGTAACTGCCGCCGATCACCTGCGCGCGCCCAGAGAAGTCGGACAGATCCGGTGACTCGCTGATGACACTGATGGCGCCGCCGCTTGTGTTCTTCCCGAACAAAGTGCCTTGAGGGCCTCGCAGCACTTCGACACGCGCAACATCCATCATGTCGAGATTGTTGGCGTACATGCGCCCCATATAGACGCCGTCAATGTAGAGCCCGACGGCGGGATCGCGCGTGCGGTAGGTGTCGAGTTCGCCCACGCCGCGGATAAATATGCTGCCTCCCAGACGTCCGCTCTGTGGGGCGCCGCTGAACGTAACATTGGGCGTGCTCGCGCCCAGATCCTCGAGATTGGAGATGGATCGTTGCTCCAATTCCTCACCGGAGACCGCGACAACCGAAAGAGGCACCGATTGCAGCGATTCCTCGCGCCGCCGCGCCGTCACGACGATTTCCTCACCACTTGCGTCACCGGCGGCCTGTTGGCCTGACTGCGCAAAGGCGAGCGGCGCAGGCGCAATGAGTGCCGCGCCGGCGAGCAACGCCGCGCGTATCGGGTTCTGGGACGCGCGTTGAGAATGCTTTGCCGTCGTCATGACTTCCTCCCCCGCAGCCGGCGGGACGGCCTCTGCTGGGCGCCCTCTTCCGGCTTGCTGACGAGAGAGTGTGCGGGTTAGGATAATTCGTCCAATATACAATAACTATCTTCGCATAAGGCGTGGGATATGGATAACCTTGACCTGCGCCACCTCCGTTACTTCATCGCCGTCGCCGAGGAATTGAGTATCACCCGTGCCGCCGAACGCGTGCGCATCGCGCAGCCTTCGCTCAGCGTCCAGATCAAACATCTTGAGACGCAGATCGGCGCCGATCTGCTCGACCGCAGCGGACGCACGATCGCACTAACGGAAGCGGGTCGGGTCTTCCTTGCACAGGCGCGCAAGGTGCTCACCGAAGCCGGTCGAAGCGTAGATCTGGCGCGCCAGGCTGCATCAGGCGAAATCGGCAGCCTCTCCATTGGTTACAATATGCCTGCGGCCTATCGCGTGTTTCCAAGCATCGTGCCGGCCTTCCGGCGCAAATACCCAAACGTACACCTCTCGTTTCATGGCCTTTATACGCCTCAGCAGGTCGATGCGGTGCGACGCGGGGAAATTGATCTGGGTTTCGTTTGGCTGCCCTTCTTCAACAGCGACATCGAAGTCCATGAGCTGCTCAAGGAGCCGCTGATCGCCGTACTGCCCGCCGATCACGAGCTCGCCGGAAAGTCACGATTGAGCATCAACGACCTTTCGGATGCGCCCCTAGTCATGGCTTCGCGCCGCGCCGATCCAGAAACCTACCATCAGATCGAGCAATTGTTTCTCGAGGCCGGCGCCACCATGAATGTCGCCTATGAACTGGAAAACGCGACGTCGATGATTGATTTCGTCGCCATGGGCGTGGGCGCCACTTTGGTGCCGCGCAATACCTGCGCCATTCGCTCTGATGGCGTAACCTGCCGCCCGCTTAAGCCTCCCGGCCTCACGAAAACCTTGGCCATGATCAAAGCCAGCGCCAGCACCGGCTTGCCGCAGATCTTCTACGACTTCGCCAGGGAGAATTTTGGCGAGCGACGGCGCAGACACGCGCAGGCTTAAGACGTGGGAGCAGTTCGATGCATGAAGGCACGTCAGCGAGCGCGCACGAGCCATGCGCTAGTCTCCCCACACTGATTTTTACCCATGGCGGGTTTTGTGATCGCCATGATTGGGATGTCGTGATTGAGCGACTGCGCCTGCGCTACACGACACTCAGTTTTGATCTTCCAGGTCATGGCGCATCGAAGAGATCGGGGGACGCATCCATTGGCGCGTTTGCTGAGGCCGTCAATGAAGTGCGCCGCCAGTGCGGGAAGACAGCCGTCCTCATCGGCCATAGCGCTGGATGCCGCGTCGTGCTTGAGGCAGTTCACCAAAGACCTGATGGGGTCGCGGGCGTCATTCTCCTCGATGCGGGGCAGCTCCTCGGCCAAGGCGATCCCGCTGAAGCGGTCCGTGCATTTTCCGAAATGCTCGACCAGGTGGGCTTTACCGCGTTGATGCGTGCTGGCTTTGAACAGGCGACGGCAACGGCGGACGTGACCGACCGAGAGCGCATCATAGCCCGCCTCATGGCGCACGATCCTCAACTTGGACGCGACTTTCTCTTGAGCGCGGTTGCCTGGGATGCAGGGCGCGCCGCTTCGGTGATTGCCGGGATAAATGCTCCTCTTCTTATTGTGGAGGCGATCGGGGCGCTTGAAGCAAAAGAGGCGCGCCCCTCGCCCTGGAGCCAACTTGTTCTTGGCCATGCTAGGGAGGCGTCACTGTGTTGTGCCCCCGGCGGCCATTTCGTCATGCTGGAGCACCCAGACCTTGTCAGTGAACACATTGATCGGTTCGCCCTGTCTCTGGTCAAAGCAGCGCCCTCCTCGCCATGACCAGCGCCGCCCGCCTCGCCGCTTCTCGCCGCGCGTTTCTTGCCCGTGCAGTTGCGAGCACCGCTCTGTTCAGCGCGGCAAGCTGCACTCACCCAACGGAGCCGTCTCCTCCGTTTCGATCGATTGCGCGGAGCATCAACCAAACAATCCGCGCGAACCACTTCCGGCCGACGTCACTTGAAACAGAAGCCTACCGCCGCGCCGAACGCGACGTCAGCGCGTTAGGCGAGAGCGCCGCCTCTGCGGATGCATTCCTGTCAGGTTTCCGCGAAATTTGGCGACGCGGCCCCTTCTCTCATGTTGCACTCGTGCGCGCCGACGGCTCCGCAGCGGAGCGATTGGCGCGGGCCGACGCGGCCACAGGGGGAGAGGGCGCTGTCTCGCTGGAATGGCGCGACACGGCGGCCATCCTTGCAGTGAACACGATGAGCGGCGCAGACACGATCACGCGCATCGACGCCGCCTTTGACGAGATCGTCGCTCGCACTGGCACCAAGCTGATCATTGATCTCAGACGCAATACTGGAGGGGCCTTCGCGGTCAGGACTCTGATCGGCCACCTCATTCGGACGCCGCTTGACGCCGGCGTTTTCGTAAGTCGTTTATGGTACGCTGGGCACGATGCGGAGCCTCTCCCGTCAGACTGGACATCAGCTGCGCCTTGGACCGGGTATTCTGTGCGCGAATTCCTGCCATTCATGCTTGCGCGTCCGCTCACAGCGCATCGCATCGAACCGCTGCGGCCTCATTTTGCTGGGCGCGTGTACGTGCTGACGAGCGCGCGATCGCTCAGCGCTGCTGAGATCGCTGCGGATGCAATGAGAGCGGGCTGTGGGGCCACGATCATCGGTGAGCAGACGCCCGGCGCCGTGCTGTCTTCCAAGCGCTTCGACATTGCAGGCGGCTTTCACCTTATCGTGCCAGTGGCGGATTATTATTCGATCAGTAGCGGAAGGCTCGAAGGCGCCGGGGTGGCTCCCGACATCTCCGTCGCGGCGGAGCAAGCTCTGGAGATTGCGCTCGCTTCCTGATCGGCTCGCCGCTTGGAGGTCGTCGAATACGAACACCACAAAAACTCCAATGCCCCCAAGCGAACTGACCGTTCGATCCCAGCAAGAGACATCCGAACGATTGCGCCGCACAACGGACGGCGCAAACTCCGACACTCGGTTCGCGGCCATAGCTGGAAGCGTAACGGTCCGAGAAACGCTAGTCGATCGCTGCGGGCCCGTCCTGACCGCCGCGCCAAGACGGATTCTGTCTAAGCATTTCCTCTGCCGAGGATGACACCTTAGTCGAAGCTTCGTTTCCTTTGACCGCGCAGTACTTGATCGTCTGTTGAGCAGAACGGTCGTTCTCTAGAAGAGCTGCCTGATGCAGTGCGCCGAGCGCGATCAGCCTTACTTCAGCTCGCTTGTCTCGGGCGCCCCCGGGGATAAGCATGTCGCAAAGCGCGTCGACCGACCCTTCGCGTCGCCAATTGTCTGCAATGATCTGAACGATCTGCGCCCTTGCGCTCCATGCGTGGCCGCTATTGTT
>JBFWOC010000002.1:0-167307 GCA_050250735.1 Hyphomonadaceae bacterium
TCGGACATGGGGATCTCCCGTCTCGGGCTCGACCTGGCCTATCCAGGCGCAGCCCTCAGACAGGAGGATCCGGGGAGAACGCAAGTCTTACAGGCACAGCGTCCCGCGCGAGCGGGTTAGTGCTCTGCCCCGGACCAGACATCCGAAGGTCGAGGTCAATAGGCACGAACGTGCCCGTTCGCGGACAAGTCGATCTCCGCTATCGGTCGTCCATGCTCGCGATCGTTCTCGGTATTGGCGCAGTCCTGGCTCTGTGGGCCATGTACAAGGTAATCGTCTACGCGCTGCCGAGTTTGCTCGGACTGGGCGCCGCGTCGCTGGCCCTTAACGCAGGTGCCGGCTGGGTCGGGGCGGTCGTCGCCGGTGCAATGGCTGCTGCCGTGAGCTTCGTTCTTCTGCGCCATTTGCTGACGCGTCTGCACTCAAGAACCTTACGCTGGAGCATCGGCCTTGTGCTCATTCTTCCTACCGCGGCGCTGGCATACAGCGTCGGAGTAGATGCAATGGCTGTGAGCGCGCCAACCGAAATATGGCGCCAGGGTCTAGCCATCGCCTTCGCGGCGGCGATGAGCGCAATAGCCTTCGCTCGGCTGACCGCATTGGAAGCCACCGAGGAATAGCCAACACTCCGTCTGCGAAAGCGATCGAAGCCCGAAGGGCCGAGACGCGCCGAGCGCGGCCCGGTTCACGAGAGCGCGTCCGCGCACCGCGCGGTTCGCCCAGACTCAATCTTGCAGTAGTTTGGTTGGATGAACGCCTAGCTGGGTCGCAAGGCGGACCATGACCATCAAGCTTGGATTTCGGCGACCGCGTTCGATACCACGAAGATAGGTCACATCAATCTCGGCGTCGACCGCGAGCTCTTCTTGGCTCAGGCCGCGCCGCTTTCTAAGCTTCAAGATATTCGCGCCAACTATGGCCTGCCAGTCCATCACGAGAATGGACGGGACAATGACTATAGTCACCAGGGACTATAGTCCCTATAGTCAACTCTCACGCTGTGGCTTGAGAGCTTTCCGTGTCGCTGTCAGAACGAACGGCTGAGATTCGATACACTTTCACCAACAGGGGTCTGAAAGTGCTCGGCGCGGTTTGGGCGTCGCCACAGGCGATTGACTTCGCACTTCGCGGCCCAAGAAACGAAAATACGGTCGTGCGCTGCACGAACTCGCCGCGAGAAGTTGATCTTACTGAACTCGCAACAATGCTCACCCAAGGCGACTTCACCCGCGCCGCCATTGTCTACACCGCCGAAGACGAGCCTCACCTCTCTGGCGAAATCGAAACCTACCCTCTCTCCCGCATCGACGAGCTTGCCGCGTCTCTCGCCAGGGAGAGCGCCTCATGAGCAACACGCTCGACTGGGCCGTCCTCTTCGAAGAAGAAGCCCCGCGCTTGATGCGCTTCCTCCGCCGCTTCGGCCCACGGATATCGGCGGAAGACGTCCGCCAAGAGGCCTTCGCCAAGCTCGTCGCAGCCGAGGAGGACATCGCGTCTCCGCGCGCCTATCTCACCACCACGGCCCGCAACCTGGCTTTGAACGATCTCCGCCGCCAGAAGAACGCGGCAACCGATGCTCACGCCGACATCGAAACGATTGCGCCGGCCTACACCGCCGATCCCGAAGCCCAGCTCATCGCCGCCGAAGAGGCCGCCGCCGCAGAAGCCGCGCTCCATGCGCTCGATCCCCGCCTGCGCGACGCCCTCCTCCTCCATCTTGTGGAAGGCCTCACTCAGCCCGAAGTCGCCAAGCGTCTGGGCGTCTCGCGCCGCACCGTGCAGCGCTACATCGAAGCGGCTCTAGCTCAGTTGGCGCTCGCACTCACCGAACCAGACACTTAAGCTCCGACAACAGATGCCCGAGCGGCGCACCCTGACAGAAGCCGAGCGCGAGGCCAGCGGCTGGATCGTCCGCATCAAGGCGCACGATGTGAGTGATGCTGAGCGCCAGCAATTCGAAGCCTGGCGCAACTCTGATCCCGCCAACGCGGCCGCCTACGCCAAGATGGAGCGGACCTGGGGCCTGGTTGCTTCGATGCAGCATCTGAAAGGCCGCGCCGCCGCCAATGACGGCGCCCCCGCACGGACTTGGTGGAAGACACCCGCCGCAGCAATCGCCGCCTCCGCCCTTCTCGCGATCGGCGCCCTTGCTTGGTTCATGCAACAGCCATCAACGATCACGGCCCAGCACATCGAAACCGCGCCCGGCGAGCTACGTACGATCACGTTGGCGGACAATTCCACCATCCAGCTCAGCCCCGGCAGCGACATTGCTGTCGAAGTGACCGACACCGAACGCCGCGTCGAACTCACTGCCGGTTACGCCCTCTTCGATGTCACGCACGATCCAGACCGTCCGTTCGTCGTGCATACGCCGCAGGGCGATATTCGCGTGCTCGGCACGTCGTTCGTCGTGCGCATTGGCGAAACCCAAGTCCGCACCACCGTCATACGCGGCAGCGTCAGCGGCGCACCATCGCGATCGGGGTTGGCGTCGCTGCTGGGGCCGGGCGAAGCCGTCATCGCCCAAGCCAACGAAGAGATCGTGCTTGGCCAAGAGCGTGCCGAAGTCGTTCCCATAGCCGCCGAAATCATCCCGCGTCGGCTCGCCTGGCAGGACAACATGCTCGCGTTCGACGGCGAGACCCTGAACGAAGCGATCGCGGAAGTCTCGCGTCAAACCGGATGGACCTTCGAACTCTCCGATCCAGAACTGGGTGAGATGCGCGTCGGCGGATATGTTCGCGCCGATCCGGAGGCCTTCCTCGCCCTACTTAGCTCGAGCCTTGGTCTCGAAGCGCAGCGCGATGGTGAGCGTCGAGCGGTTCTCTCCCGGCGTTCGGGACGCGATCCATGACAAATGAAGCGCGCGCAACTTTGGAAGATCTGACGAAAGCAAAGGCCGCGCTCGAACGCGCCGAGGAACGCGATGCGGATTACACCGGCGGCAATCCAGACAAGTACCATACCTCTCTCAATGACGCGCGGCGGCTCGTATACGAACTGACTTGGGCTCTAAAGGCCCAGGGGGACCTGCCGATGACTGAGCACGAGCAACTCTGCGCCAGGATCGATCAGCTGGCGCCGAACGCTAGCAGCGGTCAGATCGTAGAGTTCGACGGGGCGACCTATCGCCGGCGCTTCATCCCGCTGCTCAAGAGCCGCTCGGGCAAAACGGTTCAACTCTGGGACAAGACTTGGGAGAAGCAGTCGTGACGCGCGATCTAAGTCGTCAGTTTCGCCCAATTGTCCTTGGCGAAGATCGCGAGGCGCATCAGCCTCGTAAGCGCTTCGTAAGCCTCGAAACCGGTTAGATTCGCGACGGCGCCGTGCGCGCTCACGTCGCGCCAGGGCTTCAGCAATTCGAGATAGGTCTCCATCGCGCGACGCTCGGGTTCGGTCAGCGGCGCGGTCACGTTCTTCTGCAACCTCGCGCGCCCGCCCGACGCACGCAGCTCTTTGAGCACCTGCTCTTCGTCGCCAGTCTTTTCGGCAGAAATGGCGATGAGGATCGCCTCGGCCGCCGCGCCCGTCATCACGCATGTGGCGAGCCACGCGCCTGCCGCGTTGCAGCGCACCGCCTCCTGCGCGCGTTCCTGAAAGGCCTCACCAAATAGATCGCGATAGTGCGCGAGGAGCGCGCCCATCTCGCTCGGATGCGCCGGCAGGAGTGCGGTTTCGGGATCTGCCAACCAGGCTCGCCCCGCCGCCGTCACCGAGTATCCATCGCCGTCGCCTTCGGCCTGGCCCCGCAATCGGCGTACACCGCCGCGCAGGACGCCGCGACGCGCTAGATCGGCGGCCGCATCGTAGAACGTCGGCGACAAGCGTTCCGCATGCGGCGCTTGCTCTGGAAAGTGCTGCAGACGATGCACTGTTATCAGATAGTGATTGATGACGTTCGGGATCCAAACATCATAGCCGTAATGCTTCGCCTCCCCCGGCGCGTCGATCAGAGCGCGAACAATGGCGCGTGACGCATCGGCGAGGGTGATCTCCTGTGGCACGGGCATGAGATGAGTATCATGTGCTGTCGCTCCGCGGTCTAGTCACTGGCGGCCGCAAAGCGCCGTGGCATGCGAAGAGGAGATGGAATTGCGTCAGGGATCGAAGCCCGAAGGGCCGAGACGCGCGTCTCCGTTTGGGCGCGGCTCGGTGCGAAGCACGAGATATCTCTACCCGGAGCCACGCGAAGCGTGGCGCAAGGGGCCCGGCGGCGCGCACGCGCCGCGACGCCCTGCCCCTTTATCTGCTAAACGAGCCCCATGAGCCATTCGCGTTCCGACGCCACCATCGCCTTCATAGATCTTGCCGGCTTCTCCGCCGCCACCGATGTCTATGGCGACGAGCGCGCCTTACTGATGCTCCAGCTCTTCGAGAATATCGTCCACACCACGCTTGGCGACACCGCCCCTCTCAAATGGATCGGCGATGAAGTCATGCTCGCCTTCGACGACTGCGCCACCGCGCTTGGCCTACTAGGCTCAATCCTCACTCAATGCCGGGAGGAAATGCGCCTGCCGCTGACCAGGACCGGCGTTCACGCAGGCTCGGTGCTGCGCCGGGGCGGCGACGTCTTCGGCTCCACCGTCAATATCGCCTCGCGCCTGACAGCGCTTGCAGGACCAGGCGAGCTTCTCACCACTCAGTCCATGGCCGATGCGGCGATCGCTGCAGGCGTCGCCGTCGAAGACCGCGGCGAGCGTCAGCTCCGCTCGGTGGCGACCCCGCTCAGGGTCTTCGCCATCGCTGTTGCGCCCGCCGCCGATCCAAGATGGATCGATCCGGTCTGCAAGATGCACGCGCCGCTGGAAGCCTACCGCAAAGCTGACCAGGGCATCTGGTTCTGCTCGCCGCGCTGCGCCGAAGCGTTCGAGCGCAATCCGGCCGCCTATTCCTAACCGCGCTCCGAGCGCGCCGCCGCGATGATGTCGGCGAGATCGCCAGGTATCGGCATCGCCTTGAACGCACTCACGTTGGCGCCGCCAGTATTGCCTGATGGGATAAGACCGATCCAGGTCTTCGTCGCCGCCCCGATCAGGCGCGTAATCTGTCCACGCACTTCACGCGGCGCGCGGTGACGCAGAGCCCAGATGAGCATGGCCCAATGCGCGCGCACATGCTGGACGGTCGACGCCTGGCCCAGAACGTGCGCGCGTTCGAGATGGCGAAAGCCCGCCGCAGCATCCCCTGCCCGCTCGGCAGGTGCAGCACGCGCGAGCTCATGATCGACATGGGACCGAATCTGATTGGCGAAGCTCAGCCGGTCACTCGCATCGATGCGTTTGGCGAGAAGACGCCAGGCGAGATAGATGCCCGCAACCGCATCGATGCTGCCGCAGAACACCGGCCACCATTCGGGCACGCCTGGATTGGCCACGACGTGACCATGCACCGCATCGAGCGCCGCGTGCCCGATAAGGCCCACAACAACGATCCAAAGATTGGTGCGAAAGCCGACAATCGCCGCCGCCACGAACGCGAGCGAAACGGCGATCTCGATCGCCAGCGCAGCCATGTCGCCGCCAAGCACGCCAAACAGCCAATAGTACGAGGCGATCACGATCAGCATGATCGGGTAAGCGGCGCGGTCGCGCTCAAACCCCACCACCGTCACGAGGCCGCAGACGCCAAGGCCTAGCAGCGCGCCAATTGCATATTCCATGATTGCACCTCTTGAACGCCGGCCCTGACGAACCGAGAGGCCAACGCCGTTTCGCGCGGCGCCGGCCCCTGGCTTTAACTCACTTCGATTTCGCGCACTTGCAGGAAGGCGCGCATTGGCCCGAACCGCAGCGGCACGCATCGCCGCAGCGGCAATCCGCGCCACAGCCGCAGCCGGCGGCGTTCGTGGCCTGCAGCAGGTTTTTCTGAGTGGTCATCGTGGTCTCCAATGGGTTGGGCGTTGTACGTATCGTCCCGAAGGACACGCTCTACCTAAGCCCCAGGAGCCCCTGCCGCTTGAATGAAACGGCTACGACATTTCGAGCGATGCAGCCGGCAAGCCGAACATGCGTTTGAAGGTGCGGCTCAAATGCGCGGAATCGGAAAAGCCCGCCTCTTGCGCCGCTTCGGTCAAGCTCATGCCGGCGATATGCGCATCGACCGCGCGCGTCACGCGCAGCCAAAGCACGTAAGTGCGAAACGGCAGGCCGGTCTCCTCGACAAAGAGATGGCTGGCGCGCCCAGGCGATAGCCCCACGCTTTGAGCTGCTTCATTGATCGCGGGCGAGCCATCGAGATTTTCACCGGCCCATTTGATGATCTGGCGCACGCGCCGGTCCGGCTCGGCGGCGCGCGCATGCCCGGCGATGCGGTCGATGATGAACTTGCCTGCTTCCCTGAGCGCGCCTCTGGGATCCTTGGGATCCAAGAACGCCTTCCTGATAATGTCGGGCGCATCGATGACTTGGGCGGCACTCATCGGCGCGGCCTTCGCGCCTTGTAGCAAGTGCGTGAGCGTGCGCCCGGCCCGGCTCTCGGGTTCGATGAAGAGAAGCGCGACCAATCCCACCGCGTCGAAGGCATGCGGCACATCGGGCGCCACCACCGCGAACGGTCCCGTCAATGCGCCATCTTCGAGAAAAAGGTTGAACGTCCCACCCAATGAAAAAGTGAGCTGAAACGCATGGTGCGCATGGAGGTCGGTACGGCTGGGCGCGTCCGCGCCCGCAGGCACGTCGAACACCCACAAACTACCGCCTTCCCAGAAGGCGAGGCGTCCCGAAGCAATCTTATCCATCCCCTCCACCTATAGGCCGCTTCGAACGTCCGCCGAAGCGCCAACACGGTCTGCCCGCCCACTCAAGACGTAGCCGTTCCGTTCAAGCGCCCTCTCGCCCCGCCACATAGATACCGCTCCAACGCCAGTGCAGGCGAAGGAGGTTTCCGTGAACGACCGCAACACTCACCAGCCCAAGAGGCGCTTCATGTCCGCGCCGCGTTTGGGCGCCATGGCGGCGCTCGCGTTCGCCGGCCTTTTCATCATGGCCTCGTGCGCAACGATGCCCAGCGATGTGCGCTTTGCCCAAGTCGACGAGCACCGCATCGCCTATCGCGTGCTGGGCTCGGGCGAGCCTGTCGTGGTGATGATCTCTGGGCTAGGCGACGGCATGGCGACGTTTGACGACGCGGCTGCTGAACTCGCGAAGTCAGCCACGGTCATCGTCTATGATCGCGCCGGCTATGGCGGCAGCGATGCCGCCGAAGGCGCGCGTGACGCGCTTGCAGCCGAACGCGAATTGTCGGCGCTGCTCGAACAGTCCGGCGTCCCCGGTCCTTACGTGCTGCTGGGCCATTCCGTAGGCGGTCTCTACGCCGAATACTATGCCGCCCAACACCCCGACCAGATTGCAGGCCTCATCCTGGAAGATTCACGACCCGCCGATTTCCGTCGTGCGTGCGAAGCCGCCGGCGTCTCGATGTGCGCATCGCCGGCATCGTTGGCGTGGACGATGCCTCGCGGCGCCCAATCCGAACTAGCGGCCCTCGTCGCCACCGAAACGCAAGTAGAAGAAATCTCTCCCATGAGCGGAAAGCCAGTGCTTGTCCTCTCGCGTTCAGCGCCTTCGAACGCGAACGCCTTCGACGCGGCCTGGGCGATCTCACAAAACGAGCTTGCCGCGCGTTACCATGCCCGTCATCTCACCGCGCCAAGCGGCGGGCACTACATTCACGAAGACGCCGCGGCTTGGTTCATCGCATCGGTGCAATCGTTCTTGGAGAACACCGATGTAGACGCCTAGCAGACTATTTGCGCCACGCGGTGACGCACTTCGCCGCCTGAAGTGTCTTCCTCCCGACAACGCTCGTTCAAGAGCGGAAGGGGGAAGCATGAAGGGCAAGACGACGAAGCGGCATGAGCGCCGGCGAAAGCTGGCGACCGCTCTTTTACTCGGCGCCATGGGCGCCGCGACCGCCGAACCGGCGCTCGCGCAGAGTGTCCAGCAGATCAGCGACGAGCGCATTGAGTTCGATATCGCCGCGCAACCGCTCAGTGGGGCGCTGAGTGAATTCGCGCGGCAAGCGCGCGTCAACGCCCTCTACTTCTCCGACGATCTGCGCGGCCTCTCCTCATCCCCGCTACACGGGTCATACACGCGCCAGCAAGCGCTCGATCTCTTGCTCGCGCGCTCGGGCTACAATGGCCGCATCAGCGGCGGCAATCTCGTGCTGGCGCAGGAGCAATCCTCTCGCCCCCAGCGGGAGAGCGCCGCGAGCGGCGCTGACACCACGCGGACATCCAATGCGGCGGTGAGCGACGGCGACGAGGAGATTGTCGTCACCGGCACGAGGTTACGCGGACAAGGCCCGTCGCCGCTCACTGTAATTGATCGCGAAGCCATTGTTGAAAGCGGCGCGTCCACCGTCACCCAAATTCTTCGGTCATTGCCGCAGAACTTTGGCGGGGGACCGAATGAAACAACGCGGTCCGGCGATGGTGCAAACAACCTTCTTCAAGGATCGAGCATCAACCTCCGCGGTTTGGGCGCCGACTCCACACTTGTTCTGATCAATGGCCGACGTGTCAGCACCACTGGCACTGCAAATGGTCTGTTCGTGGATGTCTCGACGATTCCGGTTTCCGCGATCGAGCGCATCGATGTGCTGACCGACGGCGCTTCGGCCATCTATGGATCCGACGCGATTGGCGGCGTCATAAACTTCATTATCCGCGACGACTTCCACGGTGCGGAGACCAGCGTGCGTTACGGCGCTGCATATGACGGCGAAGCCGCCGAAACCGGCATCTCACAGGTCGTGGGCTGGTTGGGAGAACGAGCGCGCATCTTCGCAGTCTACGACTATTATACGCGAAGCCCACTTGCTAACTCAGAGCGCGCATTCGCCGCGAATAGTGATCTTCGCCCATTCGGCGGCTCCAATTTCAGTCTCAACGCCGCCAACCCAGCGACTGTCGTTGCGCCCATCTTGGCGGGCGTACCCCTCAATCAAGATGGCTCGGCGCTCACACCGGCCGACTTCATTTTGGGTCAGCCTAATCTGCACAACAACAACGAAGGCCAAGACGTCCTCGGCGAACAAGAGCGCGACAGCCTCTATGTGAGCGGCGCCTTCGAGCTGCTTCCGTCATTTGAGCTGTTCGCCGAACTTCGCGGCGCCGAACGATCATATCGCCGCAATTCCGGCGGCGCCACAAGCACTTCGCTGCGCGTGCCTTCCACCCATCCGAACTTCGTTCAGCTCGCGCCCGGCGCCACCTCGATGACTCTGCAATACAACTTCATCGCCGACCTCGGGCCGATTGTTTCGACGGGAGGCAATGAGAGCCTGGGCTATGTCGTCGGAGCCCGCGCGGAAGTCGCTGGCTGGGATCTTGAGCTGACAGCCATCTCCGGCCGCGAAAACGGATCATATCGCACTGACAACGCGGTAAATCGCGCACGTCTAAACGAAGCGCTCGGTCTCACCGACGCAGTTCCAGATTTTGATCCAGCTGTTGATGGTTATTTTAATCCGTTGGCCGACGGATCGAATACGCCATCAACCGTCCTCGACTTCATTCGTGGCTGGGCACAAACGCAGTACCGCTCACAAATGGATGCGGTCACGTTCGAGGCTAGCGCGGACCTGTTCGACCTCCCCGCTGGTGCGGCGAGCCTGGCATGGGGCGCAGAGTATCGAGAGGAGAGCTACGGCTCTCGTACCATTGAATTTACTTCAGCGCTGGCGCCAACGCTTCGCCAGCCGCCTGACGAGAGCCGGAACGTCCTCGCCTATTTTGCTGAGGCGCGAGTGCCCGTCATTGCGCCTGAGCAAGACATCTTTGGTTTCTATCGGCTCGATCTTTCGTTAGCGGCCCGTCATGAGGACACGAGCAACGGAGGCGCAGATACGACTCCGAAGATTGGGCTGACTTGGTCTCCGTTTGAAGGGCTTACGTTCCGCTCGGCTTGGGGCGAGTCATTCAAATCGCCGTCGCTCACGGAAACAGTGGAAGGGTCTCAAGCTGCCCTCGTCTTCGCGATTGCGGACCCGATGTCTGGCTCCGGAACAACGACGACGCTCATACTTCAAGGCACGAACCCTGATCTTCGGTCAGAACGGGCCGAAACTTGGACGGCGGGCTTCACGCTACGGCCACCGAGCAATGAAGGCTTCTCCCTCGATCTCAATTGGTTTCGTATCGACTTTCAAGATCGCATTGCCACGCCGGCAAATCCATTCACCGTGCTGACCAACCCGACACTATACGAACCGATCATCGTTCGCGACCCTGACGACGCACTCGTGCAAAGCTACTTCGACGCGCCGTTCTTCATTCCACTGGGACCGACGCCGCCGGCTTCTGATGTCGGCGCCATTGTCGATGCCCGCTTGCGCAACCTTTCGCGGTCGATGGTCAGCGGCATCGACATGAGCCTCTCGCAGCGTTTCGACGCCTACGGATTTGAGTTCAACGCGTCGTTTTCCGGCAGCTATCTCTTCAGCTTCGAACAAGCGTTCAGTGAAACCGGCCCGGTCGTTGATCTCGTCGACACCGCCAACAATCCCATCGACTTGCGCCTTAGAGCTAGCCTGGGATGGCAGCGTGACGCGTTGAGCGGAACGTTCAGCGTCAATTATGCCGATGATTATCGCGACCCTGCCTATGGCCGCCGGGTTGATTCATGGACCACCGTCGATGCGTCGCTCGGATATCGACTAGACGACAATGGCGTTGAAGCCAGGTTGAACGTGCGCAACCTTTTCAACGAAGCGCCGCCCTTTCTCAACAATCCCATAGGCATTGGATACGATCCAGAAAATGCCGATCCGCTTGGCCGCTTTATCTCGGTCCAAATCAGCAAGACTTGGTGACCGGCATGCGTGCACTGATTGTCGCCGTTATCCTTGCTGGCCTCCTATCTCCGTCTTCCGCTGACGCGCAAAGCAGCGCCGCGCGTGTTGACGAGATGGCTATCAGCCTTTTGACGTTACGCGAAGCTGCGGGGCTAAGCATCTCGCCGAATGGCCGTCAGGTGGCGTTTCAAGTTCGGCGCGCCGATCAGACTGAAAACACGTATCATGCCGAATGGCGAGTGCTTGATATTGAGCACCCGTCGAACACACGCATCATTGCGGAAGGCGGTGGCGCGCCGTTCGGCACCTCGCCGTACAATCAGCAGCGTATGGCAGTCTGGTTGACACTGACGCCGCGCTGGTCGCCTGACGGGCAATGGATCGCTTATCTGCGCAGCGACGGAGGTCAGCCGCAAATCTGGCGTGCGCGCGCCGACGGCGGTGGCGCTCAACAGATCACTCATGAGCCCGGAGGCATAGTCGACTTTGTTTGGTCCGACGATGGCAGCGCCCTTGTCTTCGACCCCGGACGATCAACGGAATTACTTCGAGCAGCGCTCGATCGCGAAGCACGGTCTGGCTTCCTTTTCGACGGCCGGTTCGACCCGGTATCGTCCTGGGCGCCCGTCCGTCACGGAAGCGAGGTCCCTGACCCACCCTGCTGCCGCGTTGTGGACGTCGCGCACGGCGTCACGCGAGATGCGATTGAAGCTGAGATAGAAAGGTACGGCCGAGCACGCCCGCTCAGTGGATACAATGCGGCGCCGGGTATGGCGCACATGTGGACTATGCAGAGCATGGGCGCGGCGTCCGCTGTGAGCCCGTTCGATCTAGAGCCTGAGCACACCAGATGGCGGAAACCGTTCGCAAACGGCAGCGCGATTGCTTTCGCGCTGAGCGACAGCACCTTACGCGGGCGCAGCGCACCGGTCCGCTTGCATCTGCGTGAGGACGAACGCGCGCCGTTCGTGCCGTGCGCTGCAGAAGAATGCTCCGGCTGGCTCATTGATGCATGGCGCACGGACAATGGCGACGTCGTGTTCCTCCGCCGCGAGGGCTGGGCTTTCACGACCTTCAGCATCTACCGATGGCAGCCCAGCTCGGACGCCGTTCGACAACTCTCTTCGACGCTAGATATTTGGTACGATTGTCAACAGGCCCATCGCGAGCTTGTCTGCTTCACCGAAGGGTCGCGCTCGCCGCAGACTCTTGTCGCGCTCGACATGGAGACTGGCGCCGTACGACGTCTTCTGGACCTAAATCCTGATTTCGATAGGAATGCCTTGGCGCCGGCTGAGCGTCTTGAGTGGCGATCACCTCTCGGCAATCCTGACTACGCTTATTTCGTGCGTCCCCGAACCAGAATGCCGCGCAACGGCTATCCGCTCGTGATTGTGCATTATCGGCCCCGCGGTTTTCTACGAGGCGGATCCGGCGATTTCAGTCCCATACAAGCCTACGCCGCCGCTGGCATCGCGGTCCTCGCGGTCGATAGGCCAGAAGACTGGGACTTAGCCGCGCGCGCCGAACAAGACGACGAGATCGAAGTGCAACAATTCACCGGGCTGAGACAACGCCGGGACATCTTTGACGCGTTGGAGATCGCGCTGGATGG
This sequence comes from Hyphomonadaceae bacterium, assembly GCA_050250735.1. Classification (GTDB taxonomy): domain Bacteria; phylum Pseudomonadota; class Alphaproteobacteria; order Caulobacterales; family Aquidulcibacteraceae; genus Vitreimonas. The sequence goes on from JBFWOC010000002.1 coordinate 12,419, forward strand.
TTTGGTAGCCCGAGGCGACGTCGACGCCACTCGCATTGGCATCAGCGGCCTGAGCGATGGATCGGCGTCGGCGGCGTTCGCAATCAACCACTCCAACAGGTTCAGAGCTGCTTCGATTTCCGGCGGCGCCTGGGAGCCAATTCTCTTTTTAATGTCCTCGCCGCAGCAGCGCGCATTCTATACGCGACTTGGGCTGGGCGCTCCGGGAACGCGGGACGATGTGAACTGGGATGCTCTGTCCATGGCGCGCAACGCCGAACGGATCACAACCCCGCTCCTTATACAAACTGCAGATTCCGAGCTGGGCATGATACTCGAACCCCTAGTCATGCTGCAGACCCATGGCAAGCCGGTCGAAGCGTATGTCTTCCCGGACGAATACCACGTCCCATGGCAACCCGCGCATCGGCTTGCGATGTATCGGCGCAATGTGGATTGGTTCAGGTTTTGGCTTCAGGACTTTGAAGACCCCTCTCCCGAGAAAGCGGACCAATACGCGCGCTGGCGTGCGATGCGGCCGGCCGACGTTCGATAAACCCGCCATCGCCGAGTTCGAATATGCGGTCCATGCCAACAAATGCGCTTTGACGATGCGCAACGACGATCATGGTGGCGTCACCGGCGCTCGCCACGATACGTCCCATGATTGCGCTCTCAGCTTCGGGCGGCAGCGCGGACGTCGCTTCATCGAACAAATAAAGCGGCGCTGGCTTCAACATCGCCCTTGCTAACGCCACGCGTTGGCGTTCGCCTCCCGAAAGACGCATCCCTCGCTCGCCTACGCGACTTGCGAGCCCGTTAGGCAATGACTTCACGAGCGGGCCGAGGCCGACCATGTTGACCACTCGCTCGATCTCCTCGCTTGAGGCAGCGCGACCGAAGGCAATGTTTTCTCGGACGGTAGCGTCCAACAGCAAAACTTCCTGAAGAGCGACTGAAACGCCAGACCGGCTAGACGCGCAAACGCCGCCAAGCAAAACTGCGCCATCATGCGGGGATATTTCTCCGGTCAGCAGCCTGATCAAAGTCGACTTTCCGGCGCCGCTATCTCCGCATAGTCCAGTCTTCGATCCTGCCGCACAATAAAAGCTAGCATTTTGTAGGATGTGGCGATCACGCTGATGGCGAACGGACACCCGATTCAACCGGACATCGATGGGCGCGCCGCTGCCATCTGACATAGGCGCAGCTGTCTGAACGGGAGCAATCAGAGGGACAACAAGGGCGCGCGCCCAGATGAGATCGCGAAAAGCGTTTGCGGCCATCTCCATGGGGCGCATCAACGATGTCGTTGTGATGCTCACGAGTACAAGCAAAGCGAGGCGGTCTGTTGGTGTTGCAGCGCTTTCCCACGCGAGCCAGAGAATCATCGACATTCCCGTGCCGGAGACCATAACGCCCATCCCGGCGGCGCAAGCGCGAAGCGTGGCGAGTAGACTGGTAAATCGCAGGACGCGTCGCAGGGAGTGTTTCAGACTGTTCCCCACAAAACGTGTCGCCGCGAACGCGCGCACCACCTCTCGATTGGTCAAGGCATCCGCAAACCTTCTGCCGGCATCGATTCGTGCGCGGCTTGCGCGATTTGCGACCCGCACCATAGGCATGGCACGCCAGGTCGCACTCGCGAGATAGACGGCCGCAAAGCCGAGCATCGCCGCCGCGACAGACAAATGGCCAAGGCCGGCCAGGAGAGTAGACGATGCAGCTGTGGCGATGAGCGCGGTAGGCGCGGTGAAGACAAGGTGTTGAAACAGTAACCTCGCCCCCAAAAGCGCGTTTGCCAGAGCTTGCATTTGGGCGCCAACGCCATAGCCTATTGGAGCGCCAATGCTGCGTTCAAAAGTCGATTGTGTCAGCGCCTGCTCCAGACGGAGCTCTGCATCCGCGTGGCAGCGCCATTTTGCGACATCCAATGCTTGCGCCACGACACCGAGGGCAACCGCAGAGATCAAAGCCATTGCCGCGCGGTCGCCGGCGCCGGGCGTCAACGCGAATGCAAGCAGTGCAGCACTGGTTGTTATCGCCAGTCCGCTAAGCAGCATGGCCGCGATTCCGGCGCCCGCCGATAACATGGCGCGGCCATCGAGAGCCTCGGCGATCACCCTAGCTGCCGCCATCAACGGCTTTTGCTCTGAGCCCTCCAACACTAGGCTGACGCCACGAAGTCCGAGGTTCGCGCCCATGCGTTCGCCCATACCTCGGTCGCGAACGACTGGAGCAATAGCAACTCACGGCCATCGCGAGGATCGCCGCCGCGCGGCAAGTCCCGCTCGATCGCTTGCCGATTCAAGATTCCGCGTTCGACCAGAACGCCGTCGAGAAGGGTCTCGCGCAAGTAACGCGCGTTTACCGCGCACAATTCGGCGTAGTAGCCATCCATCGCGCCTTTGCCAGCGCGCGACAAAATCGGCGCGGGAACGGCGTCTTCGCATGCTTCTCGCACCAGCGTTCGATCGCGCCCACCGCTCGACAACACCCAAGAGGGTATTCGCAGCACCGTCTCGATAATGGGTTGGCTGACGAGCGGGAGCTCAGTGTCGGCAACCTTGGAACGGCGATAGGGATAAAAGAGATTGAGACAATCGAGCACCGCCCAAAGGTGAAGCTTCTTGCCCGGCGAAAGTCGCTCTAAGCCGTTGAACCACGGATGGACATCTACCCAGCTCGTGGCGTGCTCATCCACGCCGGCGGAAAGATAAGGATTCCGCGCCGCCAGTTCAGGCGCAAACGGCGCGCCGCCGTAAACGAGCCTCCAACCCTCCCGCAAACACGTCCATACCGACGCCCGCGCAAGGCGCGCATTGTCGAGGGCCACACGGATTGCACCCAATGAAGGTCCGTGCCGCAACAGATAGTCGGCGCAATATGTCCGCGCGCGCAGTTGGTAAAACAATCCGTCGCCACCCGCCCCCGACGTGCAAACCGTCGCGCCGAAGGCTTGAGCGAACTCCAATTCAGTATCATCGTTGTCGATCGAAAATGTGTAGCCTAACGGCCGAGGCTGAGCGATCTGGTCATGCGCACGCTCCAAGCGAACGTTTGACGCATTGAACCTCGCGACGGCGAGGTCGACGCCGCAACTCTCCGCGGCCAAGCGAGCGAACCTCACCTCGTCCAACTCGGAAGCCTCTCCTTGCGTGAATGTGAGACACTTGATGCGCTGCGCCTCCACCGTGCGTCGAAGCGAAACCAGGACCATCGAGGAATCGAGGCCGCCCGACAGCAGGTGCATGATCCGGTCGTGTGATCGACCAACGGATTCTACCGACCGATCTATCGCCTCGCGCAACATGCGCTTTGCGACAGCACGATCCTCCACCACGTCGTCAACAAAAGCGCGAGGCGACCAGTGCGTGATCCGATTGCCGGTAATGTCGACGCTCTGACCAGGCAACACTTCAATGACACCTGCGAGACCGGTTCGACCGTCTCGAATGCGACCGCTTTGCAGCAGGCTAGCGAGCGATGACCAGTCCGGACCTTTGCTCCTCCAGCCCACCGCAATCGCATCTTCGATATGCGAGAACACGAACCTGGCGCCCGCCTCCTGCGCACTGAAGCATGGCACGCTGCCGCTAGGGTCGCGAAGGATGCTCCACAACCCATCGCCCGCAGATCGTATAACCGCGACGTAACGGCCCCAATATTGCCGGCAAATGTCGGCCCCGGTGCGACAGGGGGCATTCGATGTTGGCGCCGATTGCGCATGCACGCGTCCCAGCAGTACCGGCGCCTCAGGCCGGCTGTCTGCACGTTGCACCGCGCCCTCGCGAACCCACACACGCACGCCGTCTTCATCAAGCGCTATTCTCCAGCCTCCAGAGAGATTGCAATTGGTCACGCCCTGCTCGCTTAGAATGACCAGATAGCGCATCTAAACCGCCATGATCCGCGCATACGCCGCCACCGCGTCTGGCTCATCGTTGAGAACAACGCCATCGCGCTCCAGCCAACAATGCGCGGCGAACGGCGCACCGCGTACTCCGAACACCCACGTCGCCCAGTGTCCGCGCTGTGCGAGGTAGCGTAGGAGCGCGAGGGCCTCGAACATGCAGGCGTAATCCTTTGGGAAAAAGGGGCGCCATTGGAGGAAGTCCCGGACCACATGGGACATCAGCCCCGCATCCTCCAATCGGCGCGGCCGGCGCACGGCGCACAGTAAGCCGGAGAATTCCACCTGCCTCAGCGCACTGGAGGCCCAGAGACAAGCACCGATCACACCTGGCAGCTTGCTGAGGTCTAGGTTGGATAGAGCGTGCGCCGATGCGACAAGGCTCGGCGCGCCAAGCGGAAGGCGTTCGGGTGGCGGCCTCGTCAGCCCTTTGCGGCCGAGTACTTCGGCGATGCTTGTGATCGCTGGGTCGCTCGCAACATTGGCCAGAGCCAGGGAGCGGTCCCGATCGATGCGCAAATAGCGATCACGTTCGACGTCTAGGATCACGATACGGCTGTCTGCCAGTGCGACGTGTACGCCAGGACGGAGATCAGCAAAGAAGCGGGCCAATAGGCCCGCTTCGGCTGGTGAACTCATGCCCATTCGAGCGGCTGGCCGTTCATCTCGCGCAGATGGTTGCCGGCATCGCAGGTCAATTCACTGGCGGCGCCCATTTCCTCGGCGGTCACGTCACGATCATCTTGGTCGTTGCACATGGCGTTCTTCCTTACTGCCGCACCTCGCGGCGATGTCAGCATCGAGCACGCGACAAAAATATTGGACTCAATTGATGTGACTATTTCTGCGGAAACCTCGCGCTCCATGCCATCCATACGAAAGCGCGCCGCGAAGGTGTTCGCGGCGCGCGCAGCGTTTGCGTGATCTGCCGATTACTTGAAGTAGAGCGGCTCCGAGTTCGGCTCCACGCCGGTGTTGCCGATCGCTTGCGTAAGTTCGCTCGCGGCGCCGAGTTCGGCAACATCTTCGAGGTCTTCACGGCGCTCAGTTTGGTCCGTCATTGTCATCTCCATTGATCCGTCGAGCAGCTCGACAACACCATGGTGCGCAATCGCGGCGAGATATCCCACTCAATAGGGATGAATATTGCGACGTCATTCGCCGTTGGGAGGCAACGCTTGCAGCAACGCGCGCTCGCGTATCGCAGCGACGTTCACAAGGCGCTTGGCATGGTATCGACGCAACGCGGCGATGAGAGCTCGCTTCGACCCCGACGCAGCGATGGCTTGCGCATCGGCCGGGGCGCCAGGAACGATTTCGAGTTCCACCCGACGCGCTGCATGCAAGCGGTCATCGGCATTCGCAGCGGCGTGGCGCAGCTCGTGGTTTGCCTCCGACTCAATGGAAGCGAAGAGAGTTCGGACCACGTCGCCATAATCGCCGGCGGCCAGCATGCGCGGCTCAAATTCCTTCCGCGCGTCCGCGGCCATTTGTACGAGTGCCCCTCGCCATTCATATAGGGCTTTGAGTTCTGCCTCTGTCCAAAGCACAGCGAAGAACCCACGAGCTGGCCTCGCTTTGATCAGTCGTTCCGCAGCAAGCCGCGCCAGCGCCTCCCGCACTGGCGTGGCGCTGGCCTGCATTTCCGAAGCTATACGAGCGACGTCCAGCCGCTCGCGCAGTTTGAAGCCGCCGGCCAGGAGACGGCGGCGAAGCTCCTGATAAATGCGTTCGCTCAGCGCTGGATCTGGCGCCATCACATGCAATCAGCTGTCGCGGGTCGCATAATGGTCTCGCAGCTGCTCTGCGATCTCGGGCGTCAACGCATCGACATGCGCCTGCGGGCCCTGGCGCCCGCGCAGATACTCGATTGGATCCTGCCCTTCCCAGCCGCCTAGATTGGGCCGATGAATCCGATAGCCGATCAGTCGCTGCAGGTCTTCGGGGAACGCCGCAGCCACTTCGCGCGGATATGCGAGAAATTGATTTTCGTAAGTCTTCAGCCAGCCCAGGCAATAGCTTACAATGATGCCGGTGCGCGGAAGCGCCGTCAGGTTCTGACCGGCGCCGTGCGTGAGCGAGCCCAGGAAAAGCAGCGCCGAGCCCGCCCTCATCACGCCAGGTACGCTGTCAGCCGGATCGACGCTGCGATCGAGCTCAGCGCGATGACTACCCTTCCACAAACGGGTCGCACCGTTTTCTTCGGTGAAGTCGCTCACCGCCCACATCACGTTCAAGAGCCAGTGCTTGCCTCCTGTGGGCCAGGGCCACATCTCTTCATCGCGGTGCGGCGCTTGCGGGCGCTCTTGCCCGTGGATACGAACAGCTTGCGTCAGATTAAGCTGAATGCAGTCGCAATTCGGCTTCAGCAGCCTTTCCGCAATCGCCAGAATATATGGGTTCATCACAAGATCGGCGACGCTTGGCGCCTTCGACAAGAGTCCGCCAACGCGTGTCGTATTCCAACCGTAGAAATCTCCTTCGCACTTAGGCGTTGCTTCGAGCCAAGGTTCGAGTTCGTCCGCCAGTTTGTGGCAACGGCGCTGGTCGAGCACGTTTTCAAGCACGACAAATCCGTCGCGCTCCAGGATCGATAGGTGATCCTGGTTCGCTGGTGCGAGCGGAACGACGTTCGATGCTTTCATCATGGAAATTTCTCCTTCACGCCGCTTGAGTGAGATCGCCGCCGAGAAAGCGGGTGACCGGCGCGCTGATGCCGTTGCGCTGCCGCACGCGCTTCAGGCCTTGCTGGTCAATCGCGGCGACAAAAGCGGTAAGGCGATCGCGTCCCACCCGCCGCGCCGGGCCGAGTGGCTCCGCATCCCACCCGGCGTTGGCCGCGAGTGGCGCCAGCGCCGCGCTCGCGACATACGTGACGCGCTCAATGCCGAAGATGAGCGCCGTCTCCATGATGCCGCCGATGATGCGCCCTAGCAGATCATGGCGCGGTTGACCGTGCGCTGTATCGGGGGCGGGACAAAATCGCGTTGCCTCCCAGACATCAGGCCCCGCGGGCGGCTCGTCGTCGCACAAGAAGCGAAAGTGATCGGCCAAGAGATGGGGACGGTCGGTCTGCAATAGTCGCGCTGAGCCCGTCACCGGCGCGCGGGGCGCCGCCGCTTCGATGAGATAGATGGCTTCCGGGCAATCGTAGGCGTCTATTTCGATGCCGGCGCTTTCCTCCAAGCGCCATTTCATCTGATCGATGAATACCTCTTTGCGCTGACGATGCATCTCCATCAGCGCATGGTGATAATGACGCCGGTTCTCGGCAGTGACGATGTGGATCATAGAAACTCCGGGCTCGATGCCTCGGAGCATGATCAAGGTTTGGCATTCGAGAAACGGGCACGGACGTGCCTATTGACAGAGCCGCATTAGGTGATCTCAGCACACATCTTCGAGCCTGATCTGCCCGTCCTTGAGCGCACGGACAAACGCCTGCATGCGGCTTGCGACGCCGTATTTGTGCATCGCGCGGCGGACGATGTTGTGCACGGTGTGCTCGCTGAGGCCCAGAATAACGGCCATATCGCCGTCGTCCTTGCCCTGGCCTAATAGCTGCACGCATTCACGCTCGCGCGGGCTCAGAACAGGTTTAGCGGGCATCCCTGCAAGACGCAGTCGCCGCGCACATTCATGCGCATAGACGCCATACCAAGTAGCCTTCTGCGCATTGAGCGGATCAACACCGTCTGGTCCTATGACCAGTGAACAGGACGCCGGCAATGCGTCGGGCGCGTGAATCGGAATCGTGATGCCGTCGATGAGGCCGGCTTCAGCCGCTTCGCTCAGAATTCGAATCTGATCAGCGGCCAAGCCCGCACGAAAGACCCGGTCGCTCCATTGGAATGGCAGCGTCTGACGCCGCGCCCTCCAGTAGACCGGATCGCGCTTCGCATAGTTCTGCTCACTGAAGCGCTGCAGCCATGGAAGCGGATAGTCCACCATCATCACCGCTTCTGCGGGCGGCCGCAGCGGATCAACGTGAGAGGCGCATGCGGCGTGCGTGAAGCCGAGTTCGCGGATCTCGCGCATGAACGCAATGTGAAGTTCATCAACACTTGTGGCGCGATCGCAGATTTCCGCGAACGCCCAATTGATGCGGGCCTGCATGAGAAACTCCTCGCCCCCGCAACTTTAGATGGCGAAGGAGCTTCGATGACAAGAGAGAGCGTGACATTTGCGTGACGAAATCTCAGCACGCGATAAAGGTGAATATTCTTTGAGAAATCTTCACCACGATATTGGGAAGCGCTTACCGAGATCTGACTACATTCAAGCGACCGGTTTGATTTGCCCTGAGCTGATTGCGCGCGCGACAGCTTGAATGCGCGTGCTTGCGCCTAAGCGCACACGCGCGCGCTCAATGTGGCGCCGCACAGTGGCGACGCTGAGCCCCAACCCATGCGCGATCTCGGCATCGACGAGCCCACTGGCGCAGAGCTCAAGGCATTGTCGCTCGCGCCGGCGAAGCTCCGCGAAACGCGGCGCCGATGCGATGCACATTTGCGCAGCGCGGTGATGTACAATCACATTGACGAGTTTGCCGGCGGCATAGGCATCTTCCGGCATATCCGGGTCGCTCGTTACCAAGGAAGCGGAGGCGCGACGCGGAAGCATGGACGCCAAACTATGGGTGCGCCCATGGCGGAGGCCGAATTCGCGCGCCTCATTGAGGATGCGGCGCTGGCGCCACGACAGCGGCTGGAGGAATTCCGGGTCGGTCCAAACGAACTCCCCGGTCCCTGCTTCCGCCGCTCGGTAAACAGGATCGACGAGATGGTAATGCTGCGCCGAAAAGTGCGCGATCCATTCCTCGGGGTAGTTCTGGAAGACATAAGCCGCACGATCGGGCCGCAGCGGATCGGCGTGTACGCCGAGAGCGACGAAGGTGAATCCCATCTCAACCAAGCGCTCACGCCAAATGCCTTGCAACTCATCTAGCGTCGACGCGGCATCGCACGCGGCGGCGAATGCGATTGTCTCGGCGCTGGCCCGGTTCTGGCGCATACAACCCGAAGTATAGCCGATTTAGTAAGGCGCATCACCTGCCTTCGCTGCCTTATTTGAGTACTTAACACCAACGCGCGTGATGAAACTCGCAAGCGAGTCGGCGCCCGCAGCGCAGCGCGCCTCGAAGAGTTGCAACATGTGGCGCCGGTATGGAATGAGCGAGACGCTTCCGGTCATGTGGGAGCGGAAGTTTAACATGCGACTGATTTGGGGCGGCGTCGCCGCGGCCTCCATCAGCATGCTCGCGTGCTTCGCGGCCTCCCAGTCGTGCGCCAGAACCTTCAACTACCAAGCTGCGCTCGGCAGGCCAGTGTTTGCTATCGGTTCGACGCCCATCTACGCGCCCTTCTCGATACTGACATGGTCAAAGCGCTGGAGCGCGCACTATCCGCGCGCCTTCGCGGCGCCAAAACTGATTGTCTTCATCGGCTTCATGGCGAGCGCAATGTCGCTGCTCCTCGCGTTGAAGTCTCCCCATCCCAGCCAGCAGCCGTTCGGCGCCGAGAGCTGGGGCGCGAAAAAAGATGCACGCGAGGCCGGCCTCTTCGCGGCGGGTGGCATCATTATTGGAAAGATCGACGGCGAGATTCTCGCGTACGATGGCCCGCATCACCTCTTGCTCACAGGCGGCACGCGTTCGGGCAAGACCCGCGGCAGCGTCATCCCGACCTTGCTCGCCTCGCCACATTCGATCCTCGTCTTAGACCTCAAGGGCGAGCTCTACTCTGGCGATGCGCGCGTCGACTTTTCTGGAACCGCTGGCTGGCGCGCGAAGCTCGGCCCCGTCATCCGCTTTGCGCCAACCGATGCGGTCTCTGACAGGCTCAACCTTCTGGATACGATCCGGCCCGGCGCGCAAGAAGTGCGGGACGTTCAGAACCTCGTCGAACTTATTGCCGACCCGTATGGCGACGGGCGCTTCCAGGAGTTCTGGGACCGCGCCGCCAAGCAAATTCTCGCCGGGCTTATCATCCACGTCGTTTATGCCGAGCCGCTGCCCAGCAAGACGTTGGCGCGCGTATTCGAGTTGCTCGCCCGGTTCGACGACACCGTGAAGCTGATGGAGGCGACGCTTCATCGCAAGAACGAAACAAGCGGCGAGCCAGAAACACACCCGGAGGTCAAACGCGCCGCGCACTCCTACGCGGCTTACCATGAAAAGCTCCGCGCCGGCATCAAGGCCACGGCCGAGAGTTATCTTGGGCTCTTCGCCGATCCACTCGTGCGCCAGAACACTGAGACCTCGACCTTCCGCATCTCGGACCTCATGTGCGCCGACGAGCCGGTGACGCTCTATCTGTGCTGGCCGCCAAACGACGCTAAGCGCGTGAAACCACTCATCCGACTTGTCTTCGGCGCTGTGCTTCGCGTTCTGATGGAGCATCAAGAGCGCGCCGCCGATGGCCGTGAAAAGAAGCGCAACCTTCTGCTGCTGCTCGATGAATTCCCTCAACTCGGCAAGCTCGACGTGTTCGAGCAATCGATGGGCGCAATGGCGGGCTACGGCCTCAGAGCCTATCTCGTCACCCAATCGCTACATCAAGTCACGCAAGCCTATGGGCGCTATCACACAATTTTGGACAACTGCCAGATCGTCACGAGCTTTGCGGCGACTGATGTCGAAACCGCCGAGACCATCTCGAAGCTTGCCGGCGACATCTTCGAGATGCGTCCGCAAGAAACATGGTCGGGCAAGCGCCAATTGTTCGGGCTCGACCATCGCGCCATCACCTACCGCGAGGAACGACGGCCTCTCATTCTTCCCGCGCAGGTACGTCAATTGCCGGAACGCGACGAACTCATCTTCGTCACCGGCGCGCGGCCCCTCAAAGCCAAGAAGCTCCGGTATGACGAGGAGCCTGTCTTTGCCTCGCGGCTTCATGCCTTGCCACCGCCCGAGCAGCGCACGGCCCTACCCTCACCATGGGCTGCGATGCGCTCGCTTGGCCTTCGCGAAGCCACGCCGACGCCGGCAGAACGGGCGCCAGGGCGTGAAGGCGCTGTCGCGCGCGCTGTCACGCGCCAGGCGCCGCTTCGTTCACGACCGCGACCGTCTGAACAGCAAGCCGACTTACTTGCGCTGATCGAACGTCCCGCCGCGCCGCCATCGGACACAGCCTCCCCGCCGCCGCCTCCCCCGCCATCACCGCCGTCGCGCGATCGCGTCGGCTTTGACCTCCGTCCGCGTGAAGGCGGCGGCGGTGATGGTTCGGAGGCGGCCACATGAGTGCGCGCTCGAAAAAGAAGATCACGATCTATTTGGAAGACGACCTCGCTCGCGCGCTCGACGTCGATGCACGCCTGCGTGGGTTGCCAGTCACTCGCGCAGCTGCCGACGCGATGCGGCGCATCTATCTCGATGAGAAGGACCCAGCGGTCGCCGATACGGTGAAGATGCGGCTCGACCGTGTCGAGAAGCGCGAAGTGGTGCGCGCGCGTGAACTCGCCATCGTCAAGGAGACGTTGCTTCTCTTCATTCGCGTCTGGCTCGAACACAATCCAGCGCCCGACGAAGAAACGTTGCCTACCGCGCACGCCGTCGCCGAACGCCGCTTCCAATCCTTCCTCGAACTCCTCGCCGAAAGTCTCCAGCCGGGCCGCACCTTGTTCGCCGCCGCACCGCATGGGCGCCAGGAGCGCGTCAATGGCGCTGCCGAACTGGATTCACGCGCATGAACGCGGCGCCTCTCCCCGCCGCAGCGCAGACCCGTGTTGCTGAACGTCGCCTTGCCTCGCTTGCCCGTGCGCTGGGTCCAGCTCTTGCCGAAGCGCTAGCAGACGAGGCCGTGGTTGAAGCGCTCATCAATGCCGATGGACGCCTTCGCATCGATCGGGTCGGGGTCGGCATTGAAGAGACCAATGTGTGGCTGACCTCAGCCGAACGCGAAACGGCTGTGCGTCTCCTTGCCGCCGAAGCGCACGTCACGGTCACGGAAGACCAGCCCTACTTGTCGGCGACGCTGCCGGGTTCTGGCGCCCGGGTGCAAGCCATGATCCCGCCGATCGTTGGGGCGCCGACGCTCGCGATCCGCAAGCGCCCCTCCGTCATCTTCACGCTCGACGATTATGTGCGCGATCGTATCGCCACGTCCGCGCAAGTGGATGAGCTTCGTGGAGCGATTGCGCTAAGGCGCAATATCGTCGTCGCCGGCGGCACCGGCTCCGGCAAGACCACACTGCTGAACGCTCTTCTCGCAGAAGCTCCCTTCGCCGCCGCACGCGTCATCATTCTCGAGGACACCGCCGAACTTCAATGCGCCGGCGCCGATGTAGTCCAGCTTCTGAGCAAGCGCGCCGCGCCGCCCGTCACAATGCGCGAACTGGTGCAAATGACGCTCCGGCTCCGCCCCGATCGCATCGTCGTGGGCGAAGTGCGCGACGCTGCGGCGCTTGAGGTGTTGAAAGCTTGGAACACCGGCCATCCCGGCGGGCTCCTGACCATTCACGCCAACTCTGCCGCCGACGCGCTTTTGCGGCTCGAAGATCTTTGCATCGAGGCGGGGCTCGCCGCGCCGCAGCGTCTCATCGCCTCCGCGGTCGATGCGGTCGTCTTCATGGCCCGCACCCCGAACGGCCGCCGGATTGAAGAGATCCAAGTCCTGCGCGAGCCCTCCAGACGAAATGAGGAGAAAGCAACATGAGGAAACACGCATTCCGGCTCATGCACGTGAGCGCCGTTGCGCTCATTGTCGTTGCAGTGGCTACGCCCGCCTATGCGTCCGGCTCCGGCATGCCGTGGGAAGGCCCGCTCGAACAAGTCGTGGATTCCATCACTGGGCCCGTCGCGCGCGCGGCCGCAGTCATCGCCATCATCATCTCCGGCATCGGCATCATCTTCGGCGAAGGCGGCGGCGGCATCAGGAAACTCGCCTTCGTCGGTTTGGGCGTCGCCATCATGTTCGCGGCGGTTTCATTCTTCCTCGACTTCTTCGGCTTTGCCGGTGGCGCGGTGCTCTAATCATGCGCGACGAACCGGACGGCTTCTACATCGCGCTCAGGACATCGCTGACGCGTCCGCTCCTGTTAGGCGGCGTGCCGCGCACGTTCGCGATCCTCAACGCCACCGTCGCCGCGGCAATCGCCTTCGGTTTGCAACAGCCGCTGATTGGTCTGCCGCTCTGGCTCGTGATTCAAAGTGCGGGCGCCTATGCGAGCGCACGCGATCCCTGGTTTTTGGAAACCTGGCCGCGCGCCATGGCCAAGCCCGCCTTCTTCAACGTTTGAGGCCGCGCGATGATGGACCTCCGCCCTTATAAGCAACGCGAAGCCCGGCTCTCCGACTGGCTGCCGTGGGCAGGTCTGGTTGCGCCAGGCGTCGTGCTCAACAAGGACGGCGCGTTTCAGCGCACGCTCACCTTCCGCGGGCCAGATCTCGATTCTTCCACGCCATCGGAATTGATCGGCGCCTCGGCGCGCCTCGATAACGCATTAAAGCGATTTGGCTCCGGCTGGTGTCTTCACGTCGAAGCGCGACGCGCCCCGACTACGGCCTATCCCGATAGCGAGTGGCCTGATGCGCTCTCCTGGCTGATCGACGAAGAGCGGCGCCATGACTTCGCCGCGGCGGGCGGGCGCTATGAGAACGCCTACTATCTGACCATCTCTTGGCTGCCGCCGAGCGAGGCGAGCGGCAGGTTTGAAGCCGCGTTGTTTGAAGGCGCCAGCGACGACGCCGTGCGCGGCCGGGTCGACTATCGCGCATGTCTGCAGAGCTTCTTGGACGAAACACAGGCGTTCAAGTCCCTGCTGGACCTCGTCATGGTCGAAGCGCGTTTTCTCGACGATGAGGAGACGCTGACATTCCTGCATTCGTGCGTATCGGATCGTCCTCATCGCGTCGCCGTACCAACAACGCCGTTTCACGTCGACGAGCTCATAGCCGACGCGCCGCTCCTAGGCGGCGTTGCGCCCAAGCTCGGCGACCTCTTCGTGAAAGTGCTCTCGGTCCGCGCCTATGTCAGCGAGACCGAGCCCGGACTGCTCGATGCCTTGAACCGGCTTGGCGTGCCCTACCGTTGGACCACGCGCGTCATGCCGATGGATCGTGAACACGCACGCAAGGAAATCGAGAAAATCCGCAAGCGTTGGTTCTCCAAGCGCAAAGGCATCCTGACGCTGCTGCGTGAGGCGCTCTATCGCGAGGAGGCCACGCTTCTCGACAATGACGCGACCGCACAAGCCGAGGACGCCGACGCCGCTTTGCAGGAGGTGAATGGCGAAGCCGCGGGCGCGGCCTACGTCACCTTGACCATCACGGTCGCCGATCGAAGCGAAGCGGTAGCACTCGAACATATCCGCCAGATCCGCCAGGTCGCCGACGGACTGGGCTTCGTCACCGTATTGGAAACGATCAACGCCGTGGAAGCGTGGCTGGGCTCGCTGCCGGGCCAGCCCTATGCCGATCTGCGTCGCCCCATTCTGCTCACGCCCAGTCTCGCGCACCTCCTCCCCTTGTCGGCGGTGTGGGCGGGCGAAGCGTCAAACCGCCATCTAAATGGACCGCCTCTGCTCGTTGCAGCGACCGATGGCGCGACACCCTTCCGGCTCAATCTACATCACGGCGATGTCGGCCATACGCTCATTGTCGGACCGACCGGCGCCGGCAAGTCCGTGCTGCTCGGCCTCCTCGCCGCGCAGTGGCGGCGCTACCCAAACGGCCAAGTCTTCACCTTCGATGCCGGCAGGTCGAGCCGCGCACTGGTGCTGGGATTAGGCGGGGCTTTCATCGATCTCCTGTCAGAGACGGGCGAGGAAGCGGCGCTCGCATTGCAGCCACTGGCCGCAATCGACGATGAGTCTGAGCGCGCATGGGCGCGTGATTGGCTCGTCGCGCTGCTTCTCCGCGCTGAGGTCGTGATCGATCCCGCGCGCAAAGAGGAAATCTGGCGCGCGCTCGGCGTGTTGGCGGAGCGGCCGGCGTCCGAGCGCACGCTCTCGGTCTTCTCTGGCCTCGTGCAAGACGCGGAAATTCGGCAGGCGCTCGAACCCTTCACGCATTCAGGTCCGTGGGGGCGGCTTCTCGACGCCGACGAAGCGCGCTTGGCTCATCATGACGTGCAGGCGTTCGAAATGGGCGAATTGCTGTCACGGCCCGACGCGCTTGCGGCGGTGTTGCCCTGTCTCGTGCATGCGCTCGAAGCGCGTTTCGATGGCCGGCCGACGCTGCTCGTGCTCGACGAGGCTTGGGCCTATCTGCGCGACGCCGCCTTCGCCGGCCAAATCCAGGCCTGGCTGAAAACGTTGCGCAAGAAGAACGTCGCCGTTGTCTTCGCCACGCAAGAGCTGGCGGACGTCGAACAGAGCGCGATCGCCGCCACCATTTTCGAAGCCTGCCCGACGCGCATCTATCTCCCCAATGATCGCGCACGAGAACCGAGAACGCGCGCCTTCTATGAGAGCTTGGGCCTTAATCAGCGCCAGATCGCCATCATCACCGAAGCTGCGCCGAAGCGCGACTATTACGTCCAGACCCGCGCCGGCGCGCGCCTGGTCGATCTTGCGCTTGGACCCGCGGCGCTTGCCTTCCTCGGCGCCTCAACGCCGCAAGACCAGAGCGCGATCGACCGCGTCATCGGAGAGCGCAGCCAAACTGCATTTGCGAACAAATGGCTAGAGCAACGCGGGCTGACGCGCGCCGCCGAAGCGATCGCGCGCTTCGAAGCCGCCTCACAGCAAGCGGAACCGGCGGTGCGTTCGCAACAGGAATTCGCCGAAGCCCAGAATGGGAGGATCACATGAGAGGGAAAGCACGTCTCTTCATCGCGGCCAGCGCCTTGGCGCTGACGCTCGCGAGCACGCCTGCCAGTGCACAGCTCACCGTCATCGATCCTGCGAACCTCGCCCAAAGCATCACGCAAGTGACGCACATGATCTCGCAGATCAACAACCAGATCGAACAGATTCGCCAGCAGGCGCAGATGCTGCAGAGCCTCGGGCTGCAGCTCTCACCCGAACTCTCCGCTTCGATCCAGAACGCCCGCACGCTCCTCGCCGAAGCCAAGGGGCTGCGGCAAAACGCTGAGACGATCGGCGAGGACCTGCGCGAACTCTATCCCGAAGATCTGTCAGGCTTGGATGTCGATCGCCTGCTTGGCCAATCGGACCAATGGCTGGCTGAAAGCCGCGACAGCATGGAAGCGCTGATGACCATGAGCGCATCAGCCAGCAGCGACGGGCTGCAGGAAGCCGACGGGGCGATGTCGCGTGCGCTGCAAGCCAGCGCCAGCGCGCAAGGCCAAACTTCCGCCGAACAAGCGACGACGCAGGCGATCGGCGTCCTCTCTTCCCAAATCGCGCAGCTGCAGGCGCTGCAAGCCGCTCAAGCAAGAGCGATCGCCACTGAGCGCCTAGAGCGGATCGCGCGAGACGAACGTTCTCGCGAAATCCGCCGCCGCGCGTTTCCCACCAATGTCGAGCAATCGAACCAACCCGTGACACCGCGGTTCTGAGGGCCGAACATGCAAGGCGACAGCGTCAACGGATTCTTGGATCGCTTCTTAGGCCTGGCCGACGCCGGCTTCGGCTTGATCCAGGGCGACGTCGCCTTCGTGCTGAACGCGCTCATCGTCATATCCGTGACGCTGGCGGGCGCGATGTGGGCGTTGAAGGGTGAAGCGCCGATCGCGCCCTTCTTTCGCAAGGTGCTGTTCGTCGGGCTCTTCGCCTTCCTTGTAAACAATTGGAATGCGATCGCCGGCGCCATCAATCAGTCCGGCGCGCTGCTCGGATTGAAGGCCGGCGGCTCGGGCATGAGCCTCGCTCAATTACACGACCCGGCAAGTGTCGCCGCGCAAGGCAAGGAGCTCTTCGGCCGCACCATGGAAATGGGCGACGGCATTAACATCTTCACCGACTTCCTGACGCTTGCGACCATCCTGCTCGCGGGCGTTATCATCCTCGTCGCCTTCTTCGTGCTGGCGCTGCAAATCTTCGTGCAGCTGATCGCCTTTAAGCTTGGATCGCTCGCCGCCTTCATCGCCCTTCCCTGGGGCGTCTTTTCGGGCACAGCATGGGTTGCGGAGCGCCCGCTTGGCTGGGTCGCGAGTTCCGCGGTTAGGCTCTTCCTTTTGGCCTTCGTCGCCAGCGTCGCCATCACTTTCGTAGCGACGTTGCCGCAAACCATGACGCTCGAAAATGGCGGCGCGCTCGATGTCTTGCTGTTCGGCCTCACCATCCTCGCGCTCTCATTTCTGGCGCCGGCCCTCGCGAGCGAAGTGATGCAGGGCAATCCAAGCCTTTCAGCCGCGCAACCCATCCAAGGCGGCGTCGCCGCTGTCGGCATGGGCGTGGGCGCGGCCGTCACCACCAAGATTTTGATGTCCGGCGCCGGTCGCGGCGGCGCACGCGCTGCGCGTGGGGGACGCAATTCCTCCCCGCGCGGCGGCCGCGGCGGCGCGCGCACGCAACCCAATTACGGCGCGATGCGCCCCAGACCTCAACGCAAGACCTGACGGAGCTTGAAAGCCAATGTTCGCGTTTCGACAACCGCCGAAGAGTTATGCGCCGGATCCTGCCGACACGCCGCATATGCGCGCCCAACAAGCTTGGGACCGGCGCATGGGATCAGCGGTGCAAGCTGCAATCACCTGGCGCTGGGTTGCGCTCAGTCTTGGCGCGCTTGCCGTCGCCTTGGCGCTCGGCATGACCATGGTGGCGCTGCAGAAGCGCACCTTCGTGCACGTTGTCGAGGTGAGCCCCCAGGGCGCTGTCCTCTCGGTGCGCCCGGCTGGCGGGGACTACACGCCAACCGATGCACAGGTCAGTTACTTCCTCGGTCACTTCGTAAGGCTCGTGCGCGGCGTACCGACTGATGGCGTGGTGCTGCGCGAGAACTGGCTTGAAGCTTATCGTTTTCTGACGCCGCAAGCGGCGCAGCGTCTGAACGAAGTCGCGCGCGAAGAGGATCCATTCTCACTCCTCGGGACGACGGCGCGCACGGCTGTCATCACCTCCATCGTGCAACGCTCAGACGAAACCTGGCAGGTCAGCTGGATCGAGGCGACGCATGGCGCGGGTGGCGGCGCGCGCGCCGCTTACACCGGTCTCTTCACCATCCGCTTCGAGCGTCCGCGCAGCTCCGACGCGCTCGCGCGCAACCCGCTCGGCCTCTTCATCACCGAATTTTCGTTCTCGCCCGAAACACCCGCAACTGTCCGAGGAACTCAACCATGAGACGTCTGCTGCTCATCACGCTTCCGGCGCTCGCGATGCTCGGCGCGTGCGCCACCATGCCCATCGCGGAAACGCCGTCGGACGCGGGCGTTGCCGAGCTGACGGCGGCCGCCGCCGCAACGGAGGTCTCTGCAGCTTCAGACGACCTGTTGCCGCCGCAAGCCGAAACGACGCCCGCGCCTCAACGCACACGCCGTGCGGTTGCCCCAATCAGCGCCTTGACCACGGCCAACGCAGACGCGCGTCGGCGTCCGGACCCCGACGCCTTCGTCGATGCAACGCAAATCTATGATTACACGCCAGGCGCGCTCTACGAAGTCTATGCCGCGCCCGGTTATCTCTCGACGATCATACTTGAGCCCGGCGAAGTTGTTGTCACGGTCGCCGCGGGCGACACGACGCGCTGGATGGTGGAAGAGACGACATCGGGCGACCTCGCCGATCCGCGCCCAATGCTGCTGATCAAGCCCACACGCGCGGGCATTCGCACCAACATCGTGCTCGCCACCGACCGGCGCACCTATCTCATCGAAGCGATCGCCGTTCAGGGCGGCGCCTATTCCGCCCAGACCGCGTGGCGTTATCCCGCGGAGGCGTCGCGACGCGATGCGGGAAGCATAGCCGGCGTCGCGCTCGAAGACCTGAACT
The DNA here is from genome assembly GCA_050250735.1 of Hyphomonadaceae bacterium. GTDB lineage: Bacteria > Pseudomonadota > Alphaproteobacteria > Caulobacterales > Aquidulcibacteraceae > Vitreimonas. The sequence goes on from JBFWOC010000002.1 coordinate 31,146, forward strand.
TCCGCTATCGCATCGACACCGTACGCGGACGCGCGCCGCATTGGCGTCCCGTGCGCGTCTTTGATGACGGACGACGAACCTATGTCGAATTCCCGCTCGACATCGCCACCACCGAGGCCCCGCCCCTCTTTCTTCGCGACGGGTCTGACGTGGCGCTGGTGAATTATCGCGTGTCCGGCAATCGTTATGTCGTCGACCGTCTGTTCGACGTTGCAGAGCTTCGCCTCGGCGCCCAACAGCAGACTATCGTCCGCATCAGCCGCGAACGCCCGCGCTCGCACAGAGGTCCACGATGAGCGCTGACGGTGAGACTGACACGCCGGACGGCGCTGAAACGCCGCGCCTGGTCGAGCCCAAGGCGCACGTGCCGCCGGTCACGGCCATTCGCGCCGCACCGCCGAAGCCCAAGCGGCTTTCGCGCAAGACCTTGATGGCGGGGTCGCTCATCTTGAGCGCGATCGTCGCGTTCGCGCTCGTCGCTGGCTTGTCCGATCGCGATCGCACGCGCGCCGAAAACCAAGAGTCTCAGCCGGTCCAGCCGGCATCGCCGCCCGAAAGCGTCCGCGTCGCTCAAGCCGAATACAGCGCCGACGATCTGGCGCCGCCGCTCGAAGAAGGCCACGACTATCTGTGGGGCGATCATCGCCCCGAAGGCGATACGAGCGCGCTTGAGGCGGCGGCGATGTCTTCGCCTGCGCCGCCCGCGCCCTCGCCGCTCGAACTCGAAGCGGACGCCGCGCGCATTTCCGCCATTCGCTTCGGCGCCGATGCGCGCCGTCCGGTCGCGCCGCAGGCTGAAGGCGCTACGTCCGCTCCCGGCCCGGGCGCCGCCTTCATCGCCAGCCAGCGCGGACGCGACGACGGTGTGCTCGATTCAACTTACCGTCCACCCCGCTCGCCTTATGCCATTCAAGCTGGCTCGACGATCTCCGCTGCGCTCGTAACAGCGCTGAACTCCGATCAGCCGGGCCGCATCGTCGCGCAAGTGACGGAGGATGTTTACGACAGCGTCACCGGCGATCACTTGCTGGTGCCGCAAGGCGCTCGCCTGTTAGGCACTTACGACGCCGCTACCTCTCATGGCGATCAACGCCTGCTCATCGTATGGAATCGGCTGGTGATGCCCAATGGCTGGTCGATTGCGCTCCGCGGCATGCCTGGCACGGATGCAGCCGGCGCCGCCGGCGTGCGCGACACGGTCGATGCGCACCTTAGCCGCATCGCAGTCGCGTCCGTTCTCTCTGGCGCTCTCTCCGTCGCGGCGAATGAAGCGGAGGACGATGACGCCAATCAGCTGAGCGAAAGCGTCGGCAACGCCGCAGCGCAGGAAGCGGCGCGCGTTGGCGGGCGCATCATTGACCGCGAACTCAGCGTGCGCCCGACGCTACGCATTCGCGCCGGCGCAACTGTCCGGGTGCTTGTCAGTCAAGACATTGTGTTGAGACCCTATCGGCGATGAGGAAGAGTCCCGGGAATGAACGCAGCCACGAAGAAGGCCAAGCCGATCTCTTTGGCGCCGCGCCGCCAGCGCTCAGAAAATCCCGCGTCGCGAAAACAACACGTGTCTCGCCTCCGCCGGTGCGCGCCCATCAAAGCACAAAGCCGGCCCCGCCGGATGCGCTCTTGAACGTCCGGCAAGCGGCCGCACGCCTGGGACTGTCCAAGTCCACGCTCGACAAGATGCGCGGCAAGAGCAAAGGGCCACGCTTCATTCGCTCCACGGATCGCGCCATTCGCTACGATCCAAAAGATCTCGATGCTTGGATCGAAGCGCGCCGCGGCTAACCACCATGCTTGCGCTAGTCGTCGCCGCGCTGCAGCGCCTCGCGCGCTCACCAGCCGGACGGCGCGAAAGCGATCGAAGCCCACAGGGCCGAGACGCGCAGCTCGTTACTCTTCCGCGCGGCTCGGTTCACGAGAGCGCGTCCCACGCACCAGCGTGGGTTCGCCATCCTCTAGCTGATCTTCCCGCGCGGTTTCACTTTCTCCAAACTGTAGACCAAAGCATCGAGATCGGTCGCTGTCAGCGCCGCTGCTTCCGCTTTCGTGTAGAAAGGCCTCGACACCTCGACATAGACACGCGGCGGACGCTTCCTGTGCTGCTTGCAGAACTTGCAAGACAAGCGCTTCGCCAAATCCGCAACGCGCCCCTCTGTGCCGTAGAGGCGAACAAGTTCGACCGCCGTGAAAAGCGTGCCGCGTGCGCAGCCGGTGCAGCCGAAATAGAGCCCGCTCAAACGTCCGAGCTGGCCAAACTTCACCGGCACTTTCTCTTCGTAGGCCAATACGCGCCCTCACCACCGCCGAGCGGAACGCTTCAGCAGAGAGCCCTTGCTTGCTCAACCAATTTGTGCTTGTTTTGTTCTCGTTATAACAGGGACCGTTTGGCCGAACTCACAGGCCATTCTCGTCGATGCGTCAGCGCCCTTCCCTCAATGTGAAGGAGCGCTCGCGTGAGCCGCCTCTATCTGACTGCGCACGAGTATGAGGCGCTGCGGAAGAAGCAGAACGGCGCCTGCTGCGTCGACGCGTGCGAAGAAACCGAAGACTTGATCGGCGAGCACTCAACGCCGAACGCATGGCGCAATGCCAAGCCCGATCAGCTCATGTGCGCGTCCTGTCACAAGGTCAAAACGCTGCGCGACATCAAGGCGATCTGGAAAGTGAAGCGGCTCAACGGCGCCGTCCTCTCGCAGTACGAGCGCCGCCGCCGCTTCGGTTCGCAATTGCGCGGGCGTCCGTTCGCACGTCCACATCAGCCGCGAGGATCCGCGCGATGGAGCTAGCGATCATAGCGGCGGCCGCATTGGCCGCGCTCATTATCATCGACACCGGCTATTGGATCGCAATCAGTCTCGTCCGCTGGTCGCCGGTGATTACCGCCGGCTTTCTCGCGTTCTGGATTGCGCAGCGATTTGGCGTTGAAAGCCTAGACGCGCTGGGCGTCGCCTGCCTCGCGAGCCTCGTTGCGCGCCACGTTATGCGAACCCGCTACGTCTACGATGACAACGACCTTCGTTGACGCCGAAGCATCAGGCCTCCGTCTCCACGTTCGCAGCCCAATCCTGCACTTCATTGCCGAACGCAAGCACCGCTTCGAGGAAGTCGATCAGATAGATCGCAACCTTCCACTCCTTCTTCCCGAGCTTGCCTTCTAGTTCGAGTTGACCGTCCATCGCCCAACCGCCCGGGACATCCGATGCGCCGTCCTTGTCGTAGACGGGCCGGAAGTCCTCGGCGTGGATGATTTTGTTGCAGCACTCGCGAAGCGTCATGACGAGGCCCTCAGGACCTTCGAACACCGTACCAAAGCCGTCTTCGCCGTTCAGTTCAGCGAGAAACGTCTTGAACCGATCTGAAGCGTCCGTCCCCAGCACCTGATCTTCGAGCGTGCGCACGAAAATCGACATCTTGAGCAATGTCTCGGAGAGCAAGCGTTCGGAGTTGTCGCGGTAGAGCGCAAAGAGAAGCGGGATTTCGATTTCGCGCTCTTCCTCAAGCTCGGCCTTCGAATCCTCAACGTCGGAATCGTCGCTGTGGTCGTAGAGGCTAGCGACGCCCTGTGAACTCATCACAATCTGAAACGCGCGCAAGCACAGCGACCTGATCTCATCAGGGTCAACGCTATGGGGCTTGTAGTGCTCGTCCCAATAAGGATTGCCGCGCGAAGTCGCTGTCATCGCCCGCCCTCCTCAGCACCGGCCATCGCAAGACCATGCGCCGATTCCAGCGACCTTGGCCCGCGCTACTTCAGGTAACCGCCCACGTACTGACCTGCTTCGTCATCTGACACGACTTCCAGCGCCTCCGCGGGCAACACCCGTGCCTGGATTGTCTCGATTTGATCTGGCGGCGCATTCAGCCATCGCTCGCACTCGAACACATTGGTCAACACGACAGGCATCGCCTTAGCATGGACGGGACGCACGAGGTCGTTTGCATCAGTGGTCAGAAAGCTGAACAGCTTGTGCGTGCCGATATTTGGCTCCTTCTTCGAGCCATAGTCGCCATGCCACTCCCCACAAATGCCGGCGAAGAACAACATCCCGCGATCAGGCGGCGCGAACCAACGGATGACTTTCTTGCCCTTCGGCGAAGCATCCTCGTATTCGCTGAACGCGGTGAACGGGACCAAGCAACGGTGTTGCGTGCCGAGCAGCGGACGCCAATGCGGGCTCTTAGTGTTGCGGATGTTGGTGACGGGCGCTGAGCCGAATTGCGGCGGGCCAGGCAGCCCCCACCGCATCTTGGCCCATTCAAGCTCGCCGCTCTCCCCGAGCTTCAGCACCGGACCGAAGCTCTTCGGAAAAACTTCCAACACTGCGTTGCCGAGCATCGGATTGATGCGCGTCTCGCTCCATTCGTCGAAGCCCCAATAGTCGCGCTCTTTGCCGGCTTTGCGAATGTCGGAGGCGTAGCGGTTGCACATGAAGGCGCGTTAGGCGGAGAGTGCGCCGATGATCGGACAATCGCTATTGCCATCACGCTCGCAACGGTGCGCGGCGGCCGCGAGGGTTCTCTCCAACCTCTTCAGGTCAGCGATCCTCGCACGCACGTCGGCCAAATGTCGCACAGTGAGATCATGCACATCGGCGCAACGGCCCTTGCCGCGCGACATCGAAATCAGGCCTCGTATTTCATCGATGCTGAAGCCCAGTTCGCGAGCGCGGCGAATGAAGCTGAGCTGTCTCGAGGCGCTGGCGTCATAGAGCCGGCGTCCGCCTCCGGACCGCGGCGGCTTTGGCATGAGGTTGATCCGCTCGTAATAGCGGATGGTCTCGATATTGACCCCTGAATCCCGGCTTAGACTGCCGATGGTGAAACCCGTGCCCAAGGCTCTTGCTCCTGTAGCGGCTACAGGATGCATGTTCCTTTTCCATGAGTAACGCCACCCCCTCCAATCTCGGACCCGCTGGCGCGGCCTGCGGTTCCGTCGGCCTCAGCGGTCTCGCCGCCGCGATGGGATTTTGCTGCTACGGGCCGCTTGCGGTCACCCTGGTCGGGGTTACCGGCGCCGCGTGGTTTTCCAGGTTCGAACCCTATCGTCCGATTGTGCTGATCCTGGCGGGAGCGGTGCTGGCTTGGGCGTTCTGGCGGGTCTATCGCCAGCCTCAGCGAGGCGTTGGCATTCAAATCGTGTTGTGGCTCTCGCTCGTTCTCTTGTTGGTGTCTCTGTTTCTGCCGGAACTCGCGCCGCTCTTCATCAGCGTCGGACCATCCAGGAGCTGAGCCATGCGCCGACGCATTGTTCTGATCGCCCTAGGAGCGACGCTGGCTTCGGCGTGCGGCGAGGCCATTGATCGCCAGGCGCGCGGCGGCGCGGCACCCGTTCCTGTCACCGTTCTGGGTGAAGACCTGGCGGCGCTGAAGACCGCGTTCAACGCGGCGCAATCCAAAGTCCGTTTGCTTTTCATTGCCGGGCCTTCGTGCGGGCCATGCCTGCGCGGCCTCATGGAATTGAACGAAGCGCTGGGCGCCGACTTGCTTTCCGATCAACGTTTGAGCACCCTTGTGGTGCATGTGCCCACATTGGGCGCCCAGCAACATCACGCCGAACGGGCGGCGCAATTGCTCCATGGTGGAAACGTCACCCATTACTGGGATCCGAGCGGCAAGAGCGGCGAAGCCGTGATGGAAGCGCTCGCCATAGCGCCCATCTATGCGTGGGACGTGTGGTTGATCTATCCCCCGGGCGCCACCTGGGACGCGTCCGCGCCGCCCGCGCCTGCGCACTGGATGCACCAGCTCGGTCAGCTGCCGCGCGAAACGCGTCTCGACCCTGAAGCCTTTGCCGCCGACGTGCGTGCGCGCGTGGAGCAGCTCGCGTGAGTGTCTCTACAGAGGACGCACGACCGCTTAAACTTCGTGCGACCATCACCTGCCCACACTGCGGGCACGTCGAAACCGAACTCATGCCTACAGACGCTTGCCAGTATTTCTATGACTGCAAGGGCTGCGCCGTCGTTCTGAAGCCCAAGGCCGGGGATTGCTGCGTCTTCTGCTCCTACGCCGACATCCAATGTCCGCCGATGCAGTCAGGCGATTGCTGCGCGTCGGAACAATGACGCAGCCAGCCGATGAAAGCGCCCGCCGCGATCTCTCCGCGCGGAGGGGAAGCTTTATTGCTGTCTGGGTCATGCCGATCGGGCTCGCGGGTCTAATCACCGCGTTCGCAGCAGGTCCTGGGTGGATCGCACCGGGCGCTTGGACGGCAGCATTGGCGTGGATGGGTGGTGCGTGCCTTCTCAATGCGCGCCGCTGCAGGCGCCTTCATTGCTATTTCTCTGGCCCGCTCCTGCTCCTGGGCGCCCTCGCCTCGCTCGCGCTTGGCGCCGGCGTTCTCGATCTTGGCGACAACGGCCTCACTATCATCGTCCTCACGACGCTTGCGCTCGCCAGCATGACCTATGGCCTGGAATACATCTGGGGTAGATATCGAAGCTAGCCAGGACGAACCAGATGACGGACCAAGCGACGGCAAATCTTCCAAGCCGCGATCTCGACAAAACAGCTGCTTTCTACGAGGCGCTTGGATTCAAGATCGGTTTCAAAGACGACGGCTGGATGATCCTCACGCGGGGCGATCTGCAATTGGAATTCTTTCCGCACGCCGATCTCGATCCGCGAACGAGTTGCTTTTCTGCTTGCCTGCGGGTCGACGACCTCGACGCGCTCCACGCCGATTTCAGCAAGTGCAATTTCCCCGATGATTGCTGGTCAATGCCGCGCATGGACAAGCCGGAGGTTCTCCCTTTTGGTCTGCGCATGTTTCATTTGATCGATCTCGACGGCAGCCTCCTCCGCTGCATCGACAATAGGACGACGACGTCTCGCAAGGAGTGAGCGCGGCCGATGCAAGACGGCGTCACCGACCTCTTCGGGCTCGAAATTCCCTCGACCTCTCCGGTCTTTCTCTCAATCGTGGGTGCGCACATTCTTGTTGGCCTCAGCGCCGTGATCTTTGGCGCGGTCGCCATCTTCTCCAAAAAGCGGCGTGGACAGCACTCTCGCTTTGGCGTCTGGTATTATTGGGCGGTTGTCGCAACGACTGGAACCGCGGCCGTACTGACGGTCTTGCGCTTCAACGAAAACCTCGACGTCATGACGCTTGGCGTGTTTTGCCTGGTCGCCGTGTGGTTCGGGCGCACGGCGCTCCGGCGGCGATGGCCGAACTGGGTTCGGTTGCACATCGCGGGCATGGGGCTGTCTTATGTTCTGCTGCTTACCGCGTTCTACGTCGAGAACGGAGCAGATCTACCGCTTTGGGATCGCCTGCCCGCAATCGCCTACTGGCTCGTACCCGGCGCGATTGGCCTTCCGATCATCCTTTTCGCGCTCGTGTTTCATCCCGTGGCGCGCGCGTCGCACTGACCTCCTACGCGAACTGACGATGCGCGGGCGCCTGCGGCGCAAGCGTTCAAGATGGGCGGCGGATCAAGATCAACCCGGCCAACGCGAGCACGACGCTGCCCGCTAACATCTGCCCACCGAAGAAGGTTGGATCAATGTAGAGAACGCCCGCCGCGCCATATGCAGGTATCAAGACCGCAAGCGCCGCTGGGCCGGGCGGCCAGCGCCGCCAGGCCGTCACTGCCCAGAGCAAAGCCACGACACCCCAACTTGCTGAGGCGTGCGCCCACATAAAACAGATGGCGAGATGTTCTTGATGACCGAGCCCCTCACCCCAACGGCTCGCCATCGGCAGCCCAAGCGCATGAATGCAAGCTGTGGCCAACAGCAACATCGCAGCAAGTGCCAGTGATAAGCGGCCCAACATCGCTTCCTCTCCCAAGCCAGCGCCGTGCGCGTCACGATCAGACGGAAGTTTGCCATATTTCGAAAAAATGCGAAATAGGGCTTGACGCGGCCTCCAGCACGGGTCATTTGTATTTCGATGAAACTCGAAAAAGCAGCCGCGCAGCTGGAAGCGTTAGGCAATCCGATCCGGCTGCAAATCTTCCGCCTGCTCGTCCGCGCCGGTCATGACGGGCTGCCGGTTGGAGCTGTACAGGACAAGATGGACATGGCCGCCTCGACCTTGTCGCACCATGTGCGCAAGCTGGTCGATACAGGCCTAATCACCCAGGAACGGCAGGCGACCACGCTCATTTGCCGTGCTCACTATCCGAGCATGGAGGCCCTCATCGGCTATCTTGGCGACGAATGCTGCGCCGACGCAGGCTGCGCTGCCAAGCCGCAAACCAAACGCATCAAGGAAACCGTCTGAGCGCATTTTTTTGCGCTCATATTTCGAATATTGTGGAATTAGGAGAAGCGAATGTCCACCGCGCAATTGCCAATCGCGATCATAGGCGCTGGTCCTGTCGGCTTGGCCGCCGCCGCTCGCGCTGTTGAGCGCCAGCTTCCATTCGTCTTACTCGAAGCGGGCGCCGGCGTTGGCAGCGCGCTGCGCGCCTGGGGCCACGTGCGGGTGTTTTCGCCATGGGCGTACAACATCGATGACGCCGCTCATGCACTCTTGAAATCCACCGGCTGGTTGGCTCCCAAGCCCACAGCCCTCCCGACGGGTCGCGAAATTGTCGAAACCTATCTCGAACCGCTTGCGGCGCATCCAGCTATCGCGCCCAACATCATCTTGAACGCTCGCGTCACCCGCGTCGCCCGCGCTGACAATGACAAGATGAACGACGCGAACCGCGCCGACTCGCCGTTCGTCGTGCGTTGGCGCGACGGTGAAGGCGAAGAGCGCGAGACCCGAGCCCGCGCTGTAATCGACGCGACGGGCGCGTGGACACAGCCCAATCCGATCGGTGTCAACGGCCTGCCGGTCCTGGGCGAAGCGGCGGCGCGTGAGTTCATCGAGTACGGCATTCCGAACGTGCGCGAACAGCGCGAGCGCTTCGCTGGCAAACGCATCCTTGTCGTCGGCGGCGGTCACTCGGCCATCAACGTGGCGCTCGATCTGCTTGCCCTGCAGAAGGACGCCCCCGACACGCAAGTCTTTTGGGCGCTTCGGCGCAACCGCATCGACAAGCTCCTGGGTGGAGGCATCAATGACCAATTGCCGGAACGTGGCGCGCTGGGCCTGGCCGCCATGGAAGCCATCAAAGCAAACCGCCTCACCATGCTCGCGCCGTTCGCGGTCTCGCGCCTCAGCAGCGAAGGCGGAACGGTCAAGGTGCAGGCCACGCTCGCAGGCGAAGACACAAGTCTCGACGTCGACCGCATCGTCGTCGCCACGGGTTTGCGGCCCAACCTGGATATGCTGCGCGAGTTACGCGTTTCGATCGATCCTTCTGTAGAAGCCCCGCCCGCACTTGCTCCGCTCATTGATCCCAATCTGCACTCATGCGGTTCGGTGCCTCCGCACGGCGTCGTCGAACTCACCCATCCCGAGCCGAACTTCTATATCGTCGGCTCCAAGGCTTATGGGCGTGCGCCAACGTTCTTGATGGCGACGGGCTATGAGCAAGTGCGATCCGTCGTCGCTGAGCTTGCCGGCGATCACGAAGCTGCGCGGCGCGTGGAATTGGTGCTGCCGGAAACCGGGGTTTGCAACACGTCAGCGGTGCATGGGCTGAAAGGCGCTGTCGAACTCGTCAGCGGAGAAGGCGCCGCCAAATCGGCCTGTTGCGGCGCGGCGGCGTGAGCGGCGCGGCGCAAATCCAGTCTAAGCTGCAGCCGCTCCGCGGCTGGAGCTGGTTCGTGAGCGGATTGGGCATTGGCCAGATCTGCTCTTGGGGCGCGCTCTATTATAGCTTCCCGCTGATCGCCGAAGCGATGGGCAGCGAGTTGGGGTGGAGCAAGACTGAACTCTACGGCGCAGCCACCGTGGGCCTACTGCTTGCGGCCGCGCTGGCCTATCCGGTGGGCAAAGCAATCGATCGCGGCCACGGCCGTGCGATCATGAGCGCCGGCTCCCTCGCTGCCGGCATTCTCTTTCTTGCCTGGTCGCAGGTCGACGACCTCCCGGCGTTCTTCGCCATCGCTGCAGCGCTCGGAGCGCTGCAAGCGGCCGTGCTCTATGAGCCCGCCTTCGCGGTCATCGCCAAGCGCGCCAATGGCGGCGCACGCGGCGCCATCACCGCGCTGACGCTATGGGGCGGCTTCGCTTCGACTGTGTTCATTCCGTTGTCGCAAGCCATGCTCGATGGCTTCGACTGGCGTGGCGCGCTTGTTGGCTTGGGCATCATCAACATCGCGTGCGCGCTGCTCTACTGGGTCGTCATCGGCCCAACTCAAGCCGATCACCCCGCTCACATAGCAAATCAAGACAAGGCGCCGCTTCGTCTTGCTTTGCGATCGCCGGTGTTTTGGGCCCTGGCGCTCGCCTTCACCGCACACGCCGGGGCTTTCACGGCCTTCACGTTCCATCTCTACGCCTTGTTGCTTGAACGCGGCTTCACCACCACCGACGTCGTCATCGTGATGGCGGTCATCGGCCCGGCCCAGGTGGCCGGCCGCATCGCCATGACGCTGTTTGCGCGCGGCGCGTCGATGCGCCGGATCGGTTCTTTCGTGGTGCTCGGCTTCCCCATCGCCTTCGCTACATTCGCGTTCGCACCGCCGAGCCTCGCGGTCGCTGCGCTCGTCGCAGCGCTCTATGGCGCTTCGAATGGCGTGCTCACGATCGTGCGCGGCCTGGCCGTTCCAGCAATGCTTACCACCGAAAACTATGGCGCGATCAACGGCGCGATGAACACGCCCGCGACAATCGCCAAGGCGCTCGCACCTTTAGGCGCCGCGGCGCTCTGGCAGATTGGACACTCTTACGACGGACCGATCCTGGCAACGATTGCGGGCGCTCTCCTGTTGACGATCGGGTTCTGGTCCGCCGCCTACCTTTCGACGCGTAGAGGAACGCTCGCTCATGCTTGACCAGATGGAGCAACGCGAGCGCGCGTCCGCGCTCAATCAGCACTGCCAATGCGTGACGCTCGATGAGGCTTTGTTGCAGGAAGCACTGGGCAACGAACACTGCACTCCACTCGATCGGGCGAGCACGCACGCTCACCTCTTTGCGCAGGCGTCTGTGTTTCTACCCGAGGCTGATGGGCAAACCATGCAGGGCGTTGTGCGGGCGATCGAAGCGGCCGCTACCACCGGGGCGTACCGGTCGAGCGCGCTGGCGAGAGCCAATCCAATCGCACAGCACGACTTCGGACCCCGCGGCGCCTTTATGGGCTACGACTTTCACCTTACCGCCGATGGTCCGCGCCTCATCGAGATCAACACCAATGCGGGCGGCGCATTCCTGAACGCCGTGCTGACGCACGCTCAGCGCGCCTGCTGCACTGAAGTCGAACGTGGCCTGGCCCGACGCGCTCTTAAGGCGTTCGAAACCGACGTGGTCGACATGTTCAAGGCGGAATGGCGAAGCCAGCGTGGCGACGCGGAGCTACGGCGTATCGCGATCGTCGACACAGATCCTGCAGCGCAATACCTGTTGCCCGAGTTTGTACTGGCGCAAACATTGCTACGTCGCGCCGGATTCGCCGTGGAGATCTTGGACCCGGGCGCGTTGAGCTTCGACGGCAATGCGCTCTTGGCCGCCGGCGAGCCGATTGATCTCGTTTACAACCGCCTCGTTGATTTTGACTTCTCCGAAGCCGCGCACGCTGCGTTGAGGCATGCCTACGAGGCAGACGCAGTGGTTGTGACGCCGAACCCGCACAATCACGCGCTGCTCGCCGACAAGCGCAATCTGATCACGCTCTCCGATGCATCGCTCGACCTTCTGCCACCCGATGTCGCGTCGAGCATCCCTGAGGCGCTGGCGCTAACTCCGGTCAATGCCGATGCACTCTGGGCGAAGCGTCGTCACTTCTTCTTCAAGCCCGCTGACGGCCACGGCGGCAAGGCCGTCTACCGCGGCGACAAGCTCACACGCGGCGTCTGGCCATTACTTCTTGAACGTGACTACATCGCGCAGAAACTGGTCGCGCCCAGTGAGCGAACCGTGCGAGTGGGCGACGACATCGTGCAGCGCAAAGTAGACGTGCGCCTCTACACCTATGCTGGACGAGCCCTTCTCACTGCGGCGCGGCTTTATCAGGGGCAGACCACAAATTTCCGAACGCCGGGAGGCGGATTCGCCCCAGTCTTCTTTGTCTGACGCAAACTTGGAGATCAGACCCCGACGCGCTTTCCCTCAGCGTCGATGATAGGTTCGCCGTCTTCCTTGAAGAGCGGCCCGGGTGGCAACCGCTCAAGCAAATCGAGCACCACCTCGCTTGGCCGGCAGAGCCGAATGCCCTTCGGCGTCGCGACCAGCGGGCGATTGACCAGCACGGGATGCGAAATCATCGCGTCAAGCAGCGCCTCGTCCGACACGCCCGCCTGAAGCAGACCCAGCTCAGCAGCGGGTGATTTGGTTTCGCGCAACGCTGCCCGCGGCGTCAAACCGGCGGCCGCGAACAACGCGATCAGTTGCGGGCGTGTCCAACCGGTCTTGAGATACTCGATGATCGTCGGCGTATATCCCGCCGCTTCCACGATCTGCACGACATTGCGCGAGGTGCCGCATTCCGGATTGTGATGAATGACGACTGGAAAATCGCTCATGCCTCGCTCGGGCTCCCTTTGGGCAGCAACACCGCACACGTGATCCACGCCAACAGGGCGCCGGCGAACTGCCCCGCTATGAAGTATGGCGCGTCCGCGGGGCGAACGCCCGTAAATGTATCTGACATCGCGCGCGCGATCGTAATTGCGGGGTTTGCAAACGACGTACTCGCCGTCCACCAATAACCTGCGGTGATGACCAGGGCGACAGCCGCAGGCACGGCCGCAGGACGCCAGCGCAGAATTGTGAGGATGGCGAATACCAGCGCGAACGCTGCGACCCCTTCACTCAATACTTGAGCTGGTCCTTCACGGACGTGCGTGGACGCCTGCAGGATTGGCAACTGGAACATGGCGTGCGCCAGCCAGGCGCCCAGGATGCAGCCGATTACCTGGACGACCGAATACGCGACGAACGACAAAATGCTGAGTTCGCGCCGTAGCGTCATCACCAGCGAGACCGCCGGATTGAAGTGCGCGCCCGAGATCGGTCCTAGGCCCGACACCAACACAAAAAGAATGGCGCCGGTGGCGGCCGTGTTGCCAATCAGAGCGACGGCGTCATTCCCGTCAGCGAGCCGGGCGGCGAGGATGCCGGAACCGATAACCGTTCCGGTGAGAATGAGAGAGCCGAGCGCCTCCGCGAGGAGGCGCCGGCCCAGTCCGATAGTCATGATGCCCCCGCTTTGCTTCAGGCTGCGTCCGTGGCGTTGGGATCGCGCTTCATCTTGCCGATGTCGTCCAGCTTCTTTTGCAGCGTGAGGCGATCCAGGCTCGATACTGGCAGGCTGCTGAAGATGGTGATGCGGTTTTGCAGCATGCGCCAGGCGTCATCGAAAGCGAACGCAATCTCAGCATCACTGCCGACGCGCGCTGCGGGGTCCGGCACGCCCCAATGCGCGCTCATCGGCTGACCAGGCCATATCGGGCAGACTTCGTTGGCCGCGTTGTCACAGACGGTGAAGACGAAATCGAGTTCAGGCGCGCCGGGCTGCGAGAACTCCTCCCAGCTCTTCGAACGGAAGAGTTCGGGTTTGTAGTTCATGTTGCGCAGCATTCCGACGACATGCGGATGCACTTCACCACGCGGCTGGGACCCCGCACTGAAAGCTCGGAATTTAGGAGCTCCGAAGCGACCAAGAATGGCTTCGGCCATGATCGATCGCGCCGAATTGCCGGTACAGAGAAACAGAACGTTGAACGGATTTTCCTTCGTCCCTTTGTCGGTCATTTTCCCCTCTCCGTACGCCATGTCGTCACCCACGGCGGGCATGCTGAATGTGCGGCCCAGACAGCCGCGCGCCCGTTACGCTCTTTTTCTTTTTGGTTGAGTTCGGTCCGCGCCTGGCGCGCACGAACGGCCGCCGCAGCAATTTTCCGTCAGGAAACCGACCAGCGCGTTCATCTGCTCGAAGTCGGCGGAATAGATCAGCGAGCGGCTTTCCCTGCGCTGGGAGAGCAGGCCCGAGCGCGTCAGATGGGCGAGATGAAACGACAGCGAGGAAGGCGGCAATTCGAGCGCTTCCGCGATCTCGCCTGCAGCTTTTCCTTCCGGTCCCGCTTGCACGAGTAGCCGGTAGATCGCCAGTCGATGCTCATGGGCGAGCGCCGACAACGCTGAAATGGTCTCAGGCACATTCATTCGACATTTCCACTATTATCGAAACCATGCGGCGTCAATGCCTGCCGGGCAATACGCACCCCGATGAGGAACCGTGGCTGAGGCAGCCGCTTCAATTCACATGGCTTCTACGAATGCACTTCACGCGTGTGCCGGCGCGCGACATGCGCGCAAGATCAAGGCGGCCCGGCGAAAGTTCCTTAGCTACTTTCCGGATGGTTTTCGGGACGAGGATTACATCGAGCGTGGATACAAGTGGGAGGCGCACTGCCAGTGGCGTGAGGCGCTAGGACAAAGCACGTTCAAAGCACTGCTGCGGCAGAAACGGTACGAGGATATCGCACTGCGCGCCTTACGCATTGAGGGGCGCACCAATCTCATCTTCTCGTTCGAGAAAATGGCGCTGCGCGATGGGGTTCGCGGCGCCGGCGCCGAGCGCTTCGCCAAAGGGCTCTACGCCTTCCTGCATGGAGCGGGGACGCCGGAGAAGAAGTTTGAGAAGTGGGTTGCAGCGTTGAGCTCCCTGCGCCGCAAACAAACCCGCGTCGTGACGTGGCCCGTGACGACCGTGTTCGGCTTCATCGCTCAGCCGGAGCAGCATATCTTCATCAAGCCAAACGTCATGCGGCGAGCGGCCGAGGCGCTGGACTTGCCCTTTGACTATGCCTCGCGTCCAAACTGGCAGACCTATAATAGCGCCCTGAAGCTTGCTGCGACGCTGAAGCGCGAGCTTGGCGATCTGGGCGCTCGCGACATGATCGACATTCAGTCCTTCCTTTGGGTCCAGGGCTCCGACGAATACCCGGAATAACCTATGGGCCGGGAGAGCGCGGAGGCCGCCGGCTCACGAGAAGATACACGGTGCAATACCGAGCCTACGGCGCGCAGCGGCGTGGGCCCGCCTGGACTCGAACCAGGAACCAGACCGTTATGAGCGGCCGGCTCTAACCATTGAGCTACGGGCCCCCAATAGTCGCTGAAGGCCGCATCTGCTTTGAGCCGGTCCAACTCGTCAAGTGCTCGGCAAGGCCGACGGGGCGTCGCCTCAGCACGCTTCAGCAGATCGTCGCCTCAGATCGCCTCACAGGAGTGCTAAAAGCGAAATCGCAAGGACGCCTCACGGCTTCTTGCGCCAACGCACTTCGGGGTGCGGATGTCGTAAGCCGCGTGCAACAAACAGCTTTTCGAATTCCGGATTGCGCTCGATAAGTCGCCTCATTGTATCGTAGGCAAAGGCGCGTGGCTCCGCGCCCACGCCTTTTCCACTGCAAAGTTCGGCGCGCGCACAGCCGGCTATCGCCAACGCAGCGTCTCGCCGTTTGTTGCGGCGATCGCTTCCGGCCAAGGCTCGAAGCGAAAGGCCTTAACTCGCGTTTCGACCGTGCGGGCGGGCGATTGCCGACTGTCGGGTCCAGAGCGGCTTGGCTGCAGCGCGGGTCTCGCGCACAACGAGCCGGTAGCCGTAAGCGGTCAACGCCAGCAACACGATCAGCGCCAGGTACACGCCCGTCATCACCAAGCTGCTGAACATGTAGTTCTTCTGCGTGACTAAGCCCGCGCCCATCACCAGCGTGAAGTAGATGGCAGGCGAAGCTGCGCCCAGGCCGCGTCTGCGCATCAGCCAATTGTACCAGACCCGCGTGAACGCGCCGACCAGAGCCGCGCCGGCGCAGACCCCGGGCCAGCCAAAGGCCAGGTAGAATTCGCCCGGCCGAGTCATCGGGAAGCCGGCCTGAAAACGCGGAACCCGCAGCACTTCGGTCATAAACAACGTACGGCTGTCCGGGTGGCCGTTGCTTACGCCGATGTCTGCCAGCACATCTGCGAGCCAGGCGGCGCCGTGATGGTGTTCAACGTAACCAAGCGAAACGCTGCGCAGCGTTACCGCGAGATTGAGCGCCCCATCGAACTGGCGGCCATAAGCCAGCCCGTACGCCATTTCCATGCCGTCTATATGCGAATATTCCGCCGAGAGGCGCAGATAATCGATGCCGATCGCCAGCGCCAAGCCAAGCCCCAAAATGCTCCAGACCTGCAGCGTCGAAAGCGGGCGGACGAAATAATGCCAAACGACGATTGCGTAGAGCACCGCGATCAGCATCCGCCCTCTGCCCTCGAGCGGCGCGAACACGCCGATCATTGCAAAGGAGAGCATGAGCACGAGAACGACATGAGTGACGGGCACAGCCTTCCTGCCGGCGCCGAGCAGACCGATGGCGCTCAACCAGAACGCAGCGAACAGCACGCCTATCGACAAGAACAACGCCTTGCCCCAACCTCCAACGGTCAGTTCCATGCGCGAGAGAAATTGCGTGTTCGGATTGACCGCGTAGAGCGCCAGAAAAAGTGCGAGCGCGGCCGCGAAGATGAACATGAGGTGGAACGTCGACAGCGGCCGTTTGGATTCACGGATGCCGATCTTGAATTTGGGCGTCCATCGGGTCGCATAATAGCCCGCCAGCCAGCAGAGAAGATAAAGCAGGGCTGCGATCAGCGCCGTATGCATATCCTCGACGCGCAGCACCGCCATCATCTCGCGCTGACGCTCCCAAGGATGGCGCGACACCGCGTAAATGTAGGGAATCAGCAGATCGCTGGTCCAAAAGAACAGCAATAGCGAAGGCGGCGCCAACGCATCCCAATTCGGCAGAGAACCCCGCCTGTGATCCATCTCTCAACCCTGCGGCGATGCTGTTGACAATTGCCGAACTGCGGCGCGGTTGTTCAGGGCCAGGCGCCAATAGGCGCAGGCCAAACTCATTTCAGCCATGACCATCACAGCAGCGGCGCCGGCAATGCCGAACCGCGGCAGCATGAACGTCGTTGCGACCACCGCCATGATGGCGATGGCGAACTGCCAGATGACGCGCTCGCGCACGTGACCAGTCTCGACCGCGGCGACCGTCAGTCCGGCGCTGAAAAAACGGAACGGCACGGCCAACGACAGGATCTGCAACGGCAGGGTGGCGCCGGCGAATTCCGGTCCGAACGTGAGTTTGACGGCGAACGGGGCCGCCACGATGATCGCCGCCGCGAGCGGCGCCGAAAGCACGGCCAGGGTCGGAACGATGCGCCAAGTAAAGGCGTCGACGCGGGCGCGATCCTGGTAGTGCCAACGTGAGACCTTCGCCAGGAAGAATTTGCGGTAGAGAATGCGCGGCAGCAGATAAACCGCGGTCATCACGGCGACAGCGACGCCGTACACGCCCGCCGCCGTCGAACCAGCAACCCATTGCACGATCACTACGCTGCTCTGGAAGAAGAACAGAAAGACGAAGCTCGTCGCCGCGAACGGCCATGCTTCCGATAGTATGGTGACGTAGCTGGGCGTCTTCGCGGGGCTTGAAGCGTCGCGCAGCTCGCTGTGCCCTTTGAGCAGGAATCCTGGCCGGCAGAAGCCCGATCCGGCCCAGAATGCGAATCCGGCGATGACCGCGGACGCGACCGAAAGTCCAAGCGCGGCTTGAAGCAGCGTCCACCCGGCTGCGGCCGCCATCAGTCCTGTGCCGAAGATCGCGAAATGCTTGCTGAGCTGCCAGCCGGCGACGCGGACATAACGATGCTCCAACTGAAACCGGCTCTCCGCCAGTTGGACGCCGGCGAACAAGGCGATGAGCGGCGCAAGCAGGAAGGCCGCCTGCCGTTCCGCCACGGCATCCAGCGCCGTCGCGCACCAAGCGAAGAACGCTGCCGTCGTGGCCAGCAGGAACGCAGCGCAAATGCGCAGGCTCGGCGCCACCCAGCGGCGCGCGCCCCAACCTTCGTTGCCATACTTCTGGATCAGCATCAGGCCCACGCCGTAGGCAGCGAACGGGCCCAGCATGTTCGCCACGCTGTTGGCGGTGATGAATACGCCGAAGCCGGCAGGGCCAAGCGCGCGCGCCAGCAGCAATTGACCGGCGGCGCCCAGGATCACTGCCAAGCCGGCGGCGCCCCAGAGCGCTGCCAGAGGTTTGACCGAGGCGATCGCCCGCCGCCTCAGCCATGCGCCCTGCTCGCCGCGCAACAGCACATAATTCAGCATGGAGGATTCGCCCCGCCTTGCTGCGGCATGGCGGCCTGCGGCATCGTTGGCGGCGCCATGGCATGCCTCCACGCGCTGAGGTCGCTGCCGAGCACGTTTTCCGCGAAATCGATGTCACGCTGGAAATCCTCCCGTGCGCGCACCATCGCCTCCGCCCTCTGGCGCAAGCCCGTGGAGACGGTTGCGCCTGGCCGTTCGAACAGTTTTCGTACGCCCGAGCCGCGTACAGCCGAGACAAGTCGCGTGGCGCCCATGTGCTGCAGACGCCGGCTCATGAAGTAGGCCATCCGCGCCATCAGCGCCGAAGTGGGAACGGCGGATTCGAACACGCGGTGCTGGCTGAACTCTGCGGCCCAGGCGTCATCGGCCCGCCACGGCAGTCCGACATGGCCGGCAATTGCGCGCAGCAATTCGCCCGGACGACCATGGATGTCCTCGTAGCGCACGAACGCCACCCCCTCGCCGAACCCATCGCGCCAGGCTTGGCCGTGATGTGCGTAGCGCGAAGCCTGCCGCGCCTCGTCCCAATGGGCTGCGTCGAGACCGAGATTCGCCGACCGCGCGTCGCCTGCGCCGCGCCGCATCCGATGCAGCAGATGCGAAGCCATGCGCGCATAGGGATCGCGCAGGATGACGACGATCCGCGCCAGCGGATTGAGTTCGGCCAGCCGCCGCCGCGCCTGCGGCTTTGCGAAATAGGACGGCGACACCTCGCCGCGCAGTGCAGCGGCGCCGTCATAGAGTTCTGCGTGCCAGTCGGCGCCAAGGTGAAACAGGCGGTCGAGGTAGAATGTCTCCTTGGTGACGGCCGGAAGTGCGTGCGGCGCCTGCGCGCGCAGCGCGGCGTCGATCCAGCCGGTGCCGGTTTTTTCCGGTCCGACAATCACGAAATCCATGCGGCTTCTCCATCCTTGGCGCGCGGATCCCTCGGCTCGTAGAGCACGCGCTCATAAACCTGCTCGAGTTCGGCGGTCATGTTCTGGACGGACCAGGCCGAAAGATTGAGCCGGCGTGAATACGCCTCGAACGCAAGCGCGAGCGCCGGCTCTGAAAGCAATCGCGAGATCGGCGCCGCCATCTCGCCGACATCGTCGCCGTCGGTGATGAAACCGTTGCGCCCGTGCGACAGGATGGCGCCGATGCCCGGCAACGCGCTCACCACCACAGGGCGTGCGGCCAGGACGTACTGCACCACTGCGCGCGGCAGCCCTTCCCGTTCCGACGCGAGGACACAAACGTCTGCGGCGGCGATCCAGCGCTCGACATCGTCGCGAAAACCAAGCAGCCGCACATTGTGGGAAAGTCCCAGCGCATCGATCTGATCCAACGCGCGCAGCCGTTCGATCCCCTCGCCGAGCAACGCCAGCAATGCGTTCGGATGAGTTCGGACCACGCGCTTAAACGCGCGGATGAATTCGACCACGCGTTTCCGCGGTTCGAGCGCCGCGGCCATGACGACCAGCCGCGGCGGCGCCGCGCCGCGCCAGGCGAACGTCCGCGCCAATTCGTCTGGCGAGACCGGCTCGGCGCAGCGGAAGCGTTCGATTTCCATGCCGCTCGGAATGACCGTGTGCGCTGAAGCGGCGCCGACCCGCGCATGGACGCAGGTGTCGCGCAGATCGTCGCTGACATCGATGAACGCATCGGTCAGCGGATCGAGCAGCCGCTCCATGGTCAGGTAGGCGGCGTGGGGGATGCGCCCGACATTTACAAAAGGGAGAATGTGGACACCGTGGACTACGGCGCCGGCGCCGGCGAAATGGCCGGCGAGGCGGCCGAGGATGCCGGCCTTGCTGGTGTGGGTGTGGACGATATCCGGTTTCAGTTCGGCGAACAGGCTGAGCAAACCGAGCAGCGCCCGGGCGTCGCGCACCGGATCGACCCGCCGCACCAGCGCCGGCAAGCAGATCTGGAGCACGCGCCGGTCGAGCCGGGCGCGCATCTCGGCGCTGTTGTCGCCGCCGAAGACGAGCACGACGCTGTGCCCGGCCTCGGCCTGGGCGTTGCACGAGAGCAGCGTGTTCTCATCGGCGCCGCCGCGGACAAAGCGGGTGATGACGTGCACCACCACCTTGCGCCCGCCATCGAGCCGCGCCGGGGCCGCTTCAGTGCGCATTGGGATCACGCAGGATGACCAGAACGGTGCGGGCGATGATCCAAAGATCGAGTTCGAACGACCAGCGGTCGATATAGTCGAGGTCGAATTCTACACGCCGGCGCAGATCCGCATCGGCGCGGATTAGCCCTCGGCAGCCGCGCACTTGCGCCAGGCCCGTCACGCCGGGGCGCGCCTTGAACCTGCGTCCGTAGCGCCGGTCGACCGATCTGAACGCGCCGTCGTGCGCCACCGCGTGCGGACGCGGTCCGACCAGGCTCATCTCGCCCCGCAGCACGTTGATCAGCTGCGGCAGCTCGTCGATGCTGGTTTTGCGCAGGAAGGCGCCGATGCGAGTAACGCGCGCGTCGGTCTTCACCGCCTGCGCGATCGTGGCGCCATCGTCGGCTGTCGTCATCGTGCGGAACTTGCACACCAGGAACGGCTTGCCTCTGAAGCCGCCGCGGCGCTGCAGGAAGAAGACCGGCCCGTTGCTGTCGAGCTTGATGAGCAGCGCCATCAGCGCCAGCGGCGCAGCCAACGCGACGAGCAAGGCCGCCGAGGCCACGACATCGAACGCCCGCTTCACCACGCCGCCGACAGGGCCTGGCCGGGCCGCAGCGATGGCGCGCCCTTCGGGGTGAATGTCGTGCAGCGGCGAGATCGAATGCAGCGCTGCGGCGACATGCGCTTCGAGCGTATCGGAGACGTCGACGTTAGCCATCAGCGCCTCAGTTCATGTAATACGAGGCGTCGGCGTAGGCGCCGAAACCGGCGTCAGTGTAGCCGGCGCGGCGCACCATATTCGCATCCACGCCGTTGACGACGACGCCGACGATGCGCGCCGCCGAAGGCTGCAAATGCCGGACAGCGCTGGCGAGCGCCGACACCGACGTCTTGTTCCAGCGCCCGACCAGCACGACGCCGTCGGCAAGCGAGGCAAGCACACGCGTGTCGGCGACGGCCCAGACCGGCGGGCAATCGAGGACGACGAGATCGTAATTGGCGCGCAGCTCCTCGAGCAGCGACGTCATCGCTTCGCTGGCCAGCAGATCGGCGCTCGCGAACGCGCCCGGCGCCGATGGCAGAATATGCGCGCCGGAGGCCTCGTCCTCGCCGGTTACGCTGCGCCAATCGACGGATCGGGCCAGGACGTGCCAGAGCCCATGCAACGGCGAGATATTGAGCAATTGGTTCAGCGTTCCGTGGCGCAAGTCGCAATCGAGCAGAATCACTTTCTGCCCGCTCAGCGCCGCGGCGCGCGCCAGACTCAACGCACACGTCGTCTTGCCTTCGTTCGGGCGCGACGAGGTGAGCGCGACGACATCGACGCTGCCGTCATGGCTGGCGAACCTGATCGAGGTGCGCATCACCCGCATGGCCTCGGCGTACGACGACAGCGGCTTGTCGGTGAGATAGCCCGCGGGATGGCGCGCATCCGGCGCCAGCAGGCGGAGCGCGCGGTTCGGCACCGAAGGAATGCTGGCCAGGATCGGCATGCCGAGCCTGCGCTCGACATCATCGGCGCTGACGACAGGATCGCTCACCATCTCGACGGCGATGACGACCAGCGCGCCCGCACTCAGCCCAAGCAGCACCGCAAACAGCGCGGCCCAGCGCGCGTCGGGCCAAACCGGCGCGTCCGCGGGCAGCGCCTGGGAAACCACGCGCACCTGCAGCGGCGCGGTTTCGCCCTGGCGATGCACCTGGTGATAGCGCTGCAGGAATGCGTCATAGACGACCTGAGCGGCGTTTGCTTCGCGCATCAGCTGAGCCAGCCGCACCTGCGCCTGGTTGCTGCCGGCCATTTGTCCGCCGGCCGAACTGAGCGCCGCCTGCAGCGTGCCCAGCCTGGCCTGCGCCACGCGCACTTCGCCTTCGGCGCTGGCGGCGATGCGTTGCATCTCGGCGTTGATCTGGCTGCGCACGTCGGCAATGCGCTGGCGGCCGTTGATGACGTCGGGGTGGCGCTCGCCCAAAGTGGTTTCCAACTGCGCCTGCGCGCTGGTCAGCTCCGCTTCCTGGTTGCGCAGATCGCGGATGACGTTCGAGGCAAGCGCATCGCCGGTGGAATCGGGACTGGCGCCGTTCTCGGCCAGACTGCGCACGTGAGCATAGCGCGCATTGCGTTCGGCCAGCTCCGAGCGCGCGAGAATGACGTTCTCCTGCACCGAGCGAACCTGCTGTTCGGTCAGCGACTCGCCCGTGCCGACCAGCAAACCGCTTTCGCGGCGATAATTCGCCACCGCCTCTTCCTTGTCGGCGAGATCGGCCTGCAGGGTGCGCAGCCGCTCCAGCAGCCACGCAGCAGCGCGCTCCGTGGTCGTATTCTCGGCGGCGACGGAATTGGCCAGATAGGCCTCGACATAGGCGTTGGCGATCTCGGCGGCGCGCGCCGGATGGCGCGCTTCGGCGCGGATATCCACGACTTCGCTCAGCGCGCGCCGGCGCACCTGCACCGCCTTCGCCAGCGTGCGCGCGGTTTCGGCTTCAGCCGCGGCGTCGGTGGCTGCCGCAGTGACGTAGTGCCTGCCGAGCAGATTGCGCGGCAACGCCCGGTTCCACTCGGGATCCTCGACCAGGCCCAGTTCGCGCACGACCACGCGCGCAGTCTCGTCGGAGCGCAACAATTCGACTTCCGAGTCGACCGCCGCGGAAAGGCTTGCCGGCGTCGGCGAGGCGCCGGCCGTTTCCGACTGTGCTTCGGTCAGCCTGCGATCGAGCCCGGGCCGGATCAAAATCGTCGCGGTCGAACTGTATTTCGGCGGCATCAACGCGATCACCGCAATCGCCAGCGCGGCGATGCCGAAAAACACCACCGCGAGCAATTTCCAACGCCGCAGCATTGCGCCCCAAAGCGATTGGAGACGAAGCGAAGCTGCTGCTGGTTCCTCGATTTCGGGAACCTCATGCTGAACGACGAGACTCATTGTGCATCACCCTCCGCGCGTTCGGGCGCGCGCGATCGCTCCGTCCGGTTTCAGGCCGGCGGCTCTGCCGAGAATTTGACGTTGAACAGGCGTTAGCGGAGTTTCTGCCGATAGCTCCTGTATCGAGACGCTTGCTCTCCTTCTGAACGCGTCAGAAATAACGCTCCGGGACACGCACCACGTCGCCAGGACGGATCGAGAGCGTGCCCGTGAGCACGTATGCCGTTTCCTGCGCCTGGCCAGGGTGCTGAATGAAAACGCGCCGCGTATTGGCGCGATACGAATAGCCGCCGGCGGTGGCGATGGCGCCGCGCACGGTCATGTTCGGCTGATACGGATAGGAACCGGCGTTGACGACTTCGCCGAGAATGAAGAACGGGCGATAGGTGGTGATGGCGACATTGACCGCGGGATCGCGCACATAGCCCTCGCGCAGGCGATCGGCGATCGCCGTGCTGACTTGATCGGTGGTTTTGCCGGCGACCTCGACCTGGCCGATCAAAGGATAGTCGACATAACCGCTGGAACTCACCGGAAACGCGCCCGACAGTTCCGGCCGCCCGAACACGGTGACGGTGACCTGATCGCCGGCGCCAAGCTGATATTGCGACGCTTGCAGCGCGCTGGGCTCGGACTGCGCCACCGCTCCGCCGCTCGCGCATGCGCTCACCAACAGCGCCAAGGCGAGAACTGGAACACGAAACAGATCGTGCGCGATGCGTGAGACCCAACGGCCGCATGACGCAAATTCGGTCATCGTGCTGACCCCCAAGTTTGAAATTCGATCTGAACTCGGCGCATGCGTCTTCACACCGCGCCATCAATCACGCGCCAACGCGTCGCGCGTTCGATCGTTCCCACGCGCACACGATGATTCGCGTTTGGTTGGCGTTTACGCGCGTCGGGCGAAAAAATGTGCGCCGCGTTGTCGAGCAGCGCGCGAGCGAAAGCGAAATGTAGAATTCATTGTGCGGCGCGCGCCGGCCTCACGGTGGAACGAAATACCGTTCGCGCGGTTTTGCGAACGTGGCGACACTCCATCACCGGTCGCGATTGCTCAGCGCAGATGACGCTGCCGCGCGCACGCCGTCGCGAACTCTATCATTTGACAGCGCGATCGGATTTGCGTGCGAGAGTCTGCTCCTAATCGCCTACGTCGTGTTGTTGCTGATCACGCCGATTGCGGTGGCGGCGATGGCGCTGGTTCGCTGGGTGAGACCAAGGCGCAAAGTGCGCGAGGCCGCTTGAGAGAACCGGGCGCCTGTGTCCGGAAGGTCCAATTCAACGGCTACCCTTGGCGCGGGTTGGCTTCGACCCAGATTATTGGGCCATCACCGGGCAAAGCTGGCCCATTCTTATCCCAGGTTAGTGACGCCCCCCCCCCCGGACTCATGCTCCAATTGTGGTTCCGGCGCAGGATTCTAGTGCCGCCCGACTGCGCCGTGGTATGCCGATCTTGATCAGCAACAAATGAGTGTCAGGGAACACTCACCCCGGGAGGGGGCGTTAAGCCGGTATGCGATCTATCACCTATTCCGCTTACGACCGGTTGATCAAAGGCTTGCGTTCGATCGGCACGATCTCGCCTGCCGATGAAGACATCGTCCGGCGGTTGCCGCTTCGTCTGCAGAGCGTCGGCGCGCATCAGGATGTCGTCCACGAAGGCGATCGGCCGACCGAATGCTGCGTGATCCTCGAAGGCTTCGTCTGCCGGCACAAAGCCGTCGCCGGCGGCCAGAGGCAAATTCTCTCCTTCCATCTGCCGGGCGACCTGCCCGACCTGCAGAGCCTGCATCTCGAAGTGGTGGATTTTTCGCTTGGCTCGCTGACGGCAAGCCAAGTCGCCTTCATTCCGCACTCCGCACTGCGCGAGGGCGTCCGCGCCTCACCGACTTTCGCCGATCTGCTCTGGCGCTCGACCATGATCGACGCGGCGATCTTTCGCGCCTGGCTCGCCTCGGTGGGCCGGCGCAACGCCTATCAGCGCGTGGCGCATCTCTTCTGCGAAGTGTTCGTGCGCATGAAATCGCTCGGCCTCGCCGAAGAAATGGGCTTCATGTTGCCGATCACGCAAGTTGAACTCGGCGACGCCTTGGGCCTTTCCGCTGTGCATGTGAATCGGACCCTGCAACAGCTGCGGCAGGATGGCGTCATCGTTTCACGCGGGCGCTACAATGGATTCACCGACTGGGAGCGGCTGAAGAAAGCGGGCGACTTCGATCCGTCCTATTTGTTCACGCGCCCGTTCGCGTAATCCGGCAGCGCCTCGAGTTCGGCCAGCAAGCGGCGAGAATTGTGCATGGTGTGGGTCACGCGCGCCACTTCCCGGCTCAGATCAGCCAGCAAGGCCATATTGCGTTCGACGGCTTTTTCGTGGGGCAACAGCGGCAGCCTGCGCCGGCCTTCGCGGCTGATCACTTCCAGGAACGGCAGCTCGAACAGCATCTGGCCGGCTTCGTCGACGACGTCGAAGCGATGCCGGCGCGGATTGACGCCGGCGCGAACCATCTCGATCCAGCCGTCCTGCGCCGCCCGGAACGCCTGAATGTAAGCTTCCTCGGCGTTGGCCAGATCCAGGCCGATCTCGTCCGGCTGATAGCGATCGCCGGACCAGAGGTGAAAGTAGTACTGGCCCATCGCTCATTCCCACTGTTGGCCAAGTAACACAAAACCCCCAATACAAGTTCGCCGCAAGCGGCGCCGCTGCAGGAAGTTCCAGGCGAACCGGGTTGATCGACCATTGACGGGAGTTCAGATTGAGCGCGCCATGACCGTGCCGACCAATGCGCAGCGTGTCCTCATCGTCGAGGACAGTTGGCTGTTGTCCGTGCAGGTAGAGACTTGGCTTGACGAAGACGGCGTCGCCTGCGCGGGCGTGGCCGCCAATGTGCGCGACGCGTTGGACCTCGCCGATTCCGCGCAGCCGGGCTTTGCGCTGGTGGACTTCAATCTCGGCGGCCAGCCCGCCGACGCGCTGATCGCCGATCTGACCGGCCGCGGGATCAAGGTGATCGTAGTCACCGGTTATTCCGATATCGGCGACGTGCCCGGCGTTTGCTGCGTGCTGCACAAGCCCTGCACCAAGCATCAGATCCTGTCTGCACT
Organism: Hyphomonadaceae bacterium; assembly: GCA_050250735.1. Classification (GTDB taxonomy): domain Bacteria; phylum Pseudomonadota; class Alphaproteobacteria; order Caulobacterales; family Aquidulcibacteraceae; genus Vitreimonas. The sequence goes on from JBFWOC010000002.1 coordinate 57,446, forward strand.
CTACGCCGCCGGGCTCACGCCTTAGCCTCGCCGCCATTGGCCGGCATCGCCCGCGCCTTTACCGCCGCCATCGGCGCGACGATCTCACACTCGACGCCGGTTTCCTTGAAGCGGAGATCGACCTTGGCCTGCAGTTCGTGCGTCAAGGATCCGCGGATGACGCTGGTCCCATATCCGGTTTTCTCCGGCGGCTTGACCGGCGGCCCGCCCGACTCGCGCCAGTTCAGCACCAGCATTTCATTGTCGCCGTCCCTGCGCGTCGCGATTTCGATCTCCACCCTGCCTTTGGCCGCCGATAATGCGCCGTATTTGGCCGCGTTGGTGGTCAATTCATGCACCACCATGGTGATCGCTTGCGCCGCATCCGGATTGAGCATCACCGCCGGTCCGTGCACCGAAATGTTTCCACGGGTGCGATACGGTTCGAGTTCGATCGAGCACAATTCGTCCAGCCGGGCCCCGGACCACAAAGTTTGACTGAGCAGCGAATGGGTTTTCGCCATCGAGCGAATGCGCTGCACCAGGGTCTGGATCGCCTCCTCGGAATCGTCGGTGGCGGCTTGCGAAATCTGCGTCAACGCCAGCACCCGCGCCAGCACGTTCTTGACCCGGTGATCGAGTTCGGCGGTGAGCAGGCGCAACCGGTGTTCCGACGCCTTGCGCTCGGTGACATCGACGAACGTGGCCACCACGCCATCGATGCGGTCATCGACAGTGCGATAGGGCCGGATGCGGGTGAGGAACCAGCGGCCCTCGACGCTTTCGACCTCGCGCTCGACCGGGGTCAGGTTTTTCAGCACTGCGCGTGAATCGCCTTCCAGTTCGGCATAGCGCAAGCGGTGGGTGAAATCGGTGATCGGCCGGCCCTCGTCGCCCGGAGTGACGTTGAAGAGATCGGCGATCGAGGGGGTGAAGCGCTTGATGCGCAGGCCGGTGTCGAGAAACAGCGTGCCGACTTCGGTCGCCGCCATCAGGTTCTGCAAGTCGCTGTGGGCGCGCGAGACGCCTTCGAGCTTCATCTTCAGTTCGCTGTTCAGCGTCTGCAGCTCCTCGTTCATCGACTGCAGCTCTTCCTTGCTGGTTTCCAGCTCCTCCGCGGTCGAACGGTATTCCTCGTTGATCGACTGCAATTCTTCGTTGGCCGCCCGCAGCTCCTCGTTGGCGGCTTCGTACTCTTCCGGGCTCGCCCGCAGCCGGTCGCGGGTCAGCTGCAGCTCCTCCTGCATTTGCGCCAGCAGGGCGCTGTTCTGTTCGCCGGCGAGGTCCTGGTTCACGATGGCGTCGGCCAAGCCGCCCTCGAAGAACAGCACCAGCGCGCGCGGCCGGTTATCGGTGCTGGGCGGCGCCGGGCGCACTTGCACGAACACGCGATGCGCCGCGCCGTTGAACTGCACGGGGATCGGCAGGCTGAGGCTGACTTCGCTGCGTTCGAGCGCGCGGTGCAGGCCGGAACGGATGTCGAGCCGCAATTCGGGCCGCGCCAGCTGCGTCACCGCGGTCGAGAGCGGTCCGGCCGAAGGGGCGAGAAACCGGCCCGCCGTCTCGGACAAATGCAGGATGCGATGCTCTTCGTCGACCAGGATGCTCGGCGGGGCCGCGGCCTCGAGCGCTTCGCGGTGCGTCGCTGCCGGTACTTGCGGGCCGGCTATCGGCGGGCCTGCGCGCAACGCGGTCACGTCCACGATCGGCGCCAGGCTCATCCGCGGCAGCATCGGCACATTGCGCTCGCCCTGAGGCGCGGCCTGGTAGATGCGGTGCTCGCGGTCGATGGCGCGGAACAGCCCCTGGGCGCTGTCGGCGGTCTCGGCCGAGCCGAGGAAGAGATAGCAATCGCTCTTCAGCGCGTAGCGCAGCGTGCTCAGCAGCTGGTTCTGCAACTCGCGCTCGAGATAGATCAGCAGATTGCGGCACGAAACCAGGTCGAGCCGCGAGAACGGCGGATCCTTCAGCATCGAATGCATGGCGAAGACGACGATGTCGCGGATTTCCTTGCGCACGCGGTAGTGATCGCCCTCGCGCGAGAAGAAGCGCCTGAGCCGCTCCTCCGAGACGTCGGCCTCGATCGCGGTGGGGTAGCGGCCCTCGCGCGCCGCAGCGAGCGCGCCGTTGTCGAGGTCGGTGGCGAAAATCTGGATTTCCGGCCGGAATTCGCGCCGCGCCGCCTCCTCCAGCAAAAGGATCGCGATCGAATAGGCCTCTTCGCCGGTGGCGCATCCCGTCACCCAGATGCGGATCGGCTCGCCATCGCGGGTTTCGTCGAAGAATTGCGGGATCACCCGCTCGGCCAGCGACTCGAAGGCTGCGCTGTCGCGGAAGAATGTCGTCACCGAAATCAGCAGATCGGAGAACAGCGCGGGAATCTCTTCGGCATTCTCGCGCAGGAACGCGGCATAATCCTCCATCCGATCCAGCCGGTTGAGCTGCATACGGCGGCTGATGCGGCGCATGATGGTCGGGCGTTTGTACTGAGAAAAATCGTGACCTGTGCGCGCCCGCAGAAAGGTCAGAATGCGCCGCAGCGAACTGTCTTCGTCGTCGCCGAATTGCTGCGCCTGAATGCGGTTCTTGTGGCCGACCAACTCGGCGAGTTTGGCAGGAAGCTCCGCCAGCGGGGCCACGACATCGGCGACCCCGGTCGCAATCGCGCTGCGCGGCATCGAACCATACTCGGCATCCTTGGGATCTTGCACCAGGATGACGCCGCCCGCTTCCTTGATCGCCTTGATGCCGACGACCCCGTCGGCGCCCGCGCCGGTGAGCACGATGGCGAAGCCGTCGCCGTGCTGTTCGGCGAGCGAGCGGAAGAACAGGTCGATCGGGGCGCGCTGTCCGCGCGGTTCCTCGAATGGCAGCGAAGAAATGTCGCCGTCGCTGATGACCAGCCTGCGATCCGGCGGGATGACATAGACGCAGTTCGGTTTGAGCGGCGTCTTGGCGTTGACCTGATACACCGCCATCGAGGTGCGGCGCTGCAGAATGGGCACCAGCTCGCTGCGATACGTCGGCTCGAGGTGGGCCACCACCACGAATGCGACGCCCAGGTTCGTCGGCATATGCTGGAACAAAGTCTGCAGCGCGCCGACGCCGCCGGCCGAACTGCCGATCGCCACCGTGGACACGAGCGGTGCGCCCGAACCGGGCGGCTTGGCGCCGGTTTTGGTCTTGTGTTTCTTGCCGTTGTTCTTCGCCATCTCGCGCCCGACGCCGGTAAGGTGGAAACAAGCTCGCGCCCAGGGGCGTTGGCCCTGACTAGCACAGGCGTAACCCGGTCATGGCAAGAATCGAGCTATTCGCGATCGGGGCTTCGGCTGGCGGGCTAGAGGCCTTGGAGCGGATAGTCGCAAACCTGCCGGCGGACTTTCCCGCCGCGATCTGCGTGGTGGTGCACGTCGCCGCCAACAGTCCTGGACTCATACCCGAAATCATCAGTTCGCACGGTCCGTTGCAGGCGACGCACGCCGAGGACGGGATGTTGCTCACCGGCGGAGGCATTTTCGTAGCTCCGCCCGATCATCACCTGCTGATCGATCAGGGAGGAAAGTTGCGGCTCGGGCGAGGACCGAAGGAAAATCGCTTCCGCCCCGCCATCGACCCATTATTCCGCTCGGCGGCGCGGGCGTTCGAACAACGCGCCGCCGGCATCATCCTGTCGGGTGGATTGGATGACGGCGTCGCCGGCCTCATCGCCATCCAGCGCTGCGGCGGGGCGGTGATCGTGCAGGATCCGGCAGACGCCGCGGCGCCCTCAATGCCGCTGGCGGCGCTGCGCGCGCTCGACCCTGACAAGCAACTGCCTGCCGACGGCATTGCGCACGCGATGACGGAATTGGCCACCGTCTCGACGCGCCGCGTCGCCAGACAGAAGCCGATCAAGGAAGATCTCGATCGCGAAATCAGCATCGCCGCGGGCGCGGACAGCCACCCGATCGACGTTCTGCAAGTGGGCGAGCCGAGCTTGCTGACTTGTCCCGATTGTCACGGCGTGCTGGTGCGCCTGCGCGATTCCGAGCCGGCGCGGTACCGGTGCCATACCGGCCACGCCTACACGGTGGAGAGCCTGCTTTCGGCCATGCGCGACCGGGTCGAGAACACGCTCTGGGATTCGATCAGATGCCTGGAGGAATATGCGGCGCTGCTCGAACACGCCGCCACGCACAAGGAGGCGCGCCAAGCCGAGGACGATATGCAGATCGTCCGCGAGGTCAGGCGCCGCTCCGGCATCGTGCGGGATTTGGTCAAAGCGGAAGACCAAGAGCCCGCAGCAAGCCCGGCAACCCCAGCCCACCCCGCCCGCGCCCGCCGAAGCTGAGGCCATTCCGCAGCGTCGCTGGCGCCATAACGCGCCCCTGGAGCAGCCCCCAGCACTCTCCATGGACCATTACCGGCGCCGGCACGCTTCCATCCCCGCCGCCAATTGCTATCTTAACCTTGAACGGAGAAGCCTATGTTCTGGGTCTGGATCGCGGTCGTGGTTGTGGCCATTATCGGGCTCTCGGTATTTGTCGGCAAATCTCTGAGCAGGCCGAGAGGAGAGCCGCTGTCCCAGCATGAGCGCATCACAGCGCTGAAGGCTTCGGGCGCGCTCAAGCACCGCAAGTCGAATCGCGACTGATGGCGGAAGCTGCGCGCGCGCCGCTGCCAGAGGGCAAAGTCGAGCGCTACGCCGCGTTGCGTGCAGAGATTGCCGCTGTCATCGCTGGCGAGCCTAACCGGATTGCGCGTTACGCCAGCGCAGCCTCGCTGCTCGCGCAGGCTTTTCCCGAGCGCTTTTTCTGGACCGGCTTCTACTTGGCCGATGAGGCCAAGCCCGGTGAACTCGTGGTCGGGCCGTATCAAGGCACGCTCGGGTGCCTGCGCATACCGTTCGGAAAGGGCGTATGCGGTGCGGTCGCGGAGAGCCGGCAAACCCTGATCGTGCCGGACGTCCACGCCTTCCCGGGCCATATCGCCTGCGACAGCCGTTCCAATTCGGAAATCGTCGTTCCGGTATTCGATACGGGCGGCGCGCTCGCCGCTGTGCTCGACATCGACTCCACCCAGTTCGACGCCTTCGACGCCGCCGATCGAGCCGGGCTCGAGGCGATTTGCGGCGATTTGCTCGCGGGCTGAGGCCGGCGGCGCCCTTGTTCGCAAGCGCCAGCGCGATAGAAAGCCCCAACCAGAGCGGGGCATGACGTGAGCACCACCAATACCGGCATCGTACTAGGCCAGATCGCGCAGCACGCGACCGAAGTCGCAGCTATCGCCAGCGCGCGTCTGCGCGGCTTCGGGCGCAAGAATGACGCCGATCAGGCCGCCGTCGATGCGATGCGGCGTTCGTTCCAGACCGCGCCCTTCTCGGGCAAGGTCGTAATCGGCGAAGGCGAGATCGACGAAGCGCCGATGCTCTATATCGGCGAAGAATTAGGCGCGGGCGGCATCAGGACCGACATCGCCGTCGATCCGCTCGAAGGCACCAAATTGTGCGCCTCCGATGCGCCAAATGCGATGACCGTCGTCGCGCTCGCGCCGGCGGGCGGCTTGTTGCACGCCCCGGATATGTACATGAGCAAGTTGGCGATCGGGCCGGGCTATCCGGCAGGACTGATCGATCTCGACGTGTCGCCGGCGGAAAACGTCAACCGGCTGGCGAAGGCCAAAGGCGTGCCGGTGAGCGCCATCCGCGCCTGTCTGCTCGATCGCGACCGTCACCAGCACATCATCGAAGAATTGCGCAGCGCCGGCGCCGGGATCCGGCTCATCCCCGACGGAGACGTCGCCGGCGTGTTCTGGACCACCGAAGCCGCGCGCTCCGGCGTCGATATCTATTTCGGCTCGGGCGGGGCGCCCGAAGGCGTGCTCGCGGCGGCCGCGATCCGCTGCGCCGGGGGCCAGATGCAGGCGCGCTTGAAACCGGAGAATGAGCAGGAAGAAGCCCGCGCGCGCGCCATGGGCCGCGATGTCGGCGCCAAACTGACGCTCGACGACATGGTCCCCGGCCACGTCGTCTTCGCCGCCTCCGGCGTGACCCACGGCTCGATGTTCGATGGCGTTCACTTCGAGCACGGCGCCGCACATGTCGATACGCTGGTCTGGGACAGTTTCAGCGGCCGCCGCAGCCGCGTGCGTTCGATCTATCCCGCGGCTTAGGGGTTCGGCGCCGGCGGACCGCTCTGTTCGGCATTGAGCGCGCGCGTCCTCTCCGCATCGTCCGGCGCAAGGCTCTGCGAGGTTTCGCGCACCGCAGGCGCACGCCGCCGCGCAAACGCACTCAAGCCCGGCACATTGACGGCCCCGTCATAGACGTCGATTTCCGCCCCTTCGAACGAGGCGCCCACCGGCTCGACCCGGCCGCTCAGGCAATCGCCGAGGAAGTGTTCGAGTACGGCAAGGTAGGAAAGCCGGTTCTGCGGCCGCACCAGTTCGCGCCCCTCTTGCGGAAACACCAGATAGGTCAGCGCGCCGTAGCCGCGTACGGCGTTTGCCAATTGATCGCTTTCATTCTTGGTCACGCGCGGATCGCGCAGGCCGGACGCAAGCAGCAGCGGGACGCGGATGCGGGTGGCGTGAAACAAGGGCGAACGTTCGCGCAATTGCTGACGGCCCGCCTCCGTGCGCGCGTCGGCGACACGGCGATAGAGCACTTCGCGTTGCGCGAGAGGCGACACGTCCAGCATTGCGAACAAATTGGCCGGCCCGGCAAAACTCGCGCCGCAGCGGAACTTGTCGCTGAAGGCGAGCGCCGAGAGCGCGGCGTAGCCGCCGAAGCCCTCGCCTACGATCGCCACCCGCTCGGGCTCGGCAATGCGCTGCGCGATCGCCCATTGCACGGCGTCGAGAATGTCGTCCTGCATGCCGCGGCCCCATTGGCCGTTGCCGGCATTGAGGAAGGCGTTGCCGAATCCGGAAGAGCCGCGAAAATTGACGCTCAACACCGCATAGCCGCGATTGGCGAGCCATTGGTGGGCGGCGTTGAAGCCGTAGGAATCGCGCGACCACGGTCCGTCGTGCGGCAGCAATACAAGCGGCAGCATGTGTTCGGGGCGCGCATCGCCGTCTGCGTCCGCTCCCCCGGGCAGCGTCAGATAGGAAACCAGCGTCAGGCCGTCGCGGGCGGTGATCTCCACCGGCGTCATCGGCTGCAGCGCCGCCTGCTGCAGGTCGGGGCGATGCGAAAACAGCGATGTCAGCCGCCGTCCGCTCGGCCCCGCACGATCGAACAGATAGGAACGCGCCGACAAAGTCGGACCTTGCTCCAGCACGATCCAGCGGGTGTCGTCGGCGCTGCGCGAGACGACGCTGTAATCGCCGTCGAGCTGGCGTTCGAGGAAATCGATGTCGGCCTGGCTGTCGGCGTCGAGCGCGCGCCAGTCGCGGCGCAGATATTCGGTCGCAAACGCTTCGGGCGCGCCGGTCGCCGGATCGAGCCAGACATCGACGACATCGGCGCGCTCGCCTTCGCCGACAACCGTGCGTTCGCCGGTCACGGCGTCGACGCGAACCAAAGCGGTGCGATCGCGCTCGTGTGCGCCGGTTTCACCGAAGCTGGAATCGAGCATCAGAAAGCTGCGTCCATCGGCCTCGAAACCGATCAGCCGCGCCGACATCGCGTCCTCGAACGGGATCGTGAACAGCCTTGCTTCGCCGCCGCCCAAGCGCACGATCTCGGCGCCGCCGTCGCTGGCAGGGCGCACGCCAAGGCGTACTTTGTTGTCGCGGTCGAGCAGGAAAGCCGAGTAGCCGCGCGGTCCGCCATTGCGTTGAAGCGTCCGCCGCGCACCGGTAGCGAGATCGATGCGCACCACATCGGGCCAGGCGCGATCGCGCTCGTTCAGCGTCACGACAACGGCGCCGGGATCGCGTTCGCCGACGCCGAGGATTTCGGCGCGCGCGCCGGCCGGCGTCAGGGCGCGCACGGCGCCGCCCGCCGTGTCGACCGCGTAGAGACGCCAGTTCTCGTCGCCGCGATCGTCCTGGAGATAGAGCAAGGTGGCGCTGTCTGCGGCCCAGGCAAACCGGCTAATGCCGCGCGCGCGTTCGTCGGTGACGGGCCGCGGCTCGTCCATGGCGTCGACCGACACGACCCAGAGGTTCGTCACGCCGTCGCGGGGGGCAAGAAAGGCGATCCTGTCGCCCCGCGGCGAGAGCTGGCCGCTGTGCCGGGCAGGCTCCCCGAACAGCGCCGCCCGCGCGATCAGGGCGGGCTGGCCCGGCGGGGGCACGCTCACGCGGTCGCGCGCGCCGCAGGAGGCGACGCCGAGCGCCAGCCAGAGCGCAGCCGCCCCGGCCCAAAATCTGGTCGTCCACGTCCCCACGGCAAAACCTTACAGGTCTGTCATCCACCCGCCAACTGACATGGCTGACAGGGTGTTCACCTTTGCGGCATGGGTGCGGCGCACACTGCGGCCGGCGCTTCATCGGGCGGTTTTGACACCCCGCCCGGCGCACCCTATTTCACTGCCGCTTTGGCCAATCCGACTCGATCCTCCGCCACCGGCGCGCCCACCGGTGCGCTTGTGCTCGCCGACGGTTCCGTTTTCCTGGGCGAGGGCCTGGGCGCCATAGGCGCCGCTGAGGGCGAAGTCTGCTTCAACACGGCGATGACCGGCTATCAGGAGATCCTGACCGATCCCTCTTACGCCGCCCAGATCGTCGCCTTCACCTTCCCGCACATCGGCAACGTCGGAACCAATATCGAGGACGTCGAAAGCTCGTCGCCGGCAGCCGCCGCCGCGGCGCGCGGCGCAGTTTTCCGCACCCGCCCGACGCCGCCCTCGAACTGGCGCAGCGATGGTGATCTCGGCGCCTGGCTGAGACAGCGCAACGTCATTGCGCTCGCCGGCCTCGACACCCGCGCACTGACCAAGCGCATTCGCGAACAAGGCATGCCCAACGCCGTCATCGCGCATGCGCCGGACGGCATATTCGACCTCGACCAATTGCACGCGCGCGCGAAAGCCTGGAGCGGACTCGACGGGCTCGACCTCGCGAAAGAAGTGACGACTGCCCAAAGCTATGTCGTCAACGAAGGCCGCTGGCAGTGGCCGGTCGGCGTGCCCGAACTGCAAAAGCCGAAGTTCACCGTCGTCGTCATGGATTACGGCGTGAAGCGCAACATCCTGCGCGCGCTCGGCGATGTCGGCGCGCGCGCCATCGTGCTTCCCGCCACCGCGACGGCGGAGGAAGCGCTCGCGCACAAGCCCGACGGCATCCTCTTGTCAAACGGCCCCGGCGATCCCGCCGCGACCGGAAAATACGCCGCGCCCCAGATCAAGAAACTCGTCGACAGCGGCCTGCCGGTGATGGGCGTGTGCCTGGGCCACCAGATGCTCGGCCTCGCGCTCGGGGCCAAGACCATGAAGATGGCGCAGGGCCATCATGGCGCGAACCATCCGGTGAAGGACAAAGACACCGGCAAGGTCGAAATCGTATCGATGAACCACGGCTTCGCCCTCGATCCGAAAACGTTGCCGAAAGGCGTGAAGGAAACTCACGTCTCGCTGTTCGATGGCAGCAATTGCGGCATCGAACTGGAAGGCAAGCCGGTGTTCTCGGTGCAGTACCATCCGGAAGCGAGCCCCGGACCGCAGGACAGCCATTATTTGTTCGAGCGCTTTGCCAAGCTCATGGCCAAGAAGGCGAAGAGCGCAGCTTGAGCGCTGTTTGCGGGCTCAAACGCATCGCACCGTGTTGGCCTGGCGCGACCCTCTCGTTAGGATCAGGCATGAACATCGAACGCAAGACGCTGCCGGAGCAGCACTACATCTACGTCGACCGCGTCTCGTCCCTCTCGGGTGCGGAGATCGGCGCGGCCATGGCGTCGGGCTTCGGCGAAGTGTTCGCCTTCGCGATGCAGAACGGCGTCAAGCCGCTGGCCATGCCGATGTCCATTTATTTGCAGATGCCGTCCGACAATAAGATGGCGTTCCGCGCCGCGGTCCTCGTCAGCGCCGAAGACGCCAAGCGCGCAGCCGGTCAAGTGAAGGCCGGCGTCATGCCGGCCGGCGAAGTCTACATGACCACCCATGTCGGCTCCTACGCCAGTCTCAACCAAACCCATAAAGCCATGTGGGACGAGATGACGGCCCAAGGTATTTCCAAGACCATGCCGGTTTGGGAAATCTACATCGACGACCCCCAGACCACGCCAGAAGACAAGCTCCGCACCGAAATCTACCGCGCCGTCGGCAGTTGAGCGTGACGTAGTGCATTCTGCGCGTGGCGTTTGGCGTCACCACTTCACAGCTTCCTGACTGAACCCTAGTCTCCAGCCGCGCTCTGCGCGGGGGGATGCAAGTCATGGAAATGGTCACCGGCCGGCTGCCGCTCAAACCGGCTGAACCGTCCCGCTACGATATTGGCGCTGCGCCAACGGCGATCCTTTTGAGTTCGTTCGAGACAATTGCGAACCTATTTTTGATCGCGGTCTGTCTGCTCTTTGCACTCGCTGCGGTCACCATCGGCCTGCCGTTCTTTCTTCCCGATTACCCGTTAACGGCGAGCCTCGATAGCTGGTTGCAGATCTTATCCAGCAACATGCACGTAGTGTCTCTGGGCGCGATCGGCGCTCTTGTGGTTGCGTTTGTTCTTCCGACGTGGATCGGCTATCGAAAGAAGCTGAAAGCACAACTCGCGCGTGATGCGGCGCCTCTTTCCAGCGGCCCTTTCGTTTTGATACTCCGTCCTTTTCACACTGACGCGCGCATTGGCATGCCCCACCCATTTCTGCAGCTGGGTTTCGAATCTGCGATCGATAGCAGCGGGGGCATGCACGCTCCGGAGTATGTCGCGCGCGTACTCGAGCGGTATATCGACGTGCGTCAAATTGGCGGCAATCGTGAAGACATCGCCGCGTCGCGCATGTTCACCAGCGACGACGATTGGCAGGCCGTGCTCGCAACACAGGCTGTGGAGGCATCCGCCATCGTAATCATGCCGCTGGTCACGAAGCGACTCGGCGAGCGCAAGACGCACGGGACGAGCACGGTGTGGGAGCTCGAGCATCTGTGTGCGACCGGCGCACTCGCCAAGACGGCGTTGCTGTTGCCTCCGTGGGAGTACATCGGCGGCATCGCACAGCAATGGTATATCAGAGGGCGGCTCAAGAAGGAGTGGCGCCAGGTGCAGGCCGCAGCGGCCAAGTTCGGCCTCGACCTGCCGGCGTACAATGGCGACAGCGACGTGCTTCTGTTCTCGCAAGAAGCCAACGGGCGCTGGGCTGCGCGCAGCGGCCACAGGGGCGCAGCGACAGACTTGGCGCGCAATCTGTTGGATGCGATGGACGAACTAACCATGCGCAGCGGGATCGATCTGGCGGCCGGGCGCGCTGCTTAGTTACCGTGCGACGCTTTGCGAATTCGGCCTTACCTCTACGCAATCGCCCGGATACGCTAAGGCCCGACGCCGGCGGCAGGCGGCGCCATCGCGGACGCTCTTGACGACCGGCTCTTGAAGGCCAGCACTATGCTTCTCAGACGCGTGATCGAACATCTGCGCAAGCAGGAATGGACCGCCATCGCGATCGATTTCGTCATCGTCGTAGTCGGCGTCTTCGTCGGCCTGCAGGTCAGCAATTGGAACGAAGCACGGGCCAATCGCGGCATTGTCGATCGCCACCTCGCCGAGATCGTCGAGGATCTGGATTCCCACCTCGAGCTCCACGATGCGCTCTACGGCTCCGCCCTCGCGCGCATCGGGGCTGTCGACTATATCTACGCGCACGCCTTCGATCGCGCATTGCCGAGAACGCTGGTGCTCTCGACAGAGAGTTGGGAAGCGCCGCCGACGCCGCCCATCCCGCCGGACCGTCTCGACAACCTGATGGGTTCGATAAATCTGGTGCGCATCACCGTCGGCTCGCGCATCGCCTATGATTCGCTCATCAGTTCTGGCCATATGGGCCTGATCGAAAATCGCGATCTCGCACGGGAAATCCAGAAATATTACGGGCTCTACGACGATCTGCTCGACACCAACACAGTCTTCCGCAATTTCCGTAACGTCGGCGTCGCCGCCAATTTCGCCAACGGCCTTTCTTCGTTCGACGAGCGTCCCGCCTCGGAGATCATCCAGCTGGCGCGCGACAATCCCGACTTCGCCTCCTACCTTCGCACGCAACGGGAATGGGCTATCCTTCACGCCGGTCTGCTTGAAGAGCTGCGCGTCGAGACGGTGCGATTGCGCGACGCCATCCAGGCCGAGCGCGCGCGCATCTCGCGCTAGCGCCTCGCTCCGTCTTTCGGCGCCACTCGCGAAGAAAGCGAAGGCGCCAAGCTTAGTCTCCCGGCCCCTCAGGACTGGTTCACGATCTGGTAGCGGCCGCACAGCTTCGCGTCCCAGACGCCATAGGCTTCGCTAACGCCTTGAAACACACCAGCTTGTTCGGCGCCGAAGAGCACCAGCCGATAGCGTTCTTTCACGAATGGTCTATCGATGCAGTATCCGCTGAACTGAAGCAGCGATGAACCCGCGCTGCCGCGCACCAGTTCGGCGCCGGCTGTGCCCTTCGAGAACCACGGCGAAGCCCCGACGGTCCACAGAATCTCTCCCTCGAGCGCGCCGTTCGCGGGAGCAAAAAGCGTACCTTCCATCAAATAAACGCTGCGGTCCACGCGCGCCTCGCCTGAGAGCAGAATGAGGCGCCGGCCCGGCGCCGGCTCGACGGGCGCCGGCTTCGCGTCCGCGGATCCGGCGACTGGACCATGCAGCTCGCAGATGGTGCGAGCCAAGGCCTGCAACCCATCAATGAAACTCCGCTCTCCCCTGGAGGCGATCGATTGGCATGCGGCGTCGCTCTTCATGCGCGGTTTCCACTCTGGTTGGACCGCGATCCTGCATGTTCTAGGCTGCCTCAGCGCAGCGGCTTAGACGGAGTCTAGCGCCAAGACTCCGTGTCACGCTTAGACTCTATTGCTCATCGCACTGGAGCAGGATTTCGATCTTCCAATTGCGCGCGCACAGCATGTTCGTCGGCCGGTGCTGGAGTCCCGGATTTGTCATTTCCGCCAACACAAATCCGGTATTCTGCAGCAAATGGCTGAGGTCGCGGCCGAGCCGATAGCACCAAACCGCCGTCGCGGTGCCATCCATGCCGAAGGCGGCGATCAGCCCCGGCCCCCCGGGCCAGGCTTCGTTCTTGCGGAGCAAGAACACGGCGGTGCGACGCTCGGTCGATTCGTCGGTGCGTTTCAACGGCGCGCCCGTCCAATCGCCCAAGTCCAAATAGGGCGCGCCTTGCGTCTGGCGGAACGCCATTTGCCGCTTGCTGTCGTGCGGAGGTTGAAGCGAGCGATGAAGCCGTTCGTGCAGCAGAACCCGCCCGCGTGAGGTCCATGCCATGTAGTCTTCCCAGACGTCGAACATCCGGCTCTCGAGATCAGTGTAACTTTGCTGGATCCGCTTGCGAGATTCGTCGACGCGATCGTGCATCGGCGGCCGTGTGGTCTGCAGCAGAACGTCGTGCGCGGTCACGAACGGCATTTCGACCTTGTACAGATCATCGGGGCGGACCGGTTCCGGCGGCGGCTCTTCGGGCGGGTAGTCGAGAATGGGCTCGCCATATTCAAAACCGAGGCGCATCAGCGCCGGAATGATGTCGAGCGCTGCGTGCTGATCACGGCGCGCAGCGAGCGGGACGAGCCCGCTTTTGGGCGTCAAGAACAATGAAACAGGGTGAACGCGGCGGACGGGCGACAAGCCCACGTCGTCGTGCATGTGAGAGCCTCCCATTGCGAGCCTCAGGAAGCTTTGGTTATCCACAGGCGTCAATGGCGGCCCCGCAGCCGCGCAAGAACCTGCCTCCGTTGCTGCAAAGATCAGGCTTTCGCGAAAAATCCTCGCCGCGCGGGGTCGCGCGCCGCCGATGTCCACGGCCGAAGACAGCAGGCGCTCCCCGCCCTGTCCCATCGCTAGCCGCGCGACTTGCTGCGGTTCATAACAGCGCCCGTGACCAGGCCCGCGCTACTCGTGCATCCCCCGCTCGGCTTGTTCGAGTTGCGCCTCGCTGACTACGAGGTGGTGCATTGGCCTACGGAGCGCCGCGACATTCGCGCCGCCGTCACTATCGGCCATATCGGCATCTCGAACGCCATGATCGACGCGCTGCCGGAGTTGGGCGCGATTGTCTGTTTCGGCGTCGGCGTCGATGGCGTCGATCTCGACTATGCGCGAGGGCGCGGCGTCTCGATCAGCCACGGCCGCGACATCAATCACGAAGACGTGGCCGACGTCGCCATCGGCCTCATCATCGCGCGGTTACGGCTCTTCACCGAAGGCGAGCGCGTGCTGCGCGAAGGGAGATGGACGCCGCCGCTCGCCGTGCCGCCGCAGAAGCGGTTACGGGGGCGTAAACTCGGCATCGTCGGCATGGGCGCGATCGGTTCGGCCATCGCCCGCCGCGCCGAGGCGTTCGGCATGGAGATCAAATGGTGCGGTCCCCGCGCCAAGCCCGAGGTCAAGCACGCCCACGAACCAGATCTGCTGAAGCTGGCGGAATGGTGCGATATCCTCGCCATCGCCGCGCGCGGAGACAAGACGACGGTGAAGATCGTCAACGCCGCTGTCATCGACGCCGTCGGCGGCGATGGAATCATCGTCAACGTCTCGCGCGGCAGCGTCATCGACGAAGACGCCATGATCGCTGCGTTGAAGAGCGGCGCTCTTGGCGGCGCCGGTCTCGACGTGTTCGCCGAAGAACCGACGCCGGCAGAGCGCTGGAAAGACGTGCCCAACACCACGCTCACGCCGCATCTTGGCGGCGCCACGCGCGAGGCGCTCTGGCAAGGTTCGCAGAACGTGCTCGAAAACCTCCGCCGCTTCTACGCCGGCGAACCCTTGCTGACGCCGCTGGCGTTTTAGCGAACTTGCGAAAACCGCTCCCATGATACCGCACGCTGCCGCGCAGGTTCCCGGAACTTCCCGGCGCGCAGCCTGTTGAAGCCGCAGGGCAAGAGATTTGGAGAATGACAAATGGCTGAGAGAGAAGGCAGCGGCTCGTCGCCGTGGATCGCGTTCCTGGCCGGCATCATTATCGTTGCGATCATCGCCTTCGGCGTCGTGGCGTATACTGGCGGCCTCAATAGTCCTCGTGAAACGGCGGAACTCGAGCTCAATGTTCCGGACGTGAACGTCAATCCGCCGGACATCAATCTGCCGGAACCGCCGCCGGCGCCGGTGACGCCGCCCAGCGCCGAGCCCGCGCCGGTTGAAGCGCCGGCGACGAACTAATTCGTCACAGTACCAATACCATCGAGGGCGGCGGATTGCTCCGCCGCCCTCTCCGCGCACCCGACTTGCCGTTGTGCTCAGCGCAGCTCGAACGTCACGCCGACGCTGACGCGGGTTTCGATTTCGCCCGGCGAAATCGGCGGCGGCGGCGCGGCGCCATCTTGCGCGGCGAAACGCTCGACCGCGACCGGAATTGGCGGCGCATATCCGCCGCCCTCACTGACCGCGACGACGCGGTTGACGCGCATGCCGAGCGCATCGGCGTAGAGTTCGGCGCGGCGGCGCGCTTCGGCAACCGCATCGCGGCGCGCGATATCGAGCTGCGCGTCGGGATCGGCGTGCGTAAAGGAGACGCCGTTGACGGCGTTGCCGCCGGCCGCCACCGCTGCATCGATGACCCGCCCGGTATTGTCGATGTTGCGTACTTTCACAGTGACGCTGTTATTGGCCTGATAACCGGTGATGCGCGGCGCTTGGCCTTCGCCATAAACTTGCTGCGGATAGACC
Source organism: Hyphomonadaceae bacterium (assembly GCA_050250735.1). Classification (GTDB taxonomy): domain Bacteria; phylum Pseudomonadota; class Alphaproteobacteria; order Caulobacterales; family Aquidulcibacteraceae; genus Vitreimonas. The sequence goes on from JBFWOC010000002.1 coordinate 73,157, forward strand.
GAGACGTTGGAGGTCTGAATATCGCGTTCGGCGACGCCGGCGCGGCGAAGCGCCTGCGTCAGCGCCGTCATGCGGCGCGCGTTCTCCGCAAGCGCGGCGGCGGCGGTTTGGCCTTCTGTGGTCACCCCGAGATTGACGATCGCCAGATCCGGGCGCGCTTCTGATGCGCCGTCGGCGTTGACGGTAAGCAACGTCCCTTCCGCCAGCATCATTTGTCCTTGGGTTTGGGCCTGGGCCGCAGGCGGAACAGCCGCGGCGGCCAGAACGGCGAATGCCGCCGCGGCTTTGAGCACGTGCATGAATAGGTCTCCGTTATCCCTCGCTGACAAACGTGAGGCTGCCGGCGCCGAAATTACGGCGAGGCCATGCAATTTCGGGCGGCATTCGCGAATGTGAGCGGGGCAACCAATGTTCCGGCCAGAGCGTTGAATCCGGGACACAGGAGCACCCCATGCCGCACAAGCCCACGCCTTCCGAGCCGAAGCAAACGCCGCCGCCGAAACCGAAGAAGGTTCGTGACGCCGGTCCCGACGCGATGGCGAACCCGCCGAAACGGTGGAACGACGTCGATCAGGCCTCCGACGAGAGCTTTCCAGCCAGCGATCCGCCGGCGAAGTACTGATTGAACGCAGCCGGCACGACGCCATGTGAAGAGCATGACGCCCGCGCTTGCCTTCGAGCCGGAACGGCAGGAAATCCGCGACGCCGGCCCCGCCGCGATGGCTAATCCGCCCAAGGCCTGGGACGAGGTCGACGAGGCCTCCGACCAGAGCTTTCCAGCCAGCGATCCGCCTCCGCCCCGGGGCCGTCACCTCGATTAAATCGCAATAGAAACAGCGCCTCCGAATCGTTTCGGCGAATCGCTGTATAATAGGCGCACACCGCCCTCTTCCTTCAGGCTCCGATGCGTTTCACCGACACCTTGCTACGCCAGGTGCGCGACCGGGTTTCGATTGCCGATTACGCCGGCAAGCGGCTGACCTGGCACAAGCACAAGTCCCGGCCTTCGGCCGGCGACTATTGGGCCTGTTGTCCGTTCCACCAAGAGAAGAGCCCATCCTTCCACGTGCTGGACAACAAGGGTCTCTTCAAATGCTTCGGCTGCGGCGAAAAGGGTGATGTCTTCACGCTCGCCATGAAACTCGAAGGCTTGAGCTTTCCCGAAGCGGTCGAGAAGTTCGCCGAGATCGCCGGCGTGGCGCTGCCGAAGGACGATTACGCCGATCGCGGCGAGAGCGATCACAGGAAGCGTCTCTACGCCGTCGCCGCGGCGGCGGCGAAATTGTTCGCCACCGCGCTGCGCTCGTCGGGCGGCGCCGAGGCGCGCAAATATCTGCAAGGGCGCGGCTTCGGGCCAGAGGAATGGGAGCGCTTTTCGATCGGCTTCGCGCCGGACGAATGGACCTGGACCATCGACAAGCTCAAGGCTGAAGGCTTCAGCACCGAAGAGATCGTCGCCGCCGGAATCGCGCGCGAAGGCGAGGAAGGCAAGCGCGCCATCGACACTTTCCGCGGCCGCATCACCTTCGAGATAACCGACACTGCAGGCAAGGTCATCGGCTTCGGCGGCCGCGCGCTCGCAAAGGACGCCAAGGCCAAATACATCAACTCGCCGGAAACGCCGCTCTATTCCAAGAGCCGCGTGCTCTACCGCCTGAAGCAGGCCCGTGAAGTGCTGACAAAGACCAAGGCTGACGGCCTCGTCGTCGGCGAAGGCTATCTCGACGTGATCGCGTTCGAACGCGCCGGGATCGCAGCGGTGGCCCCGTGCGGCACCGCGCTGACCGAAGAGCAACTGCACTTGCTCTGGCGCGCGGGCGGCGCGCCGGTGCTCTGCCTCGACGGCGACGCTGCCGGTCAGCGCGCCGCCGACCGCGCGCTCGATCTGGCGCTGCCCCAACTCGCACCCGGACGCACCATCCGCATCGCCTACGCCCCGCAAGGCGAAGACCCGGACGACATTTTCCGCCGCGCCGGGGCCGAAGCGCTGGCCGCGCTCGTCGCCGCCTCGGTCCCCGCTTCGGCGGCGCTGTTCGAACGCGAAAAGGCGCGCCACGGCGTGGCCACGCCGGAAGCGCAAGCCGCGTTTCAGGCGGCGCTGAAAGAGGCGATCGGCAAAATCGCCGACCGCGAAACCCAGCGCGCGTTTTTCTCCGATCTCATGAGCCGGGCGAATGCGCTGGTTCGCAGCCAGCGCCCGGCGTTCGCGCCGAACCAGAACAGCGGCTACAGACGCAAGGGCGAGCCCGCGGGCGTCACCGCAGAACTGAAGGCGCACGCCGCGGCGCACCGTCCGCGCCCGGCCGCCGAGAGCTTCCTGCGCGCCGCCGCCGACACCCCCGCGATCCTTGCCAGCTACGGCAGTTGGATCGAGCGTCTGGCCATCACCGATCCCGACCTCGAAGCCATCCGCGCCGCTCTGCTTCAGTTCGCCGATGACCCTGAATCCCATGGGGCCATTGACCGGGGAAGGCTGAGCCTCCATTTGACCCGGTCGGGTCAGGAACGCGCGGCGGCGCGCATCAGCCGTTGGCCGAAGGCGAAAGCTCCAGCCGAGGGGGCGGACGTCGGTGCGGAATGGCTGGCCTTGGCGACACGGGAAGTCGTGGCGCCGGCAATCAGGGAGGAATTGGCGGAGCTCCGCCAGGCGGCAGCCGATGGGGACGACCAGGCCTTCGCTCGCTTTCAGGCTTTGAGCCGCGAAGCGCGCGAAATCGAGGCGCGCGCCCGCGAAGCCAAATTGGACGATGTGCAAGAAGACGACCCGAGCGGCCTAGTCGCCTAACTTTTGATGCCTATTTTCGGAACTGAGTGAATGAGCAAAGCATCGATGAGCAAGACCGAAGAGAACGCGGCGGAAGAAAAAGACGCCCCCGAGGGCCCGATCCTCGATCTCTCCGACGCTGCCGTGAAGAAGATGATCAAGGCCGCCCGCACGCGCGGCTTTGTCACCCACGAAGAGCTCAACAAGGTGCTGCCGTCGGAAGAGTTCGATTCCGAGGCGATCGAAAACGTCATGTCCCAGCTCAACGAGATGGGCATCAACGTCGTCGACAATGAGGAAGAAGGCGAAGCCGCGGAGGAAGAGTCCAAGGCCGTCGCCACCCGCGACGAGGCCAAACCGCCCGTCACCAACACGCGCGAAGACGCCGACCGCACCGACGATCCGGTGCGCATGTATCTGCGCGAGATGGGTTCGGTCGAATTGCTCTCGCGCGAGGGCGAAATCGCCATCGCCAAGCGCATCGAAGCCGGCCGCGACGCCATGATCCGCGGGCTTTGCGAAAGCCCGCTCACCTTCGAAGCCATCATGGTGTGGCGCGACGAGTTGCGCGAGCAGAAGATTCTCCTGCGCGACATCATCGACCTCGAAGCCACGTACGGCGCCGAGATGGGCATCGTTCCCCAATCGGCGCCCGGCGTGAACGCCGACGGCCTGGTCGATCCCGAGCAGGCGAAAATCGAGATCGCCGAACAGGAGCGCAAAAAGGCCGAGAAGGCCGCCGCCCAGCGCGCCGCCCTTGCCGGCGCACCGGCGCCCGCCGCGCAAAGCGATGAGGATGGCGAAGAGCGCGATCCGGGCGAAGCCGCCGCCGAAGCCGACAGCGACAGCGAGTTCGACGACGAACAGGCGATCTCGATGTCGGCGATGGAAGCTGAACTGAAGGAAGGCGTGATGTCGACGCTCGACAACATCGCCGAAGCCTTCGGCCAATTCCGCAAGCTGCAGGAAAAGCGCATCGACCTGCGCCTGAAGGGACGCTCGCTGCCCGGCGCGCAGGCCGAAAATTACGACAGCGCCCAGAACACTATCATCGAAGAGCTCAAGAAGCTCAAACTCAACAATGCCCGGATCGAGAGCCTGGTCGAGCAGCTCTACGCCATCAACCGCAAGCTTATTCAGCTCGAAGGCAAGCTGATGCGGTTGGCCGAATCCAACGGCGTGCCGCGGATGGAATTCCTCACCGCCTATCAGGGCCACGAACTCGATCCCAAGTGGGCCGACAAGATGGCCGGGCAGAAGAACAAGGCCTGGGGCAGGTTCGTCACGCAGGAGGCCGGCGACATCGCCGACATCCGCAGCGAAATCGGCGTGCTGGCGCAAGAGACCGGCGTGCCGATCGACGAATATCGCCGCATCGTCCACGCCGTTCAAAAAGGCGAACGCGAAGCGCGGCAAGCCAAGAAGGAAATGGTCGAAGCCAACCTCCGCCTCGTCATCTCCATCGCCAAGAAATACACCAATCGCGGCCTGCAATTCCTGGATCTCATCCAGGAAGGCAATATCGGCCTGATGAAAGCGGTCGATAAATTCGAGTATCGCCGCGGCTACAAGTTCTCGACCTACGCGACGTGGTGGATTCGCCAGGCCATCACCCGCAGCATTGCCGACCAGGCGCGCACCATCCGCATCCCAGTGCACATGATCGAGACCATCAACAAGCTGGTGCGCACATCCCGTCAGATGCTGCACGAAATCGGCCGCGAGCCGACGCCTGAAGAGCTCGCCGAAAAGCTCGGCCTGCCGCTCGAGAAAGTCCGCAAGGTGATGAAGATCGCCAAGGAGCCGATCTCGCTCGAGACGCCGATCGGCGACGAAGAGGATTCGCACCTCGGCGATTTCATCGAAGACAAGAACGCGATTCTGCCGGTCGACGCCGCCATTCAATCCAATCTGCGCGAAACCACGACACGAGTGCTGGCTTCGCTCACTCCGCGCGAAGAACGCGTGCTCAGGATGCGCTTTGGCATCGGCATGAACACCGACCACACACTCGAAGAAGTCGGCCAGCAATTCTCGGTCACCCGCGAACGCATCCGCCAGATCGAAGCCAAAGCGCTGCGCAAACTGAAGCATCCGAGCCGGTCCCGGAAGCTGCGGAGCTTTTTGGATAATTAGAGAGAAGTGAATGGCGCTTGTTACGGCGGCCTGCTGGCGAAATCCCCGGCAAGAAGAGTCAAACTATTCAGCTAGACAAGGCTGGCGCTAAGAAGCTGATCGAAATTTTAACAAGCGAGTTCGATCTCTAGTCGTCATTCCGGACGCGCGGAGCGCGATCCGGAACCCAGGGGAAACGCAACGCACTCTCCTCCCTATAGGTAGAGGTTCACAATGCCCGTACGAGTGAAAGAATGACACGCACGAGTGAAGGAGTGACACAAACACCCTCTCCCGCACTGCGGGAGAGGGTTCATTCGGTTTCGCTGCGCTTGGCGCGTAAGACTCCCCCATGCGCTTCCCCCATTCCATGATCCGCGTCGGCGACCTGCCCGCTGCGCTCGACTTCCTCATCAACAAGCTCGGCATGATCGAGCGAAAACCGCGTCGAGAACGAAAAACGCCGCTTCACCCTCGAAGCGTGAACACACTCCCGTCATTCCGGACGCGCGGAGCGCGATCCGGAATCCAGGCGCCGTAAAGCTAACGTGATTGCCCCTGGATTCCGGGCTCTCAGCTGCGCTGAGCCCCGGAATGACGAAGCGCTCGGATCGTGCTACATTTCACTACCCATGCCCGCCGACACGCTCACCATCTCCCTCACCGGCCCGCTCGCGGACGAAATCCGTGCCGCAGCCGAGGCACGCGGGCTGACGCCGGAGGACTACATCCGTGAACTGGCCGCGGACGACGCCGCCTTCGAGGCCGAGTACAACGACCTGAGCTGGGAGGAAGACCTGCGCCGGCTCGAAGAGCCCGGCGAGAATGTCCCTGCCGAACAACTCTTCGCCGAAATCCGCGCCCGTCTCGAAGCTCGCATCGCGCGCAGCAAATGAAGCGCCTGGAGTTGCGTCCGGCCGCCCGGCGCGACGCGCTCCGCTTCGAACGCTCCCTAAACCGCCGCAGCCCGCGCGCCGCTCTGCGCATGTTCGACCTGTTGACAGGCCGCATCCTTTCCCTCGCTCGCGAGCCGATGAAGGGCGTCGAGCGCGAGCACGGCTTCCGCGAACTCTATGTGAAATTCGGAAAATCCGCTTATGTCATCCGCTATCGAGTGACCGACGACGCCGTAATCGTCACGCGCATCTGGCACGGTCGTCAGAAGCGGCCGCGCTAAACGTCCGCACCTCTTCGACACCGTGGGACCCGCGGATTGAGTCACGCTGCGGCTCGCCGGCGGATGGCGCGAGCTGTAGGCGCGAGCCGCGCTCAGACCCCCGCTTCGCGCTCCGCCATCACTGGCGCGCCCGGCGACGCATACGGCGTCATCAGCACTTCGGCGTACTCGGGCCCGCCCTGCGACACCTGGCGCATGCCGCTTGGCGTAACGCGCACGACATCCCAGGCGCGATCGTCGAGCGCCGCACGAATGGCCGCCGTGCGCGCCGCGGCATGGGCGCCGCTCGCCGATACGTGCAATTCCGAATAGGCGCACCCCGCGACGTTCCGGGCCGCGGCGTCAAGCATCGCCAACGCCGCGTCATCGAGAACCGTCGAGCCGTGCGAAAAATAAATCCTGAAGGTCGTCGTCGAGCAGCGCGCGTCAGTAGCGCCGGTCTGGGCGACAGCAGGGCCGGCAAGCGCCAGAGCCGCAAAGGCGAAGATCGTCGAACGTACCCGCATCGTTTTTCTCTCCGTTGCCGCGTCGGGACGCGGGTTTTGGTCAAGAGCGCGAGGCCGGTCAGCCCGCCCTCGATCGAACAACGCCCGAGCGCGCCGGTTTCATCCCACCCGACTGCCGAAGAATTTTGAAACCCGGATAGAAGCGCGCTCCATCCATGCCGCCGCCGCATCAAGTCGCTGAAAACAAACGCCTGCCCGACGATCAATCCGACCGGCATCGCGCCCGGTGCATACTCGGCGCCGCACATGTCCCCCGATCCCGCCACCATCACCCGCACCGCACCGCTCGCGTTCTGGCGCATCGCCGAGGCGTTCTTGCACCTGCTCACCGCGCTCTTCGGCGCGCCCGAACACATCGCGGCGCGCCATTCGTTCACGCATAGGTCCTACGTCCGGATGATGTCATGGTTGCGTGCGGGCGAAGCGCTGCTGCGCCGCCTGCTTGCAATCGAAGCGGCCGCTTACGCCAAACCGAACACGCGTGCGTTGCTGCGCTCGGCGCGCAAGCGCACGCGTCGCGCCGCCGAGTTCTGGCCGGAAAAACCTCAGGAGTGGCGGGTCAGTTTCCGCTGCTTCGCGAGCGCTACGGATCGTCCGCGCACACGCGGCGGCCGCGGTCCCAGCGCCGAAAGACGTTTCCACGACGCCTGGCCCGCGGCCCTGCGTTTCGAAGCGCTCATCCGCGCCTTCAACGATCCCCAAACCTACGCGCGCCGCATCGCCAGACGCCTCCACGCCAATATCGCGCGCTTGACCTGCCTGCTCCACGCGCCGGACAGCTACCAACATCGCGTCGACTGCGCCGCCGCGATCACCAGCGCCGTCCATGCAGCGTGGCCAATGCCTGACTCCAGCTAGCTCCGTGCCAGCAAATTCCTTCTTCCGTGGCGACCATGCGCTCATCAGGCGTAATTAAAGCTCACGCTCACGCGGCTCTTCTTCGCGCCGTTGATCGGCACTTCGTGGCGCACGAAACTCTCCCACATCAGCACTTCGCCGGCTTTCGGGCTGACATAAACAAAGGTGCGCTCCTGCTCGGGCGCGTCTTCGCGCCGGCTTGGCGCCGCCATCATCAAGGGATGGCGCGGATCTTCGAGTTTCAATGCAGACGCGTTCGCCGGCACGTCGACATAGTACGTGCCGGAAAGCACGCAGTGCGGGTGGATATGACCCGTGTGGACGCCGCCGGGTTCGAGCAGGTTTATCCAGATCGAATCGAGCCTCAGCTTGCGGCCGCCGAGTTCGAGATGCAGTTCGCGCGCGAACGCGGCTGCGTGCTTGTCGAGCGCTTGCTTCAACTCGGCAAAGTTCGGATCGCGCTTGGGCAGGTCGTCGAGCGAGGCATAGGAGGTGTAGCCGCAATAGCCGTGTTCGCGGCTCCAACGCTGGCCGGCCGTATCGGCGCCGGCAATTGCGCGGCAGCTCCGCAGCAATGCGCCATTATCGATCCCGTCGAGCGCAGCGCGATAGAGCTTGGTGACGAAGAGCGTGGTGGTCGGCATGCGCGCTGTTTGCCGCGGACAAAGCCGGGCGGCAAACCCATTCGCCACGAGAAAATGGCGCCCTCTTCTCCCACCAAAACGGGATACGAGGGCGCCAGGCAGGTCGCGTCCGTGCGGGAGGCGGAGGACGCGTTTCGGGGCAGGCTTTATTGGGCGATGGAAGCGGCGGACGCTGTCTGCAGCGTCGGCGTAATGGCCGCGATCGCCAACGCAGGCGCGCGCGTCACGTCACAGCGGACGTTTTGCAGACGATGGTTGCGCCAAACGTCGAATTCGACCCGTACAGCGCGCGGACGCACGCGGACCTGGTCGAATCGCACCGTGGCGCCCTCGCCGGCCTGCGCCGTTACTTCGGCGCGGCAGAGTTCGATGGCGCGGGTGCGGTCGGCGACCTGGTCGGCGCTGGCCACGCTCGGAATCACCAGCACGGCGGTCAACGCCATGGCGGACATAAGCAAATTTTTCATCTGACCCTCCGGGGAGTGAGGGACCGGCCGCACTATGATGACCGGTCTATCTGTCAGTTATCACTAGACCGGTCGTCATACAAGTGGTATTCGAGGTCATGGCCAAACTTTCTTCGGCTCGCGAGGACATGCTCGCCGCCGCAGTCGATCTATTCGGCGAGCGCGGCTATGAGGGCGTCGGCATTGCCGAACTCCTGAACCGCTCCTGCTGTCCGCGCGGCTCGCTCTACTTTCATTTTCCCGGCGGCAAGGAGCAGATCGGCGTCGAAGTCGTCGGTCGAGTCGGCGCCGAAGTCGCGCAGCGCTTCCGCGAACTGCACGAAAGCGGCGTCGACCTGGATACGTTCATCGAACGCGTGTTCAAGACCACCGCCAAGGAATGCAAGGACCGTCAATACGCCGCCTCCTGTCCGATGGCCGCGATCGCCACCGGCTTCGGCGAAGCCAATCCCAAACTCGCCGCCGCGGTTGGCGAGGCGTTTTCGCTCTGGGAGCACGAGATCGCCAATGCTGCGCAAGCCCGCGGCATGGCCGCCAAGAACGCAGCGACGTTCGCCTCGGCTATGGTCGCCGCGATCGAAGGCGCATTCGTCGTGTCCAAGGCGCAGCGTTCCTCGGCGCCGCATATCAACGCCTCGCGCGCGATGCAGGCGCTGGCTGCTTCGCTGCTCGGCAATTGAGCGCCACGCGCGACCTTGAAACCGGCGGCGGTTGCATCACAATCATCGCGGTCCGCAACGACAGGGATGGTCGTGGCCAAAGCCAGCATCGCCGACAATGTTCGCCGCTGGCTGCCGCGCACCGGCAGCATCGCGGCCTATGTCGTCGCCCTCGCTCTGGTTGGGTTCGGCGTGTTGTTGCGGTTTCCCCTCGACGCCATGGCCGGCGGCGAGCCGCTGCCGCCCTACATCACGCTCTATCCGATGGTCATGATCGCGGCGTTCGCCGGCGGCATCCGCGCCGGATTAGCCGCGATGATCGCAGCCGCGCTCGGCGCCTGGTCGCTTTGGCTTGCCCCGCCGACGCAGGGCCCGATCAACGCGCTGCGGGCGGCGACCGGCATCATCTTCCTGTTCACCGGCGCGGCCACCGTTTTGCTGTGCGGCTTCGCCCGCTTGCTTCTCGACGAAGTCGCCGCCAGCGAAGAGGCGCGCACGCGCATGGCGCGCGAGTCCGTGCATCGCATCAAGAATCTGCTGGCGGTGATCCAGTCGATCTCGCGCAAGATCGGTCGTGACGCGCCGGACGTCGCCTCATACCGCGAGCGCCTCGACGCCCGTCTCGGGGCGCTGGCGGTGGCGCAAGACATATTGCTCAAGCGCGATTGGAACGATGTCGACTTGAACGATCTGCTGCGTTCTACGCTTGGACCGTTTCTGCCCAATCCGAGATTGGAACTGCATCGGGGACCAAGCGTGGCGGTGCCGAAAGAAGCAGTGACGCCGCTCAGCATGGCGCTCTACGAATTGGCGACGAACTCGGCGAAATACGGCGCGCTCGCAAACCCCGACGGCTTCGTGCGGCTGGAGGCGCGCCTGCATGACGGACGCTGTGCGCTTGAATGGCGCGAAGTTGGCCTGGCGCAAATGGCCGTCGGCGAAAGCGCCGGTCTCGGCGCGGCGCTGATCCGCACGGCGCTGTCCTCGGTCGAGGACGCAACCGTCGTTTATGACGTAAGTCCCCAATCTGTCGCCTGCGTGTTCGAATGGCCGGTCGCTTCCGCCTAGGCAGCGCGTTCGATCAGCGCTGCGAAACACCCTCGCCGGGCGTAGTGGGCGTGGATATAGGCGACATTTTCGTTGGCAAAGCAGCGCGCGATCGTCACCGCCATGTCAGCGCCATCGCAGAGTTCGGCTTCGATCATCATGCCCGCGGCGTCAAAACCGCGCAACGAAAGCGGGCGGCGCGCGAGCGCGGGCGGGACCGTGTCCTGAGCGTCGTACCGCTGCATGGTTCTGCGAACGAAGATCGGCCCCTGCTGGCGATACGGCGTGGCGGCGGCCTGATGCAGGTGAGCCAGCAACAACACGGCTTCACCGGGCTGGGCGTCGTCGAGCGAAATGCGGCACGGGGCTGCATGTTCGTGCTCCACCCGCACGCGGCGAACGCCTGCAGCCGCGAGATCAGAGTCCGACAACGCGTGCAGATGCGCAAACGCCGCGGGGTCGAGGCCGCTGATGCGAAATGTCATGAACGTCTCCAAGCTCAGGATCGCACCATGACGCAAAGCGCCTGCGCGTGCTGGCCGGATTCGGACCCTGTGCTAGTGTTTGGAAATGCGCCTCAATCAAGTTACCGCCGCAGCGGCTGATCTCGACGCATCGATCGCTTTCTACCGCTTGCTCGGACTGAAGCTGATCGTGCGAAGCCCGGAGTATGCGCGGTTCGAATTGCCGCGCGGCGAGGCTACGTTTTCCCTTCACGTGACCCAGGCTGAGATCCCGCGTGAGCACGCGCCGAAGCTCTATTTCGAAGTGAGCAATGTTGAACTCGATGCGCTGGTCGGAAGACTGAAACAAGCGGGCGTCGTCTTCGACAGCGAGCCGGTGATGCAACGCTGGCAGTGGCGCGAGGCATGGCTGCGCGATCCGGCCGGCAATCAGCTCTGCCTCTATCACGCCGGAGACAATAGACGGTTCCCGCCCTGGCGGCTTGGCGGCGAAACGAGCGCCGTCAATCTGCACCTCGTCATTCGCGACGGCGGGAAATGGGCAATCGTGAAACTCGACGGCGGCGCCGGGGCCTGGCGCACGCTGCAGCAGCGCTTCGGCGACTACACGACCTCGCTCGGACCCTACGACCTCGATGCATTGCTGGCGCTGCTGGAGTTCGAGTGGCTCGAGCTTTTCCTTGCCCACGAAGACAAGATTCGCGTCTTTGCCGAAAGCGAGGAGAACGAACTGGAATTCTAGAAATCGAACACCCCGAGGCCGTGCCATGCGGCTGCGAAGCTCATGGTTCCGACCAGCGCGATCACCGCGAGGATCGCCAGCAGGCCGATCGCCAACAGGGTCAAGGCGCCGATCCAGGCAATTCGCGAGAGCACCAATGCGGTGTCGTCGCGCTCCTGCTGCGCTTGCCCGGCGCCGATGACACCGAGGACGAAGGCGGCGATGGTCGGGATCAGCGGTATGACGAAACCGACCACGAGGCAAACGACGCCGACGATACCGAGAATGCGCGAATTGCTTTGCGCCGCCGGGGCCGCTCCCGGCACTGCAAACACTGCGCGCGCTTGCGATCCCTCCTCGATGAAATCGACGATCTGTCCCGCGACAGGCGCGCCTGCCGATCGCCACTCGCTCAGCGGGAAATCGAGGCGCCGCTCGCCATCGCCAAGCAGAACGCCGCGTCCGTCATGAACGCCGAGAATCACACCGCGCATGGCCGAGAATTACGCTGCCCAAACCCTGCGATCAACGTTCTGTCTCACGTCCCGCGCCGGCAAGTCCATTGCGCGCGGCCTACACGCCAAATGACCTCGTCGCGACCGCCGCTGAGCTCGTGTGTTTCCCGGCGCACGTAGCGAAAGCGATGATCATTTCCCGCCACGCGGGTAAGACGGATGCTCGGCCGCGCAAAGGGAACGACAGTGGCCGAATGGTCCTCATCATTGAACAGCACCCGCAACACCGTGCTGTTCGAACACCGATACTGGCGCAGCACGGTTTCCGCCGCCGCTGGGCTGGCGCTGAATGCGAGCAGCAGTGCGAGTGCTGAAATGCGCTTCATCGGCGCGCTCCTAACCCAAACCCGGCGCGCATGCTAACAGAAGAGCAGAAGCAGGCGCCGCTCACAGCTCTGCGATTACGACGAGGCCGCAGGCGCCGTCGACGAAGGCGCGCTCGAGGGCGCCAAGCTGGCGAGGCCTTGGCCGGGGCGCCTCGAAACCCCGGAGACCCTCCCCTTGGTTGACGCCGCCGCCAAGGTCCGCTTGAACCGCCGGCATGGAGCATCTGATCGAAGGCTATCGCATCTATCGGCGGGAGCGCTGGCCTGAGCTGCGCAGCTTGCATCGCGTGCTCGCCGAGCGCGGACAATCCCCCAAGACGCTGGTCATCGCCTGCGCCGACAGCCGCGTCGATCCGGCGACGATCTTCAACGCTGGTCCGGGCGAACTCTTCGTCGTGCGCAACGTCGCCAATCTCGCTCCGCCGTTCGAGGACGCGCCCGGGTTCCATGGCGTCAGCGCAGCGATCGAGTTTGCGGTGAAGCAGCTCAAGGTCGAGACTGTCCTGGTTCTGGGCCACGCCCAATGCGGCGGTGTGGCGGCCGCGCTCGAAGAGCGGGAGCGCGATCCGAATTCATTCCTCGACGCCTGGATCAGCCTGCTCGACCGGGCCAAATCCCGCATTCCGGCAGACGGCGACCGCGTCACGAAACTCGAACACGAAAGCATCCGCGTGACGCTGGAGAACCTCGCCACATTTCCGTTCATTCAGGATGCGATCACGACTCGCGGGCTTAACCTTATCGGCATGCGCTACGGCGTGGCCGATGGCGGGCTGGAGTTGCTGGATACAGTTACCGGCGCCTTCGAACCGGTGCTTTGACGCGAATTCACAGTATTGCAGCGCGTACCCGGGTGGCATGCTTTTTGTTCCGTGGTATTGCGGTCACGGTGGCAGCTGGGACGGGGCGCAGGAGACGTCATGGCGGACGTACTCATCGTATGTGTCCGTGAGGACGAGCCGCAGGCGAAGGCGCTTGCGGACATGTTCGAAGCTGCCGGTTTTTCCATCGGCGGCGCGCCTTCGAGCGACGGCGCGCTGCGCTCGAGCGGCGCAGGAGTCGTGGTCTGGTCACAGGCCTCGATCCGCTCGCGGCCGTTTTTGGACGCCGCCCAGCGCGTGATCAACGCTGACAAGGCAGTCGTCGCCAGCCTGATCGAACCGCCGCCGCCGTCGTCGATCGGTTCTTCGCCGGCGTTCGATCTGTCTCACTGGGACGGCGATCCCAACGATCCGGCGCTCGATCCCCTCTTCTTCGCCGTCGACCGCATGGTTAATACCGCACGCGCGGGCGTCGGGGCCGCTCAGCGCGAACCGGCGCCGGCCTATGCGCCGCCGCCCCCACGCAGCGCGCCGATCCGCGCCGAACCACCGCCGCGGCGCCAGGAACCGGCATATCGGGCGCCGCCTCCCGAACCGCCGCCGAGTTATCGCGTGCCGCCCACTTCCGATCCGCTCGGCTCGGAGGCTGAGCACTGGCGCGCCATCCGCGACAGCCGCAACCCGTCGGATTTCATGGATTATCTGGCGCGCTACGGTCCCGAGGGCGCTTTTTCGGAGGTCGCCGAACTGCGCTTGAAGCAGCTGACCGGACCAGGCGATGCGCCTGCGCCGCGACCGGCTGTGCGTCCGCCGCCGCCTGCGCCCCGCGCCGAGGCGCCGCGCCGGACCGAACCGCCGCCGCGCCGTCCGGATGCGTTGCCGCCGACGCAGCGCCGCTTGGATCCGCCGCCGAGCCGGCGCCCGCCGATCGACCGCGACTATTCGCGCGATCTGCTCGATCCGCCCAAAGGCCAGGGCGGCGCCTTGCGCGCCTTCGTGCTGATTGCGCTCTTGGGCGGCGCCGCATTGGCGGGCGGACTCTATTTCGGCGGCGGCATCGGCAATTCGACGCCTACGTCCGAGCAGGCGGTCGAAACCACGCCGGCCGGCAGCACCGAGCCCGGCTCAGCGCTGGAAGAGGCGCCGAGCGTGCCGTTGTCGGAAGCGCTCACCACCGGCCCGGATCGCGAAGCGCAGGCAGCCGCCGCGCGCCAGGAGCGCGAGCGCCAGCAACGCGAGCGTGAACGTGCGGCCGAACGCGAACGCGAACAGCAAAGGCTCAATCAGGCGGCGCCGAGCACGCAAATCGCCAGCAACACCACCGCCGGCGGCGGTCCGGTGCCGCTGTCGCCGAATGCAAACTCGAGCGCGACCACGGCGCCGATACCGCCCGCGGTGCAAACCGCCAATGTCGAGCCGAACATTATCGGTCCCTCGACGCAGCCACAGCCGCAACGCGCGGCCGGCTCGGTGGTTTGGGCGCAGCGGCCGTCGGGACAGAGTATTCGCGAGCGCTATCCGGATCGCGCCCTGCGTGACGGGGTCGGCGGACGCGTCGTGCTCAATTGCCGCGTCCTCGGCGATCTCGGCGTCTCGTGCACGGTGACGTCGGAAACGCCGGTGGGCGCCGGTTTCGGCGCAGCCGCGATGCGGGTGGCCAATTCCTACCGCGCGCGCGCGACGCTCTCTGACGGCTCCAGCGCCGTCGGGGCCAATGCGCGCATCGCCGTGAACTTCCAGGCCCCGCAATAATGCTGCTGACATTGCTGAAAGCGAAGCTGCATCGCGCGCGCGTGACGCAATGCGATCTCAATTACGAAGGTTCGATCTCCATCGACGCAGAACTGATGGAACGGGCCGCCATCCTGCCGCACGAGCAGGTGGACGTGCTGAACATCAACACCGGCGCCCGTTTCACCACCTACGCGATCGAGGCGCCGCGGGGATCGAAGAGGTTCGGCATCAACGGCGCAGCGGCGCGGCTGGCGCAGATCGGCGATCCGATCATCGTCATCGCCTATTGTCAGCTGCCGGCCGAGGAAGCGCGGAACTACAGCCCGAACGTTGTTCTGCTCGATGAGCAGAACAACGTGCTGGGCTGAAGCAGGTCCTGTCCCTACTGCCTCCTGCCGATCGCCGTCAGTGCGTCAGCCGGAGCGAGCCGATGCCGCTGCCGATCGCATCGAACGCATCCGACAATTCCTGCGCGTTGTCGGCGCGGAAGAAGTGGTCATTGCCGGAGGCGCAATTGCGCATGATGTTTTCGGTGGCCTGATCGGTCTCACGGAAAATCACCGTGTAGATTTCGATATCGGAGTTCTTGATGTTGGTGCAGAGCTGGGCCTGGCGGCTGTTCACGTAGCTCACGTAATTGGTCGAACTGGTGATGTTGCGCCGGTACTGCGCCGGCAGGATGCCGTGCAGAATGGCGCCGACCAACTGCCCCATCACGTTGCCGTTCACATAGTCGCGCCAGAAGCCCATGTGGTTATAGGCGGAATAATCCGACGCCATCAGCGGATCGTTGCCGACATTGGTGTTCTCGCCGTCGGACATGAGCACGATCACTTTGCGCACGTTGGGACCGTAAGCGGCGCCTTCGGTGAAGGGCGGAGTCGGTGAAAGCACGCGCCAGCCCCAAGCCAGGCCCTCGGCCTGGTTGGTGCCGCCGCCGCTCCAATGCCGCATCGCGGCGATGTTGGTTTGAATCGTGCTGTCATTGGTCGTGAGCGGCACGATCGGCGTCGGGCAACCGCGGTTGGGGCCGCGCGTGTCGGGCGCCGTAATATCCAGCGACACGCTGCTGTTGCGGAACTTGTAGGGGTTGAACATGTGCGCCATGGCTTGCTGATCCGGCGACCCGCCGCCAGCGCTCATCGACGTGGTCATGGTGAGGCCGGAAATGTCGCCGTTGTCGTCGTCCATGTAATTGTTAGACGTATTGCTGTTGCCGTCCGGATTGTGGTCGCTGTCGAGCGTATCGAGCCAGAAGAACGGCACGAACATGGTTGCGGGAACGCCGCCGTTGGGCGCAGCATCGTTGATGTCGTACGGCTCGGGGCGCGCTTCGACGCAGCCCTTCCAGTCTTCATTCGAAATGCGATCGAAGAGCGTGAAATAGTTGACGCCGTCGGTGGGCGTCCAGGCGTAGCATCGGGTGCTTGCGCCATTGCCGCCGCCGGTGACGCCGCCGAGCAGACCGCCGCCACGGCGCCAAGTGATCGGGTAGGCGCTGCCGGCCGGCGGCGCCGGCATGCCGCTGGTGCAATTGCTGGTGCCGCTCTGCGAGCGGTGACCGATCGAACGGTCCTCGAGCAATTCGCCATTATATGGCGCTGTGCCTGCCTGATC
Organism: Hyphomonadaceae bacterium; assembly: GCA_050250735.1. Taxonomy (GTDB): domain Bacteria; phylum Pseudomonadota; class Alphaproteobacteria; order Caulobacterales; family Aquidulcibacteraceae; genus Vitreimonas. Next base: position 89,592 of record JBFWOC010000002.1, read on the forward strand.
CATCCAGGCCAAGTGGCTTTGCTCGTTGCCGATGTTCACCTGCGCTACGAATGGCACCAGGGCGACGCGCACGGTGTCGCCGTCGAGCGAAAGCAGGTCGCCCGCGAGGTCGGACGCCGCGGTGCGCAGCGCGTCCATGTCATTGGCCATCGAGCCTGTATTGTCGAGCACCAGCGCAACTTCGATTGGCGGGCTGGCTTGCGCTTGCGCCTCGGCCTCGACGCCGATGATCCAATCGTCGTCATTGACGATACGCGCCAAGCTCATCGGCATCGGCGCACGCGCCTCGACTCGGTGGCCGCCGCCCTCCATTGGCTGCACCGACAACGAAACGTTGCTGATCATGTTGCCGACTTCGGCGTCGAAGAAGGCGCGCGCGGCAGCCTGGCGTTGCGCGAGCGGCAGATCGGCGCTGCGTTCGGCCACCAGGGCCGCGCCATCGACCGCGTTCTGCATGGCGTTGCGGATCGATTGGGCGCGGGTGAAATCCACCGTGACCCCGATCAGGCCCACCAGCACGGTGCCCATCAGGCCCCACATCATCGCCACGTTGCCGCTGCGATCTTTCAGCAAGCTCCGCGTCGAACGCGTTCCGTTTACTCGGGTCATCTGCCACACCCAGTGCGTGTTTGGCAGATACGAATAGCAAAGAAGCGCTAATATTCCGCTCAGAGGGATGGTGAACGATTGCTTGCGCCGACTCAGTGGGTCAGCCGCAGTTGGCCGATGCCGCTGCCGATGGCGCCAAACGCGTCCTGCAGTTCCTGCGCGTTATCGGCGCTGAAATAGTGCCGGCCATCCTGAGTCACACAATCTTCCAGCAATTGCTCGGCGACCCCGCCCGAGGCGATGTCGTACCCGATCGCATAAATCTCGATACCCTGATTGCGGATCGCCTGACACAACTGCAGCTGACGGTTATTGAAGTACGTAACGGTCGAGGACGACGACGTGTTGATGCCGCTGCGCTGCCATGTTGGGGCAATCGCTGCGCTCCACGTCGCGGTCGACCCGCTCACCGTGGGCACATCGGCGGTTTGATAGGTGCTGAACAAGCGCCGGTAGCCGAGGCCAGCGTAATCGGACAGCATCGAAGAATTGTTGCTGTCGAGCGAGGTGTTGTCGCCGTCGGTGAACAGCACGATCACCTTGCGTACGGGATCGTTGGGATCGTTATAAGGGCGGCCTTCGGTGAACGGGGCGCCGGGCGATATCACGCGCCACGCCCAAGCCAAGCCTTCGATCTGGTTCGTGCCGCCGCCATTCCAATGCACCATGCTCTGAATGCCATTGGCGATGGTGCTTTCATTGGTGGTAAGCGGCACGATTGGCGTCGGGCAGCCCCGGTTAGGCCCCTGCCCGCTCGTATTGCCGGTGTTGATGCTGGCCGAAACCCCTGACCGGTATTTGTAAACTGAAAGCGTCCGAACGACGTTCGTGGCGGTGTTCGCGGTCCAGGTCGGCGAACCCGAAAGTGCGAGCGGATTGGTCGTGTCGTACGTCGTCGACGTGATCCAGTTGTTGTCCGGGCTGGAAACATCGCCGCCGTCGTCGAGCGAGAAGAATGGCACCCAGCGCGTCGCCGGTGTTCCGGCATTGGGGGCAGCGTCGCTGATGTCATAGGGCGGCGGACGCATTTCGACACAACCGCCCCACCGCGCGTTGCTCGGCAGGTTGGCGTAGAGCGACCACACATTCACGTTCGCAGGGGAGAACGCGTAGCAGCGACCGGTGTTCTGGTAGCTCGACGGATAGGACGCGTTGCCTTTGATCCAACGTACCTCGAATCCGCCGAAGGTCGTTGGATACGCCGCGCCGGTGCACGATCCGCTGGTTGTATTGCGATATCCGAGATAGCGGCCCTCGAGCATCGCCCCGTTGTAGGGATTCGTTCCGGTCGTATCCAACCAGGAGGAGTGACTTGTGCCGATGTTCACCTGAGCAACGAACGGCACCAGACCCACGCTCACGGTGTCGCCGTCGAGCCCCATCAGGAATTCCGCCAGATCCTGGGCGCCATCCCGCAGCGCATCCATGTCGTTCGACATCGAACCGGTATTATCGAGCGCGAGCACGACTTCGATCGGGGGGCTGGCATTGGCTTGGGCTTCGGCGGCGACCCGAACGTTCCATGCATCGGGGCTGACGATGCCGCCCAAACTCATGGTCAACGGCGCGCGGGCTTCGACGCGGTGGCCGCCGTCATCCAGTTCGACCACGGAGAAGCTCAGATTGGAGATCGATGCCCCGACCTCGGCGTCGAAGAAAGCGCGGGCTGCCGCGGTGCGTTCAGCCATTGTGAGGTTGGAACTGCGCTCGGCTACGAGAACCGCGCCGTCGACGGCGTTCTGCATGGCGGAGCGCATCGATTGCGCACGTGTGAAGTCCACGGTCACGCCGATGAGGCCGATAAGGACTGTGCCCATCAGCCCCCACATCATGGCCACGTTGCCTGCGTTGTCGCTTGCGAACGGACGCCGAGTGATGGATTTGGTGAACGCCCCGACTACCATTTTTGGCCCCAAAACCGATACTTAGGGACCATAAGCGGTATCAGAATGCGCTTAACATCTGATATTGAACACGTGGTGAATGGAACTTTTTGCTTGCGCCGCCGCGTTCTTTGCTATTAAAGTGATATCACTTTGATGGCATGAGAGGGTATGTCATGGCCGCTGCCGAGCTGAACCGCACCCAAGAACGCAAAGCCAATACGTCGAATGGGGGGATGATGCTGCTTCTCACCCTGTTGCTATTGGCCGGGCTGATCTGGGTCACTGTCGACCTCATCCGCAACGAAAGCGCCTTCAACGGCATCGCCGTGCTGGTGCTGGCCTTAGCGTTCGTCTTGGCGCTGTGCGGCTTCTACACGCTGCAGCCGAACGAAGGCGCGGCGATCACGCTGTTCGGCAATTACAAGGGCACCGACCGCCAGCCCGGCCTGCGCTGGGTCGTGCCGTGGTACGGGCGCAAGAAGATCAGCCTGCGCGTGCGCAACGTCACCGGCGAGAAGCTCAAGGTGAACGACAAGCGCGGCAATCCGATCGAGATCGCCGCCGTCGTGGTCTGGCGCGTCACCGACACCGCCCAGGCGCTGTTCGACGTCGACCAATACCAGACCTTTGTCGACATCCAGATCGAAACCGCCGTACGCGAGATCGCCAGCCACTTCGCCTATGACCACGCCGAGCACGACGAGCCGACGCTGCGCGGCGACGCCGATCAGGTCTCGGCCCTGCTGCGGGAGAAGCTGCAGGAGCGTGTCGCGGTGGCCGGCGTCATTATCGACGAAACCAAGCTCAGCCACCTCGCCTACGCGCCGGAAATCGCCAGCGCGATGTTGCGCCGCCAACAGGCGGAAGCCGTGCTCGCCGCACGCCGCTTCATCGTCCAAGGCGCAGTCGAGATGGTGGAGCATGCGCTCGAACAGCTGAGCGAACGCGAGATCGTCAAGCTCGACGACGAACGCCGCGCCACCATGGTGTCGAACCTGCTGGTGGTGCTCTGCGGCGACCGCGACGCCCAGCCGGTCGTGAACACGGGCTCGCTTTACCAATAGGCGCGGGCAATGGCTGCAGAACGCAAAGCCTTCGCGCTCAGGCTCGATCCGGCGCTGCACGACGCCATCGCCAGACTGGCGGGCGCCGAACTGCGCAGCGTCAATGCGGAAATCGAGTTCCTGCTGCGCGAAGCCCTGCGCGCGCGAGGGCTGAAGCTCGGAGACGGCAGTACAACCAAAGACGACAATGACGGGGGTGCATGATGTCAACGACCAACAAATCCATCATCTTCCTAGGCCTCGCGTTCGCCATCAGCTGGGCGGTCGCCATCGGCGCGCACGTCGCCGGATTTTCGCAGAACCCACAATTCGCCGTGCCGATCCTGGCGCTGATGATGACGGGCCCGGCAATCGCGGCGTTGGTCTGCGTCTTCGCGTTCGAGAAAGGACGGCGCGCCGAAGCCCTCGGCCTCAAGTTCAAGCCGAATATCTGGTGGCTTTGGGCCTGGCTGATCCCGATTGGCGTGGCGTTGGTTTCAGTGCTGGCGACAGTGCTGCTTTCGGACCGCACCTATGTCGATATCGGCGAAGCCACGCGTCAGGCCGCCGAAGCGCAGGGCCAAGACTTGAGCACGGCGCCGCCGTTCCTGCTCAGCACCGTTTTCATCGTCGGCGCAGCGGTCGTGCTCGGCTCGCTGATCAACATGCCGATCCTCACCTTCACCGAAGAACTGGGCTGGCGCGGCTATCTGCATGACCTTTGGCGCCCGTCAGGGTTCTGGCGCGCGTCGCTCGGCGCCGGCGCCGTGTGGGGACTATGGCATGCGCCGGCGATCTACTTCTACGGCCTCAACTATCCGGCCAATCGCGAACTTGGCCTTGGACTGTTCGTCGTCTTCTGCATGCTGATGTCGCCGATCATGACTTTGGTGCGCGACCGCGCCGGCTCGGTATGGGCGGCGGGGCTCTTCCACGGCACGATCAACGCCGTCGGCGGGCTCACCATCGCTGCGCTCTCCAACCCCACCTTCCCGTGGAACGGCATTGTCGGCATCGGCGGCTATGTCGCGTTGGCGCTGGGCGTCGTGCTGGTGATTATCTTGCGGCGCGGCGCCGCCGGAACCGCGCCTGCGCCAGCTCAAGCTTGAGCGGCGCACCGCCACGACAGCCGTCGCAGCAGCGTAAGGCTGCCCTGCCCTTGCACGGGGCCGCCGCGGGGCTTAAGCACGCGCGATCCGCCGAATGGATCGATTCTAGCCGCACAAAAGCGGGCGGAGACGCATGCCGAAACGCACCGACATCACCTCGATCCTGATCATCGGGGCCGGGCCGATCATCATCGGCCAGGCCTGCGAATTCGATTATTCGGGCGTGCAGGCAGTGAAGGCGCTGAAAGCCGAAGGCTATCGCGTCATCCTGGTGAACTCGAATCCGGCGACGATCATGACCGATCCGGGATTAGCGGACGCGACCTATGTCGAGCCGATCACGCCGCAAATGGTCGAGAAGATCATCGCGCAGGAAAAACCGGACGCTTTGCTGCCGACCATGGGCGGACAGACGGCGCTGAATTGCGCGCTGACGCTCGAGCGTACTGGCGTGCTGAAGAAGCATGGCGTCGAGATGATCGGCGCCAAGGCTGACGTGATCGAGAAGGCCGAGCACCGGCAGAAGTTTCGAGACGCGATGGACAAGATCGGGCTCGAAAGCCCGCGTTCGCGCCTCTGCAACACGATGGACGAAGCGCTTGCAGCGCTCGATTTCGTACAGCTGCCCTCGATCATCCGCCCGTCGCTGACGCTCGGCGGCCTGGGCGGCGGCGTCGCGTATAATCTCGAAGAGTTCAAGGAGATCGTCGAACGGGGGCTGGCGGCCTCGCCGATCAGCGAAGTGCTGGTGGAAGAGTCGATCATCGGCTGGAAAGAGTACGAGATGGAAGTGGTCCGCGACCGGGCCGACAATTGCATCATCATTTGCTCGATCGAGAACATCGATCCGATGGGGGTTCATACCGGAGATTCGATCACGGTGGCGCCGGCGCTGACGCTCACCGACCGCGAATATCAGATCATGCGCAACGCCAGCATCGCCGTGTTGCGCGAGATCGGCGTCGAGACCGGCGGCTCGAACGTGCAGTTCGCGGTCAACCCGGCGGACGGGCGCATGGTGGTCATCGAAATGAATCCGCGCGTGTCGCGCTCCTCGGCGCTGGCCTCGAAGGCGACCGGATTTCCGATCGCCAAGGTCGCGGCGAAATGCGCAATCGGCTACACGCTCGACGAAATCGCCAACGACATCACCGGCGGCGCCATGCCGGCGAGCTTCGAGCCGACGATCGACTACGTCGTCACCAAGATCCCGCGCTTCGCCTTCGAACGCTTTCAGGGCTCGGATACGACGCTGACGACGTCGATGAAGTCGGTCGGCGAGGCGATGGCGATCGGGCGCACGTTTCAGGAATCTCTGCAAAAAGCGCTGCGCTCGCTCGACACCGGACTGACCGGGCTCGATGAAATCGCCATCGAAGGCGCCGCCGACGAGGATAACGGCCGCGCTGCGGTGCGCGCGCGGCTGGTGACGCCGAAAGCCGATCGTCTGCTGGTTTGCGCCGAGGCGCTGCGGCGCGGCCTCGGCGTGGAAGAAATTTGCGCGGCTTCGCATTTCGATCCGTGGTTCGTGCGCCAGATCGCCGAGATCATCGAAACCGAAGCCGCCATTCGCGCCGAGGGGCTGCCCAAGCATGCGCCCGCGTTCCGGGCGTTGAAGGCGCAAGGCTTCTCCGATGCACGCCTCGCCAAGCTGACCGGTCAGCGCGAACGCGATGTGCGCGCGGCGCGGCGAAAGCTCGGCGTACGCCCGCAATTCAAACGCATTGACAGCTGCGCCGCGGAGTTCCGCGCGATCACGCCCTATATGTATTCGACCTACGAGTTTCCCGCCTTCAGCGGTGAGCCCGATTGCGAAGCCGAGCCAAGCGATCGCCAGAAGATCATCATTCTCGGCGGCGGCCCGAACCGCATCGGCCAGGGCATCGAGTTCGACTATTGCTGTTGCCATGCCGCGTTCGCGTGCGCGGAGATTGGCGTCGAGTCGATCATGGTCAATTGCAATCCGGAGACGGTGAGCACGGACTATGACACCTCAGACCGGCTGTATTTCGAGCCGCTGACCACCGAAGACGTGCTCGAGATCGTCGAGACGGAGAAATCGCGCGGCGTCGTGCAAGGTTTGATCGTGCAGTTCGGCGGGCAGACGCCCCTGAAATTGGCGCAGCCGCTTGCAGACGAAGGCGCGCCGATTCTCGGCACCAGCGTCGATGCGATCGACTTGGCGGAAGATCGCGACCGCTTCCAGGCGCTGTTGCGGAAGATCGGGCTGAAACAGCCCGACAACACCATTGCCGCTTCGCTCGATGCGGCCCGCGCCGGCGCAGGCAAGATCGGCTATCCGGTCATGCTGCGGCCGAGTTACGTGCTGGGCGGCCTGGCCATGCAGATCGTTCAAAACGAGGGCGAGCTCGACGAATATGTCGCCCGCATCTCGCGCGCGCTGGGCGGCCCTTCCGAACTCGCCGTATCCGAGAAGCGGCCGCTGCTGGTGGATCGCTATCTCCGCGACGCCATCGAAGTCGACGTCGACGCCATCTGCGACGGCGAGGATGTGTTCGTCGCCGGGGTCATGGAGCACATCGAGGAAGCCGGGGTGCACTCAGGCGATAGCGCCTGCGCTCTGCCGCCCTACTCGCTGCCGGCGCAGCTGATCGAAGAGATCGAAGCGCAGACCAAAAAGCTCGCGCTGGCGCTCGATGTGCGTGGGCTCATCAACATCCAGTTCGCAGTGAAGGACGGCGAGATTTTCATCCTTGAGGCCAATCCGCGCGCGTCGCGCACGGCGCCGTTCGTGGCCAAAGCGATCAACCGCCCGATCGCGGCGGCGGCGGCGAAAGTGATGGCGGGGGTTAAGCTGGCCGAGCTCAAGCTCGATCGGCCGTCGAAAGCGCACGTGGCGGTGAAGGAAGCCGTGTTCCCATTCGCCCGTTTCCCGGGCGTCGATCCGGCGCTCGGCCCCGAGATGCGCTCGACCGGCGAAGTCATGGGGCTCGACGAGAGTTTCGTCGCCGCCTTCGTCAAAAGCCAGATCGCGTCGGGCATCGACCTGCCGGTCGCGGGCTGCTGCTTCGTCTCGGTGAAGAACGCCGACAAGCCGGCCCTGGCGGCGGTGGCCAAGGATCTTGTGGCGCTGGGCTTTCGGGTGATGGCAACCGGCGGCACCGCCGATTACCTCACCCGGAACGGCGTCGCGGTCGAGCGGGTCAACAAGGTGGCCGAGGGCAGACCCCACATTGTCGACGCCATGAAGAACGGCGAGGTCCAACTCGTGTTCAACACGACCGAGGGCGCCCAGTCCTACCGTGACAGCTATTCGATCCGGCGCACGGCGCTGGTGCAGAACATCCCCTATTATACCACCGTGTCCGGCGCCCGAGCCGCGATCCAGGCTATTCGCCTGCTCAAATCTGGGGCGCCCCTAGGCGTTCGCGCGCTTCAGGCCTATGCTTGACGTAGGACCGGGCCGGATACACATTTTTCGCTCCTAGACGGACTATTTACACCACACCCATGGAAAAAATCCCAATGACCGCCGAGGGTTATGCAGCCCTCGACGCAGAGCTAAAGCGTCTCAAGACCGAAGAGCGCCCCGCCGTGATCGCCGCGATCGCGGAGGCGCGGTCGCACGGCGACCTGTCGGAAAACGCCGAATACCATGCGGCGAAGGAACGCCAGGCCTTCATCGAAGGCCGGCTGGCCGAACTCGAGGACAAAATCGCCCGCGCCCAGGTCATCGATGTCTCGAAGCTCTCGGGCAAACAGGTGAAATTCGGCGCGACCGTGAACCTTCTCGATGAGGATTCAGGGGCAAAGGCCAAATACAAGATCGTCGGCGAAGACGAGTCCGACGTCAAAGGCGGCAAGATTTCGATCACTTCCCCGATCGCCCGCGCGCTGATCGGCAAGGAGGAAGGCGACGTTGTCGAGGTCATGGCCCCAGGCGGCGCCAAGTCCTACGAGATCACCAAGGTGAAGTATCTCTAGACTCCCCCTCCTTTTGAGAGGAGGGGGTCGGGGGGTGGGGTGAACCTCCGCGCTTTCAGAAATCCAGATCGGACCGTTTCGTTGGCTTCGCGCGCGCCCGTTGGCGCCGGCGCTCCAACCCACCCCCTGCCCCCTCCCTTCGAAGGGAGGGGGAGTTGAGAAGCGCCGGCTATCAGCCCGCAGAGCCGCTGACCGTATGGGCCGTCACAGACGGACGCGCGGGCATCGAGGCGCAGGCTGTCGGCTTGGCGGAAGCCATTGCCCGGCGCGCCCCGATCTCGCTCACCATCAAGCGTGTGCGGCTGAGGACGCCCTGGAGTTGGATGCCAGCCGCCCTGGTGCCCGCACCGCGTAACGCGACCACAATCGGGTCCGATCCGATCGATCCGCCCTGGCCGGACCTCTTCATCGGCTGCGGGCGTGCGTCGATCCCGTTCGCGATCGGCGTGCGCGAATGGTCGAACGGAAGAACGCTGGTCGTGCAATTGCAGGATCCGCGCGTTAATCCGCGCGAATTCGACCTGGTCGTGCCGCCGCTGCACGACGGTCTGGAAGGCCAGAACGTCGTCCCCATTGTCGGCGCCTGCAACCGCATATCGCCGGACCGCATCGAACGCGCGGCCGATGAATACACTTCGGTCGACCTCGGCGAGCTTCCCGCGCCGCGGTTCGTCGTGCTGATCGGCGGCAAATCGAAGCGGCAGGACATTTCCCAGGGACGTGCGCGCGAGATCGCCGACTCGCTTGTCGCCGTGCAGCGCGAGACCGGCGGTTCGCTGCTGGTGACGCTGTCGCGCCGCACCGGCGATGCGGCGCGCGTGGCGTTGCGGACTTGGCTCGCGCCGCACTGCGCGATCTTCTACGAAAATGACGGCGCCAATCCTTATCCCGCCATGCTCAGCGTCGCCGACCATATCTTCGTCACCGCCGACAGCGTCAACATGGCGACTGAAGCCGCGGCGACCGCAAAGCCGGTGCATATTCTCGCCGTCGACGGCAGCTCAGGAAAATTGGAGCGCTTTCACCAGAGCCTTGCCCGGCGCGGCTGCGCCCGGCGTTTCAACGGCCGGCTTGAAACCTGGTCCTACCCGCCCTTGCTGGAAACCGATCGCGTCGCTGCTGCGGTGCTGACCGCATGGGCGGCCAGGCGAAACGGCAAAGCAGGTTGATGTCCGCGCGCCCGCCGGATCAGGCGATCAATTTCGTCAGCGCCGCGCGAAGTTCGGCGTCGCTGTAGGGTTTCACCAGAACCGGCGCGCTTGCGAGTTCGGGGGGCGCGCCCTTTACCTGGTCGTAGCCAGTGCAAAACGCCACCGGCACACCCTGTCCGAGCAGCACCATGCCAAGACCGACGCTCGATTGACCGGCGAGATTGGCGTCCAATAGCGCGGCGTCCGGGCGTTCGCGTGTGATCAAAGCTTCCGCCTCCGCAATGGTATGCGCTGGGCCGAGAACGGCGTGCCCCAGATCGGCCAGCCGCTCGCCCAGCTCCATCGCAATCAGGGCGTCATCCTCGACGACCAGAATCTTACGCAAGGCTAGTCTCGCCCGTTTCTCGACCTGTCCACACCGCAGCATAGCTGTGGACAGACGCTAGGCAATTCCCGGCGCCACCCAAGCTTGCGGCCGCGATCAGTTACGCGGCGGCGCCGCTTTGAGGGCCGTGCCGGCGACGCCATATTGGGCGGACCCGAATCCCTGCAAGAGCCCAGAATGAGCACCAACACCGCCCGTCACGCCCCCATCGTCATCATTGGTTCCGGACCGGCGGGCTACACCGCCGCCATCTACGCCGCGCGCGCTCTGCGCAAGCCGTTGCTGATCGCGGGTCTGCAGCCGGGCGGCCAGCTGACCATCACCACCGATGTCGAGAACTATCCGGGTTTCGCAGACACGATCCAGGGCCCGTGGCTGATGGAACAGATGCGTGCGCAAGCCAAACATGTCGGCGCCGAGATCGTCGAAGACATCATCGTCAAGGCGGAACTCGAGCAGCGCCCGTTCAAGCTCACCGGCGACAGCGGCCAGATTTATCTCGCCGACGCCCTGATCATCGCGACCGGGGCACAAGCAAAATGGCTCGGCCTAGACAGCGAGCAGAAGTTCCAGGGTTTCGGCGTCAGCGCCTGTGCGACCTGCGACGGATTCTTCTATCGCGGCAAGGACGTCGCCGTGATCGGCGGCGGCAACAGCGCTGTCGAGGAAGCGCTTTATCTGGCGCACCTCGCCAGCAAGGTGACACTGATCCATCGCCGCGATTCGCTGCGCGCCGAGAAGGTGCTGCAGGAACGGCTGTTCAACCACCCCACGATCGAGGTGGTCTGGGATTCGGCGCTCGAAGAGATCCAGGGCGGCGAGAATCCCAAGGGCGTCACCGGCATCGTGATCAAGAATCTGAAGACCGGCGTGCGCGAAGAGCGCAAGCTCGACGGCGTGTTCGTCGCCATCGGCCACGCGCCCGCAACCGAACTGTTCAAAGGCCAAGTGGCGATGAAGGATAACGGCTACATCATCGTGAAACCGGGCACGACCGAAACCAACATTGCCGGCGTCTATGCCGCCGGCGATGTTGCCGACGATACGTATCGCCAAGCCGTAACAGCTGCGGGCCTCGGCTGCATGGCCGCGCTCGAAGCCGAGAAATATCTGGCGGCGCGCGAATCGGAGCGCACGCGCACGCCCGCCGGCGCCGCGGCCTAAGGACTGACGGCCGGCAGAATGTATTCTGGAATATAGACACGCTGCGCAGTCAGCGCGGCGCGATGCCCGTAGTCGCCGGAATAGAAGCCAATGACGAGGTCGAGCTCCGGCACGGCCATGACAATCTGCCCGCCATTGCCAGCTGCATAGATCGCCCGCACTTCGCCGCCGCGATAGGGCATTTGCTGCGACCACCAATAATAACCGTAGCCTCGCTCCTGCAGCTCGACGAGCGGCGCCGTCATGCGTTGGGCGTACGCGCGATCGAGCACGCGCCGTCCGTTCCAGACGCCGCCATCGAGCACAAGCTGGCCCATCTTCATGAAGTCGCGCAATTCGAATTGCGCGCCGCCGCCCAGGTACCAATCGCCGGTCGGGGTGAGATTGAGAAAATAGCGGTCGATCTGCAGCGGCGCTGCGACCTCGTCGGCGAACACCTCCGGCAGCCAGCGGCCGGTCTCGTGCGAAATCACGGCGCCCGTGAGCATCGGGTTCATGCTGCAATAGACGGCCCGTTCGCCAGGCTGGCGCGCCATCGGCACGGCGAGCGCGAAGCGCCACCAATTTCGCTCATTGCGCTGCTCTTGCATCGCATCTTCGTTGCCGGGCGAATTGCTGTCGTCGTCGTCGCAATCGAAGCCGGGGCTCATCGTCAGCAGGTGCTCGACCTGCATCGCCGCGAGCCTCGGATCCACCGCCGCCGGCAGCAGCGCCGGATCGATGCTCTCGACGACCCGGCTTTGCGGCGAGAACGTCGCGCCGTTGCGGATCGCCGCGCCGGCCAGGATCGCGCCCATGCTCTTCGAGGCCGATCGCGTGTCGTGCGGGCTGTGGCGGCCATATCCGTGGAAATATTCTTCGAGCACGAGCCGGCCGTGTCGCGCGATCAGAATCGCATGCACCTGCGGGGTGGCCAGCCCGGTCTGGGGTTCGCGTGCGATGTTCTCGACAAGCGCGCTAATCCGCTCGCGATCGATGCCCACGTCTTCGAGTGCGCCTGTACGCCATCCGTCGTCGAGCGCGGGCGGCGGCGCATAGATATAGGCCGCCGGCGCGGCGCCGCGCGGATAGAAGCTGCGCTCGTCTTCGGGCGAGGCGCGCGCGAAATCCATGGTGACGCCGAACTGCGGGAAATGAAACGGAATGAGATCGTTGTTGTGATCGTAAGTCGCTTCCGCGAACACCTGTTCCTCACCGCGCCCGCGAAAACGCCCGATCATGAGCAGACGATCGCCGCGGCGTTCGATGCGGTCGATCTGCTGGAACACGCCGATATTGCGTTCGGGATTGCGCAGGTAAGCGCGCGCGACGCCACTCTCGTCGCTGCGCACCAGCAAGAACATCGTCATCGCATCATTGAGCGGCGCGACTTCCCCGAGCCAAGAACTGCCGCGCAGCCGCGCAAGCGTCACCGGCGAGGCGAGCTGCATGCCGCCGGACATCGTCCGCGGCTGAATCCAATGGCCGGCGATGGTGCGTTGGCCGCGCGCGAAGCGGCCCCGAAAGGCGCCGGCGTCATTCGGCAATTCAAACAGGATCTCTCCGGCGATCTCGCGCGCCTCAATCTGGCGACCAGCGATCTCTGCGACTAAACGCTGCCCCCGCCGTTCGATCAGCAACGGACCGCGGACATCCGGTCCGTAACGCGTGTGCGCGGCCCACAGGCCATCGATGTTTGGCGCTTCTTGGGGCGTCTGTGCCGCGGCCGGCGCGGTGGCGAGAGCAAACGCGCACGCCAGATGTCTCATCCACTTCATCGTTTCCCCCGTCAGTCGCGGAATTACGCCCGCTTTGTTTCGTCAATGTTGCAAGAGCCGCCGCGGCTATGCGCGCCTGCTGCGCTGCCTCAGCCATGCCGCGATCGGCTCGCGCCCGCTTTCCAGATTGTGCTTGAGCGCTGCGCACGCCGCTTTGAGATCGCCGGACTTGAGCGCCGCCATGATGCGACCGTGATCGTCTGTCGCGACGGCGACATTCTTGCGTTCGCTCAATAACGCCAGTTCGTAACGGCGCGTGCGCATCATTGTGTTCTGAATGAGATCGAGAAGAATCGCGTTTGGACAATCCGCCAGCAACTCCATGTGCCAGCCGTCGTCGAGATCAATCGCGCGCACGCCTTTCGCGGCGCCAAGCTCGGCATTCCACTTCTCCAAGCGCGCGATGCGCTTTGGCGGCGGAATGCCGCCCAGGCGAAGCGCCTCCGGATCAAGTAGCGGCCGCAGCGCGTACAGCTGCTCGAACTCTTCGAGAGAGAGCGGGCGCACGAAATAGCCGAGCCGGGGGCGCGCGATCAGGGCGCCTTCCGCAACGAGCCCGCTCAGCGCCTCACGGAGCGGCGTGCGGCTGACGCCAAGTTGGCCAGCGAGGCGCACCTCGTTGATGCGGTCCCCCGCCCCGAGGCGGCCATCGACGATCATCGCCCGCACGGCGTCCGCCGCCGCCGCGCTGATATTGCCGCGCTGGGTTTCGCGTAACTGCATACTGTATACACTTATCGCAAAAAACGAGACAACGCAAGCTGTTCGGTCAGGCGCGCTTCTGCTCGGCCGACGGGGCGGGCGGGTTTTCGGGTTCGTCCTCTTCCGGTTCGGAGCGAAGCAGATCCTCGGCTGCGTCGTTGACCGTGGGCGTGGGAGGCGCCTGCACCGGGTGTGGCGCCGCGCGCAGATTGAGCGTCTCGAGCGCGTCGTCGCCCTCTTCGCCGAAGAAAGCGCGAAGCCGAACATCGTGCTGCGGATAAGGAATCTCGATGCCGGCGTTGCGCAGCGCATCGTCAATCGCCCAGGTGTAGGCGGCGTTCATCGCCTTCGGCCGCTTCACCGCTTCGAGCGTCGGCCACACGATCAACTCGAACTTCAGCGCGCTGTCGCCATAGCCGACCAACCAGACTTGCGTGCGATGCTTGTCGGTGTCGGGCAACGTAAACGGCACGTCGCGCGCGGCAGCGAGCACGCATTCGCGCACCTTCTCCTTGTCGACGCCGAAGGCCACCTGAAACGGCACGTGAATGCGCCGGGTTTCACCTCGCCTAGTCCAATTGATCATGGTGTTTTCGATCAGCTTGGAATTGGGGATGAGCAGATAGACGTTGTCGTTGTTGCGCACGCGCGTAGCGCGCGGGCCGATCTCCTGCACGATGCCGCGGGTGCCGTCGGGCATTTCCACATAGTCGCCGATTTGCACGGCGCGGTCGAATACCAGTGTGAGGCCGGAAACGAATTCCTTGATGATGCCCTGCAGGCCAAGACCGAGACCGATGCCGAGACCGCCGGCAAACACGGCGATGGAGGTGAGATCGATGCCCAGCGTGGAAAGCCCGGCGAACAGGCCGACCACAACCAGCCCATAGCTCAGCACCTTTTCGGAAATGTAGAGTGCGGCGTTTCCCGGCTCGGTGCGCATCCGCAGTCGCTTCAGCGCCGCGCCGATCAGCCAGGCCGCAGCCATGAACATGACCAGCAGGAACAGGGCGCCGCCGGCCCCGCCGACCGTGACTACCGAAGCGCCAAGGCGGAACAGAATGGCGTGGGAGAAATCCTGGAAGCCGTTGAGCATTCGCGCGAATCCTTCGGGTCAGCGCCGTTCTCTATCGACCCGCCCGACGAGCTATGCAATATTGCATCGGCCAGAGACGCCAAATGGGCGCCTCCGGCGCGGGCGCGACGATGGACTGGGACAAGCTCAAGACCTTTCACTTCGCCGCCGAGACCGGAAGCCTGACGGCCGCGGCCGAAAAGCTCGGCGTCAGCCAGTCCTCGGTCAGCCGCCAGATTGCTGCGCTTGAAAGCGACATGGGCGTGCCGCTGTTCCAGCGGCATGCACGCGGGCTGCTGCTGACCGGCCCAGGCATGGCGCTGCGCGAGTTCACCCGCGAAATGGCAGGCGCAGCGGTGATTGCGGAATCGACGCTGAAGGACGCGCGCGAGAAGGTGATCGGCGACTTGAAGGTGACGGCGCCGGTGGCGTTCGGTTCGACCTGGCTTGCGCCGCGGCTTGGCGCGTTCGCAGATCAATATCCCGAAACGCGGCTGCAGATACTGCTGGACGACCGCGAATACGATCTGCTGAAGCTCGAGGCCGAATGCGCTATCCGGCTCTGGGCCGCAACGCACGCCGATCTGATCCAGCGCAAACTGCTGGAGGTGCATGTCAGCCTCTATGCATCGGCCGCTTATCTGCAGCGCCACGGCACGCCCAAGAAAGTCGAAGACCTCGATGAGCACCGGATCATCGCCTATCAGGCGGGCGTGCCTACGCCGATGCGCGAGATGGACTGGGCCCAGCGCGCCGGGCGCGAGGATGCAAAGCCCCGCCCGCCGCTGCTCGAGATCAACAACGTCTACGGCATGCTGCGTGCGGTCGAGTCCGGCTTCGGCATCGCCAGCGTGCCCGATTACATGGCGCGCGAGAATCCGAACCTGGTGAAGGTGCTGCCTGAACTGAAAGGCCCGAGCTTCGAAGTGTATTTCATCTATCCCAGCGATCTGAAACGCTCGAAGCGCATTGCCGCCTTCCGCCAATTCCTGATCGACCAGGCGTCGGATTGGGAGCCTTGAGCAGGTGTCAGGACTCAGGTGTCAGGTGTCATGAGCGAGCTCCGCGGCGCGCCTTCGGTTTGGGACATGATTGTGTTCCAAAAGGCGTATGCGACAGCTCTCGAAACACACCGTATCGCTCTGACGTTTCCGAAGCATGAGCAATATGAACTCGCCAGCCAGCTTCGGAGGTCCAGCAAATCCATTTGCGCAAATCTCGCCGAAGGCCGCGCAAGACAACAAGGCTCAAACGCCGAGTTTCGACGCTTCGTTTTGATTGCGCTCGGGAGCGCCGACGAGTCGGCGCTTTGGTGCAAGTTCGCGCGAGACCTGGGTTATCTTACTGAGGACCAACACGCGCAACTTACAGGGCAATTTAGCGAAATCGCCAAGATGCTGAACAGCCTAGTCTCGAAGCTGAACGCATCCTGACACCTGACACCTGATACCCGACACCTGTTAGAGCTGCCCCGCCGGCACGTTGAACGTATCGCACTGGCGGGCGTCGCCGGAATTGAAGCCGCGCCTGAACCAAGTCACGCGTTGGGCGCTGGTGCCATGGGTGAATTGGGCCTCGTTGCTTTGGCCGAGCGTGTCATCGCCGATCGCATGCGCAGCGTTGAGCGCCTCACGCAGATCGGCGTCGTCGATCGCCAACGTCGACCGCGCGGTGTGACCCCATACGCCGGCGAGGCAATCGGCCTGCAGCTCGACGCGCACCGAGGTCTGGTTGCGGGACTCGCCCTGAACCTGAATTTGCGTCGCCCCGATCAGGTTCTGCACGTGGTGGCCGACTTCGTGCGCGATGACATAAGCCTGAGCGAAATCACCCGGCGCGCGCAGGCGGCTCTCCATCACCTGGTAGAAACTCGGATCAACGTAGAGCTTGCGATCGCCCGGGCAGTAGAACGGGCCGACTTCCGCCGAGGCGCTGCCGCAGCCCTCGGTCGCCACGCCGCCGGAGTACACAACGAGCGTCGGATTCTGATACGCGCCCGTTTGTTGGCCGTAGTTCGGCAGCCGTCCTTGCGAGAATTGCGTTGCCCACACGTCTTCCGTGGAGCCGAGCACGGCGCGAGAGAAATCGCATGCCTGCGCGTTGCTTTCGCACACGCTGCCTTCGCCTTGCGACTGCGCCTGACCCGGCACGCCGCCCAGCAATGCGCCGAAGACCATGTCCTTGATGCCAGGCGGTGCGAAGAAATAGATGCCCGCAAGCACGACGACGACGATCAGAATGCCGCGCAACCCGATGCGCCGGAGAATGGCGAACAATGCGCCGGCAGGCAGTCCGCCGCCGCCGCCGCCACGGCCGCGATCTTCGAAATTGTCGGAACGTCGCTGGCCTTCGGTACGCATGGCGTCTCCCCTTTTCGGCGAGATTAGCCCGCCGCTTCCCGGCGGGGCAACGCGGAACTGCCTGCCGCCGCTCGCAACACCATAGAAAGCGCGACCAGCGCCAGCACGGCGGCCAAAATAAAGGCCGCGCCAGGGAAATGCACCGGCGCGCCATCGGCGGAGAAACGCCCAAGCGTCTGGGTCATCAGCAGCGGCCCCAATATGGTGGTGAGGCTCATCATGCTGGCGACACCGCCCTGCAACTCGCCTTGAGCGTCGGGCGGGACTTGTTTCGACATGATCGCGTTCATGGCCGGGTAGGCCAGCCCCTGCAGCGCGCCCAGCGTCATCGCCGCATAGACCATCCAGCTCTGCGTCGCGACCGAAAGGGCGAGCATGCTCAAGGTCCCTGAGAGCATGCCGAGGATCACGGCGCGATGCTCGCCGATGCGCGGCACGATCCTGCCGGTGAGATAGCCTTGCGTGAACGCCATCAACACGCCGGTGAAGGCAAGCGAGCCGCCGATCGCCGCCTCGCTCCAGTCAAAGCGAAGCTTGGCGAAAAACGCCCACGTCGATGGGTACACTTGGTGCGCCAGCTGCCACAAAAACACGGCGCCGGCGATGGCGATGACAGCGGGATAGCGGCGAAGCGCAAGCAGCGTGCCCAGGGGATTGGCGCGCGCCCATTCGAAGTCGCGCCGGCGCTGCGACGGCAAGCTCTCGGGAAGGAAGAAGTAGCCGTAAACGAAGTTGAGCGCGCCAAGCGCTGCAGCGGCGAAGAACGGCGCGCGGGGCCCGAGTTCGCCCAGCAAACCGCCAATGGCTGGGCCGAGAATGAACCCGACGCCGAACGCGGCGCCGACAAGTCCGAAGCTCTGGGCTCGCTTCTCCGGCGCCGAGACGTCGGCAATGTAGGCCATGGCCGGCGAATAGACCGCGCCGGCGACGCCAGCCACCGCACGGCCAAGGAAGAGCCAGCCCAAGGTCGGCGCAAAGCCCATCAGCGCATAATCGAAGGCGAACGCGGCGAGCGACATGAGCAAGACGGGCCGGCGGCCGTAGCGATCGCTCAAATTGCCGAGGATCGGCCCGCAGACGAATTGCAGCGCCGCGTAAGTGATGAGCAGCCATCCCGCGAGCAGCGTTGCTTGCGCCATCGGCGCTCCGGTCAGCGTCACGATCAGTTGCGGCATCACCGGCAAGATGATGCCGAAGCCGATCGTGTCGATCAGCACGGTCAGGAAGATGAACGCCAGCGCGTGTTTGCTTGGTGGGCGTGACATTCCTGGTTTCCCCCAGTGCGAGCTTCTTACGTCTGCCGATCGCCGTCGTCGAACAGATCGGCTTGTCCATCCAGGTCAAGTGGCCGCCGAAATTGAGTGTGGTCGAGCGGCGGCGGCGGCCTGTCGAGGCCGAACCGCTTGCGCGCGGCGGCAAAGCGGGCGGCTATCAACTTGGCGTACGGCCCCTCGCCTTTCTGCCGCTTGCTCCACTCGGGATCGTAATCGCGGCCGCCGCGCATCTGGCGCACCAGGCTGATTACCCGCGTCGAGCGGTCCGGGAAATGCTTGTGCAGCCATTCGCGGAATAGATCTTTGATCTCAAGCGGCAGCCTCAGCACGACGTAACCGCACGCGGACGCGCCTGCCTGGGCGCATTGCTCCAGGATCGCTTCGATCTCGCTGTCGTTGATCGCCGGCACCACCGGAGCGACCATGACGGTGACGGGCACGCCCGCCTCCGCGAGCATGCGGATCGCTTCGATACGCCGATGCGGGGCCGCCGCTCGAGGCTCCATCACCCGGGCGATGCGGCGCTCCAGTGTGGTCACCGAGATAGCGGCCTTGGCGAGCCCACGCTCCGCCAGCCGTGCAAGGACATCGATGTCGCGGATCACGAGTTGCGACTTGGTGATGAGCGACACCGGATGGCGCCAACGTTCCATCACTTCGAGAATGCCGCGGGTGACGCCATAGCCGCGCTCGATCGGTTGATAGATGTCGGTCACGCCGCCGAGCATGATGGTCTTCGGCCTGTAGTTGGGCCTCGCGAACTCGCGTTCGAGCAATTCGACTGCGTTCGCCTTCACGAACAGCTTGGTTTCGAAATCGAGTCCCGGCGAGAGACCGACATAGGCGTGGTTCGGCCGCGCGTAGCAATAGATGCAGCCGTGTTCGCAGCCGCGATAGGGATTGATCGACTGCTCGAACGAAATGTCGGGGCTCTGATTGGTGGAAATGATGGTCTTGGCCAATTCAGGCGTGACGATCGTCTCCAGCGGCCGGGCGCCGTCTTCGCCCACCCAACCGTCATCGAAGGCTTCGCGAACGAAGCGTTCGTAGCGCCCGCTGGCGTTGGTGCGCGCGCCCCTGCCATGCAGCGGATCGGATGTCATTCACTGGGATTATTATCCTAATAAGAACAAATCAAGAACAATTTCAGGAATGCCGGGCTGGCTGGTCGTTTCCGTGGGGCTCGCTGCGGATTGTTTCGTCGATGCGGCGGAGCTGATTTTCGAATGGTTTTTTCTCGCCAATCGACCCGTTGCTGGCGTAGGCGCGCTGCAGCGTCGCGCGCAGTGACGCGAGTTTTTGCGCCTTGGTCGGTTGGACGAAGCCTTCCATGCCTTGGCAAGACCGGTACCGCCGCTGAGGTTCCGCCGGGCGGTTTTAAAAACCTTAGGGCGCCGGTCTCCCGGCGCCCTAGTTTTGTGGGCTTAACATGGATGTCTGCCTGTTTCTTGCGCCCCTCAGGGGGCCTGGGAAGGTTCAGGTCAGCGACCCGTCAGGCAACCATCTGCGCGGCTTGGTTCAACGTCAGAAACGCAACCGGGGCGAGCACCGCGAGCGCCGCAACAAGGCAATAAAACTTGGTCATTTCCTGCTCCATCTCTCCTCGAACCGTCCATCGATCCGATGAGTTGAAGCTAATGAGCGTTTAGCCTTCTGGATGTGACACGGGGCACAGGATCGTAGCGGCCCCGCTTCATTCACATAAAGCCCATGTCGCGGTCGTAACTGCGGAAACGGCGGCCGGCGTCGACGTAAACGGTCTGGCCGGTGACCGCGTCGTTCTCGATCAAGAAGCGGACGGCGTGGGCGATGTGCTCGGGCGTGGGTCCGGTTTCGAGCGGGGTGTCGGCGTGCAGGCGCCGCCAATCCGCTTCCGCTTGCCCCGGCGCTGGCAACACATAGCCGGGCGCTACGGCATTCACGCGCACGCGCGGCGCCAGCGCGCGCGCAAGCAGCTCGGTCGCGCCGGCGAGCGCGTATTTAGAAAGTGTGTAGGAGAAGTGATCGGGATACGGGTTGGCGAGCTTGAAATCGAGGAAGTTCACGATTGCGCCGCGGCCGTGCTCCGGCAGCGACTCGGCAAACTCTCGCGACAGCATCGCCGGCGTAAACGCGTTGATGGCGATATGCTTTTGCAGCAATTCTTCGCTCATCGTGTCGATGGTGTCGTGCTCGAATATAGCGGCGCAATTGACCAGCGCCGTCAGCGGCGCACCGGCGGCATTTGCAGCGCCGGAGATGAGGCCGTGACGCTCGGCCGCGTTGCCGAGATCGGCGCCTATCGCAACCGCAGCGGCGCCGGCTTCGCGCACGGTCGAGGCCACAGCCTCGGCCTCTGCGCGTGAGTGGCGATAATGAATGGCGACATTCCAGCCGTGATGCGCAAGCTCGATCGCAACGGCGCGCCCTAGCCGCTGACCGGCGCCGGTGACCAGCGCCCAGTTCATTGGCGTTCCCTGCGGATCGTCACCGCAACCAGCCCATCGCCGGAAAGCACAGAAGGCTTCTTCACTGTCACTTCCACCCAGAGCGCACGACTGGAGAGCGACAAGCAATGGCCGGCGACGCGGTCCGAGAGCGTCTCGATGAGATGCGCCGGTTCGCCGAGATCATCGCGAATGAAATGAATGATGCGGTCGTAATCGACGGTTTCGCCGATCCGGTCATGGGCCGGATAGAGCGGAGGATCGGCCAGGGCAAGCGTCACCGAGATGCGCACCTCCTGCGGCGTTGCGCGCTCGGGATCGGGCACCCCTACCCGCACCAGCGCCTTGGCGTCGTCGATACGGAGAATGTGGAGATCGGCCATCAGGTACCAGGTGTCAGGTGTCAGATATCAGTTATCAATTGGGAGATGAACATGGCCGGGCCGTTATCCAGGCTGATGCAAACTATTCTGACAACTGACACCCGACACCCGACACCTAACACCTGACACCTGTCAGGCGAAGGCGATGAGGCCAGCGCCCGCGGCGACGATCGCGGCGCCGAGCCAGCGGCGAAGCCCCAGCCCCTCGCGCAGGAACAGGAAGGCGATCAGCGCACCCCAAACCACGGAAGTTTCGCGCAACGCCGTCACTTGCGCGATCGGGGCGAAGGTCTGCGCCCAAAGCACCAGCCCGTAGCCGGCGAAACTGATAACGCCGATAGCAATGCCGCGCCAGGGCGCAATCGCCGCGGCGGTCAGCAATCGCGCCGCCCCTCGCCGCCAGAACGCAAAGACGGCCATGGGCACGGACATGAGTGTCATCGACCAGCCGAGGAAGATCACCGCATTGCCGGCCGCGCGCGCACCCAGCGCGTCGACCAGCGAGTAGGAGGCGATGCAAAGACCGATGGCACCTGCCCAGAGCGTCGCCTTCAGCGGCGCACGCGGGCTGGCCCCGACGGTGAACACGCCGAGCGAAACCAGCGCAATGCCGGCCAGTTTCAACGGCGGCGGAATCTCATGCGCCGTGAGCGCCGCGCCAAAAGCCACCAGCATCGGCGCCATGCCGCGCGAGAGCGTATAGACATGGCTCATGTCGCCGGCGTCATAGCCTTTGAACAGACAGAACCAATAGGTGAGGTGGATGCAGATGGTCAGCCCGAGATAAGGCCACGCGGCCTGCGGCAGCGCGCCAAGCGAGAGGATGATCAGAAACCCCGCACCGAGACCGCCGACCGCGATGAGGAAGGAATCCGTCACGCGGTCCGTGCCGCCCTTGAGCGCGGCGTTCCAACTGGCGTGGATCAAGGCCGAGGCAAGGGCGGCGGCGATGGCGAGCGGCGGCATGGGTCGGGCTCCTATGGACCGCCGAGGCGTCAGCGGTCCATAACCTCGCCGGCGGAGGCGGGCATGAGCGCACAGGAATTCGACGTCATCGTCTATGGCGCGAGCGGCTTCACCGGCAAGCTGGTGGCGGAATATTTGCTCAGGCGCTACGGCGCCGAAGGCGAAGTGCGCTGGGCGATGGCCGGCCGCGACGAGGAAAAACTCAAGGCCGTGCGCGCCGAGTTGAATGCGCCGTTCGCGTTGCCGATCATTGCTGCGAAAACGTCGGACACAGGGGCTCTTGACGCGCTGGCCCATCGTACGCGCGTGATCATCACTACCGTCGGCCCCTATCAGCGCCATGGCGAGGCGCTGCTGGCGGCCTGCGCCAGGGCGGGGACGGATTATGTCGATCTCTGTGGCGAGCCGAACTGGATGGCCGCGATGATCGAGAAATACGAGCAGACAGCCAGGGACAGCGGCGCCCGCATCGTGTTTTCGTGCGGTTTCGATTCGATTCCGTTCGATTGCGGCGTCTGGTTCCTGCAGCGCGAAGCGAAGGCGCGGTTCGGCCAGCCTCTGCGCGAGGTGCGCGGGCGCGTGCGGAAGATGAAGGGCTCTTTTTCGGGCGGCACCGCTGCCTCGATGATGGCGACGTTCGAGGCGATTCGCCGCGATGAACGCGTGGCTGCGTTGATGACCGATCCGTTCGCGCTTTCGCCGACGCGGTTGCGGGCGCAGCCCGATGGCGAAACGCCGACGGAAGACGAGGATCTCAATTCGTGGTCGGCCCCCTTCGTGATGGCGGCCATCAACACCAAGAACGTCCACCGCACCAACGCGCTCACGGGCTATGCCTACGGCCGCGATTTCACCTACAGCGAAATGATGTTCACCGGCCCGGGTGAACAAGGACGCAGACGTGCGGGCGCGGCGGCGGGTCAGGCGCGCATGCAGCGCGCGCTGTTCAATTTCGCACCGACGCGCGCGCTCATCGCACAGTTCGCCCTGCCCAAGCCAGGTCAAGGCCCGAACAAGGAGCAGCGTGAGAGCGGCATGTTCGACGTGCTGTTCGCGGGCAAGACCGATGATGGCCGCGCGCTGCGCGCCGGCGTCAGCGGCGACAGGGATCCTGGCTATGGCTCGACGTCGAAAATGCTGGCCGAGGCCGCGTTGACGCTCAAGGAGACCAACCGTCAGACTACGCCCGGCGGCGTCTGGACACCCGCAGCAGCGATGGGTGATGCGCTGATCGCGCGCCTGCAGGAGAACGCCGGCCTGCGCTTCACCCTCGAAAACGCCTAGCGCTCACGCACCCGGAAGCGTGCGAGCTCTACCGTGGGCGGACGCCATTCGGGCGCGAGGTCGGCGGCGCGACGATAATCGGCATAGGCTGCGCGAGCGTCGCCCACCTCTTCGTAGGCAGCGGCCCGGTAATAATACGCCCTCTCTGGACGGTCGGGATTCATCGACATGGCTTGTGTCAGCGCATCGATGGCTTCGCGATGCCGGCCTAGTTCAACCAGAGCGATGCCGCGCATGAGATGGGCTTCGCCGAACTCCGGCGTCAGCGCCACCGAAGCATCGAAATCGGCGAGCGCACGCACATCCTCGTTGCGCCGCATCCACAACACGCCGCGGTTCACATGGGTGGCGGAGCGGTCCTGCCGGATCAGGAAATCATAGTTGAGGGCAAGATCGCAGAGCTCGATCGAATTACGGTCGTGCCGGTCGGTCGCGGCAGCCACGTAGCAATCCGCGGCCGGACCGCGGCCGACGACCCAGACGGCTGCGTTGGCCGATGGAATCAGACTGGCGGCGATAACGGCGCCAGCAAGCAATGCTCGCTTCATGGGCGTTCCTCCTCGCACATTCGAGGGAATGCCCGTTGGCAGGATGCTTCAATTCACATTCCCGGGAGGCGCCGGGCATCCGTCGCAAAAGCCGGCTAGGAGAGGCCGGCGCAAAAGCGCTGTATGCGCGCGCAAGCGTCTTCCAGGCACTTCGTCGATGTTGCGTAGGAGATGCGGAAGCACGGGCTGAGCCCGAAGGCGCCGCCGTGGACCAGCGCCACGCATTCTGCCTCCAAGAGCTCCAAGGCAAAGCTTTCGTCGCTCTCGATGACTCTGCCGGACTGGGTTTTCTTGCCGATCAAGTCTGCGCACGAGGGGTAGACGTAGAATGCGCCTTCCGGGGTCGGACATCTGATCCCCCGCGCTTGGTTCAGCATCGAGACGACCAGATCGCGCCGCTCCTGAAACAATGTCTTGTGCTGAGCGATGAAGTGCTGCGGCCCGTTCAACGCCTCGACAGCGGCCCATTGCGAAATCGAACACGGGTTCGAGGTCGTCTGCGCCATCACGTTGGCCATCGCCTTGATCAGCCATTGCGGACCGCCTGCGTAGCCAATACGCCAGCCGGTCATCGAATAGGCTTTCGAAACCCCATTCATCGTCAGCGTGCGCTCGTAGAGCCGCGGTTCGACTTGAGCGATAGTGGTAAATTCGAAATCGCCGTAGGTCAGATGCTCGTACATGTCGTCGGTGAGCACCATGACCTGAGGAAAATCGAGCAGCACCGCGGCCAGCGCCTTCAGCTCCTCGCGCGTATAGGCTGCGCCAGACGGGTTCGACGGCGAGTTGAGCAAGAGCCACTTAGTGTGCGGCGTGATCGCCTTCGCCAGCGCTTCGGGCTGAACTTTGAAGCCGTGCTCGACCTTGGTGTCGATGAACACCGGCGTAGCGCCGCACATGATCGCCATGTCGGGATAACTTACCCAATAGGGCGCGGGGATGATGACTTCGTCGCCCGGATTGAGGGTCGCCATCCAGGCATTGAAAATGACGGGCTTGCCGCCCGGCGAGACGTTGATCTGCGCACGGCTGTAGTCCAGCCCGTTCTCGCGCTTGAACTTGGCGACAATGGCATCCTTCAGTTCGGGAATGCCGTCGACATCCGTGTACTTCGTCTTGCCCTCGCGCATCGCGCGCGCGGCGGCGTCCTTGATGTTGTCGGGGGTGTCGAAATCGGGCTCGCCTTGCGAAAGCGCGATGCAATCGCGCCCTTCGGCCCTCAGCGCGCGCGCCTTGGCGCTCATCGCCATGGTGGCTGAGGGCTTCACGCGCTTCAGCGCTTCGGAGACTTGGTGGGTCATGGTTCCCGCTCGATTCGCACGCGCAGCAGCTTAGGGCAACTCAACTCCCGTTGCGAAAATCAGCCGCGGATAGGCGCGCTTGCCGCGCCGGCTCCCTATATGGCTCAGGACAATGGAGGACCTGATGCCGCTCTTGATGTGCCCGAACTGCAACGCTTCGATGACCGAGGTGAAACGCAACGACGTCGCCTTCGACATGTGTCCGACCTGCCGGGGCGTATGGCTGGACCGCGGCGAGCTGGAGAAGATCATTACCGGCGTGCAGGCCGACCGGGGCGGCGGCTTAGATCAGGGCCAAGCCCAGTTTTCGCAAGGCCAACGTCCGCCGCAGCAACCGCAGCAGGGCTACGGCGAACGCGGCGAATATGGCGAGCGTGGCGAATACGGCGAGCGCGGCGAAGGCAGTCACGATCAGCGCGGCCGCCGCCGGCGTGGCGGCTTCGATCTTATGGATATTTTCGGCGACTAGTCCGCCCGCCGCCGATTATCGTCAGTTGGCAGCGCTCGGATTGCCCCGCGCGGCGAATTGCGCCAGTTGGCGGATATGGGGATTTGGCGCCGCCTGAGATGGCTTTTATCGGCTTCGCTGCTGGCGGCGAGCGGCGCGGCGCATGCGCAACAAACCGCATCGCCGCCGCCCCCGCCGCAGCCGGCTGAAACCAATGCCGGGCGCGAGGACGAGGACAGCAATGACGACATCGTCGTCCTGGCCCAGCCCGGCGACCAGGTCCGCATCGATCGGCGCATCTATACATTGCGGGAGGATCCCGCAGCGCAGGCCAGCAACATGTTCGATGTGCTGGGCCGGATTCCGTCAGTCAGCGTCGCGCCCTCGGGGGCGATCACGCTGCTCGGCGCCGACAACGTCACCATCCAGATCAACGGCCAGCCGGTTCCGGGCCAAAGCCTGGAGCAAGTGCTGCGCGGCATTACCGGCGCTGAGGTCGAACGCATCGAAGTCATCACCAATCCCGGCGCGCAATATTCGGCGGCAGCCTCGGGCGGCATCATCAACATCATCACGCGCCAGCGCATCAACACCGGCTTCAACGGCTCGATCCAAACGGGCATCGACACGCTTGGCAGCTATCACCTGGGCGTTTCGCCGAGCTGGTCACGCGGGCCTTGGTCGCTCAGCGGCGGCCTGGGGCTCTGGAGCGGTCGGCAGACGCAGGATTTCGAGCGCGAGCGCGAGATTTTCGGCTCTGGCGACACGACGCTGGAGCAGGGCGATCAGGAGATCGAATTCGGCGGCTATTATCTCAGCCGGCTCCAACTCGGCTACCGGCCCAATGAGCAGCGCCGCATCACGCTGGCATACGACCACGTCCGCGGCGGCAACGATATCTCCCGCGAAACCGAAACCGCCACGAACGGCGCGGCCTCCTCTACACAATCGAACTTGAACCAAGTCGCGTTTCGCAACGACCAGCTCAATTTCGAACTCCAGCAGGATGGCCAACCGCGCGAGCTGCTGAAAATCATCGGCATGATTCAGAGCCACGGCGTGGAATTCGATCAGACGTTCGAGTTCGCCCCTATCGTCGGGATTGCCGCCCAAGTGCTGGCGAGCAATGAGGTTGATCTGTTCAACACCAACGCCCGCATCGAGTACGAGCGCCCGTTCGGCGAAGAGCGTTTTCTCACCACGGGCCTTTCGTTCGACACCTCGGATCAGGAAATCGAGAACGCGCGCGACACGGTTTTCGGCCCCGCCATTCCTGCCGATTACGCGATCCTGCTCGAAGGCCGCCAGCAGACGCTCGCCGGCTACGGAACTTTCCAGTTCGAAACCGGCACGTGGACATGGCAGCCGGGCCTGCGCGTGGAGAATTACCGGCGCGAAGTCATCTCCAGCGGGCTCGAAAGCGACGACACCGACTTACGGTATTTTCCCAGCATCCATATCCGCCGCGGTCTCGGCGAGCACACCGACATGGACCTGAGCTACACCAGCCGCATCCAGCGCCCCGGCTTCCAGCAGCTCGATCCGGCGCTGCGTTTCATCGACACCAATCGCGCCATCCGCGGCAACCCGAATCTCGCGCCCTCGCTCACCGACGCCTACGAGGCCAATTTCACCTACCAAAACAGCGGTCGCAGCGTCAGCCTCACCTTCTACGACCGCATCAGCGAGGACATCTTCTCGCCCTTCACCGAAACGCTGGCGGACGGCACAATTCTCACCACCACCGTTAACGCCGGCACGAGCGAGCAGCGCGGCGTGCAAGCCATCCTGCGCGGACCGATCACCGAGCGCTGGCGCTATTCGGCCAACGTGAACCTCATGCAGCGCGCATTCGACGCTCTGAGCAGCGGCGTCATCACGCGCCGCGAGGAGTTCGAGTACGACGGTTCCGTCTCACTCGATTATCGCGAACCCGATCAGAACGCGGTGGGGGCCGATCAACTGCAGTTCGAGGTACGGTTCCAGGGTCCGCGGCACACCCTGCAAAGCGATTCCGATGAGTTCGTGGTTGCGAACTTCACGTGGCGGCGCAAGCTCACCGATCGGCTCTACGGCACGCTGCAGGCGCAGGACATTTTCAGCACCCAGAACAACGTCAACGAAATCACGACCGACACCTATTTCGAGCGCACCGATATTCAGAGCCCTGGCGCGCGCGTGCGCTTTGCGCTGACCTATCAATTCGGCGCCGGCCCGCAGCGGCCGCCGCAGGATCAGCAGACGCCCGGCGGCCCGCCGATTCCCACGCAGTGAACCCCGCTCCGCGCTTGCGCGGGAGGTGTCGCGGAGTGACGGGAGCGAGACGCGGGCGCAGACGGCGCTTGCCGCTTGCTGAAGCGGGTTTATCCTTCGCCCGTGAGGGATGGAAGCCATGAGCTACCCTGTCGGCGCGGGCGATCTGGTTCTCTGCGTCAACGCGGCCCCGAACCACGTAACCGGCGAGCCGGTGCCGCTCGTTGTTGGCGAGACCTATACAGTCAGTCGGGGCGGTGCTGGAGTTCGCGTGCCCATGCGGACGATCCGACTCCTTGCTGGATGTCGGCGTTGACTTTGCCTGGTGTCAGACGCGCTTCCGGCTGCTGCCGAAGCCGAAGTTCGAGGCCAAGGCGCGCCGTGCCTCTGCTCCGAAGGAGACGGTGAACTGAAGCCCTACTGCCTCGGCAGTCTTCGTGACGACCGCGGAAACGGGATGACCTCCGCTGGGTGCACCGGTTTGGGTTTGCGCGGCGCGGTGCGGATGCCCCAGCCGACAAACACTCCGAATACCTCTCGCATGACGATCGGCCAGACTTCTGCCCAGGGGCGATAACGAGGGCGCGGCCGACGCGCCCGTTCTGGCTCATCCAGGCAACCACCAAGCCGGGACAGAAGATTCCAACGGCGATGCCAATAACAACACTCATACCGCTCCCTCGTCCGCCTCACGGATCATTTTTGTCCACGGTCGCCTCAGCGTCGCGATCAGTCTTTCGCGGCATCGGGCGGTGGGCCATCCCCAACAGAAGCCGGCGCAAGGCCTCGGCGGCGACAACGGGACCAAACCGTCCCAGGACGCGATCGTAAAACGTGCACAAGTCCCCGTTGGCGCGAAGGACGGACCAGGGGGCTCGGCGCACTGATCGCAAGTAGCGCTCGACTCGACCGCCAATGGTGTCGCCGTCAACATAGTCTCCGTGGTGAGCGAGCCACAAACGCAAGTAGGCGCCGTGACTTGCATCGCAGCATTCTTGCCAGCGATCCTGGCGGGATCGCTGCCAGATAACCCGAAATTCGTCGATGATCATGATGGCCTCCTATCCATAGGAGACTGCGGCGAGATTCGCGACGGGCGAACTCGGCGACTGACGCAGACTCTGCTTCCAAAAAGTTACGGCCCGGGATTGCTCCCGGGCCGTGCTTGTTCTGGACGTTTCCTCTGCCTGTTTTACTCGGCCGCTTCGGGCTGACGCAGCCTTGCCGCGTCTTCGGCGCGTTCGATCGCCAGTTGTTCGTCGCGTTCGGCGGCGAGCTTCTGGTAGCGGCGCAGCTGACCGCCAGTGCCGGCCGGGATAAGCCGGCCGACGATGACGTTTTCCTTCAGGCCCTCGAGCGTGTCCGACTTGCCATAAGAGGCAGCTTCGGTGAGCACGCGCGTGGTCTCTTGGAACGACGCCGCCGAGATGAACGAGCGCGTCTGCAGCGAGGCCTTGGTGATGCCGAGCAACATCGGTTGCGCGGTCGCCGGCGAGAGGCCGAGTTCTTTGACGCGGCGGTTCTCGTCTTCGAGATCGAGCGCTTCCACCGCTTCCCCTTTCAGGAATTCGGTGTCGCCGGCTTCCATGATCTCGACCTTTTGCAGCATCTGGCGAACGATCACCTCGATGTGCTTGTCGTTGATCGGCACGCCCTGCAGGCGATAAACCTTCTGAATTTCCTCGACTAGGTAATTCGCCAGCGCTTCGACGCCCAGGATCGACAGGATGTCCTGAGGCGCGGGATTGCCGTCGAGCAGGTAATCGCCCTTCTTGACGAAGTCGCCTTCCTGCACCGGAATGTGCTTGCCCTTCGGGATCATGTACTCGATCGGCTCGAGGCTTTCGTCTTCCGACACGACGCGCAGACGGCGCTTGTTCTTGTAATCCTTGCCGAACTCGACGCGGCCGTCGGATTCCGAAATGATCGCGTGATCCTTCGGCCGGCGCGCTTCGAACAATTCCGCCACCCGCGGCAGACCGCCGGTGATGTCGCGGGTCTTGGCGCCGCCGGTCGGCATCCGCGCCAGGTCTTGGCCCGGCGTGACGTCATCGCCGTCGGTCACCGAGAGGATGGCGCCGACCGGCAGGGTGTAGGTCTTCACCGCCGCGCCCTTGGCGTTCAGCACAGAAACGGCCGGCTTCAGGTCCGAACCTTTCGTTGTCGAACGCCAATCGATCACCACCTTCGATGAAATGCCGGTGGCCTCGTCAAACTCTTCGCGCACCGAAACGCCGTCGATCAGATCGTCGAAGCGGACCTTGCCGCCGACCTCAGTCAAGATCGGTGTAGCGTAAGGATCCCACTCGGCGATGCGGTCGCCGCGCTTGATCTTCGACTTTTCATCGACCTTCAGGCGCGCGCCGAACGGCGGCTTGAAGCTCTGACGCTCCTTGCCCTCGTCATCGACGACGGAGATTTTCATGTTGCGGCTCATCACCACCAGATCGCCGGTCGACGTTTTCACCGTATTGCGGTCGATGAAGCGCACCGAGCCGTCGTGGGCCGACTCCATCACCGACGATTCCGCCAGCTGCGCAGCGCCGCCAATGTGGAACGTCCGCATCGTCAGCTGCGTGCCCGGCTCGCCGATCGATTGCGCAGCGATGACGCCAACGGCTTCGCCGATGTTCACCTGAGTGCCGCGCGCGAGATCGCGGCCGTAGCAGGCGCCGCAGACGCCGGTACGGGTTTCGCAGGTCAGCACCGAGCGCACCTTCACCGCCTGCACGCCGGCCTTCTCGATCGCGGCGACCATGTCCTCGTCGAGGAACGTGCCCGCGGGCACGACTGTCTTGCCAGTGCCCGGATCGTTGATGGGCAGCGCCGCGGTGCGGCCCAGGATGCGCGTGCCGAGCGAAACGACGATGTCGGCGCCGTCGATGACCGCCGTCATCTGGATGCCCTCTTGGGTGCCGCAATCCTCCTCGGTAATGATGCAGTCTTGCGCGACATCGACGAGGCGACGGGTCAGGTAGCCCGAGTTCGCCGTCTTCAACGCGGTGTCGGCGAGGCCCTTGCGGGCGCCGTGGGTCGAGTTGAAGTATTCGAGAACCGAAAGACCCTCCTTGAAGTTCGAGATGATCGGCGTCTCGATGATCTCGCCCGACGGCTTGGCCATGAGCCCGCGCATGCCGGCGAGCTGCTTCATCTGGTTCTTCGAACCGCGCGCGCCGGAGTGCGCCATCATGAAGACGGAGTTGAGTTCGCCCATCCGGCCATCCTTCAATTTGGCCGGCTTGGACGCCTCTTCCATCATCGCATCGGCGACCTTGTCGGTGCACTTCGACCAGGCGTCGACGACCTTATTGTACTTTTCGCCCTTGGTAATGAGGCCGTCGGCGTATTGCTGTTCGTATTCCGAAGCGCGCTTGCGCGTTTCTTCGACCAACGTTTCCTTCGCCTTCGGCACCACCATGTCGGCCATGCCGAACGAGATGCCGGCCTTGGCCGCTTCCTTGAAGCCGAGCTGCATGATGCGGTCGGCGAAGATCACCGTCGCCTTCTGACCGCAGAAGCGATAGACGTTGTCGATCAGATTGCCGATTTCCTTCTTCGTCAGCGTCTGATCGAGCAGCGCATAGCTGATCTTCGGGTGCTTCGGCAGCAATTCGGCGAGCTTCATCCGGCCCGGCGTCGTCTCGATCGTCCTGCGGATCGATTTGCCGTTCTCATCGACGGTTTCGAAGCGCGCCTTGATCTTGCTGTGCAACGACACGACGCCCGCTTCGAGCGCCACTTCAATCTCACCGATCGAGCCGAACAGCTTGCCCTCGCCGGGCTCGCCTTCCTTCATCAGCGAAAGGTAATAGAGGCCAAGCACGATATCCTGCGACGGCACGATGATGGCCTTGCCGTTCGCCGGCGAGAGGATGTTGTTCGTAGACATCATCAGCACGCGCGCTTCCAGCTGCGCTTCAAGCGACAGCGGAACGTGCACCGCCATCTGGTCGCCGTCGAAGTCGGCATTGAATGCGGCGCACACCAGCGGGTGCAGCTGAATCGCCTTGCCCTCGATGAGCTTGGGTTCGAACGCCTGGATGCCCAAACGGTGCAACGTCGGCGCGCGGTTCAGCAGCACCGGGTGCTCGCGGATGACCTCTTCGAGCACGTCCCAGACCTCGGGCCGCTCCTTTTCCACCATGCGGCGCGACTGCTTCACGGTGCCGGAAAGCCCCTTGATGTCGAGGCGCGCATAGATGAATGGTTTGAACAGTTCGAGCGCCATCTTCTTCGGCAAGCCGCACTGGTGCAGCTTCAAGTCCGGACCGACGACGATGACCGAACGGCCCGAATAGTCGACGCGCTTGCCCAACAGATTCTGACGGAAGCGGCCCTGCTTGCCCTTCAGCATGTCGGCGAGCGATTTCAGCGGCCGCTTGTTGGCGCCGGTAATGACGCGGCCGCGGCGGCCGTTGTCGAACAGCGCATCGACTGCTTCCTGCAGCATCCGCTTTTCGTTGCGGATGATGATGTCGGGAGCGCGTAGCTCCATCAGCCGCTTCAGCCGGTTGTTGCGGTTGATGACGCGGCGATAGAGATCGTTCAGGTCGGAGGTGGCGAAGCGGCCGCCGTCGAGCGGCACCAGCGGACGCAGTTCCGGCGGGATCACCGGCACGACGGTCAGGATCATCCATTCCGGCTTGTTGCCGGAGCGAATGAAGGCCTCGACCAGCTTCAGCCGCTTGGCCAGCTTCTTCGGCTTCAATTCCGAAGTGGATTCCGCGATCTCCTTGCGCAGCTGCTCGGCTTCCTTCTCGAGGTTGAGCTGCATCAGCAGTTCGCGCACGGCTTCGGCGCCGATCGAGGCGGTGAAACTGTCTTCGCCGTACTCGTCCTGCGCCTTGATATAGTCCTCTTCCGTCAGCAGCTGCTTGGCTTCGAGCGGCGTCAGGCCGGGTTCGAGCACTATGTACTGCTCGAAATAGAGCACCTTCTCGATGTCCTTCAGCGCCATGTCGAGCATCAGGGCGATGCGCGAGGGCAGCGACTTCAGGAACCAGATGTGTGCGACGGGCGCGGCGAGTTCGATGTGGCCCATGCGCTCGCGGCGCACGCGCTGCAGCGTAACCTGCACGCCGCATTTTTCGCAGATGATGTCCTTGTACTTCATCCGCTTGTACTTGCCGCAGATGCACTCGTAGTCCTTCTGCGGCCCGAAGATGCGCGCGCAGAACAGGCCGTCACGCTCGGGCTTGAACGTGCGGTAGTTGATCGTTTCCGGCTTCTTGATCTCGCCGAAGCTCCAGGACTTGATCTGTTCCGGGCTCGCGATCGAAATCTTGATCTGATCGAACACAGGCGCGGGCGGCTGGTTGTTGCCGAATGTGTTGTTGATCAGCTCTTGGTTCATGGCGCTCATCCTGGGAGGACTCCCTGCATCGCTGACAGCTCCCCCGCGCGCGGGGGAGCAAGGTATTCAGTTCCGTTTCTCACTCGGCCGCCTTCAAGCGGGCGCCGTCGACCAGTTCGACGTTGAGGCCGAGTGAACGCATTTCCTTCACCAGCACGTTGAACGACTCGGGGATGCCCGCTTCGAACGTGTCGTGGCCGCGCGTGATCGCCTCGTACACCTTGGTCCGCCCGGCGACGTCGTCCGACTTCACCGTCAGCATCTCTTGGAGCGTGTAGGCCGCGCCATAGGCTTCCAGCGCCCACACCTCCATTTCGCCGAAGCGCTGGCCGCCGAACTGCGCCTTGCCGCCCAGCGGCTGCTGGGTGACGAGCGAGTACGGGCCGATGCTGCGGGCGTGGATCTTGTCGTCCACCAAATGGTGCAGCTTCAGCATGTAGATGTAACCCACGGTGACGGAGCGCTTGAACGCCTCGCCGGTGGTGCCGTCGTGCAACGTGACCTGACCGGTTTCGGAGAAACCGGCTTCCTTCAGCATTGCGCGGATGTCGCTGTCCTTGGCGCCGTCGAACACCGGCGTCGCGATCGGCACGCCGTTGGAGATGTTGTGCGCCAGCTCCTTCAGGTCCTCGACGTTCTTGGGCAACTCTTCCTTCGGCCCGTAGATGTCCTTGAGTTTCGCTTCCAGCGGCTTCTTGTCACCATCGCGTTCGAAGGTTTCGAGCGCGGCGCGGATTTGCCGGCCGATCCCGGCGCAGGCCCAGCCGAGATGGGTCTCGAGAATCTGGCCGACATTCATCCGGCTCGGCACGCCGAGCGGATTGAGCACGATATCGACATGGGCGCCGTCATCGAGGAATGGCATGTCCTCGACCGGAACGATCTTCGAGATCACGCCCTTGTTGCCGTGCCGGCCTGCCATCTTGTCGCCCGGCTGCAGCTTGCGCTTCACCGCGACGAACACTTTGACGACCTTCATCACCCCCGGTGGCAGTTCGTCGCCGCGGGTCAGCTTGTCGACCTTGTCGGCGAAGCGCGCATCGAGCCGCTTTTTGGCGTCGTCGTATTGCTTCTTCAGCGCTTCGATTTCGGCCATTGCGTTTTCGTCTTCGAGGCCGAACTGCCACCATTGGCCGCGCGAAAATGGCTCCAGGCTTTCGGCCGTGACCACGCCCTTCTTGAACCCTTTCGGGCCAGAAGCAGCGCTCTTGCCGATCAGGATTTCCTGCAGGCGGCCGAAGATATTGCGCTCGAGGATCGCCAGTTCGTCGTCGCGGTCCTTGGCCAGGCGCTCGATTTCTTCCTTCTCGATCTGCAGGGCACGCTGATCCTTCTCCACGCCGTGGCGGTTGAAGACCCGCACTTCGACGACGGTGCCGTTGACGCCAGGCGGCAAACGCAGCGAGGTGTCGCGCACATCGCTCGCCTTTTCACCGAAGATGGCGCGCAGCAGCTTTTCTTCCGGCGTCATCGGCGATTCACCCTTGGGGGTGACTTTGCCGACCAGAATGTCGCCCGGCTCCAGTTCGGCGCCGATGGCGACGATGCCCGCCTCGTCGAGGTTGCGGAGCGCCTCCTCGCCGACATTGGGGATGTCGCGGGTGATTTCCTCCGGACCGAGCTTGGTGTCGCGGGCGGCGACTTCGAATTCTTCGATGTGGATCGAAGTGAACACGTCGTCCTTGACGATGCGTTCGCTGATCAGGATCGAATCTTCGAAATTGTAGCCGTTCCACGGCATGAACGCGACGAGCACGTTGCGGCCGAGCGCGAGTTCGCCGAGTTCGGTCGACGGGCCGTCGGCGATGATGTCGTCGGCGCGAACCACGTCGCCGACCTTCACGATCGGGCGCTGAGTGATGCAAGTGTTCTGGTTCGAACGCTGGAACTTCAACAGGCGGTAGATATCGACACCCGGCTTGGTCGGATCCTTTTCGTCCGTCGCGCGGATGACGATACGTTGGCTATCCACCTGCTCGACGACGCCGGTGCGCCGGGCGACGATCGCCGCGCCGGAATCGCGCGCCACCGTGCCTTCCATGCCGGTGCCGACGATCGGCGCATCGGCGCGCAATAGCGGCACCGCCTGACGCTGCATGTTCGAGCCCATCAGCGCGCGGTTGGCGTCGTCGTTCTCGAGGAACGGGATCAGCGCCGCGGCCACCGAAACGACCTGCTTCGGCGACACGTCCATGAGATCGATTTCTTCGCGCGGGATCAGTTGCGCTTCGCCGCTTTCGCGCGCTTGCACGAACTCTTCGGCGAGCTTGCCCTTCTCGTCGATGATGGCGTTGGCCTGGGCGATCTTGTGCTTGGCCTCCTCCATCGCCGAGAGATACATGATCTCACCAGACGGCTTGCCGTCCTTCACCTTCCGGTACGGGCTTTCGATGAAGCCGTACTTGTTCACGCGTGCGTGGGTCGCGAGCGAGTTGATGAGGCCGATATTGGGCCCTTCCGGCGTCTCGATCGGGCAGATGCGGCCATAGTGCGTCGGATGCACGT
This sequence comes from Hyphomonadaceae bacterium, assembly GCA_050250735.1. Taxonomy (GTDB): domain Bacteria; phylum Pseudomonadota; class Alphaproteobacteria; order Caulobacterales; family Aquidulcibacteraceae; genus Vitreimonas. The sequence continues at coordinate 125,519 of JBFWOC010000002.1, forward strand.
CGCGGACTTCGAAGCCCGCGCGCTCGCGCGTCAGACCGCCCGGGCCCAGCGCCGAGAGACGCCGCTTATGCGTGATCTCGGACAGCGGATTGGTCTGATCCATGAACTGGCTGAGCTGCGAGGAGCCGAAGAACTCCCGCACCGCCGCCGCCGCCGGCTTCGCATTGATCAGGTCGTGCGGCATCACCGTCTCGATGTCGACGGAGCTCATCCGTTCCTTGATCGCGCGCTCCATGCGCAGCAGGCCGATGCGATACTGATTTTCCATCAGTTCGCCGACTGAGCGCACGCGGCGGTTGCCCAGATTGTCGATGTCGTCGACTTCGCCGCGACCGTCGCGCAGATCGGTCAGCGTGCGCAGCACTTCGAGGATATCTTCCAGGCGCAGGATGCGGATCGAATCGTCGGTATCGAGCCCCAGGCGCATGTTCATCTTCACGCGGCCGACCGCGGAAAGATCGTAACGCTCGCCATCGGAGAAGAGGCCGTTGAACAGCGCCTCGGCGGTTTCCGGCGTCGGCGGTTCGCCCGGTCGCATGACGCGATAGATATCGAACAGCGCCTGCTCGCGGTTCTCGTTCTTGTCGAGTTTCAGCGTGTTGCGGATGTAGGGGCCGACGGTCGCCGGATCGATGTCGAGGATCGGCAGATCGTGGATGCCGGCTTCGATCAGCGTCGCCAGCACGTTTTCGCTGAGCGCATCGCCGGCTTCGACGTAGATTTCGCCGGTTTCAGGATTGACGATGTCCTCGGCGATGAAGCGGTCGAACAGGTCTTCCGAGGGCACCTGAATGTCGGCGACGCCGTCTTCAACCAGCTTGTTGGCATTGCGCGCAGAAATCTTCTTGCCGGCCTCGGCGACTACCTTGCCGGTCTTGGCGTCGACCAGATCGTAGGTCGGCTTCACGCCGCGCCAGCGTTCGGCCCGGTATTTCGTGGTCCAGCCCGCGCGCGTGCGCTTGTAGACCGAGGTTTGGTAGAAGGTCGCGAGGATCTGTTCGCTCGACATGCCCAACGCATAGAGCAGCGTGGTCGCCGGCAGCTTACGCTTGCGGTCGATGCGGACGAACATGATGTCTTTGGCGTCGAACTCAAAGTCGAGCCAGGAACCGCGGTACGGGATGACGCGCGCAGCGAACAAGAGCTTGCCGGACGCATGCGTCTTGCCCTTGTCGTGGTCGAAGAAGACGCCAGGCGAGCGGTGCATTTGCGAGACGATCACGCGCTCGGTGCCGTTGACGACGAACGTGCCCTTGTCCGTCATCAGCGGAATGTCGCCGAGATAGACGTCCTGCTCCTTGATGTCCTTCACCGACTTGGCGCCGGTTTCTTCGTCGGTTTCAAAAACGATCAGACGCAGCTTCACCTTGAGCGGCGCGGCGTAGGTCATGTCGCGCTGCTGGCATTCTTCGACGTCGAACTTCGGCTCTTCGAACTCATACGAGACGTATTCGAGCACCGCCCGATCGGAAAAATCCTTGATCGGAAAAACCGACTTGAACACCGCCTGCAGACCTTCATCGATGCGCTCGTAAGAGCGCTGGTCTTTCTGCAGGAATTGATCGTAGGAGCTCTTTTGCACCTCGATCAGGTTCGGCATCGATCCGGCTTCCGGGATCTTGCCGAACGACTTACGAATGCGCTTCTTACCAGTGTAGGACAGAGCCATCTGTTCTTCCCAATGCGCGCTGCGCTTATGTGCGGACCCCGGCCACTAGGCCCGCCAAGCGCGGCGCATGAGCCGCCTGTTCCGCCCTGGCTTCGCGCTCGAAAGCGCGACTCCGACCCGTGTTACGGAAAGTCCCGGGCGGGAGACGTTCCGGCGCGTCCCTAGTTGGACGCGCAAAAGACGGAAGCGGAGGCCGTTACCGGCCCCTGCTTCCGTCTGATGTTTGCGAGTTACTTCAGATCGACCTTGGCGCCGGCCTTTTCAAGTTGGGCCTTGAACTTTTCGGCATCCGCCTTGTTCACGCCTTCCTTCACCGGCTTCGGCGCGCCTTCGACCAGGTCCTTGGCTTCCTTCAAGCCGAGGCCGGTAATGGCGCGGACTTCCTTGATCACCTCGATCTTCTTCTCGCCGGCGGCGGTGAGCTGGACCGTAAATTCGGTCTTTTCTTCCACAGCAGCCGCGGGGGCCGCGCCGCCGACGGCAGCCACCGCCACCGGAGCAGCGGCGGAGACGCCCCACTTCTCTTCCAGCATCTTCGACAGCTCAGCGGCTTCGAGGACAGTCAGCGCCGAAAGGTCTTCGACGATCTTTTCGAGATTTGCCATGATTTCTGTTCCTGACGTTTGCGTTTGTTTTCAATGAAATGCGGAAATGACGGTTAGGCAGCGTCCTTGGTCGCGTAGGCGTTGAGAACGCGGGCCAGCTGACCGCCGGGGGCTGCGAGCACACCAGCGATCTTGGTCGCGGGCGCCTGCACCAGGCCGATGATCTTGCCGCGCAGCTCGTCGAGCGAAGGCAGAGTGGCAATGGCTTGCACGCCCTGCTTGTCGAGCAGCTGCTCGCCGAACAGTCCGCCCAGAATGACGAACTGTTCCTTTTCCTTGGCGTAGGCGACGGCGACCTTGGCGGCCGCGATCGGGTCCTTGGAATAGGCGATGGCCGTGGGGCCGGTGAACAGATCCGACGCCGACGCCTTGGGCGTATCGGCGATGGCCAGCTTCACCAGCCGGTTCTTTACAACTTTGAGCGCTCCGCCTTCGGCGCGAAGGCGATTACGCAGCACCGTCATGTCCGCAACGGTCAGACCGGAATAATGGCCAACCACCATCATCCCAGCCCCGGCAAATACGCCTTTCAGCGTCTCCACCGTTTCGGCCTTCTGAGCACGATCCATTGCGGTCTCCTCAGTTGGGCCCCCGGCCAATCCGGGCGCCCGAGCGCACGCGGATCAGCCGGCCGGCGGAAAAACCCCCGAACGGCGCGCGATCCACGCGCGGCCTGTCCCAGGAGCCGGCCTGCGGGAGACGGCTTGACAGCCACCCCCGAAAAACGTCAGCTTCTGTCTATTGCAGGTGAAGAAAACCTAGGTTTTCAACGCATTAAGCCGCGCGCACAGAAGCCCTTTCGGGCGAACCATATGCGTGGCGCCTGCAGTCTCGGACAGGGTCGGCAGGGGGTTAACCCCGCCGGATCGGCGCATATGCACGGTTTATTGCAGCGCCGCAAGAGGCGCAGGCACGCTTTCCTGCTTTTGGCAAGAGGCCAGCTGCGTCGGTGGTCCGCGGGACACGGCGGGGCGAGGGCCCGGCGCCCGATTTCGTGCTATTATCCGCCCATGACCCGGATCGAACTCGCCATCAAAGCTCTCGAAGACCTGCCCGCCGACCGCCGCGAGGAAATTGTGGATTTTATTCTCAATCTCGTCGCCGCTGAAACTCAGGGGATCACGCTCACCGATGAGCAAGCGGTGGAAGTCCGCAAACGTCAAGCACGCGGCTTCCGAGCAGGTGATGCTAGCCGGATCGATCAGCTCATCGAGCGGCTCAAGTGAGCATGAAGGTTGTCTGGGACGATGAAGCCCTCGACGACCTCGACGCCATCGGCGAATTCATCTCACGCGACAACTCCGTCGCTGCACGGCGCGTTGTGGAGCGCATTCGCGACACCAGTAGGCTGCTCGAGACGTCGCCACGCCTTGGAAAGCCGATCGATGAACGCACGCGCGAGTTGATACTTCGACGTTATCCGTACGTGCTGGTTTACGAGATCGCACAGGGCGAAGTGCGAATCCTCGCGGTCTTCCACCACGCCCAAAATCGATCCTAACTCTTCCCTATCCCACCAGCTTCGCAATCGCTTCCAGGTACGCCGCAAAAGCCGCGCGGCCGGGGGCCGTCATCCGCACACGCGTCAACGGTTTGCGGTCAAGGAAGCTCTTGTCGATCGAGACGTATCCGGCCTCCTCCAGCTTACGCAGGTGTACCGAGAGATTGCCCTGCGTGACCTCGAGCAGGTTCTTCAACTCGGTGAAGTCGGCGACTTCCGCTTCGGCCAGATACGCCATGATCCCCAGGCGCACGCGCCCGTGGATGACGTCATCCAGTTTGCCGATGTCGAACGAAGCCATCGGCGCTTACGCGGCCTTCGCCGCGCCGCGCCAAATCAGCCAGCCGGGAATCGCCATGCAAAGTATGAGTGCGAGACTCAGCACCAAGAGATAGGCGCCGATATCGATGTACAGGGTCACGCCAAGTCCGATAGTCGCCAAGAACCAGCCGAAGGATACCAGCCCCAGCCAGGCGCGGCGCATGATCACCCAAGCCACATACCATGCGACGCCCTGAAACATGCAGACGACGATCGGATGATAAAGCCATAGCCCGAAATTCTCGGATTGCTCGGCGCCGTATGCGAACACGAACGCCATTACGAGATTGGCGAGACCTGCGCCTTGAAAGACCGCGCTCAACGCGCGCGCGGCTGCGCCGCCCGGCGCCTTCTTGCGGTCCTTCCAGATGATGATCGCGAGCACCAAGCAGAAGACGAGCGTGGGCAACGTTACAATGGCGAGTGCAACCGGCCCTTCGCCGGGCACGACGCCCCGTGTCTGGAGCCAATGCAAAAAACACTGTCCGCCATAGAGCGCGCCCGCCCAGGTGAATGCTTCACCGATCGTTGACTGCATCGCGCCGCCGGCGCCGACGAGGCCACGCAGATACGCGAGGTCGTCACGCGCGCTCTGCAGATCGCTTGCCATGGACACTCTCCTATTCCGCCGCCACGAGCTGCGGCGCTGCGTGTTTCACCTTCGCCGGCTTGTGTTTCTTGCCGTTGAGAATCGCGCCGATGAACGAATAGCGCACAAACCACTGATAGCTCACCAGCATGATGACGAAGGCAATGGCGAGGATCAGCGGATATTTGGCAAACCACGGCCAGTCGTAGGGCGCGAACGCCGTCTGCAGCACCATCACCAGCGGCAGGTGGACGATGTAGATCCAATACGAAGCGTCGGCGAGATAGCGCCGCGCCGGGCTCTCGCCGGAAAAGTGACGCACCGCAAACCCGATGATGGCGACAGTCCATGCCCACACGGCGAACGCATACAGCGAAGCGTAGCCGAGCGTCGTCAGGTTCTGCTGCGCAGGCTCCAGGGACGGCGTGACGCCGCCGATCATGAGACACATTGCCGTCGCGCCGATCGCCGGGCCGACATAAGCGAGCCAGCGCTTGCCCCAGCCATCGAAAATTTGCGGTTGGCGGTTGATCAACCAGCCCATGCCGAAGGCGAGGCCATAAATGATCATCGCGCTGGGGTTGGGAACGAGCCCGTGATCCGGCGTCGGAATGCCAAACCATGAGTACCAGTTCGGCGTAAGATAGAGCGTCGCTGCGACCGGAACCGCCAACAGTACGGGCGCAGCTGGGCCCCCCATCAGGCGCACAAGCGGATCGACAACGCGATCACGCAGCCCCCCGTCGCGATCGATCAAATGCACGACGCTGCGCAACACCAACGCGCCAGCGTAGAAAAAAAGCAGCACGTAGAGAAACCACAGGTGCGTCAGTGGGAAGGTTTCAGCCGTCATTGGCGGCGGCGGCGGGCCTTCCGGCATGACGCCGCCATTGGCTTGCACGGCCGCCCAGATCGCGACCGCGATGATCGCCGCAATGGACACCGGCCAGAACATCGCCAGCGGTGCAATGATCCGCTTGGCGCGGTTGGCGATAAAGCCGCGCATGCCGCGCTTCTTGAGCAGCAGACGCGCGAAAAAGCCCGCCAACACGAAGAACACCGTCATCCGGAAGATGTGCAGCACGTAAAACAGCACCGAGAGTTCGACGCTGCGCGATTGATCGGCCACCACCCAGAGCTGCTGTCCGGGCAGGAAAGCCAAAATCGCGTGAAAAAAGACGCCCAGCACCAGCGCCCCACCTCGCACCGCGTCCAGGGCGTGAAACCTCGTCCCGTTGATCGCACCACCCATTGCCAATCCTCCTGGGCCGGCTGCAGCCCAAGGTTAGCCTATAGACCAACTAGTTTGTCTTGTAAACTAGTCTTAGGTACTTTCCCAGTGGACGGCCCTCTAACCCTCAGTCTGTCCTCAGTTCGCCGCCGGCTTACGCACGACGTAGACTTTCTCCGCCGCGAGGCGGTGGCGTTCGTTCTCTTCCGGCGAGAAGAGAATTTCCTCCGCTACGAAGCCGTGGCTCGCCAGCAGTTGGGGAAAATCCAGCCCGTACAGGCGCACGTGCGTGCGCCCACAGATGCGCTCGATCTCCGCCTGCGGCGTGCCGGGCGGCGGGTTCCAGGTCGTTTCGGCGCTGACGTCCATCGGCACCGAGAAGATGCCGACGCCGCCGGGCTTCATCACCCGGAAGCACTCGGCCATTCCCTTCGCATCTTCCTGCACATGCTCGAGCACATGATTGCAGACGATGACGTCGAATTCGTTGTCGGAATAGGCAAGCGCAGTGATGTCGACGACAGCGTTGGCCACTGCGCTCTTCTTGATGTCGCCGGCGACGTAATTTGGATTGCGTTTCCATTGATGGAAGAACGGGCGCTCGGCCGAGAAATGCAGCACACGCTTCTCGCGCGGATCGAGGCCGCTGCGCTTCAGGTAAAGCGCGATGATGCGGTCGCGCTCTTTCGAGGCGCAATTCGGGCAGCGCGCTTCTTGCCGCGGCCCGGCGCTCAGGAAATAGCCGGTGAAGCCGCAGAGCGGGCAATTGCGCTTCTGCCGTGCGCGGAAATGCTGCAACGGATCGCGCACGGTGCCGCGGGAGATTTCTTCGGCCAGCGTCGGCCAATTGAGCTGGGTCATAGACCCGCCCTTAGCATGAGCGCCGGTGCGGCATCCAGAGCCAAACAAACCGCGCGCTCAGTGAGCGCGCGGCAGATTAGCGCTTGGCCCGCGTCACCAAGTGTAGCTCACGCGACCGTACACGAAGCGGCCCGAGCGTCCGAACGGCGAGTAGTTCGAGAACGGGGTGTTGCTCGTCGTGTTGAGGAACGGCGGCGTCGGCGTTGGATATTCGTCGGTGACGTTGTCGGCGCCGATCGCGATCCGAACGTGCTCGGTCACATCGAAGCGCCCCTCGACATCGATCAGCGTCCTTGGCTCGAGCACCAAATCGTTGGCCAGCGTCGTCCCCGGCGTCAGCGCCTCGCCGTAGCGGGTGGCTCTGAACGTGGCGCCGAAGCGGTCGAGATCCCAGTTGGCGGTGAAGGTGTATTTGTCCTGCGGCGTGCCTTCTTCGAATGTGAGCAGGTTGATGCGGTCGAACAGCACCGGCGGCGGGGTGAGCGCCGCCAGCGGCGCGGTTTGGGGCACCCGCGTCACATCCGTCTGATTGAAATTGGCTCCAAGCAGGAAGTTGAAGTCGCCGAAGCCGTCGGTGGGAAGATCATAGCTCACGACGATGTCGACGCCTTCCGTCTCGGTATCGACACCGTTGATGAAGAACCGTCCGCCGCCCACGCCGATGAAGCCTTGTGCAGTCAGAAAATTCCGCACCGCAGTCGAGGTCAGATTCTCCGACAGAACGATACGATTGGAAACCTCGATGCGATAGGCATCGACGGTTACGTCAAACCCGGCGAGTCGAAGCACGGCGCCAAGCGCATAGTTGACCGACGACTCGGCTTCGAGCGGCTCTGCGCCCAGGGCTGCCGCCACCGGATCGGTCGCGGGGAAAGTAGTGATGTCGAACGGCACGCCGTTGATGAAGTTGGTGGAGGTGGCGGTAAAAAATTGCTGCTGCAGCGACGGCGCTCGGAACCCGTTCTGCACGGAGGCGCGTAGCGCGAACCAATCGGTGAAGTCGTAGCGCCCCGCCAACTTTCCGGTCAGTGTTTCGCCGAAATCCGAATAGCTTTCGACGCGCACCGCAGCCGACATCAGCAGGCTGTCGGTGATGTCGGCTTCGACATCGATGTAGGCGCCGATGGAGGTGCGATCCTCGTCGACCTCGTTCTCGGGGCGGAATCCCGGGAATACTTGTGCGCCGGATGCGGATGGCTGGCCGTTGGGCAAGAGCACGCCGCCGTTGATGTAGGAGTTGGGTTCGCCGGCCCAGATCGAATAGCTCTCGCGCCGCGCTTCCACGCCGATCGACATGTTGAGCGGAGAAGCAAGACCCGCTTCGAAGCCCCGCGTGCCGGAGAAGTTGAACGCAAGCTGATCGTAGTCGAAGCCGCCGGCGTCGAACACGGTCCCGCTGGCGGCGCCCAGCGAACGATTGAGCGTGTTCCTGATGGTGAAGTCCATCGAGTTGTAGCCGTAGACAAGTGATGTATCCATCGCCCACTCGCCCCAGCTCCAGCGGCCGCCGCCCGCCGCGCTGTAGTCTTCGACCAACGGATTGATCAACGGCAGGAAGCCGTCGGGATAGATCGCGATGACGTTGCGGTCATCGAGCGCGCGGCGGAAAAAGCCGGCCGAGAGAGAGTCGCGTTTTTGATAGCTCGCCCATCCGTAGAGCTCGACGCCATTGGCGAGGTCATAGCCGGCGTTCGCGAACAACGTATATTGTTCGATGCGCGGCTCGCCGTACCAGGCGTTCAAGCGATCAATGGTCAGCTCGCGCGGATCGAAGGCGTTCCCGACCAGCGGATATTGTTGTCGCCAGTCCGGCGCCGTGCGGATGGTTTCCTCTTGGTCGAGGTATTCTCCCGAGATCGTCAAGAAGCCGCTGGCGCCGAGCGGAAGTCCGAACCATCCCGATACGCGGGTAGTCGCGCCATCCTCGACATCGCGCGAAGCCAGATCGGCGACACTCCACGCAGCGCCCGGCGGCGGCGAACCGACCAGCGTGTCGACGCTGGTGATGCGCTCGCCGTAACTGAAATCGACGCCGCCTCCTTCGCGTGCTTCGCGCAGCAGCACGTTGATCACCCCGGCGATGGCGTCCGATCCGTACTGGGCCGAGGCGCCGTCGCGCAACACTTCAACACTATCGATGGCCGATGTCGGGATGGTGTTCATGTCGACCGCGGAGGAGCCACGGCCCACGGTGCCGTTGACGTTCACCAGGGAAGCTTGGTGACGGCGTTTGGAATTGAGCAACACCAGCGTTTGATCGGGCGCAAGCCCGCGCAAAGTGGCGGGACGGATCGTGTCGGTGCCGTCAGCCAGCCCGGGGCGTGGGAAATTGAAAGACGGCAACGCCGCTGAAAGTGCTTGGTTCACTTCAGTCACACCGGAGTTGGTCAAGGAGTCTGCGTCGATGACATCCACGGGCGCAGCCGTGGAAAGCGCCGAGCGGTTGGCAACGCGCGTGCCGGTGACGACGATGTCTTCGTCCTCGGTGTCCTGCGCCGCGGCAACGCCGATGCATTGCAAAGCTGCGCTGGCCAGCAAAGCAGCGACGAATGCCTTGGCCTTACGGCCTTCTCTCGATGTCGTGGTCATGCTTGCTCCCCGCCTCCTTCGCCCTCGAAGTCGTTTTGAGAGCGGCCGATGCTCGACCATTGGTAGGCGGATGCAGAAGGTCCGCCAGCGAGCACGCCCTGAAGGGGGCTGGCTGCGCCGCCGAAGTCGCCGCTGAGGCGAACCGGACCGCATCTATCGTGACGAAAATCGATCTCAAGAACTCGCCGGTGACGTATGCGGCCCTGACTAGAGTTGCGTCGCCGACGCGACGCCTGGGACGCTCCCCGGCACAAGCGCCAAATCGGCACGACTCTTGTGTCGCCTTGACATCTTCCGCCGCCCCTGCGCGCAACCGCCCCCGCACGTAATGGCAATTTCATTACATCTCATCGTGCCAAGAAATTGTTGGCGGCATTTGGTAAGAGTTGTACAGCACGACGGCTAACTCGGAGACCATCATGACACGCATTGCTCTCATAATTGCCGTCTCCAGCTTGGTGCTGGTGTTCTCAGCGCCGGTGGCCGGCGGCCAAAATCCCGGCATCTGCCCAGGCTTGAGCGGTCAGGACCGCACGCGTTGTCTCGAGCGCGAGCGCGACCGCTATGCCGCCGAAGCGCGTGCGGCGGACGAGGAGATTCGCCGACTTGACCAACAGATCGAATTGGTGTGCGCAACGCGCGATCTTTCGCAGGCCGGCGGTAGTCGGGTCAGCGTTCCTTACCGAACGGGCGCCGCGGTCGGTGATGCAGTTCTCGGCCAGCAGAGAACGTGCGAAGAAGCACGCGAGCGCCGCCGCGAGGCCCAACGACGTCAACGTGAAGCCCGAAGACGCCGCTAGAATGTGAGGCGCAAAGAGTCGCGCCCCGGGCTCTTGCTCGGGGCGCCATTCAGTTTTGGATGCTAACGACTTAGCTCTGCGCCGCCGCGATCGCCGCCGCCGGATCGAGCCGCACGCCCGGCCCCATCGTCGTCGACAGCGCCACCTTTTTGACGAACGTGCCCTTCGCGCCGGCGGGCTTGGCCTTCGCGACAGCATCCACGAACGCCTTGGCGTTTTGCAGAATCTGTTCTTCGCTGAAGCTCGCCTTGCCGATGCCGGCATGGATGATGCCGGCCTTCTCGACGCGGAATTCGACCGCCCCGCCCTTGGCGTCGCTCACGGCCTTCTTCACGTCCATGGTGACGGTGCCGACCTTCGGATTCGGCATCAGGCCGCGGGGCCCGAGCACTTTGCCGAGGCGGCCGACCAGCGCCATCATGTCCGGCGTCGCGATCAGCCGATCGAAATCGATCTTGCCGCCGTTGACGGTCTCGAACAGATCTTCGGCACCGACGATGTCGGCGCCTGCAGCCTTGGCTTCCTCAGCCTTCGGGCCGCGCGCAAACACGGCAACGCGCGCAGAACGGCCAGTGCCGTTGGGCAGCGAGACCACGCCGCGTACTTGCTGGTCCGGATATTTCGGGTCGACCCCCAGGTTCATCGCGATCTCGACGGTTTCATCGAACTTCGCATTAGCGCGGGCTTTGACCAGCTTCACGGCTTCATCGAGCGTGTGCAGCTTGCGCGGGTCGATGCCGACATGGCTCACGGCCATGCGCTTGGTGAAACCCGGCGTCTTTTTTTTCGGAGTTTGCGCCATCTGTTAGCCCACCACTTCCACGCCCATCGAGCGGGCAGTGCCGGCGATCATTTTCGCGGCTTGATCGAGATCGGCGGCGTTCAGATCCTTCTGCTTCGCCTTGGCGATTTCCTTGCACTGCGCCATCGTGATCTTGCCGACCACATCGACGCCAGGCTTCTTCGAGCCCGAGCCAGGCTTTTTCACCGTCGGCATCTTGGCCGCCTTCTTGATCAGGAACGACGCCGGCGGCGTCTTGATCTCGAAAGTAAAACTCTTGTCCTGGTAGTAGGTGATGATCACCGGGCACGGATCGCCCTTGTTCATGTCCTGTGTGCGGGCGTTAAAGCCCTTGCAGAATTCCATGATGTTGAGACCGCGCTGACCGAGCGCGGGACCGATCGGGGGCGATGGGTTCGCAGCCCCGGCCGGCACTTGGAGCTTGATCTGCCCCAGTACCTTCTTAGCCATGTTGTGCCTCGCTTTTCGCGGGACGATCCTCTCGAACCGGCCTGCCTGAGGGATGCGTGGTCCGGGCGGCCAAATGGACTTTGAAGGCCCCTCCCACGCGGGAAGCGGGGCTTATAGGGACACGATCAAGGCTTGTCGAGGCGCTTTCCTGGGCCACGGACCAGGCGGGCCAACGCGAAGCGTTCAGTTCTGCAGCACGCCGCCCAGCAATCCCGCCACCGCCGCCATCACGGTTATCCACAGGTCGGCGAGCACGCGCCCGATGCCTGCCGCAAACGCGTTCGGCGCCAGCACCGTAATCGCGGCCACGACTGCAACCCCGAGCAAGGCGAGACGAAGCCACGATCGCGCCGGCTGATTGGGTCGCGTCATGGCATGAGCATACCGCGCCGCGCCGCGCCGGCAAAAGAACGGCCGCGGGACAATGTCCCGCGGCCAAGATTCTTCCGGGAGGCGCGCCGCCTGCCCTGGGCCGGCGGCGCGGACCTTTGCTCAGTAACGCAGGCGGATTTCCGCCCCGATCACGCGGCCCTCATTGAGCGGCGAGAACGTGGGGCGCTCGCCGCCGCTGAAGCCGAAGGCCGCCGACGACGGCAGAATCGTATCGCCGCCCCAAGTGGCTTCATCGGAGAGGTTTTCGCCGTAGATCGCCAATGACCAGATGCCGTTCTCCGGCGTGAAGGTGAAGTTGGCGTCGTAGATGTCGGCGTCGGTCAGACGGCCCAGGTTGTTGTCGTTGTAGAAGGACTCGTCGCGGTGGTTGTAGCCGACGCGGCTCGACAGGATGCCGTTGAAGATCGGCAGATCGTAGATCAGGTTGATGCCGTAGGTCCAAGGCGCAAGCCGTGGAATGTCCAGCACCAGATCGGCCGCATTGATGGCGCCGTCGCCATTGAGGTCGGCCGTGACGCTCTCGTACTCACCGTCGGTGTAGCCCACCTGGATCGAGGCCAGGAAGTTCTCGGTGAAGGCGAACCGCGCCTCCAGTTCGGCGCCCTGGATTACGGCTTCGCCGGCATTGACGATCACCTGCTGCACGCCCGAGCCTGTTTCAGGCACGTTGGTTTCGCGCTGCATGCGATCGATCGTGTTGTGGAACACAGCGAGATTGATGCGCCCACGCCGGTCCCAGAAGTCCTGCTTCCAGCCCACTTCGAACGAGCTCTGCTCTTCGGAGTCGAACGCCGTCGGCCGGCCGGATACGCCGGGCGGATTGATCGTCGTGACCCGGAAATTGACGCCGCCGCTGCGGAAGCCCTGGGCCCAATAGGCATAGATGTTGGTGTCCGGGTTCGGCTCCCATTGGATGCCGATCCGCGGCGAGGTGTCGTCCCAGGACAAATCGAACGGCGAGTCGGAGAAGTTGAGCGTGCGCGCATCGATGCTGCCGCCGACCACGCCCTCGCCCGGCACCAGCACGCCAGCGCCGTCAAGATTGTCCGCTGCACGGCGGACCCGCGAGACCCGCGCTTCTTTTTCTTCGTGGGTGTAGCGCAAACCGAGGTTCAGCGTCAGTTCCTCGGTCAGGTGCCAATCCGCGCTAGCGAAGGCGCCGAAGGTCGAGAAGTCGCCCAAGCCGCCGCCGACGCGGGTGATGTAGAAGGGATTGGTGAGACCCGGTCCGAGGAAGACGCCGGAGAACAGCAACCGCTCTTCAATGTATTTCAGGTCCTGTTGGAAATAGTAGAGGCCCGTGGTCACATCGACCGGCCCGAAAGTGCCGGCGTAGCGCAACTCGTTGCTCCACTGATCCTGCTCGTTCACGGCGCGAGCGTGGAACACCGTGCCGTTGAGGGCGCCCAACGGCGCGAGCGTCGTGCCGGTGGCGTCGATGTCGCTCTGCGACTGCCCCTCATATTGGCGCCAGCCGAAAATGTTGGTGATGGTGCCGTCGCCAAAACCGACATCGATGTTGGTTTCAAAGATGGCTTGCTCCCAATCGCCGGAGGCATAGCCCCGTTGATTGACGGAGAAATCGAACGATCCGCGCGGGAACAGGGCGTGGTTCTGCGAAGCCGGCCCGTCGCTGTCGCCGAACCCTTGTTCGAGCCGCAGGATCATGTCGATGTGCTCGGACGGCTGCAGCCGGAACGCCAAACGATAGATGTCCATCTCGGACGCGCCGAACTGCGATCCATCGAAATCGTTCTGGAACCAGCCTTCGTCTTCGCTGTGATATACGGCGAACTTGCCGCTCAGCACGCCCGGCATGATGGGACCCGAGACCGTGAGGTCAGCTATGTATTCGGGGCCGGTCTCGACCGCGACGCGGCCGTTTATCGACAGCACGTCGTCCGGCACAGTGGTGCGAATGAGGATCGCGCCGCCGGTGACATTGCGTCCGTAGAGCGTGCCCTGCGGACCGCGCAGCACTTCGACCGCCTCGAGGTCGAAATTGTCGACGACGATGCCGGCGTTGATGCCGTAATACATGCCGTCGATGAACACGCCGACCGTCGGATCAACCGAGGGGATGGAACTGTTGATGGCGAGGCCGCGGATGCCGAAGTTGGCGACGCCGGGCGCCGTGCCGATATCTTCAAGCTGCACGTTCGGCATCGTGTAGGTGAGGCTTTGCAAGCTCTGGAAGTTCAGCGCTTCGAGCTGCTCGGCGCTGAACGCCGTAAGCGCCCCGGGAACATCCTGAGCCAGGACGTCATCGCGCTTGGTTGCGGTGACCACGATTTCGTCGTCGGTAACGGCGTCGACCGCGCCTTGTGCATAAGCACTCGGCGTCACAGCGAGCGCACCGCCGAAAACACTCAACGCTAAGCTGATGGCCGCGCTCGTGCGCAGTCCGTTCTTCCTCGACATGAAACTCCTCCCGCGTGCGCCCAAGAGGTCTTTTGCCCCTCCGTACACAGGTGTATGGCTAACCCCGCCGTCTTTCGAAATCGAAGCAAAAAGCCGCCGCCTTGACGTAACGAGAGTTACATGGCTTTGCGGCAACACCACTGAGGACTTCATGACCCCCCGCGCCGCCGCGCAATCACTCACCAATCTCGACGCCACCGCCTGGATCGAGGCCGCGTTCGACGCGCTTGCCGAAGGCGGCATCGATGCGGTGCGCATCGATCCGTTGGCAAAACGTCTCGGCGTCACCAGGGGTAGCTTCTACTGGCATTTCCCCGACCGCGCGGCGCTGCATCAGGCGGTGCTGAAGGAATGGCGCAAGCGGCAGAGCTACAGCGTCGGCACCCGCATCGAGAGCCGCACTTCGGCGCCCGACGAACGGCTCAGACAGACGCTGGCGCTTCCCAACGCAAGTGGGCGGGCGACGCGTGCTGCGGCGATCGAATTGGCGATCCGGCTTTGGGCCCGTCGCGACGGCGAGGCGGCCAAGGCGGTGCGGCACATCGATCACGTGCGATTGAGCTACTACGCCAAGCTCTATGGCGAGTTGGGCTTCGACGCCGCCGAGGCGCGGCGGCGGGCGTTCATTTTTTACGCCTCTCTGATGGCGCAGGCTTTCATCGTGACCGACGCCGATACCGATGTGAGCGGCGATCTCGCCGATGTGCTGCTGCGCGGCTAGCGGAGTTTCTCGACTTGGCCGTATTCGAGATCGACCGGGGTTTCGCGACCGAAGATCATCACCGCCACTTTGAGGCGGCCGCGGTCTTCATCGACCTCCGACACCAGGCCCTCGAAGCTTTGGAATGGCCCGTCTGAGACTTTGACCTTCTCGCCGACTTCGTAGTGGATGAGCTGGCGCGGCTTGGCGGCGCCCACTTCGGCGACGCGTCCGAGGATGCGTTCGACTTCACGATCGCTCACCGGTTGCGGCTTGTTCTGGGTGCCGAGAAAACCGGTGACCTTCGGCGTGTTCTTGACCAGGTGGTAGGCCTCGTCGGTCATTTCCATTTTGACCAGCACGTAGCCGGGAAAGTGGCGGTGCTGACGCACTTTCTTGGCGCCGCGCACCACTTCGGTGACTTCCTCGGTCGGCACCTGGATGTCTTCGAACTGCTCTTCGAGACCTTGCCGGCCAGCCTGATCGCGGATCGCCTCAGCGACTTTCTGCTCGAAATTGGAATAGGCGTGGACGATGTACCAGCGCGCTTTGCCCGAATAACGCGGCTGCTGCGTCTGCGGTTCTTGCTGTTGCTCTTCAACCATTGCTCAAAGGCCCAAATTCAAAAGGAAGTTCATTGCCAGCCGCAGCAGCGTGTCGACGAGGTAGAAGAAGATCGCCGTGATCGAACCGAAAACCAGCACCATGATGGTGGACACCTGGACCTCCTTCATGGTCGCCCAGGTCACCTTGCGCGCTTCCGAGCGCACTTCGCCAAAGAACCGGAACGGGCCGCCGCCTTTGCGCCGCGGCTCACTGTCTTGATCGGCTTGGTCCATCGACATTTGCTATTCTATCTTCCCGTAACGCGCTTCACATCGGACCGGTCGGCTCTCCCGGCAAGGCGGGGATGGCAGGAGTGGAGGGACTCGAACCCCCGGCCCTCGGTTTTGGAGACCGATGCTCTACCAGCTGAGCTACACTCCTATCCGCCTCTCCGCCTACCACGGCAGGCAGAGCTTGCTGGCAGGCATGAGAGCAGCGGCCGCGCTGACGTTCTTCCGCGCGGCCGGCAGGTCAAGGGCGCGCTTATGCCCCAAGGGAGGGGGAGCGGCAAGGGCGGTCGCAGGCCGGAACCGGTGATTGGCTCGGGCATTTCCAGACATGCCCGCCGACGTCGCCCCGCAGGATCTGCCGGCCAGGCTGCGCCGCGTGGCTACGCACCAAGCACCCCCGGCGTCGCTCGCGGAGATGCGTCGAGCGCTGCTCGCCTGCCGCGCCTGCCCGCTTTGGCGCCGGGCCACGCAGGCCGTCCCCGGTGAGGGCGCCAGCGCAGAACCGCTGCTTGCCCTGGTCGGCGAACAGCCCGGCGATAAGGAGGATTTGGCAGGGCGCCCGTTCGTTGGCCCCGCCGGCAAAGTGCTCGATCGCGCGCTCGAGGCCGCCCGCATCGAGCGCGACGGACTCTTCGTCACCAACGCAGTGAAGCACTTCAAACATGAACTGCGCGGCAAGCGGCGGCTGCACAAGCGGCCCAATGCCGGCGAAATCGAAATCTGCCGTTGGTGGGTCGAACACGAATTGAGACTGGTGCGCCCGCGCCTCGTCGTCGCTTTGGGTGCGACGGCGCTGCAAGCGCTCTCCAGCTATCGCGGTTCGCTGACCCAGGCGCGCGAGCAGACGCTGAAGACGCGCGAGGGCGCGGCTCTGCGCGCAACTCTGCACCCCTCCTATCTATTGCGGCTGCGCGACGCGACGGCGAAGGAACAACAATTCGAGCTCTTCGTCGCCGACTTGAAAAAAGCCAAGAGAATCGCTCAGCGCATCGCGCCCGCGGTGTAAAAGAAACGGCGGCCCGGCTGGGCCGCCGCTCGCTCGCAAGAAATCGAGTGTCGTTCGCGCCTATTCGGCGTCGAACAGCACTTCCCAGGTGTGGCCGTCCGGGTCGGCGAAATAGCCGGAATAGACGCCGTCTTCGTCGGATGCAGCGACAATCTGCGCACCGGCGCGCTGCGCTTGCGCCATCACTGCGTCGACTTCGCTCTTGCTCTCGGTGAAATAGCTGATGATCGCCTCGGCAGCCCCGCGCGCGGCGGGTCTATGTCCGAGCTGTTCGACGTAAGTGCCGAATTCGCTGCGCTGCAGCAGGACGAGATAGACGCCCTCGAGATCGAGTGCGGCGTGATCCTCATCCTGTTCCTCGACGCTAAGGCCGAGACCTTCGCGGTAGAATTTGATCGACTTTTGCAGATCGTCGACTGGGATTGTGACGCACGAAATCGCTGCCGGCATGGCCTCACCTCCACAATGACGCGTTATGCGTCCTGGCAGTGAGGAGTGAATCGATTTGCCGCCTGGCACAAGGCGGATCAACGCCCGACCGTGACCTCTCCACCGCCCAACACGCGGCGGTTGATCTCTCCTTCGACGCGCCGCACATGCACATCGCCGCCACCGAGGATAACCGCATCCAGCGATTGGGCCGAACCATTGTGGGTAACGTCGCCCCCGCCATAGATGGCGACGCTGAGATTGCTGGCCCGGCCGTCGCGAATTTCGACGTCGCCTGCGCCCTGGATGACGATAGTCGTGGCGCCGTCGATGCGCGCGCCGTGGAAGTCCCCGGCCCCGGCTACCGACAGGGTGAGACCCTCGCGGACCACGCCTACGGTGATGTCGCCCGCGCCCGCCAGCGCGATCGTTGCCGACCCGGCTTCGTACAGGCGCACGTCCTGGGCGCCGTTGACCGCAACTTCGGCTTCGTTTTCGACGCGTACGATGTCGGCGTCGCCGCAGCCATCGAGCCTGATCGTTGCGCGCTGCGCCGGCGCCACGCGCATGCGCACCGCACCCGAGGCCGAAACCACCGCATTCTGCGGCACGTGCAATTCGATGATCGGGAGTTGCGCTCCCAGGAGCCTGCCTTGCCGCCTTGTCTGCACCTCGAAACCGTCAGCCCCGGTAACGCGGCAGCTGCGGATCTGCCGGCGCAGCCTGCCATCGACGATAAGGCGTCGCCGGCTCACCCGATACTCGGGCGCAGGCGTCACGCCCTGGTTCGCAAAGCCGAGCGCCACATCGGTGCGGTTCTCTGGGATCACCCGCACAAAAGCGGCGATGTCGCGGAACTGGACTGAAGTGGCGTCGAAACGATTGAGGGTGCGCGCCCGCGGGGATGTTTCCGCATCGGAAGGCGTCTGCGCCAATGCCGCCCCAGCAAAGACGGCGGCGGCGAAAGCGGCGGCGCGACAGGTTTCTATCAGGCGCATGGCGTCGGGCCCTCCTCGGACCACTTCCCTCTGCCTGCCAGATGCAGGCCCGGATCGGTTTGGATGCGAGGCGCGGACGATTTCGCCTCGTGCGCGAGCGCCCCGAAATACCGGGCCAGAATCTGTGTCTTCAGCGCATCGGCGACCGTTAATCATTAACGTCGGAGGGGTGTGGAATTGCCGGCTACGGTAGGGAGGCGCATTGGTTCCGTCCCCAGAACGGGTGATCACTAAGGGGTTAGAACCTATGCGTAACTGGATTATCGGCGCTGCGGCCCTCCTGGCCGTTGCAGCGCCGAGCATCGCCGCAGCGCAAACCGGCTATGTCGGCGTCTTCGCCGGCAACGTCGATGCTGGCGGCGCCACGGATGAAGACTTTTACGGCATCGAGGGGGCCGTGGCCGGCCCGGCTTCGGGCTCGCTGAATTGGGAAATCGACGCCGCCGCCACCGACGGCGACGATACCGACAGCGCCTTCGGCGTCACCGGCCACCTCTATAGCCGCAACGACAGCCACCTCTTCGGCGGCTTCATCGGCGTGTCCGACTCTGACGACAGCACGACCTGGGTCGGCGGTCTCGAAGCCAACAAATACTTCGCGAACTGGACCCTCGCCGGCGCCGTCTTCTACGGCAACAATGACGACTTCGATGTCGACGGCTGGGGCGCCAACCTCGAAGCCCGCGCCTTCGTGCACGACAACTTCCGTCTGAACGGCAACATCGGCTACGCCAGCGTTGACGCGGGCGGCGGCGATGACGACGCCATGATCTATGGCGTCGGCGGCGAGTACCAACTCGCGGCAGCGCCGGTCTCGTTTGTCGCTGGTTACAACACCATCGACTTCGACGGCGGCGACGTCGACACCTGGACGGTGGGCGTCCGCTACAATTGGGGCGGCACGCTCCGCGATCGCGATCGCAGCGGCGCCAGCCAAGCGACCGTCACCGGCGTAAGCTCGCTGTTCTAAGACAAGCCTAAGTACGCAGCCTTCACTTCAACGCCCCGGCTCCGGCTGGGGCGTTTTGTTTTGCAGCATGGTCCGGAACTGGCGTCGGAGCCGCGGGTTGGAACTTCCAGGCGGGCGGAGTGCAGGCGAAATGCGCGAAACTCTGGTCATTGTTGCCTTCATCGTGGCGATTGCCGCGCTGATCACGTTCGTGGTTGTGTGACGCCTTCGCCCCGCGCGGGGTCAAGAAACACGCCCAGATTTTGCCATCAACATTATGTTTTCGTTTAGTTTTTGTGGCGCAGGAACCACAGCGCGCCAGCAGTGTAAGTTGGTGAGGCCCAGCGCTATAGGGCGGCTTTCCGGGTTCCCTTATCTAGCGAGCAGCCGGAGTTCGGCGACCTAATAAGGGGATTTCACACATGAAGAAGTTTCTGCTCGGCGCTGCTGCGGCGCTGACGATTGCCGCGCCTGGTGTCGCGACCGCTCAATCCGGCTACGTCGACCTTGGCTACGCCAACACCGAAGGCGAAGTGGCCGGTATCGATGTGGAAGGCGATGGCTGGCAGATCGGCGGCGCAACGGCGTGGGGCGGTGAGGGCTCGGTCGGCGTGCAGCTGGACGCGACCCTCGGCGAGTCGGAAGACACCACCAGCTATAATATCGGCGGACACCTGTTCTCGCGCAGCGACAGCTACCTGTTCGGCGGCTTCGCCAATTACGGCAACGTCGACCCCGACGGCGGCTCCGACTTCGGGCTCTGGAGCATCGGCCTCGAGACCCAATGGTACATGGACCGCACCACGCTCGACGGCGCGCTGAGCTATTCTGACGCCGAAGACATCGACGCGACGCTCACCGCGCTCGACCTCGGCCTCACCCACTTTGTCACCGACAATTTCTCTTTCGGCGGCAATGTCGGCTTCGGCGATCTCGAAGTGCTCGGCGCGGACGCCGACGTCATGGCCTATGGCCTTAACGCGGAATGGCAATTCGCCTCGGCCCCGGTCAGCCTCTTCGGCGGCTGGAACCATGCCGAGATCGACGACTTCAACTCCGACGCGGACACGCTTTCGATCGGCGTGCGCTACAATTGGGGCGGCAGCCTGATCGAACGCAATCGCTCGGGCGCGAGCCTGGCCCGCGGCGGCGGTCTCGGCCGTCTCGGCGGTCTGCTCTAAGCCTCTGCGATCTGCACACAGGAAGAGCCCCGGCTTCGGCTGGGGCTCTTTTTTCGGCGGAAGCGCTCAGTGCAAAGCGATGCCGGCGCGTTCGAGCACGCGGCGCGCCGGATCCAGCAGCGGCCCATACTTGGCCCAACGCCCCACTGCGGCCGCGTTCATCGGCTGGCGCACCTGCCGCGCACTCGGGGTCGATACCGCGCCCGCATTTTCATGGAAGGCGAGCGTTCGCGCATCCCACGGCAAGCCGCAGAATTCGAGCAACGCGCGCGTCCTCGCCTCCGGCGCAGCGACCAGTTCCTCATACTGCAACACCATGAAGCGGTCGGGCGCCAGCGTATCGCGCCAATGCGCGATCAGGCGATCGAAGATCACGAACTTCTCCGCCACGCTCTCGAGGGCGTAGACATAGTCGAAGTAACGGTCGTCGAACGGAAAGATCTGTTTGTAATTGCTCAGCACCGAATCCAGCGGGTGGCGACGCACGCAGACGATGCGTGCATTCGGCAGCGCCCGCAAAATCAGCGGCGCCAGAAAGAAATTGCTTGGCGCCTTGTCGACGAAGCGCGGTGCGGCGCCGGTGAGCGGCCGCGTGCTGTCGATATAGGCGCGCCCCAGCCGGGCGTAGTCGATAGCGCCGGCGCGGCCCAGCATATCGGCGTCGAGCGAAGCCGGCGTGGTTGAGCCCGAAAGCAGCTTGGTCAGCGAGAGAAAATTTCCGATCTCGCCGGCGGACGTCACCTCTGGATGACTCGACAGAATTCGATCCGTCAGCGTCGTGCCGGAGCGCGGCAGACCCGTGATGAAGATCGGATCGTCGTCGCCGCAGCCTGCGTCCTCGGTCGGCCGCGCTTCCGCCGCCGCCTTCGCCAGCGCCGCTTCTGCGCCCGGCGAATAAGGATGGCGCTCACGCCGGCGCTGCTTGGCGCGCCCGAGCCATGCGAACGATTCGGCGATGTCGCCAAAATCCTCGTACGTCTTGGCCAGCGCATGACCCAGGTGCAGCGTACGCCAACCGTCCTCGTCAGGTCCGCCGAACTGGCGTTTGAGCTCAGCGATATCGTTGCTGGCGCCGGTTTGCTTTCTCAGCTGCACCAGAGCCTGGCGGGCGCGGAAGTTCAGCGGTTCGATGTGCAGCGCCGCTTGGTAATTCTGCGCCGCCTTGTCGAAGGCGCCGGCAAATTCCTGTGTCTGGCCGAGTTCGTAGCGGAAATGCGACTGCTGCGGATCGACGCGGCAGAGCCGCTCGAACAATGCAGCCGCTCCGGCAATGTCGCCGCTGATGCGAAGCGCCATCGCCGCGCCATAGAGTCCGCGCGCGTCGTTGGGGCTTTCTCGCGCCGCACGCGCTGCAAGCGTCCGCATGGTGGCGAACCGCTGGACGAATTTTTCGATCTCGGCGTCGCTCGCCATCAACGGCGCTTGTTTGGATTCCGGCCGAGTTCGGCGACGCGCATTTCGCCCGGCTCATAGACAGCTTTTGCGCCGCAGCCACGGCATGTCAGCGTCTGTGCGCCGCGAACTTCGTGCGCCTTACCCTCGAACAACGGATCGTTGATCACGCGGAAGCCCTTGCCGCAGCTCTTGCAGAACACAACCAAGTACTTCTTGCCCTTGACCGGTGGCGCCATCACCAAACTCCCTTTGCGCCAAGCTTAGCGGAGGCTTCGCTCCGATGCACGCAGCACTTGCCGCGCGAACGTTGATGACGCTGCGCCGCCACTCCACTGCCGGAGCTTCTCGAGCCTAGGATTCGGTGTCCTGGTGCGGCGATTCCGCGACGGCGGCCTGTACCGCCGCAGCGTCCTCGCCGGCGGCGACCGGCGACGGCGGCGCATGTGCAGTAGCCGCAGCCTCAGCATTCGCTGCGGCCAGTTGCCTTCGCGCCAACTCCAGATCCGTTATCGGGACCTCTGCTTCGGCCACGCTCACTGCCGGTTCGGGCGCCGCGGGGATGACAGCCAGCACCCGCGGAGTGGCGCATTCGCGCGCGCGCAGACCTCTCAGAAACGCGCGCCGCACCATGCCTGCTTGCACCGCCTCGCGCATCTCGCGGTCTCGCCGTTCGGCGCCGGTGATCCGGCGGATGAGGCCGCGATAGGGTAAGCTTACGAGATCGCCGACAGCGTCGACGAGCGCATTACCTGCGTCTGACCTGGCTTGCGCCATCAGGCTGGCTTCAGGGGCGGCGGCGTCCACGTCGTCGCCGAGGGCGGCGCCCAGCAGCCAAATCTCGCTGTCCACGCTCTTACAATCCAAGGCCCCATTCGGCAGCGTGGCCGCAGTCGCATACGGCGCAGCAGCGGCGCGCTGCAGCACTTCCTCGGGTTCCGGGCGAAGGATGCTCAAGTCTCGCAGCGGTTGTGTGAGCGCGCCGCTGACACTCGAGTCAGCGCGTTGCGCCCAGGTGGCGGTGCCCACCATCATGCACGCGCTTAGACACGACGTGAACAGCATCGATCGGACCACGGCGGATCCCTCCCGTGAAAACGAGTGCGCCCCGTTGTCACGTCGGAAGAACGACAAAGTTTGCGCACAGTTCCCGCAACGCCGCCCGGAAAACCGCCGGCCAAACAAAAAAGGCCGCCCCGCAGGGCGGCCTTTCGCTACTTGTCTGGGCCGGCCCTAAGCGCGGAGCTTCGCCAGCACTTCCTGGCTGACGGCCTTCGGCACTTCTTCGTAATGGGAAAATTCCATCACGTACGAGGCGCGGCCTTGGCTGAACGAACGCAACGTGTTGACGTAGCCGAACATATTCGCCAGCGGCACCTGCGCATTGATGATCGTCGCGTTGCCGCGCATGTCCTGACCTTGAATCATGCCACGGCGCGAATTCAAGTCGCCGATCACGGAGCCGACATATTCTTCCGGGCTCGTGACCTCGACCTTCATGATCGGCTCCAACAGGCGCGCATCGCCTTTCTCTTTCAGTTCGCGGAACGCGGCTTGCGCGGCGATCTGGAAGGTTAGCACGTTGGAGTCGACGTCGTGATAGGCGCCGTCGACGAGGCGAGCGGTCACATCGATCACCGGGAAACCGGCGAGCAGACCGTTTTCCTTCGACATGTTGAGGCCCTTTTCGACGCCCGGCACGTATTCCTTCGGCACCGCGCCGCCGACGATCTTGTTCTCGAACTTGAAGCCCGAGCCCGGTTCACCCGGCTCGAACTCGATCTTCACGCGCGCGAACTGGCCTGAGCCGCCGGTTTGCTTCTTGTGCGTGTAGTCGATCGTCGCGGCCCGGCCGAGCTTTTCGCGGTACGCCACCTGCGGCGCGCCCACATTGGCTTCGACCTTATAGGTGCGGCGCAGGATGTCGATTTTGATGTCGAGGTGGAGTTCGCCCATGCCCTTGAGAATGGTCTGCCCCGACTCTTGATCGGTGGTGACGCGGAAGGAGGGATCTTCGGCCGCAAGCTTGGAGAGCGCGACGCCGAGTTTTTCCTGGTCGGCCTTCGACTTCGGCTCGACCGCCACTTCGATCACCGGCTCCGGGAATTCCATGCGCTCGAGGATGACCGGCTTCTGCGGGTCGCACAGCGTGTCGCCGGTGCGTACTTCCTTGAGACCCGCGAGCGCGACGATATCTCCGGCATAGGCTTCCTTGATGTCTTCTCGGTTGTTGGCGTGCATCAGCAGCATGCGTCCCGCGCGCTCTTTCTTGTCGCGGGTCGAGTTCAGCAGGCCGTCGCCCGCGTTGAGGATGCCCGAGTAGATGCGGCAGAACGTGATCGTCCCCACGAAGGGGTCGTCCATGATCTTGAACGCCAGCAGCGAAAGCGGCTCGCTGTCGTCCGATTTGCGCACGATTTCCTTTTCCGGATCGTCCATGTCGACGCCCTTGATCGAGGGGCGGTCGATCGGGCTCGGCAGATAGTCGACGACGGCGTCAAGCAGCGGCTGCACGCCCTTGTTCTTGAACGCAGAGCCCAGCAGCATCGGATACCAGGCCGCCTTCAACACCGCGAGGCGGATCAGGCGCTTCAGTTCTTCCTTCGAGGGCTCTTCGCCTTCGAGGTACTTTTCCATCGCCGCATCGTCGAGTTCGACGGCCGCTTCGACCAGGCTGGAGCGATATTCGATCGCCTTCTCTTTCAGATCGTCGGGAATTTCGATGATGTCGAATTTCGCGCCGAGGCTCTCGTCCTTCCAGATGATGGCTTTCATCTCGACCAGATCGACCAGACCCTTGAAGCCCGACTCGATGCCGATCGGCAGCTGCAGCGGCACCGGGCGCGCGCCCAGGCGCTTCTTGATGTCCTCGACGCACATGTAGAAGTCGGCGCCGGTCTTATCCATCTTGTTGGCGAAGATGATGCGCGGCACCTTGTACTTGTCGCCTTGGCGCCAGACGGTTTCGGTCTGCGGCTCGACGCCCTGATTGCCGTCGAGGACGACGACGGCGCCGTCGAGCACGCGCAGCGAGCGCTCGACTTCGATAGTGAAATCGACGTGGCCGGGCGTGTCGATGATGTTGAGGCGCTTGCCGTTCCAGAACGTCGTCGTCGCCGCCGACGTGATGGTGATGCCGCGCTCCTGCTCCTGCTCCATCCAGTCCATGGTGGCGGCGCCGTCGTGGACTTCGCCGATCTTGTGGCTCTTGCCGCTGTAGAACAGAATCCGCTCGGTCGTCGTGGTCTTGCCGGCATCGATGTGGGCCATGATGCCGAAGTTGCGGTAGTCTTCGATTTTGTACTGACGAGGCATGACAATTCTGTCCGTGTGCTTGGACCTGCCGGCTTGCTTGAAGCCGGTATCTAGGCCGGCCCCTTGGCGCCGGCGATCCGTTTGGATTACCAGCGGTAGTGGGAGAACGCGCGGTTGGCTTCGGCCATCCTGTGGGTGTCTTCGCGCTTCTTCACCGCGTTGCCGCGGTTGTTCGATGCGTCGATGAGTTCGCCGGCGAGGCGCTCCTCCATCGTGTTCTCGTTGCGCGCGCGGGCGGCGCCTACGAGCCAACGGATCGCCAGCGCTTGGCGGCGCTCGGGGCGAACTTCGACCGGCACCTGATAGGTGGCGCCGCCGACGCGGCGGCTGCGCACTTCGATGGCCGGGGCGACATTGGCGAGCGCGTCGTGGAACGCTTCGATCGCCGGGCGCTTCATCTTCTTTTCGACGGTGTCGAGCGCGCCGTACACGATCTGCTCGGCAGCGGACTTTTTGCCCTCGTACATCACGTAGTTCATGAACTTCGTGAGCACGAGATCGCCATGGACGGGATCGGGCAGAACTTCGCGCGGCTCGGCGCGGTGACGGCGGGACATTTCGTTGCTTCCTTATTTCGGTCGTTTGGCGCCATAGAGCGAACGGCGCTTCTTGCGGTCTTTCACCCCTTGGGTATCGAGCACGCCGCGCAGGATGTGATAGCGCACGCCCGGCAAGTCCTTCACCCGGCCGCCACGAATGAGCACGACGCTGTGCTCCTGCAGATTGTGGCCTTCGCCGGGAATGTAGCAGACCGCTTCGATGCCGGTGGTGAGACGGACCTTGGCGACCTTGCGCAGCGCCGAGTTCGGCTTCTTCGGCGTCGTCGTATAGACGCGCGTGCACACGCCGCGGCGCTGCGGGCTGGCCTTCAGCGCCGGAGACTTGTTCCGCGTCGGCTTCGGATGCCGCGGCTTGCGGATCAGCTGGTTGATCGTCGGCATTCGCCTCTTCCGTTCCGTTCTTTCAAACTCAAACAGCGCGCCTCGGCGGCCCTTCCGGAACCGCCACATGGCGCGCCAAAATCAATGCCAATCGGCGGGGCGGCGCTTAGATAGCGAAGAGGCCGCAGCCGTTCCGAATGAGGGCGGACACATACGGGGGCGGACCGGCCAGGTCAAGGTCGCGGCTAAGCACGCGGGACCGAGGCGCCCTGGTCCCCTGTCCCTGCTCCCACTAGGCTCACGCCATGCAGGTCGGCGGCGATTACCGGGCGCAGGGCTACGCCCATGTCGAGGGCCTGATCCCGGCCGAGGTCGCTGACGCCTTCCTGCACCGGCTCGGCGCCGACCTGCCGAATCTCACGACCAGGTTCCTGACCAACGCGCCGATCACCAGAAAGGTCTCGATCGACCTCTACGCCCAGGATTATCCGCCGATGCTCCAGTTTCTCTGGGGCCTGACCCCGGCCATGCGGGAGTTGACCGGCGCGGACGTGCTGCCGAGCTACAACTACTTCCGGCTCTATCGCAAAGGCGATATCTGCCGCGTCCACTCCGACCGCGAGGCCTGCGAACACAGCATCTCGCTGACGCTTGGCTATAGCGACGGCTTGGCCTGGCCGTTCGAGATCGGGCGTGACGCCATAGAGGCGCCCGGCGCGATCGAAGACGATTTTGCCGGCGCGGCCTATGCCAGCCTCATCATGCGGCCGGGCGACGCGGTGCTCTATCGCGGCGTCGCCCATCGGCACGGCCGGCTGCAGCCCAATCCGAACCGCTGGTCGGCGCACATGTTCCTGCACTTCGTCGACCGCGACGGTCCGCACGCTGCGCACGCCTTCGACGGCATCGCCAACGACCGCACACCGCGCGGCGAGATCGACTTCAACATCTAAGCCTACGCGGCACAGTGCGAACCGCGCCGCCCTCTGCGCCCAAAAGAAAAGCGGCGGGCCGTGAGGCCCGCCGCCAGTCTTAGTTGGACTTTCGCCCGATCTCTTAGAACCGGTAACGGCCCGAGATCGTGAACATCCGGCCGAGCACGCGATAGACTTGCGGGTCGGTGTTCGCTTGGCTGAACAAGCCGCCGAAGGTCTGTGGCGGATACTCGTCCATAACGTTGTCGATGTTGCCGGTGAGCGTGAAGTTGTCCGTCACGTTCCAGCGCGCCGACAGGTCGATATAGCTCGCTTCCGGCGTCGTGCTTGGCACGCCGAACACGGCCGATTCGTCGAGTTCCGGCACATAGCTCCAGCGGCCGAACAGGGTCCAGTCGCCGACATTGTACGAGATCGACAGGATCGACTTGTAGTCCGGGATCGCGCCGCCGATTGCGCCGGTCGACGTACCCGCGAACTCCGTTCCGTTGAACTGGAACGACTCGGTGATCGAGTACAGTTCGTTGATCGTCAGCTGGCCCGGGCCGATCGGAACCGACCATTCGACCTGAATGTCGGTGCCGTTGGTCTCGAACGTGCCCTGGTTGCCGCGAGTCGTGTTGACGAAGTCGATCTGACCCGTAACCGGATCGCGGACGACGCGAGCGCAGCTCGCGGCGTTGCCGGCGACGTAGCAGTCATTGATGAAGAACTGCGCGCCGAAGGCGGCGATAACGTCCGTGATCTCGATCTCGTAGAAGTCGACCGTGGCGCGGAAGTCACCGATCGGGAACCAGTCAGGCTGGAACACGAAACCGTAAGTGAAGGTTTCGGCCACTTCTGGCTGCAGGTTCGGGTTGCCGAACGCAAACGCCTCGACCTGCGAGTTGTTTGCGGTGAAGCCCGGATAGGCCGCAGCCGGAACGCCCTGACCGACGCAGAACGCGGTGGTGACGCCAGCGACGTCGGGGACGCCGTTGCCGCCGCCCGCAGAGTCACGGCACGGATCGGTGTAGGCCGGGAAGCCTTGGTCGCCCGCTTGGAACAGTTCGAACACGTTCGGAGCGCGGGTCGCTTCGTTGAAGATTGCGCGGAAACGCAACCATTCCGTCGGCGCCCATTCGCCGCCGATCTTGTAGGTGTCGACTTCACCGATCGAGGAATAGTTCGAACGGCGATAGCCGGCTTCGAGGCCCAGATAGTGGGCGAACGCCGCTTCGCTGACCAGCGGGATCGCGGCTTCCGTGTACAGTTCGTACACATCGACCTGACCTTCTTGGTCTTGAATGGCGTTGAAGCCGAAAATGTTGCCCGTGCGCTGTTCGTTGTCATTGTACTGCGCCGCGAACGAGTCACGGTATTCAAAGCCGAACACCGTGGCGATCGGACCGGCAGGCAGTTCGAACAGGTCGCCACGGATATAGCCGGCCAACCGGTTTTCTTCGACCTTCACGTCGGTGAAGGTGTTGACCCGGATGAACGACTGCATGTCCGCCGTCAGCGTGCCCGGCCCGAAGATGTCGAGCGGGACGCAGCCCGGCAGCGCGGTCACACCGAGCGGCGTACCGGCTGCGGTTTGACAGCCCGCCAGACCCTGACGCAGCGCCGTCGCGTTGACGCTGTTGAGCGCGCGGGTGTTGAACGCGCTTTGGCCGTACGACGCCGTCAGCGCCCAATCCCAGTTCTCGCCCATCGAGCCTTCGAGACTCGTCAGGAACATGAACGAGTTGTTTTCGAACAAGGCGTTACGGGTGCCGACTTCGGTCATCCGGCGGTCCATGGTGAACGGCGCCAGCTTAGTCGGCCGGCTTTGCAGCGCGAGCCACAAATCCGGCGCGTTGGTTTGGATCAGGGTCTGCATCGCCGGCGTCAACGTGATGGTGAGACCGGTGGCCGGCGTCGGCGCCAGCTGAACTTCCGACTGCGAGTTGGTGTAGTTCACCAGGATGTTCAGGGTGAGCGAGTCGGTGATGTCGTAGTGGCCGTTGGTGGTCAGCGCGATACGCTCGGCCGGAATGACCAGGAAGTTATCCGGGGCGAAATTGTAGCGCGACGATCCCGCCGGACGGTCCGGAACGCCGCAGGCGCCGCCCGTGAATCGGGGCGTCAGCGCGCCGGCGTCGTTGAACGACAGGTTGCCGCTGTTGACCGCAACACCAGCCGTGCCCGGATTGCAGTCCGTGTTGGCAGCGGCGAACTGGCCCGGCAGCAGCGCGGCCAGACCCGTGAACGGGTTGGCGCCGTTGTTCGTGATCCAGCCCCAGGGCGGCGTGCCCGAACCACCGGGGAAGGCGGTACCGGGGAACGATGAGGTGTAAGCTTCAGCAGCGCTGTCGCAGACGAAATAGCCGAGCGTTGCATCGTAGCAGAGGGCGGCGGAGAGGCGCGAATAGTCGTATTCGCTTTGCAGCACGCCATCACGATTATAGTACGAGGCGTAAGCCGTCATGTTGCCGCGGCCATTGGCGAAATTGCCGCCGACCAGGCCGTTCATTTCGAATTCCGCCGCGTTGCCGGTCTCCAATTCGGAGCCGTACGTCATATTGATTTCGGCGCCTTCGTAATCGTCCTTCAGCACGAAGTTGATGACGCCGGCGACGGCGTCTGAACCGTAGACCGCCGAAGCGCCGCCGGTCACGACTTCGATGCGCGAAATCAGCGAGGCCGGGATCGTGTTGATGTCGACGGTGCCCGAGGTCGAAGAACCCGGAACGCGTTCGCCGTTGATCAGAACCAGCGTGCGGTTGATGCCGAGACCGCGAAGGTCGACCGTGGAGAAGTCTTCACCGCCGGCGTTGTTCGACGTGCGCGTGTTGCCCGGGATGATTTGCGGCAGTTCGTTCAGGAGCGAGTCGGTCGTCAGCGTGGCGGTCAGTTCCAGCTGCTCGGAGCCCACCGTGGTGATCGGGCTGATCGCTTCGAAATCCTGACGCACCAGGCGCGTGCCGGTGACGACAATCGCTTCTTCTTCCTCAGAGTCTTGCGCCAGCGCCGGCGTGGCGGTGATGGCGGCGGCCGCTGCAGCGAGCACCGAGGCGCCCGTGAGCAGGGACTTACGCTGTCCGTTCTGCGTCTTCTTTGACATGTTTTCGAACCCCCTAGAGCGCCGGGCCCCGCCTGACGGCGCAAAACCCAAGGTCTCCTTCGAGCGACAATCGCTCGAACTGTCTGCGAAGCGTTTATCGATCGCGTCCCCCCAGGGACGCCGGGCGCGCGCCCGGCAGTCGACTCCCGCCATGCTGCGGAAACGCTAACGACACATTTTCACCAAGGTCAATTTCAGAACGCCCGATTTCCGGGGCCAAAGTGTCGCCACGAAACAGGTGTGACCTTTTTGCCGGAACCGCATTGGCAGCGTTTTCGATTGTCGCCGTCGCTCATGACCCGTTACGGGCATCGCTGAATTATGTTTAATATTTCAATAATTTAGCTAAACCGGTGCGGCATCGCTTGAGAGCTCTATGGCGTGCGCGCGCGCACACCCGTTTTCACGCGCCTGTGATGACACCCGGACGCACAAGAACGACCGCGCGGCGCGCCGTTTGCGCGCGCATAGCGGGGAGGTTCGCATCATGAACTGAGTTCACCGCCCTCGCCTACGAGTGGCCGCTCGAAGCTTTTTGGCAGCCGCTCGAACCCGGGCCGCTGCGTCAGCCATCGCCTCGCCTCATCGATCTGGCTGCGCAATTCGGCCCGACTCTGCTCGCGCAGGCCCAGGCGGCGGGCGTTGCTGAACTCGAGCTGCGGGTTCTTGGAATAGCGGCTGAACAGATCGCTCCCGATCGTCGCGGCGATCTCGGCCTCGGTGCGGGGCTGGCCGAAATGTGCGAATGCAGCCGCCACGGCCTGGCCGGGCTGCGCAAAGAAGGTCTCGGCGTCGAGGCTCACCACGTTGGGAAAGCGGCGCAGCGCCTCGGCGAATATCAGCGCCTGCGCCAGCCAAAGCTGGGCCGCCGCCTTGGCCACGCCTGAATCGGGATCGAAGCCGCCGATCTGGCGGCCGATGCCAGCGCCGACTTCGCCGGTGACGCGCCCGACCCAGCTCTGATGGTCGGACGAGCGCAACACCGCCAGCAGGTAGTTTTCCAGCGTTGCATAAAGCAAAATCGCAGGCTGTTGCGGATCGAGCTGCATCAGCTCGGACAGCATGAAATTCACCGGCACGTTGGCTTTCACGATTGCGGGTCCGGCTGCGTTGTAGCGACGGCCCAGCATCGCCGTGGCCAAACGCATCCGCCGCTGCCAGCCGTCCGCTGGCGCCGCCGCACGCTCCGTTCCTGCCGCCAGCACGCCAAGATAGCGAAGCGTCATCGGCTCGCGGTAAACCAGATTGGCTTCAGCAACATCGAGCGCACGCGCCAGCAGCGTCGAGCCGCAATGGGCGACATGGAAGATGTAGCAAAGCGGCGAGGGCTTTGCCCGCTCGAGCTGTTCGATTAGCGCCGCAGCGCGCACCCTGTGGCCGGTGGCGCCCTTCGGCGAAATCCGGCGGTCGAGAAAAATCGAACGGTAATACGCCTCCCGGTCCATTTCGACGAAGATCGCGTCCTCGTTCTCGAACGTGAACAGGTACTGGTCCGGCGTTTCAAAGATCTGCTGCAGTTTGATCGTCATCAACATCGCCGCTTTGGTGCGTGCGACGCTGCCGCCCCGTGCTTGAACGCCGCAAGGGCTCTACTAGAGTACTTCATCCGCAATGGCGACCCTGGCTCCCCCGACTGCAAAAGAGACGATCGCGACGATCGAGGCGCGCGCGGGCCAGACCCTTGCAGCGCTCGATCAGGCGCACCTCGTCGACGCGTACACCACCTATGGCGCGGTGCTCCTGCGGGGCTTTGCGCCCGATCTCGACGCGTTCGGCACGTTCACGGCAACGCTTTGCTCCGGCTCCGTCTACAATGAGAGCCCGGGCAGGAACGTGTTGAACCGGGACAGCTTGATCCAGACCGTCAATCTGGGCGATCAAGCGTTTCCGCTGCATCCGGAATTGTCGCGCGAGCCGTGGAAACCGGACGTCTGCTTCTTCTGGTGCGCCAACGCGCCCAGCGCCGGGGGCGAGACCACCGTGTGCGACGGCGTCGAGATCGTCCGCGGCTTGCCGACGTCCGCCTATGACGCGTTGCGCACGCGGCGGCTGCGCTATGCGCTGCCGGCTACGCCGTCGGCGCTTGCCTACTGGCTGGGCGCGCCCGCGCCCGACGACCGCGTGCTGTCCGCTCCGCCGCCCACCTGCCCTTACACGTTCGAGCGCACCGATCGCGGCGTCTTGCGGGTGTATTCGCCGCCGGCGTTGCACCGGCCAATGTTCACGAGCGATCTCGCCTTCGGCAACTTCCTGCTGTTTGCGCGCTACATGAACAACAACCGCAACTTCCCCACCTTCGAGAACGGCGAAATCATCGCCGACGATTTGGTGCATCAGATCAAGACCGTCAGCGACGCCATTACCCTGCCGGTGCAATGGCGCAGCGGCGACGTGCTGATGCTGGACAACACCCGCTTCATGCACGGACGCAACAAGATCATCGATAGCGGCGAGCGTCAGATCGCCACCTATTTCGGCTTCCTCAAATGCGCCAAGCCGGGCGCCGAGGAAGTCGTCGATCCGCCCTGGCGGCGGGGCGTGTTCGTTCCGCCCTGAGCCGCGGCGCGCTGCTGGCGCTGCGGCGTCAGCGCTCCTATCTTGTTCGCCTATGCCACCCTCCCGCACGCCCCCGCCCGGCGCCGCCGAGGCGCACGCCGCATTCGACAACACCGCCGCGGTCTGGATGCCGCATCGGCCGAAGCGGGAATGGGAAAAGCTCGAAGGCGGGCGCAGGTTCAAGCTCGTCTCCGACTATCAGCCGGCCGGCGATCAGCCGGCCGCAATCGCCGAGCTCGTCACCGGCATCAGGAAGCGCGAGCAGGATCAGGTGCTGCTCGGCGTCACCGGCTCGGGCAAGACCTTCACCATGGCGCAGGTGATCGAACAGGTGCAGCGCCCGGCGCTCATCCTGGCGCCCAATAAGACGCTGGCCGCCCAGCTCTATGGCGAGTTCAAAGGCTTCTTCCCCGAGAACGCGGTCGAGTATTTCGTCAGCTATTACGACTATTACCAGCCCGAAGCCTACGTGCCGCGCACCGACACCTACATCGAGAAAGAATCCAACATCAACGAGCAGATCGACCGCATGCGCCACGCCGCAACGCGCGCGATCCTCGAACGCGACGACGTCATCATCGTCGCCTCCGTCAGCTGCATTTACGGCATCGGCTCGGTCGAGACCTATACCGGTATGACCTTCACCGTGAATGTCGGCGACGAATACGGCTCACAGGAGCTGATCCGCAATTTCGTCGCCACACATTACAAGCGCAACGAAGCCGGCTTTGCCCGCGGCGGCTTCCGCGTCCGCGGCGACACCATCGAACTCTGGCCAGCACACTTGGAAGACCGCGCCTGGCGCTTCTCCTTCTTCGGCGACCAAGTCGAATCCATCGACGAGTTCGATCCGCTCACCGGGCGCAAGACCGCATCGATGAGCGCGGTGAAGGTCTATGCCAACTCGCACTACGTCACGCCGCGCATGACGCTCGAACAAGCTGTCGGCTCGATCAAGGACGAACTCGCCCACCGCCTCGCTTACTTCCGCGAGAGCGGCAAATTGCTCGAGGCTCAGCGCCTGGAGCAGCGCGTCAATTTCGACATGGAGATGATGCTCGCCACCGGCTCGTGCGCCGGCATCGAGAATTATTCGCGCTACCTCACCGGCCGCAAAGCCGGCGAGCCGCCGCCGACTATGTTCGAATATCTGCCCGACAACGCGCTCGTCTTCACCGACGAAAGCCACGTCACCATTCCGCAGATCGGCGGCATGTATCGCGGCGACTTCAATAGGAAATCGACGCTCAGCGAATACGGCTTCCGCCTACCCTCGTGCATGGACAACCGCCCGCTCAAATTCGAGGAATGGGACCGCATGCGCCCGGAGACCGTGCACGTCTCGGCCACGCCCGGCCCGTGGGAGCTCGAGCGCACCGGCGGCGTCTTCGCCGAACAGGTCATCCGCCCCACCGGCCTGATCGATCCGCCGGTCGAAGTGCGTCCCGTGCAGGCGCGCGGCCATTCCCAGGTCGACGACGTCATCGCCGAAGTGAAGGAGGTGGCCAAGAAAGGCTATCGCTCACTCGTCACCGTGCTCACCAAGCGCATGGCCGAAGACCTTACCGAATACATGCACGAGCAAGGCGTGCGCGTGCGCTACATGCACTCAGACATCGACACCGTCGAGCGTATCGAAATCATCCGCGACCTCCGCCTCGGCACGTTCGACGTGCTGGTCGGCATCAACCTCTTGCGCGAGGGCCTCGACATTCCCGAATGCGGCCTGGTCGCCATTCTCGACGCCGACAAGGAAGGTTTCCTGCGCAGCGAGACGTCATTGGTGCAAACCATCGGCCGCGCCGCCAGAAACGTGGACGGCAAGGTCATCCTCTACGCCGACAAGGTCACCGGCTCGATGGAGCGCGCCATGGCCGAAACCGCGCGCCGGCGCGAAAAGCAGGAGCAATTCAATCTCGCCCACGGCATCACGCCGCAATCGATCAAGTCGAGCATCAAGGACATTTTGGATTCGGTGTATGAGAAGGACTCGCTCACCATCGATCCGCGTGTCATCCCGGGGCTTCGCGGAGCGAAGAGCCCGGGACCCAGGGGCAAAGGCCACGGCGTTTCAGAAGACGGCGCCGCCTTCATCGGCCACAATCTCAAAACCTATATCGCCGACCTCGAACGGCAAATGAAAGACGCCGCCGCCGACCTCGAATTCGAAACCGCCGCCCGCCTCCGCGACGAAATCAAACGCCTGCAGGAAACCGAACTGCTGATCGCGGACGACCCGCTGGCGCGGCAGGAAGCGCTACGCGAAGCGGCGGACACCGCTGTGCGCGCGTCGCGCGGCAACGAGCACGCTACGCTCACGGGCGCGACGGTGCGGAAGAACAAACCGCCCTACCGTGGACGGCGGCGGAAGGGGCATTGACCTTCGGTTCACGCTCGCGGACGCTTCCGATTAGTGAGCAGGTCGGCTGGCTCGGTGTCTAACACGCCCGCCAGCTTTTCGATCATGTCCACTGTCGCTGCGTACACCGAGCGTTCGAGCGCGCTCACATAAGTCCGATCGATTCCTGCTTCGTCCGCCAGCGCCTCCTGTGACAGGCCGCGCTCATGGCGTACCCTGCGCAGGTTCTTCGCCAGGACCTCCCGCAACTTCATGCGGACGACAGCGCCAGAGTGAAGAGTATAGCTCTACGGAGTATACTCGACAAACGTCGTGCACGTGATTAGGACATAACCCGGCGATGTTGGGAAAAGGGGCTGGTTTGATGTCAGGGGAGATGTTGATTGGCGTTGGCATAGTTGGGTTGGTTGGTGCCGGCGTGTTGTTTCTGCACGCGCTGCGCGTGATCCTCCCCCGGCTCGACTTCTTTTCGTTGCGAGCGTCCGGTTCAAGACTTCGCATTCCTTCAGACCGAGTGCGAGCGATCTTCTTCCTGTTGATCGCAGTCGCTATCCCAGTTTTCGCCGCGCTCGCCGCGCTTGGCTCTATCGGCTTAGCGAGCGACCCAACTTATGTCGGGAGCGTAGGCGAAATCGTCTTGATCGCTCTGCTGCTCTATCCGCTGGCCATCAACAAGTTCCTTGCCACAGCCGAGTACTTGCTGATCGACTACGATAACGGAACCGTCTCCATTCGGCCGAACGGCATTCTCGGCTTTTTACCGTTCACGACGAAGCTCAGTTTGGATGAGATCGAAAACTATCGCGACGGTCATAGCACGGTGATATCCGCAAGCCGTCAAAGCGGAGTGACATCATCCACGGCCTACACGCTTGCTATTACCGGAAGGTTCGGCGCTCGCGATCTTGCGTTCGCAAGCGCCGCCGTCCGCGATTTTGCCATCCGAGCGCTTGCGCAGCGCGCAGCCTAACACGAGCCCTCTCCCTCCTTTGGGAGGGAGAGGGTTGGGTGAGGGTGGAGCGCTGATGGCGCAGAATACGCGCAAGCTTAAAGACTGGACGCCAAACCAGCTGACGAGCGAACGCAACCAACGTTTGCGCCATCCCCTCACCCTGCCTCCCCCTCGCGGGGGAGAGGGTTCAATGCGTCGCGTATTCTGCGCGCCACCGCGCGGGGATCACTCAGCACATCGCGGTCGCTGACGCGCAGCACGCGCCATCCCGCGGAAAATGAGGACACAAACGGATTTCACCACACCCTGCGTCGAGCGCCAGGCTCCGGATCATCGCGTCGCGAGCCCTCGCCCTCCTTTGGGAGGGAGAGGCGCCTATTCTGGAAGGACGAATGACACACTCATTCCCCGCTCCACTCCTCCGCCAGCATCGCCTCCCAATCCTGGCCGCCGTAAAACACGCCGAGGATCGTCACCAACTTCCCTTCCACCGCATACGCAATCATCACGCGCCGGCGGAGCGACAGCGTGCGCAAGCCCGGCCGCAGATCGTCGCGCGGCTTGCCGCGGCGCGGCATGCGGTCGAGGCTTTCGCATCGCGCGACGATCGCTTCGGTGAAGCGCCGTGCAATCGCCGGCGAGGCCGCTACGGCGATGCGGTCGTAAATCGCCACGATTTGCGCTTCCGCTTCCGGCGCGAACACGACGCCGTGACGCGTGCTCACTTTTTCCGGCTCGCCCGCTTGTGCGCAGCGGCCAATGCGTCGCGCACCTGCGCCGGCGTGCGGGCGCGCGCTGGCTTTGCCTTCATCGCATCGTAGGCCGCGACGACATCCTGGCGCAGCCAGCCTTCGATCGCCTTGTCGCGGGCCTTGAGCGCTCGCAAACCGTCACGGATCACTTCGCTCTCGCTGGCGTATTCGCCCGACGCCACCCGCGCCTCGATCTCGGCGGCCATCTCGTTCGGCAGAGTCACGCTCAGTTGTTTGGTCGTGCGCATTCCGATAGGATTTAATCCTATTTGGACCGGCAGGCAAGCGCCACCTCTGGTCACGGTGTACACCTCGAGGAAGGGCCAGAACTCGATCCTGATATGGATTTCCGAGCCCTCTCCCTCCTTTGGGAGGGAGAACGTTCACCGCGTCGCCTCCCGCTCTACGATCCGCCGCAGATCCCAGCCGTCGTCGGCCCCGCCGCTGCGCATATTGTCGATGCGCCAGCCGCCATTTTCCCAGATCAGATCGTAGACCACCTCCATGTCGCGGTTGAAGCGCGCGCGCACCACGGCGTGGCTCTCGGGCACGAGGCTCTCGGTCGTCACCGTGAGATCGTTGTTCTCGATCCCCCATTCCTGCGCGCTCAGAAACGGATCGAACACCAGCCCGTCCGGATCGATGCTCTCTCCCGGTTCGAAGCGCGCCGCCCGCTCGACCAGCGGGCGCAACGACGCCGACCACGGCGCGCGCTCTTGCAGTTCGGGCAAGTTCTCGTCGCTCTCGGCGAGATATGGAGCATAGACCGCACGGATCACGCCGGCCGGATCGTCGGCTGCCCCGGCCAGCGGCGGTTCAGCTTTTTGCTCCAGCTGCGAACATGCGGCCAGCGCGGCGGCGGCGAGGATGAAGTCGCGTTTGCGCATCGGCGCCTCCCTGAGCGCCTTCATTCTATACACAATCGCACGGAGGCAGAACCGATTTGGCCCCGGCTGGATGACGGCCAAAAGCGTGATGCAGCCTCTCCCCATCGCATCCAACCGGTGTAGACTTCGCGCATGCGTCTCATCCTTGCCCTCTCGGCGCTCGCGCTGGCTGCAGCGGCGCATGCGCAGGAAGCGCCGGCGGAGCTTTCGGCCTGCCTCGCCGCCGTCGAGTCGCGCTACGCCGGTGAGACCGAGCGCAACCTGTCGCGCGGCTTCGCCGTCGCCGCCCAAACCGACGTTATCCTCAATTTCGATGAAGCCGATGCGCTGTTCGGCCGCCGCACCGAGGTGGGCGACGCGCACGGCCGCTACGCCAACCAGGAAGTCTCCTACCTGATCGCCCGCATCGAGCGCTTCGCCGGCGTCCAATTGCTCGCCAGCAACATGCGCCGCGCCGTCGCCGCCGGCTTCGACCGCCGCTCACGCTATGCCGGGATCGTCGTGGTCGAGACCGAGACTGGCGCCCGCGTCGTCGAGTTCACCCGCGCCGATCGCCGCCGCGCGCTCGACTATATCGACGCCACATTGCGCACGTGCCCGCCCTAGCGGTAGCGCATCATTTCGGTCCAGCCGGGTAGGCGTCGAGCACCGCGCCCAGCGCGTCGCGCAGCTCGCCGAGATGAGGCTCGAAGGCGCGCCACTCTTCGAGGCCCTTGGCGCTGATCGGCTGGCGCACTTGTTCGGCGCTGGCGGTGTGGACGGGCCGCTTGGTCTCGTGCGGGCGCAGGCACTGGGCTTCGAACGGCAAGCCGCAATGATCGAGCAGCGCCCGGATCTGCGTCTCCGGATCGGCGACGAGATGCTCGTGGATTACCCGGTGCACGCGTCCGGGCAGCACGCCGTCGTAATGGGCCATCAGCCGCACATAATCGGCATAGTAACGGCCGATGTCGGCGAGATCGTAGCTGAACGCCTGGCCAAGCGGAAAATGCTGCCGGAAGCAGGACCAGCCGCACGCCATCGGGTGGCGGCGCGCATCGACAATCTTCGCATTGGGCAAGACGAGCTGGATCAAACCGACATGCATCCAGTTGTTAGGCATCTTGTCGATGAAGAACGGACGATCGAGTTTGCGGCGCGAGCGCGTGCTGTCGAGATAGCTTCGCCCAAGCGCGGCGCGGGCTTCAGCGTCGAGAGCGGCCAATGCTTCGAGCGCATCAAGCCCCGCGCCCAGTCCGCGCGCAAGGTTCTGCAAATCGAGAAGCTCCATCGTGCCTTCGACCAGCGAGTGCGAGGCGAGAATCTGCTCCACCAAGGTCGATCCGGACCGCGGCAGGCCGATGATGAAAATCGGATCAGGCGCAGTTTCGCCGCCGCCGGCGCGATCGGCGAAGAAACGCGAATCCTGCAGCCGCACACAGGCGTCGACAAAGGCCGTGACGGCGCCGGCGTCATGCCTGTCGTAACTGCCGCGCAGCTTGGCGCCGGCGGCGTAGGCGTTGAATGCGCCTTCGACGTCGTTTCGCTGCTCCAGCGCCTTGCCGAGCGTGAAGAACATGTTCACGCGGTCTTGCGGAGTGAGATCGGCGCGATCGAGCTGAGCGCGCAATTGCTGCACGTCCTGGTCACTGAGGCGCACCGTCTTCAGATTCGCCAGCCCCCAATAGGCGTCGCCCTGCTGCGGCGCGAGCGCGATGCTCTTCCGGTACGCCTCGACCCCCGCTTCGGTGCGGCCCATGGTTTTCAGCACATGGCCGATCGTGGTCCAGGTCGCTGCACGGCTGGGATCGTCAGCGACGAGCCGCTGATAGATTTCCAACGCTTCGCCATAATCGCCGCGGGCGTTGAGCGCGGAAGCCAGCAGACGCTGCGAACCCACATTGCGGGGATCCAGCTGCAGCAGATTGCGCGCTTCACTGAGCGCGTCATCGACGCGGCCGAGGCTTATCAGCATCTGCCCCAGCTCGTGGCGCGCGGGAGCAAACTCCGGCGCCAACGCGATGACGCGGCGCAGCGCCGCTTCGGATTCCGCATAGCGCCCGAGCCGTGCATGCGCTTCGGCGATCATGCGCAACCCGTTCACGTCGTTGGGGTGCTCGGTCAAAAACGCTTCGAGCGTCTTCGCCGCCGCTTCAATCTCGCCCGCCCGCAATGCCGCGCCCGCACCCGCCAGGCGAGGCTCCATCGTCGGCGACAGCGCGTGACGGAGGTAAGCCGCGCGCGCGCCTTTGGCGTCGCCGCAGAGCGCCAGTTGATCGGCGAGGTCGCGCCAGATCGTCGGATGGCCGGGGTTGACCTCCGCCGCGGCGCGCAGCGCCAGCGTGGCGGGTACTGGCGACCGCATCGCAGCGAGTATGATCCCCAACTGGCGTTGAGCGCCGAACAGGCGCGGATGCGCGGCCGCGACCGGAACGATTGCCGCGTGCGCGGCCGGAAGATCGCCGGAGAGCCGGAGCGCTTCGCTCAGCAGCAGCCGCGCGTCGATGTTGTTCGGTTCGTTCTGCAGCAGCGCGCGGCACAATGCAGCCGCCCGCGCCGGCTCTGCGCGCATCGATTGCATCGCCTCCTGGAGCAGAACCGGGGTGGCGGTCATGGCTCAGCGCGCCGCCGCGCGTTCGGCGCGTTCGGCCACGGCGGCGATCGAAGGCCAAACCGCTTCGATTTCATCGGCCCGGACGCGCCACTTGTCATGGTCGGGTTTCGAAACCGTGTGCCGCGCCAACGGCAGTTCGCCCTCCAGCCGGCGATCCCAGACAAGGTCCATCGCTGCGCAGAGCCTCGTGATCTCTGCGTTCGCATCGGCGAGCAACGCGTCGTAGCGCGTGCGGACGACGCGATCGGCCGGCAGCGCATCGATGGCGTCCAGCATGATCGTGGTGGCCGACGCCCATTGCGACGCGACGATCCGCTCGAGCGGTTCGCCGGCGAGGTCGCGCCAGCCCGGCGTGAGCAGGAACGACCAGTCGCGCTCGCCGGTCCAACCCGGCAGGTTGCGGTACATGACGAAGCGGCCGGACTCCCATCCCTCCATCATCGAAGAGAGAACTTGGCGTGGATCGCGATGGAGATAGATGAAACGCGCTTCGGGGAAGACTTTCGCCAGGAACGGAATGCGCAAGGCGTTCTTCGGCGTCTTTTCCAGCATGCGGATGCGCCCGCCGGGCGGGCGGGCGCCGCTGCGGTCACGCAGTTGCTGATCGAAGCGCTCGCGCAGCACCTGGACGATTTCCGGCGTCGCCTGCCGTTCGTCGAGGCAGTTCGAGTCGTAATTGCCTGCGGCAAGACCAAGCCCGCGCACGCCTTCAATGATGCCGTGGCTTTCGCCGCCGACAGTGTAGACGTTTGCCGCCTGCGCCAAAGTTTCGAACAGCAGCGACGAACCCGAGCGCGGCGGGTTGACGATGAAGATCGGCTTGTCGAAGCGCGGATCGCCGCCGTTGACGATGGCAGGAGCGGCGATGGGCGAGGGAGCCCCATCGACATTCTCCCGCGTTTCGCCCGTGCTTTCGTCCTGCTTGTCGGCGAGCGCCGGCGTGACGACGAGCGCGGTCAGCGTGGCCAACAAGTCGGAGCCGTTGCGCAGCTTGACGTCCTTGGCGCCGGCGAAACGCAGCTGGCCTGCGAATGCGTCGAGCGCCTTGCGATAGCGCGGCCAACCTGTTTTCGCATCGCCGAATGTGGACCAGAGCGAACGCCAGACGTGGGTGAAGTGCGCCGCCGCCTGCGCCACACGCGCGAAGTTCGGGTGGTCCTGCTGAGATTCGCGGAACAGGAAGTCGACATGGCCCTGAATCTCCCAGGGCGTCATCACCGTCGGCGTATTTTGGCTCTCGTATTCCAACTGATCGATCGTGACGCCCGCCGGCTCGAACATGCGCGGCTTCCAGCCCGTGATCGGGCTCTCCGGCAATTGCCCTGACGTGGCAAGGCTCCAGAAGCCCTCTCCGCCCACGGTGTCGGCGACGAGATGAATGCGTTTGCGCGTGGCGTCATTGACGACGCGATGGCGCGCAAAAGTATCGAAGATCCAGCATTCGCCGGGCGCCATATTCACCGAGAGGTTGCCGCAATAGAAGGTCACGCTCGGCTGCGTCACGATCGGCACGTGAATGCGCATGCGGTCGCGCCAGTAGTAATGCACATCGACATGGGGCGTGACTTCGGCGCCTCCGGAGAGCCGCATCAGCCGCGTCCGCCCGAGCGAAGCGCCGAAGCTGGCAAGCACATCGATCAAGTACGGGCAGGCTTCTAGGTATGGCGTCGGCGCCATTTGCCCGGAAAAAGATTCGTTCGCCGGTTCGCCATTGACCGAGATCAGCGGCAAAAAGTCATTGCCTTCGAAGC